>JAYWCI010000380.1:0-8300 GCA_043780895.1 Kofleriaceae bacterium | reverse complement strand
CCCTTGCGTGCGAACACGCGGGCGCCGATCACGACACCGATGACACCCGGCGGAACACGCAGTGACGTGTCGCGGACATCGCCGGCGCGCTCACCGAAGATCGCGCGGAGGAGCTTCTCTTCCGGCGACAGCTGCGTCTCGCCCTTCGGCGTGATCTTACCGACGAGGATATCGCCGGCCTTGACCTCCGCACCGATGCGCACGATGCCCGAGTCGTCGAGATCCTTGAGCGCTTCCTCACCGACGTTCGGGATGTCGCGCGTGATCTCTTCCTTGCCGAGCTTGGTGTCGCGAGCAACGCACTCGAACTCCTCGATGTGAATCGAGGTGAAGATGTCGTTCTTGACGAGCTTCTCGTTGATGAGGATCGAGTCCTCGAAGTTGTAACCACCCCACGGCATGAACGCGACGACCACGTTCTGGCCGAGCGCGAGCTCGCCGGTCTCCGTCGCGGGACCGTCGGCGATCACGTCACCAACCTTGACCTTGTCGCCCGGTTGGACGATCGGCTTCTGGTTCATGCACGTGTTCTGGTTCGAGCGCTGGAACTTCACCAGCGTGTAGATG
This sequence comes from Kofleriaceae bacterium, assembly GCA_043780895.1. Lineage (GTDB taxonomy): Bacteria > Myxococcota_A > Polyangia > Haliangiales > Haliangiaceae > JABFXX01. Next base: position 7,733 of record JAYWCI010000380.1, on the reverse strand, counting down.
TCGGGGCGGACCGAGTTCGGATCCTTCGGATCGACCTTGGACGGGCGAACCACGATGCGGTTCGCGTCGACCCAGTCGACCGTGCCGTCGCGCTTCGCGACGACCGTGACACCGGAGTCACGCGCCACGATGTGCTCCATACCCGTGCCGATCAGCGGCGACGTGGTGCGGATGAGCGGCACTGCCTGACGCTGCATGTTCGAACCCATGAGGGCGCGGTTGGCATCGTCGTGCTCGAGGAACGGAATGAGTGAAGCGGCGACCGAGACCAGCTGGTTCGGCGAAACTTCCATCAGCGTCACGTCGTCCGGGCGGCTCATCACGACGTCGGAGCCCTTACGGCTCGAGACGAAGTCTTCGGTCAGCTTGCCGGCCTTTTGCTCGACGCTGGCGTGCGTGATGATCTGGCCCTCTTCCTGGAGCGCCGAGTAGAAGGTCACCTCTTCGGAGACCTTGCCTGCTTCCACCGAGCGGTACGGCGTCTCGATGAAGCCGTACTCGTTCACGCGAGCGAAGGTCGACAGCGACGCGATCAGGCCGATGTTCGGACCTTCCGGGGTCTCGATCGGACAGATCCGGCCGTAGTGGGTCGGGTGCACGTCGCGGACTTCGAAGCCCGCGCGCTCGCGGGTCAGACCACCTGGTCCAAGCGCCGAGAGGCGGCGCTTGTGGGTGACTTCCGAGAGCGGGTTCGTCTGATCCATGAACTGCGAGAGCTGCGAGCTGCCGAAGTACTCCTTGACGACGGCGCTGACCGGCTTCGCGTTGATGAGATCGTGCGGCATGAGCGTCTCGATCTCTTGCGACATCGACATGCGCTCTTTGATCGCGCGCTCCATGCGGACCAGACCGATGCGGTACTGGTTCTCCATCAGCTCACCGACCGCGCGAACGCGGCGGTTACCGAGGTGATCGATATCGTCGATCACACCGCGGCCGTTGCGCAGCTCGATCAGGTAGCGGACCGTCTCGAGGATGTCGCGCTTCGTGAGGATCTGGGTCTCGATCGGTTCGTCGATCTTGAACTTGTAGTTGAGCTTCAGGCGGCCGACGCGCGACAGATCGTAGCGCTCGGCATTGAAGAACAAGTTGTGGAACAGGGTCTGCGCCGAATCGAGCGCCGGCTGATCGCCTGGACGCAGACGGCGATAGATCTCCATCACGGCCTCATCCGGGCCCTGGAGCTTGTCGGTGAGCAGCGTGTTGCGGAGGTACGGACCGACGTTCAAGTTATCGATGAAGAGCACCTCGACGAGCTCGACGCCGCGATCGCGCAGCTCTTCGAGCTTCTGCTCGGTGAGCTCCTCGTTGCACTGCAGGAGCACTTCGCCGGTCGACTCGTCGATGACGTCCTTCGCCGAGACCTTGCCGACGAGCTCGTCGAGCTCGATCGGGAGCATCTCGACGCCGGACTCCTGGAGCTTCCGGATCGCGCCCTTGGTGAACTTACGGTTCTTCTTGACGAGGACTTCTTTGGTCTTCGGGTGCTTGATATCGCGCGTCGCGCGCTGACCGATCAAGAGGTCGTAGTTGACCTGGCGCGCGTACTTCTTGCTCGCCTCGAAGTGGATGGTCTCGGTGTCGTAGAAGTAGTTGAGCAGCTCTTCGGTCGAGTAACCGAGCGCGCGCAGGAGCACGGTCGCGTGCAGCTTGCGACGGCGATCGATACGGACGTAGAGGATGTCCTTGTGGTCGAACTCGAAGTCGAGCCACGAGCCGCGGTACGGGATCACGCGGGCGCTGTAGAGCAGCTTGCCCGAGGAGTGGGTCTTGCCCTTGTCGTGATCGAAGAACACGCCAGGCGACCGATGGAGCTGCGAGACGATGACGCGCTCGGTGCCGTTGATGATGAAGGTGCCGGACTCGGTCATCAGCGGGATTTCGCCGAAGTAGACCTCCTGCTCCTTCACGTCGCGGATCGACTGGACGCCGGTCTCTTCGTTGACGTCCCAGACCACGAGGCGGATGACCACCTTGATCGGGGCCGCGAACGTCATGCCACGGGCGCGGCACTCGTCGACGTCGTATTTCGGCTTCTCGAGGTTGTACGAGACAAACTCGAGCGAGCTGGTCTCGGAGAAGTCTTTGATCGGGAAGACGCTCTTGAAGACGCCCTGGATGCCCATGTCCTCGCGCTTGTCAGCGGGGATCTCGAGCTGCAGGAACTTGTCGTAGCTGCGCTTCTGAATGTCGATCAGGTTCGGGATGTCGATAACCTGCTTCAACTTCGCGAAGCTCTTCCGTGCACGGAAGTTCATCTGGATCAAAGACGCCATAGTGAGAGCTGTCCCGTTCTTCGGCCGTGGCGAGCCGAAATGAGCCGATGGCCGGTCATCACATATGGGCTCTCTGCTCTGAGATCCCGTGATGCCGGCCGGATTTACTGCTTAGTCAACGACGTACGCGCCAAGAATCGGGCTGCGTATAGCATGTCCCCGTAAAAGTGAACCGAAAAGTGTAATGCAAGTTATCGTGCCAAAATCGTTGGTGATCTGAGCTGCAATCGGACGGGCGTTTTACCGGACGAAGGAGCTCCGAGCAACCAGTCAGATCAGCCAGGCCCATAAACGCCCTGGCGGATGTGCGGACCGACACATCGGCACTTCATGCCGACCCGCCGCGAGCCATTCTGCCTCGCCGAAACAGCGAAAGGCCGCGGGCGAACCCGCGGCCTTTCGAGGTGACTGAGCGAAAAATGCCCAGCCTCGAGGCTTACTTGACCTCGACCTCTGCGCCTGCGTCTTTGAGCTTCTTCTCGATGTCGGCGGCTTCGGTCTTGTTGATGCCGGCCTTGACTTCCTTGGGGGCGCCGTCGACGAGATCCTTCGCGTCCTTGAGACCGAGACCGGTCACTTCGCGGACAACCTTGATCACGCCGATCTTGTTCGCGCCGCTGCCCTTGAGGACGACGGTGAACTCGGTCTTCTCTTCAGCAGCCGGGCCAGCCGCGACCGGAGCCGCGGCCGCAGCCACTGCGACCGGAGCCGCCTTGACGCCCCACTTGTCCTCGAGGGCCTTGGTGAGACCGACGAGCTCGACGACCGTGAGACCCGAAAGCTGCGAAATGAACTCTTCCTGATTGAACGACATGACTTTATCTCTTTCCTAGAAACCGATTGGTTTGAAAACTGTGAGTGAGTGAGGTTGAAATTGGGGTGAGTTACGCGACCGCGCCGCCCTCTTCGAGCTGCCGGCGGCGAGCATCGAGGAGGTATGCGAAGTTCTGAACCGGCGCGTTGATCTGAGCGACGAAGCCCTGCGGACCCGCAAGGAACGTCATCAGCATCGAGGCGCGGACTTCGTTCTTGGTCGGCAGCTTCGACAGCATGTTGACGCCGGCGACGTCGAGGACGCTGCCTTCGTAGTAGCCGCCGAGGATCTTGAACTTGGGCTCGGTCTTGGCCCACTTGAGCGCGATCTCGGCAGGCGGCTGAGGAGCCTCCCCCGTCGTCCAGATCACGGCCGTCGTGCCCGCCATCAGCTGGGTGAGCGGCTCCAGCTTGGAGCCCTTCACCGCAATCTTGACCAGCGAGTTCTTGAACACGCGGTAGTGGCAACCTGCCTTGCGGAAGTCATCGCGGATGGCGGTGACGACCGGGACCGTGATGCCGCGGTAGTCGGCGACGACGATCGAGGAGACGTTCTTCCACGCCTCCGTGATCTCGCCGAGGACTTCTTCTTTTTTAGCTCGTTCCATGTGATCTCCTAAAATGCAGCAACCCTCTCGTCGATAAAGACAAGAGGGTCGGCTTCACGAACAGCTCGTGAATCGTCCACTCGTCTCCGCAGGGCTTATTTGAATGCCGGCGTTCTTCGACGGTGAGTCGTATCGAGAGTGAGTTGCCTCGCGGCAGCGATTAAGCAGACGCCTCCGCGGCGCCAGCAGTGAACGGGGTCGGATCGATCTTGATACCCGGACCGTGCGTGGTCGAGATCGTGATCGACTTCATGTACGTGCCCTTCGAGGTCTGCGGCTTGAGCTTCATCAGCTGCTCGAGCAGAGCGCGGAGGTTCTTCGCCAGGGCGTCGCCCGTGAACGACGCCTTGCCGAACGGAGTCTGGATGATGCCGGCCTTCTCGACGCGGAACTCCACCCGACCGGCCTTGAGCTCGGCAACGGCCTTCTTGACGTCAGCCGTGACCGTACCGACCTTGGGGTTCGGCATGAGGCCTCGCGGACCGAGGACACGACCGATCTTACCGACCTGGACCATCATGTCCGGGGTGGCGACGAGGGTGTCGAACTCGAACCAGTTCTCCTCGGCGATCTTCTTGATGTACTCGTCCGAGCCCGCGTAGTCCGCGCCGGCTTCGAGAGCCTCGCGCGCCTTGTCGGGCTTCGCGATGACGAGGATGCGCTTGGTCTTGCCAGTCCCACCCGGCATGACGACCGAGCCGCGGACCATCTGGTCAGCGTACTTCGGGTTCACGCCGAGACGGATCGACGCATCGACCGTCTCGTCCCACTTGGACGAGACCTTGGCCTGCGCGAGGAGGCCACACGCCTCTTCGACGGTGTAGCGCTTCGTATGATCGAAGCTCGCGAGTGCCTTCTTGTACTTCTTGCCTGCCATAAAGTGACTCCGATCTGGTCCGAACGCTGCCCAGGTGAGTGAGGCAGCTCCCAGAAGTTTGGAAATCGAGGAGCGGTCGACGACCGCTCCTCATGAGAAATCAGTCGACGACGTCGAGGCCCATCGAGCGGGCAGTACCAGCGACAGAGCGCATCGCGCTCTCGACCGACGTGGTGTTGAGGTCGGGGAGCTTCTGCTCGGCGATCTCGCGGATCTGCTTCTGGCTGACCTTGCCGACCTTGGTCTTGTTCGGCTCACCCGAGCCGCTCTCGATCTTCGCAGCCTTCTTGAGAAGGATCGAAGCCGGGGGCGTCTTGGTGATGAACGTGAACGAGCGGTCAGCATAGGCGGTGATGAGCACCGGGATGATCAAGTCACCCATCTGAGCCGTGCGCGCGTTGAACTCCTTGCAGAACTGCATGATGTTCAGACCGTGCTGTCCGAGTGCCGGACCGACGGGCGGAGCCGGGTTGGCTTTGCCGGCGGGACACTGGAGCTTGATGAGTGCGGTGACCTTCTTCATATGCTTTCTCTAGCGACGGCTCTCGAACGGATGAGCCGGAGGCGCTTTATGCTTTCTCGACCTGGGCGAAGTCAAGCTCGACCGACGTCGGGCGACCGAACATCGACAACGAGACCTTGATCTTCTGTTTATCGTTCTTCACTTCATCGACCGTCGCAGCGAAGTTCGCGAACGGGCCATCGACCACACGGACCGACTCGCCGATCTCGAACGTCAGGCGAGCCTTGGGCTTTCCAGCCTTGCCCTCGGCAGCATTGGTCTGGACGCCGTGAATCTCGCGCTCCGGAACCGGCGTCGGCTTGGTGCCGCCGAGGAAACCGGTGATCTTGGGTGTGTTCTTGACGAGGTGGAACGTGCGGTCGTCCAGGATCATCTGGACGAACATGTACCCGGGGAAGAACTTGCGGGTCATTGTCCGACGCTGACCCTTGACGTTCTCCGTCACCGACTCCGTCGGAACCAGGACGTCACCGAAGTACTCGGTGAGGTTGTTGTTGCGAACGCGCTCGAGCAGCGTCAGCTTCGCCTTGTTCTCGTGACCCGAGTAGGTATTCACGATGTACCACTTCTTCTCCGCGTTCGGCGAAGCGAAGGTACCCGAGCCCATCAGGTCTGGTGAGGACGGACGCGGCGCCGGCTTGGCATCGGCCGGCTTCTCGTCGGCGTCGTCGTTCGTAGCGTTATCCACCATAAACCACCTGGGTGAGGTTCGACCAAGCGAAGTCGAAGAGCCCGAGGATCACGGCCGAGACGAGCGCCATCACGATGACGGTGATGGTCGATCCGCGAACTTCTTTCGCGGTTGGCCAGGTGACCTTCTTGAGCTCCGACGCCACCTCGTTTGCGAGGTGGTAAATACGGTCATTGCGGTACGTGGCCACGCCGATGACGACCGCGCCGAGCGCGGCTGCGACCGTGATCTTGAAATCACTCGGAGTAGCCGGCGTGAAGAAGCCCCAAACCCAGTCGATGCTCCACTGAAGGAGATAGAACAGGATGACCGCCCCGATGAGGTACATCAGGTGAACCGGCTTGTTCGGTGCGTTCTCTTGCTGGGTGGACACGGCTTCCTACGGTTCGGCGGTTCGGGGTGACTGGCGGTGGCTAGCTGGCAGGGGAGACAGGACTTGAACCTGCAACAACCCGCTTTGGAGACGGATGCTCTACCATTGAACTACTCCCCTAAAGTATTCGACGACTTAGCTCCGATTTCCGACAGACACTCCTCCGCTGTTCTTGCGGAAGCGGACGTTTAGCCCAAACCCATCTACGAGGCAAGTACCAACGCAGGAATCCGTACTTACCCGCCCATGATGGCGGTTCGGAGCGCATCGCGCGTAGCAAACTCCAGCGTTCGCGAACCTCACATGCGCTTCGCGCCGAGCGCGATCATGTGATCGAGCCAGCGATCGCACAGCTTCTCGCCTTCGGAGGCGAGCTTGTACTCGCGCACGGTCGCCCAGGCTGGATGCGTCATCAGGGCGGGTGTCGCAGCGAGCTTGCGCCACGGCACTTCTGCCCGCGACAGAAAGCCGCGTTCGAACACATACGCGTTCTTCGAGACCACGGGCTCGAGCTCGCCCATCCACGCGCGATGATGTTCGACGAGCAACACCCGCTCGCGCTTGATCATCTCGGCGACGGTGGGAGCCACGGGGTCGCGCGCACGCGCGAGTTGCAGCGTGATGAGCTCGCCGCGCGGATCGCCGCGCTCGAGTAGCCAATCGGCAAACACCTCGCGCGGACCGTCGTCGAGTGGTGTGGCCCAGACCTCCGCCAGGAAGTCTTCGGCGGTCTTCGCGGTCGCGGCCTTCGCGATCGCTGTGCCATCGGCGAGCAAGCGATGGCTCAGTTGATCGAGCAGCTCGCGCTGCGGATGCGGCGGCGGCGGCGGCTCGAACGCGAAGAGCATCTCTTCGAGCTTACGCAGCCGACCGCGATGCTCGAGATCGAATTCGGTCACCGGTTGGAGCTGGCGATGGAGGTCGCCGATCCGTGGAAGCACGCGCCGATCGCGCGTCCTGCGCAGGATCGAGAAGATCAGCGTCCACACGGGCGGATGCGAGCGCAGCTCGGGTTTCGCGCAGCGCTCGATCAACGCGGCGCTCGTGCGTGGATCGGGATCGCGCTTCGCGAGCGCCCGGAGCCGTTCGAGCGTCTCTTGCTTGCGGCTCGTGATCGCGTGATCGAGCAACCACGGCAGATCGCTCGGATCGCCCGCCGCACAGACCTCGAGCCACTGGGCTTGCGTGGCAGCGAGGGAGCCGGCCAACTCGCGCGTGGTCACCACGCGCGCACTCGCCGCGATCACGAGCTCCGCGATCGCGACCGACGGATAGGCCTGCCACGCCTCGAGCACGGCGAGCAGCACCGCGGGCGGCTCGGTCGCAGCCACTGCGCGCGCGAGAGCGAGATCCGCCAGCGTCGACAACGATTGCTATGGTACTCCGAAAACCACAAACCCCAGCCGAAGCCAGGGTCTGTGTGAGTGCGAGCCAGCGCGCCGCAGAGAACCGCGGCGATCCAGTGCGCCGCGTTTACTTCTTGGCCGGCTTGGCAGCCGGAGCGGCAGCCGCAGCCGGCGCGTCCTTCTTCGCAACTGCTTCAGCAAGGATCTTGGTCACCACGCCGGCGCC
>JAYWCI010000379.1:0-8708 GCA_043780895.1 Kofleriaceae bacterium | reverse complement strand
ACGCGCTTGCTCCACGTCGTCTTCGCCTCGTCCGTCATCCGCGCTCACGGTGCGCGCTCCCGATCTCTCACGCCAGAACGCTGCTCGTGCAGCGGATACCTGCATCGCATTGTTGGTGAAGTCCATGCGGCCATCGTTGCCGCCGGTGCCAAGCAACGACGGAAATGATGGCTTTCCCTGGTCGGGAAGAACAACCGCCGCGTCCATCCAAGCGCGATGGGGTCCACGCCAGTCGAGCTCACACGGTTGGAACAGGTCGGCCTTGAGGGATGCGAATAGCCTATTCGCGATCGCGAGCTCGGCCTTGAAGCTCGGAGCCTCTTTCAGCGCGAAGGCCGCAGCCTTCTCTGTTGGAGTCATTCCCTTCTTGGCTTTGGTGCGACCGTTCAGTTTGCGCACGGCGGTATCCGCAGCGTTGAGCGCCGCAAGTGGCGCGCGCGCTGCTTCTATTCCCCTTCGGAAGGCCTCGAAGCGCGAGGCTGTCGAGGTCTCGATCGGATGGAGTCCCGGGTCGCGCGCCAAAAAGAATCCGGATCCTTTGTTCCACGGGGAAACGAACGGCGTTGGGGCGTACTCGCCTAGAAAGAACGTTTCCAGATTCGAGCGGTCAAGCTTCGTCAACAGGCAGAAATGCTCGTCTTCCCACCAGCCACGGACGGCGGGGTCCTTCTGCTCGGCAACGAGTCGCAGGATGCCAATGGCCTTCAAGTAGTGTGCGAGCGGATCCGGCGCGCAGCCCCTCAGATGATGAATGTGCAACGCCGTCATCACGGTGCCTGGTCGACCTTCGCGATACCGACGCCGGAAGAGTTCGATAACAATGGGTCGGCTGTCATGAGCTGCGAGGCGCGCCGATCGGCCGCGATCAGAAGTGCCTCGAGCCATGCCAGCGCACTCGGACCGAAGCGATTGACCAGGCCCGAGGTGCGCTCGCGCCAACTCCGCCCTGTCAGCGGCGACAACCCCAGGATCGCGGGTTCCAGCGAGAGGCGCAATGATGGCAACATGCCTCCCGACGCATCGAGGAGTACTGCTGGGAGCACATCTCCCTCGCGCACACCGCGAATCGGCAGCCCGTGACCGTCGCCCGGATCGCGGTAGTCCTGGTCCTTCGGTGCCGCGTGCATGGCCAGCCGCACCTTGCCGTGATGCGACGCGACGAGATACGCGAGCAGGTCGAACTCGTCGGCTGAACAGTCAAGCACCGCCTGTTCGGATGGCGTTGGTGCGGACTCTATCGGATCACTTGGCATAGCATTGCCAATGAGACCGAGCGCTTCGACCCACGGTCCCAGCAGCGCAGGGTGTCGCGGTTGACGACATTGGAGGACCGCAAACAGTGCTAACGCGCTGGCGAGTTCGTGACGTAGTCCGGGTCGAAGATCTCTGTCGTCGCGCGTTCGGTACGTCTTGGGTGGGCGCGGCCACGCCTCCTTTGGGGCTTTGGCAAGATCTTGACGCTGCGGACGATCAGCGAGACGAATGCTCCCTTGGAAAGCAGGGTGAGCCTTGCCGAGGTCATGCCAACGCGCGGCCAGCACCAATACTCGCCGGAGATCACGCGGCAACTGAACCTCATCCGCGATCGCGCCGGCGGTATCTGCAACTTCCCCGACATGACAGGCGATCGTCTTCCACGCGGATGCGCTCAGGTCGTCGGCGTCTTGGCTCTCATCGGCCTGGTTCTGGGCATCGGTGTCGACCGGTATCGGCTCGACCGTCATAGGCGGCACCGGTTTGGTCCAAGTCGGATCAAAGCCGCGATCGACGCGGTACCCACCTACGTCGGCGGCGACGCAGACCACACGACCCGGCGTAAGAAGTGCTCGCTCGGCGACGGCCCATTCACCGTCGAGCCAATCCCAGACCCATGCTCTCACGGCTCCACGAAGCCTTGGCTTGCGGCTGGTCGTAGTCTCGTCGCCGCACAACCAATCCCGCGCTCGCAAGAATGGCACCGCGCACAACTCGTCTCGACCAGGTCTGCGACGTCGCGATGGCGCATTCCTGGGCTTACCCTTTGGGTCCGCTGGCACATCGAGCCAGAACACCTGCAGATCGCGCTCGTCGCCGCTGCGGATGAACCGACTGATGTCGAGATCGGCGCCCGTCAGATCCGGCGTCGTATCGAACAACTCGTCGAGCTCGCGCCGCAACAGCAGGTGCCGCGGTGTGTAGGGATACAGCCGCCCTCGAGCATCGGGTTCGAGCCCCTCTTCGAAGGCTTCGAGAGTGGCCGTGCCGATGTCTCCCCGCGAGCGAACCTCCTCGATTGCCGCCCACGCCGCGTCGAGCTCTTCCACCTCATACGGAGGCGCGGTCTTCTCGTCGCGGCCACGATCAACCACGACAACATGTCCACTGCCGCCATAACGAGCGCAACGACCAACACGTTGCACGATGCTTGGCCATGGCGCGAGATCGGTCACTACGCAACCGGCAGAGATGTCCACACCAGCTTCAACCACCTGCGTGGCGACGATGATGCGGTCGACTCCTGCTCTACACGCTGTGCGACTCAGAAACCGTTCGCGCCACACTTGGCGCTCAGCGGGACGAAAACGGCTGTGCACGAGCTCGATCTCGGAAGTGCGTCCCAACGCGCGCAGCGCGTCGAATGTGCTGCATGCCCGATCGACCGTATTGCAGACGACCAACGTGATGCGTCCGTACTCGCCGTCGACGACCTTGCTGTGCTCGTCGAGAACACGTTGGGCGAATGCCTTCGTGTCCCGAGCAGCGATGGTCTCGGTTGCGATCGTCTTGCGGATCGCGCCGAGGCCCCGGTCGCGCTCGCTCGCCGCCACGATGGCGGGGTCTCGGCACCACTCCGCGTGGCCGCGTGCGGTATCGACGCTCCGCAGCCACGCTGGTTGGAGCGTCGCACTCATCCACCACGTGTGGCGCGGCCGAAGGCCCTTGGGGCCGTCATCGTCGTGGAAAGCCTGCAGCTGGGCGCTCGTCGCAAGGCCGACATCCATGAGCTGAACTTCATCCATCACCCAGAGCGCGTCGTGGCCGAGGAGCCCGAACTCCAGCGGCCAACGCGCACGCCCGCACGCGTATCCACGATTCAAGGATCGCGAGAGCAACATGTCCTGCGTGCCGATCAGCACGGCACTCTCCTCCGGAAACAGATGCCAGTCCCCGCGGGGATCGGCTCCTCCCATCAAGAGGTGAACGCCCACCTTCGCGGTGTGAGACGTCGTCTTCGATTGAACATCCCACAGGAGTCCAACCCGCTCGAGGCCATCACGAACAACCGCCTCGGTCTGTTCGGCGAGCACCCGCATCGGCAAGCACCAGACGAGCCGTCGCGGCCACGTGTCGTCGGCGCGATGAAGGCGGTGCCAGCTCCACGCGGCGAGAACGCCAAGTGTCTTGCCCATGCCGGTGGGGATGCGAATCAGCTGGCTCCGCGGCGCCTGCATCCTTGCGAGGGCCCCCTGCCAGGGATGAGGTGGTACTGCCGTTCCGGCGAGCTTCGCGAACCACGACTCGAAAAAGCTCTCGCTCACGCCACCCATCGCTGCCAGACTACGCGCGAGGCCGTGCCCTGGCCAAGACCTTCGGCGACGCCTTTTGACGTCTGCCGGCAAGATACCCGTCCGGACCCGCGATCATCGACGCCTTGATCTCGGCTTCGCAGCGCGCGCCTTCGTGTGCGCCTCGCTTCCGACGAACGGCACCGCCACGAAACCGGAGTCGTCGCCGTGATGGAAGTAGATGTGTCCCTTCAAGGAACCGTCTGCCTCGGCGACCACCCAGCCGCGACCCAATGCCGGCTCGCAGTCGTCGCGACCTTCCCAGGTGAGCTCGATCCGCATCTTGCCGGCACGCTCCTCGGATCGACAGTCCATCCCGCCTTCGACGGCGATGAAGCGGAACTGACCGCCACGGTCTTCGATCTCGATGAACGCGGGGCCGTCGAGATCGATCGCCTCTTGATCCCATAGATCCATCTCGGTGATGCGCCACTTTCCCGAGAGCTGCATCGAGGTCAACTGACGTGCCGTTCTCGACGTAGCTCGGCGCAACCCACGCCACGCTCGTCGCGTTGCAGGGCGGCTCGCCTTGTCGTCGGCCCACCCCGAGAAGCTCGCTTCGCATAGAGTTGGGCTGCCACTGGGTCTCCAAGCATGAAGCAGCAACGCGCCGCCTGTTCTAGCGCGAGCGCATGACCGGGCACACGATCGAGGATCGCTTCGAACGCCACGAGCGCTTCAGCGAAGTGTCCCCGCGCGACCAGGATAAGACCGTCGGCGAACCGGAATGCCGTCTGCTGCCTCTCGACGGGAGCGCAGCAGAACTGGAGTCGCAGGTGAGCACCTCGGCCCAAAAGATCGCGTTCCACAACCGCGAATAGTAGCTGCGTCGCGAGCGAAGCCGAGCCGAGGACGATGATCTCGACGAGCACAGCGTCGCGGTGCGCGGAGTTGATCGAACCAAGCACTCCTCGAGCCCGCGTTCGAACATGCCCGAACGTACGAGCAAGCTCGAGCACCGCATCGGGCCCGGCGCACAGCACGACTGCGTCAGCCAGCGCAACAAGAGCAGCACGCCATCGCGCGGCGCGATCTACGCCGATGGTCGTCTCCAAGAGCAGGTCGAAAGCCGCCACCTGGACGGCGACGTCGATACAGGCCGCGCGGAGCTTCGCCGGCGAGTCGCCGAGAGCACCGCTCGCGCCCGACGTGCGATCCCATCGCTCGATGCCGATCTCGAGGGCCGAGGCGATCAACTCCACCGGATCGCGCCGCGCGTCCTTGCGAACCGGCACGTAGCCCGCCTCGATCAACGTCCGCGCCATCGCACGAAGCAGGCTTGCGCGCGCCGACGCCAGCAGCGGCTTGAACCCGACGAAGAATCGAGCGCCATGGGGCCTTCGACTGCGCGGAAGCTCGAGATCGAGCGCGCGCCACACGATCCCCAGCGTCCGCGTGGCCGAAAGCATCATGCGCATCTCATTCGGATCACGGCCGCTCCGCGACCGCCGTCCAAGAAGCGAAGGCTCATTCGCGAACCGCCTGCGCAGGATAGCGACCGCGAGCACCGTCGAGCTCCTCCACGACCTTCGCCACCAGCTCGGCTGGCTCGACCACCTTCGCGTGTGGTCCCCACTCCAGCACCCACGACACGACCGGCACGAGGTTCTTGCATGTGAACGATAGCCGGATCGAGCCGTCGCGCTGCTGTTCGATCGCCTGCGTACGATGCCAGATGCGTCCGCGCGCATACGCCGCACGCTCCTTGCTGAACTCGATCACGACGCGCTGAGGAGCGTCCTTTCCGACGTGCGCGCCGAAGGCATCGTCAACGAAGTCGTCGAGCTTGAAGCTGGCCGGGGGCACGAACGACGAGTCGCGGAGCCACTCCGCATCCGAGAAGCGTTCCGCCGCGAAGTTCAGCACCTCGCCGGACTCGATCGCGCCGAGATCCGTCTTCGACGCGAGCCGTTTACCGACGACGTAGAGCCCCTGCTTGTAGAGCAGCATCGCGAACGGCGCCAGGAACCCGTGCTCAGCGCGACCGCGCGCACCACGGTACGCGTATCGGACGAGCTTGCGCGTCAGCACGCCGCTCAGGAGGGCGTCGAGGACGTCGTCCGTGCCCAGGTGTGGTTTGGTACCGCCGCTGGGGATATACGCGAAGCGCTCGCCGAACGTAGCGTGCTCGGCGCGCTCCTCCGGGCTCATCCGCTGCTCGAGCTTGTGCAGGACCGAGTCGATGTCGTCGGCGAACGGTGTGCCCTTGAGGACATCGAACATCCGGCGCACGGCGAGCAGCGTGTAGCGCTCGCGCTTCGTGATCACGACATAGCTGTAGGCGCGATCCTTGAGCCGCGCGGCGGCGCGACCATCGATCGGCGCGCGATCGATGTCGATCCCGGCGTCTTGGAGCGCGGCGATGTCGCGTTTCGCGGTGCGTTCGCTCGCATTCGCCTCGGTGGCGAGCTCGGAGACCAGCCTGCCGCGCTTGAAACCCCGAAGCGCGTCGAGGATCTTCAGTGCCCGAGCGACCTGGCCATCATCCGTGCGGCGATACACGGCGTGTTTTCCAGGGAAGAATACGGGCGGAAAGCTCGGTCAAAGGGGTCATGAAAGGGTTCCGGGGTAGTTCGTGGCGGCTTGTTCGCGGGTTCAGCGAGGGTTCTGTCGAAGTCTTCGGGAAGTCGGCCTCGCGCGTAACCGGCTGATTATCCGTGGAGAGATCCCGGCTGGCAAGGGTTGGCCAGGCCATGTCCTAGCTTGGATCGCATGACGACAACCAGCGCGATCCCGACCTCCCTCATCAACAACCATCCCTCGCTCGCGCACGACGCCCAGGGCTGCAAGCTCGCCGTGCCCGACGGCGCAACGCACTGGCGGATCCTCCGTCACACCACCGGCCGTCCGAAGGCGATGACGGGTCCCGACGGGCAGCCCGCCCGTTTCCGCCTCGACATCTCGCAAGAGGAGTTGCTCGATCTCTGCGGGCCGGGCCGGTACCGGATCGAAGCCCTCGACCAGTACGGGAACCTACTCGCGTGCGTGACCACCGTGACCGTCAACCACGCCGACGCGCCGATCGCACCCGAGCTCGTCGCAAACAGCAACCTGCGCGGTTATGCATCGAACGACATGCGGTTCGCGTTGGAGACGATGGCACAGATGTCGCGTGCTCACTCGGAGTCGCTTCAGTCGCTCGCGACCTCGCAGGCGGACTGGATCAAGATGCTCGCGACCGCGAAGCAAATCCCACGTAACGCCGCGATGCAGTTCGCGTCGGCTCCGGCCGCGAGCTCGTCGGACAGCAACGATGTCGACGACACGCCCAGTTGGTTCAAGCTCCTCCAGCCGGCGATGCCCACGATCGCGAACGCGGTGATCCGCAATGTCGGCTCTTGGCTCAGCGGCGGCAGCTCGACGGCGGAGCGCTCGACCGCAACGCCGGCGAAGCATCGCAACAGCTCGCAGCTCGCGCTCATCGCAGAGCGCGAGCGCGAGAAGAAGAAGGTCCTGACCTTCGATGAGCATCTCGCCGCCGTCTGCGAGCAACTCGCGCCCGACGAGCGCGCTCCCGCGGTGGCGGTGATGCGGTCTATCCAGCCGTTTTACGAGAGTGTCTTCGTGCTCACGCCGCTCCCGAAGGCCGTCGAGTTCGTCCGCGGACTGCTCGCTGGTGGCAAGAAGTCGCAGGAGACGACGTCGTGAAGGCGCCACGCATGAAAGACCAGCTTGTGAAAGCGCTGCGCCCGACGAACGACAATGCCCAGCGCCGCGATGTGCTCGTACTCAACATCGATCCGAAGACGGTCGTGAAAACGATCGCCGCTGGGATCTGTCTGGCCGGGATGGAGCTGATCGCGCAGCATCGCGGGCGCTCGCTGCCGCCGGCAAAGAGCGGCACCGACGTACTCACGGCCGACGAAGTGGCCGAATACCTGCGGCTCGATCGCAAGACCGTCTACGACTACGCCGCGCGAGGCGTGATCCCTCATCAACGGATCGGCAAGCGGATGTTGTTCAGCCGCGCGGCGCTCGCGTCGTGGCTCGATGCTAGCATCGAGCCGTGCAGCAAGCGTTCGTCGAATGGAGACTCAGCATGAGCATTCGACGAGACAAGCGGAACGGCCATTGGCTGTTCCGGAAACAGATCCGCATGCACGATGGACGCTGCATGCGGATCTCTGGCGTTCCGACGACGATGGGCCTGCCCGATACACGGGCCGGTGCCGACGAAGCGGAACGTCGCGAGGTCGCCCGCGTCCTCAACACCGGCGAGGTCAAGAAGGCCCCGCCTTCACCCAAGAAGGAGGTACCGACGGTCCGCGAGTTCTCGAAGACCTTCATTGAGACGTCGCAGATCAAGAACAAACCGTCGTCGGTCGACGCGAAGAACGCGATCCTCGCGTGTCACCTGTTGCCGCTGATCGGCAACCTGACGCTCGACAAGATCACGTACGCGGTGATCGAAGACCTCAAGCTCGCGCTCTCGAAGAAGACGATCACGCGGGTCGACGAGAAGAAGCGCGACACCGCGCGAACGCTGTCACCGAAAACGATCAACAACTGCCTCGTCGTGCTCCGGCGCATGCTCGTGGTCGCGCGCAAGCGTGGCCTCATCGAGTACGTGCCGGATTTCGAGTGGCTGAAGTTCGCGCAACCGGACTTCGACTTCCTCGATTTCAACGAGGCGGATCGGTTGATTGCCGCCGCACAAGGTCAGCTGCGCACGATGATCCTCGTCGCGCTGAAGACCGGCATGCGGCACGGCGAGATCCTCGCGCTGCGCTGGCAGGACGTGGATCTCGTCGCGGGACGCATCACGGTCCGTCAGAACGTGGTGCGCGGTCGCATCGGCACGCCGAAGTCTGGCAAGCCGCGCGAGATCCCACTCGGCGATGACGTCCGCGCAGCGTTGAAGGCCCATCGTCATCTCAAGGGGCTGCTCGTGTTCTGCGATGCGGGTGGCCACATGCTGACCGATAGCGAGCACGCGAAGCCGCTAGTCTACGCGTGCAAGCGCGCGGGCCTGCGGCCGGTGAGCTGGCACGTCTTCCGCCACACGTTCGCGAGTCACCTCGCGATGCGCGGCGCGACGCTCAAGGTGATCCAGGAGCTCTTGGGTCACGCCTCGATCGTCATGACGATGCGCTACGCTCACCTCGCGCCGGAGGTGTCTCGCGATGCCGTTCGGCTTCTCGACTCGGCGCGGAGTGGCAGCGG
>JAYWCI010000378.1:0-16521 GCA_043780895.1 Kofleriaceae bacterium | reverse complement strand
GCCCGACCCGATCCCGAAGCCGCGGGGCCATCTCAGGGTCGTCAAGTGATCGAAAGTGCTGCCGACGAGTCCGGCGGAGAAGAGCCGCACCCAAAGCACTTCGACCTGTGCGTGGGGCGAGAGGACCACCACATCACGATCCCGTCTGCCGGCAGTCCGGGGACGATCTGCGAGGTCGAGATCCTCGACGTCAGCAACGCGTCGAAGCCCGGAGCAAAGTGATGCGCGGTTCGGCGCTGGTAGCGATCGCGATCATCGTCGCATGTACAACGGCGCACCCTGCAAAGGCCCATGCGGACGAGATCAAGCACCCTTCGGGGTTCGCGTTCGCGTTGCCGAAGCTCGGAAAGGCTTGGACGCAGGAGACCAAGGGCAACCTGATCGTCGTTGAAGACGACAGCGACACGTTGCCCGAGCTGCAGATATTCGTGTTCCCAGTCAAGCACGAGGGCGAGCTCGCCGAGATCGTGAAACAACTTCCATCAGAGATCGTGAGGCCGGGCGTAGAGCGTCTCGGCACGGCGGTCAAGAGCGCGAAGCTCACTGGCACTACATCAAAGCAAACGATTGCCGACGCGACCGTTGTGACCGGCGAGCTCATCCTGGACAGTAGCGATCGCGCGGCGTTCGCGGTCGTGCAACGTAGCGGCCACACTCTGATCCTGCTTGCGATTCCCAAGGACGGAATCTACGAGCGAGGCGTCTCGAACTTTCGCACCGTGCTCCAGGGCCTCGAGCGCTCTGATCCTGGCGTGAAGGTGCCCCCTTCTTCGAGCGCGCCTTCCGCGATAAGCAGCCTCCCGAAGCTTCCCGACTTGATCGCGATTCGCGACATCACGGCGACGTCGACGTTCGCAGACAAGCGGGGGATGTACGCGGCATGGCGAACCGTCGGTTATGATGCCGTCCTCGACAAGAAGACGCAGGTATACCTGCCCACCACAGCGTGGTGCGAGGGTAAGCCCGATGAGGGTATCGGCGAGAGCGTGACGATCACGTTCGCCTCTCCGACGCGGCTGGACGAGATCGGTATCGCGGCCGGCGTGTGGCGATCGGAACAGCTATTTACCACGAACAACCGCATCACGTCGCTCGATGTCATTGTCGATGGCAAAGCGACCACCGTGCATCCTGCGACGACGCGCGAGTGGCTCGACGTGCCGATCGGCCGGGAGGTCTCGACGATCTCGATCAAGCTCGGAGCAGTCACCAAAGGAAAGATGAACGACTCTTGCCTCAGTGGAATCAGCCTCACACGCAAGACTGGTGACTATGCGACGGTGATCGGAGTCGACGCGCCTGCGGTCGCTGAGTTGCCACGTGCGATTGCGAAGCTCGAGCAGACCCTCGGAGCTGGCGACCTAATCGGGCTCGACAAACTGGTCGACTATCCTTTCACGCTCTACAAGGCCAAGCACTCGAGCCTCAAGTCCCTCGAAGCCGCCTGCCATCGACAGGAAGCAGCGGGTGCGCACGATTCAGCGGAGCCGACGTGCCCGGCGCCGTTGGCGATCAGGCCTGGCGACGATCGCGCGGCGTTCGTGAGTAGCCCGGAACCTGGAACCATCGATATCGCGTTCCCCAGCCAGCGGGACGTTCAGGACGTTTGGCGGCTACGCTGGCACGACGCCGCGTGGCAGCTCACGTCGATCAAAAGTAGGTAGCCGCGGCTGCGATCGTGGCCGTACAGCCCTGAGGTCGCGCGTAGGAATCGTGCTCATAAGCGTCGATGATGAGCTGAATCGTTTCAGCGGCGGCGAGCCGCCCGCACCGTCGCAGCTTCGGGCTCGCATCGTGGATCCACATCGCGCGTTCGACGATGCAGGATAACAGCCGGTCGGCCGCGGTGACCGCGACGGGAGTGCGCACCGGCTCGCTCGATCGGCACACGCACGAAGTCGATGCTCACCCGATCGATGGCGAAGCCGACCAAAGCATAGGCGACGAGCCCGCATCACCAGGTCGCGCCTCTGACCGGGCTGCAGTGATCGACCTCGAGAAGCTGACCCGGGCGTTGTCCGCCGTGTGCTCGCCCAGCACTGCCAAGTCGGGGCCCTAAATTTGGGTGCGGATCCTTCGCGACGGCAGAAAACTGATCGATTCCGCGAAGTTGGTTTCGGGAGCGCTGTCCGGATCGAACGCGAGCGGGTAGCGTTCGCGACCTGATGCCCACGACAGCTGCGAGGATCGCCAACGTCAGCCTTTTCTGCGAGGCTCACCTTGCGATGGACAAGCTCATCGAGCAGCTGTTGCGATGGATCGACAAGGTCGTCGACTGGGTGCCGCACGCCGTAACTCGAGCGAGAACCGCCCTTCGAAATACGATCCGACGCTGCGGATCGGCAGGCTGTCACATCGCTTGTGGAACATCGTAGGTGATCGTCGGATTCGTGATCCCCGCTCCGAGGAAGATGTCGAAGGTCTTCGTGAATGCTGGAGTGGTCGTACTTGCGGCGGAGTATCCGTCGATCTTGAGTTGCGCAGGCCCGAACGGCACGTTCACCACCGACTGCGGAAAGCTCTGCGTCGTCTCGTAGCACGGCTTCGGATCTGTTCCATCTAGTTTCTGGCCGTTGTCTGCGGAGACCGCGAGCGGCACGCCGCCCACCATCAGCGTCAACACCTGCGTTACGACAGCAGGCGAGGCGGCGGAGCAGGACTGACCGTTCCAGGTCATGCGGAACAGGAACGTGCCCGTAAACGTGCCCGTCCACGACGTCCATGGGACGTTCGCTGTCGCCGTCGTGTCGGCGCCATACACGCCCGCTGGCATCGTGATCGTCGTCGGAGTGGTCACTAGCGAGTTTCCGACGAAATCCTGCGGGTCGACGAACATCGTGTAGTCACCATCGGGCAAGCCGTCGAACGTGACCTGCGCAGCTCGCGCAGCACCGCAATCGTCGACGGCAGTGGTTACGCCTCCAAGCGAATCCTGGGCGTCGACCCGAACCTTGCCAACGGTGAAGTCGACGCACGAGTCCATCGGGAACATCCACTCGGGATACGCATCGAACGTCCACTTCACCACGGTGTGGCCTTGTAGACCGCAATGATCCGCGCCGCAAACCTGCGTTCCATCGTCACCCCCGCAGGCTTCGAGATGCGCGACGATGACAAGAAATAAAATGTACGTGCGCATCGAGTTCCAACTCTTGTTGCTCACAGTGGAGCGAGTCCGAGCACGAAGGAGTCGTTTCCGCCGAGCGCGGTAAACGCTTGCCTGGGTACAGGTCGATGATGTCGTTGACGTGAGCCTCGGGCACGAGATCGCGGCGAGATCCTCGATGACCGCGCTGCCCGCCGCGCTTGCGCGTACTCTTGGGCTGCGTGCCTGCGCTCGCGATCGACGATGATCATGAGTTCACAACCGATCGAGATGATCCAGGTTTTCCAAGGCCTGAACGGTTACGGTGTGCCGGTGGGGGGCACCTGCTCACTCGGCGACCGCGCGTGCATGCTGCACGTCACCGACTGGGCTCTTGTGGTGGTTCGATGATCCGTACGTGACGACCGCCACCCTCACGACACTTGGCAGTTTTTTGGCTTTCTGCGACCATCAGGTCGAGGCCACCGCATGATAGGAATTCTTGGGGAACGGGAGCGTTTTACGATGAGCACAAAAGTATCGATCGCAGGCACCAGCCTGCTCACTGTAATCGGCCTTGTGATTGCGGCGTGCAAGGGAAGCGGCTCCGCCACGTGCACGACGGACAATTACTGCAACGAGCAAAGCGGCGGCCTTTGTCTCGCCGAGTCGGGCAAGCAGGCGTGCGCGTATCCCGATACGTCTTGCCCGAACGGCTACAGGTTTAGCGACGGCACATGCGTCACTGAGGGGTTTCAACATCTGACGGTCCAGCTCTCCGGTGACGGTTCCGGAACTGTGACGTCGACGCCTGCCGGTCTCACGTGCTCGGGCATGACCTGCACAGGTGTCTTCCAGGCCGGAACGTCTGTGACGTTGGCAGCAACCGCAACGAACGGAAGCTTCCTTGGTTGGAGCGGTGACGGTTGCCAAGGCACTAGCGGATGTACGGTCGTCCTGGATCAGGATCAGACCGTTCAAGCCTTGTTCGGCGCGCCAGGCCAAGCGCGTTGGGCTGAGATGATCTCGAGCAGTACAGTGGTGAATGGGTCAGGAATTGCGGTCGACTCGGCCGGAAACCTTATCGTCGTGGGTCACTTCGGTGGAACGCTCGTGCAGTCAGCAGTCACGAGCGCAGGCCTAGACGACGGCTTCCTCGCGAAGCTCAGCAGCGTCGACGGCTCAATCATCTGGCTCAAGTCGTTTGGCGCCGATCGGAGCGAGTTCGTCAGGTCGGTTTCTCTGGACGCGAGCGACAATATTTATCTCGGTGGCTCGTACCAAGGCACGGTCACGATCGGATCCACTACTCTGACGCCTTCGTCCGGTGATGCCGATCTAGATGGATTCGTAGCGAAGTTCGCGTCCGACGGAACGGCGCAGTGGGCGGTTCCTTTCCACAACAGCTTCTATGATGCGGAAGTCAGCGCCGTGGCCGCGACTTCAGATGGCGTCGCGGTTACGGGGTGGTTCGATACAGACGTCGGGACGGACTTCTTTGCGGGCTCGATCCACAGAAGCGGGGCCGGCATTCGAGACGCGTTCGTCGCGAAAGTAAGCAGCACCGGCACAGTTAACTGGATGATCTCCGAGGGCGGCACTGGAGCCGAGAGCGGTAACGGCGTGGCTGTCGATTCGTCTGGCAACGTGGTCGTCGTGGGCGATTTCGCATCGATGCCGATCAACTTTGGTGCTGGTGCCCGTTACTCGGCCGGCATGTCCGACATGTTCATGCTCAAGCTGAACGGTGCCACCGGCGCCCTTCTGCTCGATCGAGAGTTCGGATCGACGGGCGCAGATGTCGCGACTGCTGTTGCGATCGATCGTCAAGACGCCATCCTCCTCGCGGGTCAGTTCCACGGCTCGATCGACTTCGGTACAGGCGCTCCGTTGTCGGCTGGCGCCCCCGTTTCCGGAACGGGAAGCGACACCGGCACGGTCGTCGTGGCCAAGTACATGCTCGCGGGTTCGTGCGTGTGGGCGAAGTCGTTCTTCAGCACGCAGACCGTCGAGACCGCAACTGCCGTGACGACCAACGCCAGCGGCGACGTTGCTCTAGGCGGTTCGTTCTGCGGCAGCATTTCCTTCGGCGGTCCCCAGCTGTCGTCCGCAAACAACTGCATGAGCTCGGGCCACGGCACGACCGTTACCGACGTGTATGCGGCGCGTCTCTCAGGAACAGACGGCAGTCATCTCGACTCCATCCGCGCAGGCGGTACGGGCGATGAGGAGGCCACCTCGATTGCGGAGGACTCTTCTGGCGCGTTCTATGTGGCCGGCACGTTCTACGGGTTCGGGCAGTTCGGTAATCAAGCGCTGCAGGCGCCAGCTGCGGGCGCGGCGTTTGTCTTGGCTCTCGCTCCGTTGTAAAGCGCGCGTAAACTCGGCGCACATTCGGTCGAAGGTGCGTTCGCGCTGGCCAAAATCGCCGGACTGCGAAATCCTAACGTCCATGTTGCAGTTCGGATGTATCGCCGTTGGTGTCGTGTTTTTTGGACAGAGTGCCTTCGCGACGACATATCAGGTCGGGACGAGTCGGACCTATCAGTCGCCATGCGCTCTCTTCAAGGCGAGTGGCGTGGCGCTTCAGCCCGGGGACATCATCGAAGTCGATGCTGGTACGTACACCGACGTGTGCCAGGTGACCGCATCCGGGACAGCGCAAGCGCCGATCATTATGCGAGGCGCCGCGGGACCTCGCCCCGTGTTCGATGCCACCAATGCGGACGTCAGCGGCAGCGGCTCGGTCCCTCGCGCGATTTTTCAGTGGACGAACGCGAGTTACTGGCAGGTCTCGCATCTCGAGCTCGAACACGCCGCGAACGGCGACAAGAACGGCTCCGGCTTCCGTCTCACTGCCGGCGCGCATGACGTCACGTTCGACGACATGTCGATCCACGACAATCAAGACGGCGCGCAATCAGACAGCAATTCGGTGATCACGATCCAGAACAGCGACATCTACGCGAACGGTGCGAACGACGGCCAGAGCCACAACCTGTATCTCCAGGGCGATGTCGTTCGCCTGATCGGTAACCACATCCACGACTCGCACGGCGGTCAGAACATCAAGCTGCGCACGCGTTACATCGAGATCATTGGTAACTACGTCGAGAACGCCGGCAATTACGAGGTCGATCTGATCCAGAGCGCGAACACGGCGATGCCGAACGCGAACGCCGTGCTGATCGGCAACGTGTTCATCCGCGCGACGTCGTCAGATAACAACTCGCAGACGATCCTGTTCGGCACCGATAACGCGACCGATCCGAACGGTAGCCGCAACGGCGCGCTCTACGCGATCGGCAACACGTTCATCCTGCGCAACGCGTCCAACCAATTGTTCCACGTCCTAACGACCACGCCGGCGCCAGCACCGACGCATATCTACCTCTACAACAACATCGTCTACGCGACCGTTCCCGGCACGCACCTCACCTCGGATGCGACGACTGACGGTTACGTGACCGGCAGCAACAACTTCATCGCTGACGGAATCGCCGGAGGAGTTGCGCTGACCGCCACGGTCGGTGGAACGAACCCCGGGTTCGCAGGCAGCGACGATTATCATCTCGCGTCCGCTTCGCCCGCAATCGACGTTGGTCTTGTGCACCCACAATATGCCGACGGTTCAGGAACGATGCAGAACGGCGCGCCGACAGTCGAGCCAACGCCGCCTATCGGAACCGAAGCGCGCTACGTCGTCGGTTCAGGCATCGATCTCGGTGCGTTCGAGTTCGGCAATGGCGACGGTGCGCATGGCTTCGATGAAGACGGCGGCATGTCATCGGGTGGTGGCAAAGGGGGCGGCTGTTGCGAGGTCGACGGAAGCGCGGCTGCGTCGTCGTGGGCCTTGCTTGGACTTGTTGCGTTGTCTCTGTCTCGTCGCCGTCGCCGTCGCCGATGAGCACGTGACCCTAGCGCCCGGCCAGCCACCAACGTGCCGCGTAGCACCATGAGCTAAGTGCGAAGAGATCGGTGACGAAGGTGTCGACCATGGGTCGTTTCGGCACGACCCTCCCGGTGGTTGCGTAGATGTGCACGGGGCCCCGGTGCGGTGACGGCACGTGCTCGGTCCTCGAGGATTACGTGCTGTGCCTGACGGATTGCCCTGTCGTTCCGTAGCCGGAAACGTTTGCGCCATGCCGGATTCCGCGCGACTGCAGATCGCGGCGCGACGGAAGGGATCAGCGCGAAGTTCGGACCGTGAGACCGAGGCGGCGAAAGCTCTCTTCACGCTCGATAAACGCCAGGTCCTCGTCGCCGAGCTCGCTGAGGCTGAGGTCGAGCTCTTGTAGCTGCGCGAGCATCGCTGAACGAGCAAGGCATTCGAGCAGTAGCTCGGTGAAGTGGCAGCCCCGAATCTCGAGCGCGCGCAGCGTTGGAAGCTCTGGAGCCGAGACCATCCTTTTCAACCCCGGCGCGTCGGCGTAGGACGCCGTCGAGCGGAGATCCAACTCCAGCCGTTCGAGGACTGGCAGGTCGTGTCTCTATAGTTGTGTAGAAGCCGGTTTCTTGGGCCGCAAGAAAAGAAGGGGGAACCTCGTGGTTGCGACACCAGAGAGGCCCCCCCATGAGCAGACCAAAACGATCCACCCACGCCAAATTTATCGACCTCGCGATGCCAACGCAAGAAGACTTCCAACGTGACCTCTCCGACCGTTGTCGGGAGGCAGTGCGCGCGACCATCCAGGTCGTTCTCGATGAGGAGTTGGAGCGGCTCATCGGCGCCGGACCATACGAGCGCAGCGCCGAGCGCATCGACATGAGGAACGGCCAGTACCCTCGACGCGTCGTCACGACATCCGGTGAAGTCGACGTTCGCGTCGGCCGTTCTCGGAACGGTGGCTCCGCGACCGCTCCTCTCGGTCGGTACGCTCGCCGACGTCCGGAGATCGACCAGGCCATCACGCAGGCGTACGTCAGCGGGCTCTCGACACGTGACATGGCCGGCGTCACGACCGCATTGGTCGGAAAGAAGGTCGGCCGCTCGACGGTGAGTCGCGTGACGAAGCGCCTTGAGGACGAGGTCACGTCGCTGCGCAACGCGCCGATCACCGCCAAGTTCCCGTACGTCTACCTCGACGCCACATTCGTCGACGCACGCTGGGCGAGGACCGTCGAGAACGTATCCGCCCTCGTCGCGTACGGCGTAGGACTCGACGGCTATCGGCATCTCCTCGCCGTGAACATCGGCGTCTCGGCGTCCGAGGCGAGTTTGTTGACGACCTTGCTCGCCGGGCTCGTCGCTCGGGGGCTATCTGGCGTCCGTCTGCTGATTCGCGACGAGCACGCTGGGTTGATCGCCGCCGCCCGCAAGGTCCTCCCTGAAGTTCGTCAGCAGCGCTGCACCGCGCACCTCTCGGGGAACGTGTTTTCGAACATGCCGAAGCAACACCAGAAGCGCAACCGGCGCTGACCACGGCTTACAAAGTCGCGGTCAAGAGGCCGATCCCGGCGCGGTCCACCGGACGCTCATCTCCCCAGCGAGAAATGCCGCACGCAAGACCGCGTTCTTGATGTAACCGCCGCTCATCTCGAAGCGGTGCGCGAGGTTCCTGAAATCGATCACCTCGACCGGCGCGTTCGTCGGCGTCATCGCTCTCTACAGTGCCGCGCGCTCGACAGGGATCGGCAGCTCGAGTCGGAGATGGAGGGACAACCTCCGCTAACTTAGCGCGATAGCGCGAACCGCAGCACGCGACTGTTGATGTCGTCGCCCACGTACAAACTTGCACCCGCGAGCCCGAACCCACTGCAGCCGGCCATCCAACTCGTGCTTGGCGCTGTACCCGCGTTGGGCTGCGTCGTCGCATTTGGCTTGCCAAGGAAGACGTCTGCGGTCGCGCCGTTGCTAGTCGGAAGCTCTGTGTACACCATCACGCGGCCATTGAGGGCGTCGCACACGTACAGCGAGCCGCACTCGTCGACCACGACACCCATCGGGCCCTTCATACCCACCCCGTTGACCTGCGGATACGGCGCACCACCGTTGTTAAAGTAGCCGTCGAAACCCGACTGACCGAGCACCAGATCCGCAGGGGTGTTGTTCGCGGTGGGCGTCGAGTTCCAGATCAACACGCGGTTATTGGTTTCGTCTGCGACGAAGAGCTTGCCGCCGCGCACGAAGACACCCGCAGGATTGTGGAACGACGAAGCCGACGGCGGCGACACGAACGGCGTCATGCCGAAGTCGGTGGCGCCGAGAACAACGTCGGCTGCTGCACCATTGGCAGTCGGGAACGTGTTCCAGATCAGCAAGCGGTTGTTGAATCGATCGGCGACGATCAACTTCGTGCCGTCGGTCCACACTCCGCGCGGACCGTAGAGCTGGGTCGAAGCGTTGCCGCTGGTCTTGGTTCCGAAATCAGCCTGGCCGAGCACGAGATCCGCCGCCTGTCCACTCGTCGTTGGGATGCTGTTCCAGATCAAGACACGATTGTTAACGCTGTCCGAGATGACGAGCTTCGTACCCGCACGGGCGATGAAGCTTCCGCCGCTGTTGAAATGCGTCTGGTCCGTGCCTGCGGTCGAGCTGATCAGATCGGGTTGACCGAGCGCGATGTTCGCGGCCTGACCATTGACGGCCGGGAAGCTGTTCCACTGAAGGACACGTGCGTTGCCAGAGTCGGCAACCCACAGCCGAGTTCCGTCGGAGTAGAGGCCCGACGCGGTCGCGAGCGACGAGCCACTTCGAAACGGATTGTTCGCACTGCCGGACGCGAAGCCCGGCTGACCGAGCTCGAGGTCGGCCGCTTGGCCGTTCTGAACAGGAGCGGCTTGCGGACAGTTCGGCGGAGCATCAGTCAGCGCGTCGTGAGTCGGGCCATCAACACCCGCATCAAGCTCTTGCGGAACACACTGACCGGACAGTCCGTCACCAACGTCTTGCGCCGAGTAGCGGAAGCCGCTCGGGCAGTCCGGATCGGGATACGCGCACCACATGCTTCCAGACGGTGCGGTGAGGCATGCTCCTCCGCCGCTCAAGTCGCAGCTCGACGACTGCGTGCACTGTAGATTTTGTCGATTGTTGCACGCTGCCACAACAAGCAGCATTGCGATGGCAAAGCTCATAGTACGCATCTATTTCCCCCTACAACTCGAAAGCGCGAGTCTCGCCGAATTCGCCATCGATTCCAACGGCGCAGAGTTCACGAGGATCGCCAAGGTTATGCACCCACACCAAAATCTCGTCTGCACCATTCCTCCGATCAAGCAAAACGTGTGAGCTACATCGCCTTGTGCCGCTCCCCCAACTCTAGGTGAGTCTCGCGCATGTAGCCGCATCCTCGTCAAACTGCGTGCCGGAAGAGATCATGGGGTGCCGCCATTCGCGGCAGGATCGTCGAGCGCCACAACAGAGTGCTCAGCGCTTGCCTCGGACTCGTGCCCTGTGTAGCACCCGTGTACTTCTTCACGATCTCGCAAGACTCGCCTCGGGCGCGACGGAGATCGCCATCGCCGGTGGCGATTCTCACCTTTCCCAGGCCTTGTCCTGACGCACCCTGTCAGACGATCTTTCCCATCGCCTCGTATTCGACCATCGCCGAGCGATGAAGGAGAGCCTCCGTGATCGGGGTCTGTTCGTCCGCAGCGAGAAATGCCGCACGCAAGGCCGCGTTCTTGATGTAACCGCCGCTCATCTCGAAGCGGTGCGCGAGGTTCCTGAAATCGATCACCTCGACCGGCGCGTTCGTCGGCATCATCGCTTTCCACAGTGCCGCGCGCTCGACAGGGGTCGGCAGCTCGAGCCGGAGATGGAGGGACAACCTCCGCTGAAATGCGGGATCGATATTGGACTCGTGGTTCGACGTGAGAATGCAGATGCCCGTGAAGCTCTCGAGCCGCTGGAGCAGGTAGTTGGTTTCTAGGTTCGCGTAGCGGTCGTTGCTCGACTTCACGTCGGTGCGCTTTCCGAACAGGGAGTCGGCCTCGTCGAAGAGCAACACCGCGTGCGCCGCCTCGGCCGCATCGAACAACTCCGACAACTGCTTCTCGGTCTCGCCGACGTATTTCGACACGAGCTTGCTCAGATCGGCGACGTAGATCTCGAGGTTGAGCTCGCGCGCGATCAACGACGCGAGCATCGTCTTTCCGGTACCCGGTGGCCCAGAGAACAGCGCCGCGACCCCGAGCCCCTTACCGACCTTGTCGGCGAAGCCCCAGTCCTCGTAGACCGTCCCACGGCGCCGAACACGGGCGACGAGCTCCCGCAGGGCGATCACGTGATCATCAGCGATCACGAGGTCGTCCCACGACTGCTTCACGTCGAGCCGTTGCGCAAGCCCCGACAAGCGATCGTCGAGGACAGAACGCACGCCTGCTTCGATATCGCGAGGTTCGAGGTCGCGCTCGGCCGCGCGCGCACGAGCAGCCTCGGCCGCGCGCTCGACGAGCGCGGGCGCGATCGGATACTGCCCCGCCAGATATTGCGCATCGCCATCGCCGGTCCCCAGCGCGCGGTGCCAGTGCTTCGCGCGTGCCTTGGACGAAGGTGGCGCGAGGCGCAGCTCCACGACGGGCCGGTTCCAGCGCAACGCCGTTCCACGTCCAACTGAAGTCGCGAAGATCGGTCCGTTGATCGCATTCAGCCTGTCACCGAGGCGCTGCTGGGCTCGCTCGTCGAGCACGTCGACATTGAGGACCAGTGGGAACGCGCCCATGAGCTTGCACTCGCGCACGATGCAGGCGAGCTCGCGCGGGTCGTTCGAGAGCTTCCGCGCGTCGATCTCGAGAAGCTTCATCGCGCGTTCGTGCGCGGCTGCAACGAGCACCGATCTACGGCCCAGACCACGGGCACCCGTCGCGAGCACCACGCTCCGCGTCATCCGAACCGCCTCGCGCGCTAGAACCGCAACACCGGATGCGAGCGCGAGATCATCGAGCGAGGCGATCGGCTTGGCGAGCTTGCACGCGGTCAACTCGGGATCGATCGAGGTATCGCCGTACAACCAGGCGACGATTCGGCGCGAGATCGTCCAAGCCCACTGCGTCTCGTGCAAGTCGGAGGGTCCACCATCACAGCGCTCGATCACGTTGAGCTGACGGAGCGGCGCCGTGGGACCTAGCTCGACGAATGCGAGCTGCGGCGAACCGTCATAGACGATCCGGGCGATCGCGTCGGCCGTGATGCGATTCGAGCCGAGCTCTTCGGCAACCCGCGCGCGAAAGGCGCCATCGAGCATCACGGAGGTCAGCGACCACACGACGCGCATCGCCATGTCGGACAGGCCAAGTCGCTGCTGCAAGACGCGCGACGGCAGATCGAGCGACGTGAACTGCTGTAGTTCCCGCGCCACTGTGGAGAGCTCCGAGGTGATGTCGCCGTGGCGAACAGCCAACGCAGCCGACGCCAGCCGGAGCTGAAGATCGACGTAGTTCGGAGAAGTCATAGGCTCGGGTACCTTCCTCTTCGGCCAGGCTTGGCCTGGCACACGCTTGGGTTCCCAAATTACAGGCGCGCTCGCTCACCTCATCTGGACGGACGGTTGCCTCGCTTATTTCCGTGTCGAAACCTTGATTTGAAACATGGACTGCGGCCTTGGAGGCCAGCGGCTTGGCGGCGCGTCCCAGCCACCGAGACTCGATGTGCCGCCCCCCTCACCACTCCGACGCGTCCAGATGTAGGTGTGACCATCCGTCCAGAAATGGTCCGCCGTCGTTGGTATCCATGGTGCGTTGAGACGAATCTTCTCAAGCGCGAAGCCGGCGCGTTCCGACTCCGTGAGCGCGGGAAGTAAGAGCTGCTCCAGCGTGTCCATGTCCCCGTAGCTCACAAAGCCGATGGCCAGACCGTAGAGCCGACGGGTCTCACGATCGAACACCAGGGAGTTGAGACGAGGATTGGGCCCTTCCTCTGGCACACACTGGATGGCCTCGAGTCCCGGCGGAAACGGCGTCTCGTCGTGCACCGCGAACTCGATCTTCGCGGTCTCGAAGTCACCGTCCGCTTCCAGCGTGCCTTCGTTCGCGTGGGCGCACAGGGTTCCCAAAAGCTCGCTCGCGTTGTCGGGAAGAGGTCCAAGCAGATCCGACGGTTTTGAGGTGCAGCTTGCGGCGATAAGCACCGACGTGATCAACGCTCTTCTCATCATCATCAGTACCGCTTCCCGATCCCGTGAGCGCCGTGGCCAGCGAGGCGCTTCATCAGGATCTCGAACCGAGGAACGACGCCCGAAAGGCGAACCTGCCAGTGCGCGTCTTGTTGTGAGACGTTCATGTAGGCTCCGCCGATTTGCTGGAAGACCTCGAGCTCCTCATTCGACATCGGCCGAACGTCGGGCGGGCGTTTGTAGGCGTGATTTGGGTCCCGCGCTGCGCTCTC
The DNA here is from genome assembly GCA_043780895.1 of Kofleriaceae bacterium. GTDB lineage: Bacteria > Myxococcota_A > Polyangia > Haliangiales > Haliangiaceae > JABFXX01. The sequence goes on along the minus strand of JAYWCI010000378.1, from coordinate 3,112 downwards.
CGCTGGTCGTTTGACGTTCGCTCGTTCGAGCTGTTGATCTCTAGCCGTCCTCGAAAACCCATCGTAATCGAACGTTCCCAACGCGAGCTTTGACAGCGTCCTGTACTGCTCGATCTTGCCCATCGCGGCCATCATCGTAGCGTAGATCTCCTGGCCGCTCCCCGGTGCGAGGTTACCGTTGCCTTGGGCCGCGAGCGCTGATTGATGCTCGAGCGCGTAGCCATCGAGCTGGGCACCGGTGTCCATGAAGTCCTGTTGACGGAGCGCCAGCGAATGGCCGCCCATGGCGGCGAGTCGCTCCTCGAAACTGTGCCCCGCATCTTCGTAGTGCTTCTTCGCGGACATCGTTTCCGTCAGGTCGATCGTAGCGGCCACCCCACCCGAGGTTGTCTGTAGAGCGACGAGCTCGCCCGCCAATCGATCGAGGTCGTGCTGCGACCACAACTTCAGGCCGAACGAGAGGAGGCCGGAGATCGAGAGCGACGGAAGCTCTTCAGGTGCAGGAACCACGGGCATCTGGGGGCCATTGGCGTCGATCGACGATTTCCCCGATGCCCAATATTCCTCGCTGCTCTCGTAGTCGTCGAACTTGGCGTGTGCCTCGATGTCCGACTGGTAGTCGCTCGGATGGTTTTCCGCGTGAACCGCCTGCTTCTCGGCCGCCTTTCGCAGCGCCTTACCTTTGAACTTTCCGGATCCGACCGCCTTCGTGATGTGCGCATCGGCGCGGATCCCGGCGTTGACGGTCGAGCTCGTGCCACCGACCGCACCACCGAGCTGAGTCCAGAACGCGATCGTATTGTTGATGCTGGTGATCTTGCCTTGCTTGTCTGCGATTTCCTGATCGATCAGCTTCTTCTTGTCTTTGAGCAACGAGCGATAGACGTCGAGGTAAGCGTCGCGCAACGTCCGATAGGCGTCACGCAACGATTGGATCTCCGGTCCGATCTCGGTGCCTCCGACCTGTGGCTGAACGCGCGAATAGGCCGTCGCGTCGTCGGTTCGATTCGACCACGACTTCTTGCCGGCTCCGAGAAGTGGGGCATCGACGAGATCCGTGGCCATGTCGAGCGATGCTTCGATCGCCTTGATGAACGCAACCGAGTCCTTGTCCTTGCTCGGATCGAAACCCAAGACCCGCGCGGCTTCGACCATCTCGGCCATCGCGGCGTGGCTCGCGTTCGCGATCGGTACCCACGAGTTGAACGACGTACATTGAATGATTTGCTCTGCCTCGTAGCGCATCATCGACTGTTGGTTCTCGCCGGCCCAGGCTTGCGAATAGGTACGCCCTGCTTGAACCCATGCGGGGTCTCCGAGCGTGTGCTCGGAGTGGTTGAGCTTTTCGATCGCCGTTTGCTGCTCGGCGATGCCGTCTTCGCAGGGTTTTAGAACCGCCGTTACAGGAGTCGCGACCACGCCCCATGCGCCTTCGTGCTCGGCGGCAGCAACGGTGCTCGCCGCCCACAAGCGATTGCCGTAGCCGCCCTGGCCACGTGAGACGCCTTCCAAGGTCGTGGATTTTTCGTGTCCACCACCGAAGACGTTCGCATCATGCGCCGGAGCGTCGACCGCGTCGTTCGACTTGGACCAACCGCCTTCGAACTCGTCCTCGTACTTGGCGTGCGCCCTATCCGAGGTGTTGGACGGAATATTTTGGACGACGGAACTACGATCGAGACCTTCACGTGTGCTCATGGCTCTCTTCGACCTCGACGATCGGTGGTTGCGAACAAATTCAGGGACAGGCTAGTCACCGGCGACACCGTTCCTGCGCGGCGCGACGACGCGCGTCACCCAAGAATCGAAGGAGGCGATCACGCCGCTCTTTGGTGAGGCGTCCGAAAGCCGATGCCACGGGATCGTTGGTTGCGGGAATCGTCAACCGACGATGTAGTGCGTGCGCATCGGCGATCGAGAGCGCGGCAAAGATCGCTCCGAGTTGGAGCTCCTTCTCTCGAAAGGCCAGGTGCACGCTTCGACCATCAGATGGTGACGCACAGGCAGCTTCGACAATGCGATCGTCTAACGTTAGATCCGCTGTCAGCGGAGTCCACGCGAGCGTGAAAGGCTGATGTTGCACTGGATCCTCGCTCGCTTCGTACGCCGCGGTGCTTGTCGTCTCCTCGGTCGCGACCGCAGGCGGTCGAGGTGTGCTCGCCACCTGTTGCCGAGGAAGCGTGGGCGGCACGATCTCGATCCGTCGCATCGACAGAAAACTATCGCGCGCGACCTCCGTGAACACCGGCTTCTCGTGCTGTTCGTGATGTCGCGCTTCTGCTCGTGTGGGAATCATCAGTTGCTCCTCGATATACGGATGGTTACCGCTCGAACTCTCGTTTCGCGGATTGTCAGTCCAAGGGTTACTCACGTGAGTTACTCGAGCTCGCTCAGGATCTTGGGGTCCACTGGGTGCGAAGCCGGCTCGCTGCGTTCGATGGTGTTCGGATCGACCTTCTCACTCGGCGCGCCAACTTCGTAGGTGCCGCCCGGCATCTCGTTCGTGGCGGCAACGGTTTCGGTCGGCTTCGGCGGATCGCTGCTCTCGATCGTATTCGGATCGACCTTCTCGCTCGGCGCGCCAACTTCGTAGGTGCCGCCGGGCATCTCGTTCGTGCCCGCAACGGTTTCGGTCGGCTTCGGCGAGGCCGCTGCCGCATCTGCCGCGTCGTCGGCTTTGCGATCTTGTTCGTTCTGCGCCTGGATGTCCTGATCGTCGGCGAGGTCCTGATCGTGCTCGTCTTCGATGCCATCGACGTGCGTCGCGACGACAGGCTGAGCCGGCGTGGCCTTCGGCGGAGGCGGAGTCCATGCGGGCTGCGAGCTCGACGACGGCGCGTTCGTGCCGCGCAGGTTCGCGCGCTGGTTGGCGTCGACGATCTGACGATCATCGTTCCAGTGGCGCCGCATCTTGTGGGTCTCGGGACCGGTCTTCTTTTGAAGGTCGGCCACGCGCGTGTCGTAGCCGCTCGCCGCGCCGGTGGCGTGCTCCTGCTTCATCATCGCGACGACATCGACTTCTTTGAGCGTGACCGAGCACGTCGCACGCAGCGGCTCACCGCTCGAATCGAACATCGTGAGCTTGGTCGTGACCGAGACCACGATGCAGCGA
>JAYWCI010000377.1:0-5382 GCA_043780895.1 Kofleriaceae bacterium | reverse complement strand
GACTTCTTTGAGCGTGACCGAGCACGTCGCACGCAGCGGCTCACCGCTCGAATCGAACATCGTGAGCTTGGTCGTGACCGAGACCACGATGCAGCGAAGTTGTTGCGAGCCCCACACCGCGACGCACAGCTGAGGATGGCGGTCCTCCGGGGTGAGCGACTGGCGGTCGAGCGGCAGCGTTAGCGACTCGAGGTCATTCACCAGACCCGAGATCGGGAAGCCTTCTTCGTAGCCATCGAACAACAGCTCGAGCACCACGCTGCGCGGCTCGCTCGTGCCGTACTCCATCGCGACCAAGCTATCGCCGGACTTCGATTTCTTCGCACTCGTGTTCGGATGCGGGTGCCACGCGGCATTCGCCGTGCGCGCCAGCTCCTTCGGGTTGTACTGCGCGGTGATCTCGAGCGTCTTGCCGGTGACCGTGCCGATCACGAACTTGTTGCCCTTCGGCGTGTACAGCGTGCGGTAGTCGCGCTTCTCGAAGTTGTTATTGCGTTGCATGCGAGTCTCGGTGAAATCGGAGGAGTGCAGATCCCGAATGACATGACGTACAGATCACGAGCTCGTTCCCGTGGGGCCACGAGCGATCGCGGTTGCTCGGCGCGCCTCGATCTGGATCAGCTCGCCGTGGAGCGTGCCGATCACGAACTTGCCGCCGCCGTGCGTCCACAAGCCGTCGCGGTTCGAGATCATCGTTCCTCCTCATCGGTTAAAGACGTGGACGCAAACGTCACGGCGCTCAGCGAGATGCGCCCGACGAGCGATGGATTGCGAAGGGTGTGCGAGGCGATCGCGACAGGCGTGACGTTCAGCAACGCGGAGATCACTCGACACGCCGTGCGAAACGGCTCCGACCCAACGGTCACGCCGGCGGACAGAAAGGACACCAGGTCGGCATCCCTGCCGACTGCCAGCAACGCGCTCTCCGCCGCGGCGGCCGCGTGGATCAAGGTGCGCGGACGGCAAGAGGGAGATACATCCCCCGCGAATCGCCGATGCTCCAGCCAGGTCGCGTCAACTCGACCGATCGCTTCGAGCAGGTACGCGCTGACGTCCCCCAGCGATTGGAACCGACCTGGCCACATCAAGTGCTCGACGTCGGGAGCCGCGATCCACAGCTCCTGAAGCTGGATCTGGAGAGAGCGCGAGCGAGCGCGATACGCCGACTCGATGCGATCGACCGAGAGCTCGGTGGCACTCTCCAGGATCCGATCGCGCATCGCCTCGGTCGCGGTCTTCAGGCGGCCGAGTGACAACCGCAGTCTCGCTGCGCTGGCCGAACGGTCGAGCTCGATCGCGGGGCCAAGCAGCACGGCTGCATGCCGTGTTAGCTCTTGCTCGAGCTCACCAAGTGCCTGGAGCAAGATCGGAAGGACGGAACCGGCCACGAGACCACCTAACCAAAAATGAGCGCCAGAAAAAAGCGGTGTCTAAAGAACGGTGCACATTGTCGATCTTCTCCGACACGAGAAATCGGGCTTTTTCGGCTAACACCGCGAAAGGCCACGCTCGACGTTCGATTCGAGTGTCTAGAAATCTCGCGATCTGCGCGTCGTTCTCCGACACCGCTTGCGAGTCCGTGTGGCGAAGTGATTATTGATCTCATGGTGAAGCGACCACGGGGCCCGACCCACATGACCAACGACCCCGAGATCAGCGTCGAGCAGAAGAATCCGCGGGTCGAGGTTCACGAGGAAGCCGTATCACCAAAAACGCAGACGCTGCCGGACGCGCAGCGCGGTCCGTGGCTCGAACAACCTGACGTCGTCACCATGCTGCAAGTCTTCGGTAGTGCGACGGAGTTCGCGCTCCCCGTCGACCGTCGGAGATTCACCCTCGGGTCGGCGCCCGACTGTGACGTTCCGGTTCGTGACCCATCCATCTCCAAATTGCACTGCATCATCGAGCGTCGTGGACACGTGCTGAGAGTCACCGACCAAGCCAGCTATAATGGGACCTTCTTCGACGGTCGAAGAGAGACGACCTTCGATCTCAGACCCGGAAACACGTTCACGGTCTCCTCGGTCCGGTTCCTCGCGCTCAACCGCGAGATGCACGCGGCGTATCCAACGCTCGCCGACATCCTCGGCGCTGAAGACGAAGAGGATCCGCGCGAGACCTCCCCCGGCGAGCTCATCCTGATCGCGACCACGGGCTCCCACGTCTTGATCACGGGGGAGCGCGGATGCGATCAGGACCAACTCGCTCGCATGCTCCACTCGGTCTCGCTGCGCCGTGGCCGCGAGATCGTGGAGCTCGAAGCAGTTCCTACCGACCGCGCTCAGCAGCGCGCGATCATCGATCGCGCGTCGAGATCCACGCTCGTCGTGACGATCGACGAGCAGCGTGCCGTGATGGATGGCGCGTTCTCCGCTTCTCTCTTCTCGCCGAGCTATCAGATCCGCGTCATAGCGATCGCACCCACGATGTCAAAGGCTACCGCGGTGCTCGGGGCGGCGAACATGCAGACGATACGCGTCGTTGCCGTGCGCCCCCTGTCGCAACGCGCCGGCGCGATCCCGAGGCTGCTCGATCGCTTACTCACCGCGCGGAGCTCGCCGTTACGCGTCTCTGATTTGACGCGAGCGAATCAGGCCGCATTGCAAGCCTACTCGTGGCCGGAGAATCTCATCGACCTACGTGTCGCTGCCGATCGGCTCGCGATGATCGCGATCACCCCTTCGATTCGAAAGGCCGCCGAGAAGCTCGAGCTCCATCCATCGTCGCTGCACTACTGGCTCGATCATCTCTCCTTATCGGCACCGATCGTAGGCCGGTAGCCCGATCACTTGATCATGAGCCTGCAGCCCTGCACACTAGTCGAGGAGGCGAGTTGGTACCGTCGGACAAGTCACCCGTGCACGATCCCCTGATCGGCCTCGTGATCAGCAACTACATCATCCGCGAGAAGATCGCGGAGGGAGGTATGGGAGTGGTTTACCTGGCCGTTCACGAAATCTTGCCGACCAAGAAGGTCGTCAAGGTTTTGCTCGGCGAGTTCGCGAACCACCCGGTGATCCGTGCACGTTTCGAGCGTGAAGCCACGGCAGCGGCGCGACTCAACCACCGCTATATCATCAAGATCGACAACTTTGGAGCGCTGCCCGACGGCCAACTGTTTCTCATGATGCCGTTCCTGGATGGGAAGTCGCTCGAAGCTCACATCCAGCAACACCACAAGCTCAACATCTACGACACGACGCACATCATCGAGCAGGTGTTCGTTGGCCTGCAGCACCTCCACGACCAGGGGATCGTCCACCGCGATCTCAAGCCCGGAAACATCTTCATCACGCGCGAAGATGACAATCGTTACAAGGTGACGCTGATCGATCTTGGGATCGCGCGTGACGTCGCCGTCGAAGCCACCACGTTCAAGACGGATACTGGCATTTCGATGGGTACCCCTGGCTATATGGCGCCGGAGCAATATGGAGATGCCGGCAATGCCACACCAGCGGCAGACATCTACGCGGCCGGCATCATTCTGTGGGAGATGCTCACAGGAGAACGTCCGTGGAACGCGCCGAACACGAACATGCTGTTTCACCTTCAAGTGTCGACGGTTCCAGCGTTACCTCCGGGTCTCGACATGCCACCGGAGTTGCTCGCCCTGCTCTACAAGATGCTCGCCAAGGATCCGAGCCATCGTCCGGTCGATGCGCGGGAGGCCGGAGTCGAGCTGGCGTCGTTGGTGCCAGCGATCCCTCCGCATGTGCCGAGCGGTTCGGACATTCTCGAGAAGGTCGCACCAGAGTTCAGGCGAAACGCGTCGCCCTATGACGGCACCCTACGCCACCGTGGCAGCGATAATCGCCAGACACCCGGCGCCATCTCGTGGTCACCGCAAGGAACGCATGTCCCGGAGTTGCGGCTTGGAACACCTCCACGCCACTTCTCCGTGCCACGCCGCGAGGGTCCCCGGGCTGAGCCCACGATAAACCAGCGGCCGCACACTCCGCTCGCAGCCGAACGCACGATGCCGGTCGTGGCCACCGATTCGCCGGCTGCTTCGAGCGCAAGGACAGTCACGGCCAAAATGATCGCGCTCGGAGTGCTGTGCGCGGCGATCGTCGGCACGATGACCTTCTTGCTCGTCGGAGGCCGACATCCCAAGCTGACCAGAGCGGATGCCGGCGTTGCGGCATCTACAAATCCCGCGACGGTAGCGATTCCAGTCGATGCGAACCCGGTCGGCGTCCTCGTTCACGTCAGCGATTCAGCGGTGGTCTTCCCGATCGATGCCGGAGCTCTTGAGACTCCCCATCTCGATGCTGGTGCGAGCTCGGGCACACACGCAGTTACGCCCCCCAGTTCGAACAACCGCCGAAGCCACACGCCGCCTTCGACCGGCTCGCCGAACCATGGATCGGGCAAAACGTTCGACCCCGACGCGGTGGAGGATTGACGATGGTTTTTGCTCGAGTGTGTATGGTCGTGATCGCCACGCTGTCCATGGCACGTTTCGCCCACGCCGAAGATCCACCCATGCGAAAGCCGAGGCAGGCGAGCGCGCTCGAACATCTCGCGCAAGCTACGAAGCTGTACAACGTCCGCTCGTTCGAGGAGGCCGCCGACGAGTACAAGGCCGGCGCGCTCGTCGAAGCGGCTCCAGTATTCGACTACAACCTCGGCCAGTGCTACCGACAGCTTCACCGTTACGAGGACGCGATCTGGCACTACCAGCGCTTCGTGAGCCAGAGTCCCGAGACGCCCGAGCATGTCGAGGCTTCGCAGAAGTTCATCGCCCAGATGCGTGCGGAGTTAGATCACAAAGCGATGACTGAACCTCCGGTCGACGATGGAACCGCGACGCATGCGCGCGTTGACACACCAGCTCAGCAGTCCGTTGCCCCGGCGCCGCTGCCAATCACAACACGTCCCAGTGTCGAACCTTGGTACGACGACGGCCTCGGATGGGGCCTTGCAGGCGTGGGGCTGGTCTCGGTCGGTATTTCCGCCGCACTCCTCTTCGACTCGTCGAGCCTGAACGATGACGCGAACCACGCGACAACACAGACGGACGCGAACGGACTCCACGACAAAGCGAATACGAGGGCGCTGCTTGGCACCGTCCTTGGAATTGGCGGCGTTGGATTGCTCGTGACCGGTGTTCTCAAGCTAGCGATTCATCCGTCGGGGTCAAACCTGACAGCCGCTTGGAACGTAGGTGTCGTTGGGAACGGGGTTGTCGTCTCCGGCACGTTCTAACGTTACGAAATGATCGTCATGAGCCCAAAGGTGAATACCGAAAGGTCGAAGCCCACCAGACGCCCACCAGACGGGTGTGACTCTCATCCTGATCACGCAGCCACCCGGACGGATTTTCGAAGTGGCCGCAGCGTGAGCGCCATCGCCTCGCTCCACCGGTCGCTCGTCGCG
>JAYWCI010000376.1:0-11168 GCA_043780895.1 Kofleriaceae bacterium | reverse complement strand
ATCTGCAGTGCCTTCGCCTGGCAGCCTAAGGCTGCGATGCCGACGACGAGTGGCAGTCATCGCGCGACGAACGCGATAGGCGATGGCAAGATCGCGGTCACCTACGAAGGCCTTGTCGTACCTTGCATCTTCAATCGTAGCCGAGTGCTTGGCTCACTGCACGAGGGTCGTCGGTTGCGTGATGTGCTGGCCTCGCCGTCGGTAACGCCAGGACCGGCGGCGGATAGCGAAAAGCTGAGCTGCACGAGTTGCCAGATCACCGACATCGGACTTTCGATCTTGGGAGAGCCAGCGTGACTGGTAGACCTCGACTCGTAGCCAATGTAATTCGCGGCGAGCTACCTGATGGGGAGGTTGTCGTCAGCATCCCAGGTGGCGCGCATGCGCTGATTCTCAATACTGTTGCCGATGCCGTGCTCGAGCTCTGTGACGGCTCGCGAACGCTCGCCGAAATCGCCGAATTCATTCGCGCGACGGTGACCGTTCCGGCCGACGCCGATGTGGTAGCGGACATCACGTCCGTGCTCACGCAACTACAGCGTGCTGGCGTGATCGAAGCTGCTGCGTGAAGCATCGGTTTCGTGCGTTGACCTCGACTGTCGAAGTCGAAGTCCGCGATGGGTTCGTGGGTGCGGCGCTCGCGGAGTTGCTCGTCGCCGGTTACGTCTCAGTGCTCGAGGAACCTGCGTTTTCTTACATTCTTACCGACGAGGGAGTGACAGGGGTTGGTCGGTACAAGGACCTTGCCGCGACGCCTATCGATGTCGTACCGATGTTCGAGCTCGACCTTTACCAACAGGTCGCCGTGCAAGCAGCGCCTGGTTGGCTGCTTCATGCTGCAGCACTCGAGTACGAAGGCGGTGCCTATGTGTTCGCGGGACCGTCGGGTGCCGGTAAAACGACGTTGACGCTCGAGCTCATGAATCGCGGCTGGCGATTGATCACTGAAGAGATGGTGCTAATCGATCGCCAGCTCGCGGTGCATGGCCTTGCGCGACCGATTCATGCACCTCTAGCAGGCTCGCACCGCGACCGCATCCCAGCAGCGTGGAGGTCGGCCAACTACCCGATACGGGTCGGCGAAACGACGAACCTCAGCATCATCGTGCAACCGCCACTCGAGGCGCGGATCCGTGAGCCGGTCCCGCTTCGCCGTTTGGTCAGACTCGACCACGGTGCACAGCTACAGCCCTCCATCGACGCAATGCCACCCCATTCGGCGCTTCCTCGACTTTGGGAGTGCACGTTGCGCTCCGATGCCGCCGCGCTAGCGATGGCCAGTCACATTATGAGCCGGTCTCATCCACTTCAGCTTCACTCGTCCACGGCTGCTGAAGCAGCGGTACAAGCGTTTGAAATCACCCAATTGACTGGAAAGTAGCTGCTTCTTGGATCGAGGCTGGATCTCAGCTATGAAGCTGAACCCCAACGTTCAGTTCGGGCACTAACCCGGCAGCGTGCTCCAGTGGATGTAGACCAAAATCTAGAGACCGACGACGACCAGGTCCTGAAGATCGATCTGCGCCGATACTTCGACGGTCTTCGCAAATACATCTGGGCGGTGATCGCGATCCAAGCTCTCGCGATCACGCTCGCGCTCATCTACACACGCCGCCAACCGAACGTTTACCAAGCTCAAGCATCGGTCCAGATCGAGCCGCGGTTGCCAGATCTGCTCGGCGATCGGACGGACACGCTACCTCGCGCCAACGTCGGCGGAATCGACTACTACGCTCAGCAAAAAGAAGTACTCGGCAGCTACACGGTGGCGAAGCAGTCAGTGATCGAGCACCGCTTGCAGACAAAGGTTCTGCCTCAGTATCAGCGCGACACGATGAAGGCGGACGATCAGATCGAAGCGGCGACCCAAGAAGTTCGTGGCATGGTTACGGTCAACTATCCCGACGACAATCGCATCATGTACGTCGTCGTCAAGAATACCGACCCGGCGCTCGCGGCTGAGATCGCAAACGCACACGTCATGACGTACGTCGCATACTCGAAGGGGCTGCTCTCTCACGACACGAAGAGCGCATCTGGCGCACTCGCGACCGAGTTCGACGATGCCGAGACCAAACTCCGCGATGCAGAGTCGGCGCTGTTCGCCTATCAGAAGGACAATGACCTTCTCGCCGTGACGCTCGAGGAGCGCCAGACGATGGTTTCCACTGGCATCACCGCGTACAGCGCGAAGTACAACGAAGCACACGCGAAGCATCTCGAGCTGTCGTCTAAGCTAGACCGTATGCGCAAGGCTGCCGACGAGGACGTGCTGAGCTCCCCGATCCTCGTGCTCAACGACAATACGTCGTTCGATACACTGCGTGCCGAGTACTACTCGGAGCGCAACAAGTTCGTCGAGCTCGAGAAAGAGATCGGCCCGAAGAACACGCAGTACCAGATGCAGAAAGCGAAGCTCGACGACCTCTACTCCGCGCTGCAATCCGAAGCGAAACGTGCATTGCACGGCCTCGAGGAGCAAGTCGCAGCGGTGTCGTCGACGGAAGCAGCGTTCAAGAACGAAGTTGACCGGGCGACGAAGGATTCGCTCGAGCTCGGTCCCAAGGTCGTGGCGTACAACGAGCTCGCTCGACGTAAGAAAACCGCCGAAGACCGCTACAACATCGTGCGCAGCAAGCTCTCCACCAGCGAGATGAGCGACCGCATGGATCGCAACTTCGACTCCTCGAACGTTCGCCCCCTCGACCCAGCGCTCGTCCCGACGTCGCCCGTATCGCCGCGCCTACGAGTTAACATCGCGGCCGCTTCGGTGATCGCGCTCCTGCTAGGTCTCGGCCTCGTGTTCCTGATCGTATTCCTCGACCGCACGGTCAAGACGACCGCGGACGCGCAACAGGCGACTGGCGCCCCCGTGCTCGGCGTGATTCCGATGCTCGAAGCGCTACAGAGCAACGATAAGGCGCGCGATCTCTACGTGCACACACAACCTGCATCCTCCGTCGCGGAATGCGCGCGCTCGTTGCGTACGAACATCATGTTCTCGTCGGCGGATCGTCAACTCAAGACCATCGTGGTGTCGAGCGCGAATCCACGCGAGGGCAAGACCACGAACGTGATCTATCTCGGCACTACGATGGCGCAGAGCGGCCAGCGCGTGCTGCTCATCGACAGCGACATGCGGCGTCCTCGCCTGCACTCGTCCCTTGGCATTCCGCGAACGGTCGGCCTTTCGAACTTGATCATCGGCGACAAAGATTTCGATGAAGTGATCAAGACCACGGAGATCCCGAACTTGTTCATCCTTCCCTGTGGGCCGTTGCCGCCGAACCCCGCCGAGCTCCTGATGTCGCATCGCTTCGAGATGGTGCTCGCCGAGCTGGAGAAGCGCTTCGATCGAGTGATTCTCGATTCGCCTCCGCTCCAGCTAGTGACCGATGCGGTCGTGTTGTCGAAGCAAGCCGATGGCGTGATCCTTGTCGTCCACGCAGATAAGACGCTTCGCGACGACATCCAGCGCGCGGCTCGTCAGATCCGCGCCGTCGGTGGTCAGATCTTCGGCGTCATCGTCAACGCGATCGACGACAGCCGCAGCACGTACTATTACGGCAAGTACGGCGGCTATTACAGTTACAACGAGAAGTCGCCCGAGCCGCAGAGCCCCGCCTGAGCGCTTCCTATGACGTCGTCGTTCCGTCAGCTCCTTAGTCCGGTCGCCAAAGGCCCGGGTTGTTTGATCGTCGGTGAAGTCGCGCAGACGCACGACGGCAGCCTCGGACTCGCGCACGCCTTCGTCGATGCGATCGCATCGGCTGGTGCAGATGCAGTGAAGTTTCAGACGCACATTGCTGCGGCCGAGAGCACGCCCGGCGAGCCCTGGCGGGTCAAGTTCAGCAAGCAGGACGCGTCGCGCTACGACTACTGGAAGCGTATGGAATTCACCGAGTCTCAGTGGCTCGGACTGAAACAACACGCCGAAGAACGCGGGATGCTGTTCCTCAGTTCGCCGTTCTCGAGCGAGGCCGTCGAGCTCTTGACCCGGATCGGGATGGCCGCGTGGAAGGTTGCTTCCGGCGAGGTCAACAACTCGATCCTGCTCGAGCAGATGGCGCGCACCAAGAAACCGATGATGCTGTCATCGGGCATGAGCAGGCTCGAAGAGCTCGACACCGCCGTCGCGCTCGTGCGCAAGGCTGGCTCACCAGTCGCAGTGCTGCAGTGCACGTCGATGTATCCCTGCCCGCCCGAGAAAGTCGGCATCAACATGCTCGACGAATACCGTGCGCGGTACGCATGCCCGGTCGGCCTCTCGGACCACTCGGGAACGATCTACCCAGCGCTCGCTGCAGCCACGCTCGGGTGCGACGTTCTCGAGATTCACGTCACCCTGTCACGCGAATTGTTCGGTCCCGACGTTCCTTCGTCGGTGACGACCGCGGAGTTCCGGCAGCTCGTCGAGGGAGTCCGCTTCGTCGAAGCAATGCGCGGGAGCGAGCTCGATAAGAACTCGATGGCCGAAGAGCTCGCACCGCTTCGCTCGCTATTTACGAAGAGCGTCGTCGTTCGCTATGCGCTGGCATCAGGCACCGAGCTCAAGCTCGAGCACCTCGCCATGAAGAAACCAGGCACCGGCATCCCCGCCGCGCGATTGCGCGAGATGGTGGGCCGGCGCCTTCGCCGTGCGGTTGCCGCGGACACGCTGCTTAGTGATGCCGACATAGAGGACGCCACGTGAAGAAACGAAAGATCTGCGTCGTCGTCACGGCGCGCCCGAGCTATAGCCGGATCAAGACCGCGATGGCCGCGATCCAAGCGCACCCCGCGCTCGAGCTCCAACTTGTCGTCGCTGCCTCTGCCCTACTCGACCGCTACGGCAATGCCGTGAAGGTGATCGAACAAGATGGCTTCAAGATCAACGAACGCGTGTACATGGTGCTCGAAGGCGAGAGTCCGACCTCGATGGCCAAGACCACGGGTCTGGGAGTGATCGAGCTCGCGACCGTGTTCGACAACCTCAAGCCCGATGTCGTGATCACCGTCGCCGATCGATACGAGACCCTCGCTACCGCGGTTGCCGCTTCGTACATGAATATTCCGCTCTGCCACGTGCAGGGTGGGGAGGTATCGGGCTCGATCGACGAGAAGGTACGCCACGCGGTAACGAAGCTCTCTGATCTTCACTTCGTCTCGACAAAAAAGGCCGGAGAGCGAGTGAGGGCGATGGGAGAAGAACCCGCGTCGGTACACTGCACCGGCTGTCCCTCGATCGATCTTGCCGCGGAGATCCTCGCGGATGTCTCGCTCGGCTTTGACCCGAGCACGAAGTACGGTGGCGTCGGCCCGACCGTTGACCTCAGCAACGGCTACGCCGTCGTGATGCAGCATCCCGTGACGACCGAGTATCAACTCGCTCGCAAACACGTTACCGAGACGCTCCACGCGGTTGCTGACCTCGGTGTTCCCACGCTCTGGTTCTGGCCAAATGTCGATGCCGGATCCGATGGCACCTCCACCGGCGTCCGAGCGTTCCGCGAGAACGTCGATCCGCCGAACATCCACTTCTTCAAGAACATGGAGCCGACAGATTTTCTGCGGCTCATCTACAACGCGAAGTGCCTGGTCGGAAACTCGAGCGTCGGTATTCGCGAGAGTTCGTTCCTCGGTATCCCTGTCGTCAACATTGGTTCGCGCCAGGGAGGCCGTGAACGAGGCGAGAATGTCGTCGACGTCGGCTACGACCGGAACGAGATCAAGCGCGCGATGGAGCGTCAGCTCCAACAGGGTCGATACCCCGAAGATCACACGTATGGCGACGGCCATGCAGGCAAGCGCATCGCCGACTTGCTCGCTGAAGTACCTTTCAAGACCGAGAAGCGATTGGTGTACTGATGCGCGTCCTCGGTATCGTCACCGCCCGCGGCGGTTCGAAGGGCGTACCGAGGAAAAATATTCGCCTGCTCGGGGGTAAGCCGTTGCTCGCGTGGACCAGCGAGGCGGCCCGCGGATCGAAGCGGCTCTCGCGTACGATCCTCTCGACTGACGATGAAGAGATCGCGAGCGTAGGCCGAGCGGTCGGGCTCGAGGTTCCGTTCCTGCGCCCGCCCGAGCTCGCGCTCGATACGACGCCGACGTTGCCCGTCCTCCATCACGCCGTGCGGACACTCGAGGCTAGCGGTGATCGCTATGACGCGATCTGCTTGCTTCAGCCGACCAACCCGTTCCGCTCTGCTGACACGATCGATGCGTGCATCGAGAAGCTCGTGACCACGCGAGCAGACTCCGTCGTCACCGTGCTGCCGGTCCCGGCCGAGTACAACCCACACTGGGTCTACTTCACGGACGCGCACGGAGAGCTGTCGCTGGCCACCGGTGAGGCGACGCCGATTCCTCGTCGCCAGGACCTGCCGAGAGCGCTGCATCGCGAAGGCTCGGTATACGTGATGCGTCGCGACGTTCTCTTGGAAGGCAACAGCCTGTACGGCAGGGTCGTCGTGGGTCACGAGATCGATCCGTCGAGCTGCGTGAATATCGATACGCTCGCAGACTGGGCACGCGCCGAAGAGCTTGTCGCGGAGCGGATGCGCTGATGTGTGGCATCGTCGTCGCGACCGGCAACGATGCCCCGCGCCTTGTCGATCGGATGTGCGACCAGCTTCGCCATCGAGGCCCGGATGCTCGCGGCACCTGGAGCGATTCGACAAGTCCGATCTCTATGGGCCACCTTCGGCTCAGCATCATCGACCTCTCCGATGCTGGAGCTCAGCCGATGATGAGCGCCGACGGGCGTTACGTCATCGTCTTCAATGGCGAGGTCTACAACTACGAGGAGCTTCGCCGGGAGCTCTCCGACTATCCATTCCGCTCGAAGAGCGATACCGAGGTCGTGATCGCAGCATGGGCGCGCTGGGGTACAGCCAGCCTCGATCGGATGATCGGTATGTTCGCGTTCGCCGTTTGGGACACCCACGAGCGGACGCTCGTCGCTGTTCGCGATCGGTTCGGAGTCAAGCCGCTGCTCTACGCCGCCCTGCCCGACGGAAGTCTCGTGATGGCGAGCGAGATCAAAGCGCTTCACGCGGCTGGCGTGCGCGCCGAGCCCGATCAGATCGCGTGGGCGAGCTATCTGGTCCGTGGCGTCTCCGACCTTCCGGATCGCACGTTCTGGACAGGCATCTCGTCAGTTCCTGCCGGATGCATCTTGCGGTGGATCCCTGGTAAACCTCCGACGACGCAACGCTGGTACGATCTGGCGGCCAACGTCGGTCCCGAGTTCGACCAGCGCGACCGATCCGTCGTCGCATCCGAATACCTCGAGCTCTTGCGCGAGAGCGTTCGGCTTCGGTTTCGCTCGGACGTCCCGGTCGGCATCAACCTCTCGGGAGGCCTCGACTCCTCGATCTTGTTCGGACTCGTCCAAACGGTGCGCGGACGCGATAGCGATGTGAAGGTGTTCAGCTTCGCAACCGGAGACGACCGATACGACGAACTGCCGTGGGTGGAGTTGATGCTTGCCGGCTCGCAGCATCCTCTGGTGCCTTGCATGTTGCGCGCGTCGGACGTGCCCTCCCTTGCCGAACGCATCTCGTCGGCCGTCGACGAGCCATTTGGAGGAGTCCCGACGCTTGCCTACGCCACGTTGTTTCAGCGCGCTCGCGACGAAGGAGTGATCGTGCTGCTTGATGGCCAAGGCCTAGACGAACAATGGGGAGGATACGACTACTATCGCCAACCGTCCGGTCCTGCCTCCGTCGTGCAAGGTGGCGGAGATCCAGCGATGCGCCCCGAGTGTCTCCGTGCGGAGTTCGCAGCTCTCGCAGATGAAGGTGCCTTCGCCTCGCCGTTTGGAAGTCGGCTTCGCGACCTCCAGTTTCGAGACCTCACGGCGACGAAGATTCCGCGCGCATTGCGCTACAACGACCGGGTGTCGATGGCCGCCTCGACCGAGCTCCGCGAGCCGTTTCTCGACCACCGTCTGGTCGAACTCGCGCTCCGACAACCCGACGACCGCAAGATTTCGGACAAGACTGGCAAGGTGATGCTGCGCGAGCTTGCATCGCAGATCGTGCCCGACACGGTTCGCTCGGCACCGAAACGTGCGCTTCAAACGCCGCAGCGCGAATGGCTACGAGACGAGCTGGCGACGTGGGCGAACGAGCACATCGAAGCTGCGATCAATCGCACGGGCTGGTTCGACACCGCCGCCGCACGCACGGCGTGGGTCGACTATCGCAACGGCAAAGGGGACAACAGCCACTGGGTCTGGCAGTGGATCTCCGTCGGAATGCTGATCGCACGATGAGATCGATGAGCTCAGATCGGAAGGCGGCGAAGTGCAGCTCGGACACGACGCTTGACGCGCTCGCGCAATCCGTCGCGGATGCCCCTGTAGCGGAAGTCTTCAGGGTAGCCGCCAGTACCGAATTCAGTGGTCTGCGAACGGCGACACTTCCGCGAGTCGATCGAGACCGCGACGATCGATTCGTAAAAGCGGATCGAGTGCACGAGGCTCGTGATCTTGGAGCCGCGCAACAGCTTGGAGGTACGCGTGAAGAGGCCCGCGCGACGATCGAGATCATCGATCGAGGAGCTGCGGTAGCCAATCGCCGCGACGCACGCCATCAGCCTGCTGATGTAGCTCTCGTCACTCGGATTGCCAAAGCCACGCATGAACGATGCATGCGTGTCCTCGGTCACGACCAAGCCGCCGTCGTTGACGTGCTCGAGCGTCGCGAGAAACGTCGTCCACATCTGGGCGTTGGTGTGGCCGCCATCGTCGAGCAGAACATCGATCTTCCCGACCTTCGCGTAGAAGTCGCGCCAGAACGCAGGATCGGCCTGGTCGCCGATGTGAACCTCGAAGCCGTCTTTCGCGAGCTCGTCACGCAACGCAGGATTGAGATCGATGCCGATGATGCGCGAGCCCGATCCGAAGAACTTCTTCCAGACCTCGAGCGAGCCGCCGCCGAGGATCCCGATCTCGACGAACGTGATGTCTTTGCCTTTGTACGGAGCAAACAACTCGTCGTAGATGGCAAAGTACGTGTCGTGCTTGGCGGTGGGCCGCTCGCAGTCACGAAACAGTTCGAGAAATTCGGACGCCGGTTCAGTCAATGTGCGACGCCTCAGTTCGGTCAAGCTACTTCAGGATCGGATACGACACAACCGAGAGTGTTTATATGAGCATGCAATCGAACATGCGGCGCTTGGCGGCAGGCGTCTCCTGGCAAGTACGAGGACTATTCGCGACCGAATCGACGCGCCGACTCGGCTTCTGGGCACGCGCGTTGTGCCAGCCAACAGAGATCCGCGCGCGGACGCAGGCAGCGAACAAGCTCGCAGCAACGATGGACCCCGCGCTTCGGGTCTCCGACAAAGACGGATATCTGCGGCTCCCCACGAGCTCGATGCCAGATGTCTCCGCAATCTGCACGACAGGTCGCGAGCTCGCCAACAAGCTTGTCGACTCGAACGCAGGTCCTGGCGGCAAGACGTTCCACCGCAACCAGCTAGCCAACCAAGCCCAGCGTCGTGCACTCCTCGCGCTCGCGCTCGATCCCGCGATGGTCGCGATGGCGTCGGCGTATCTCGGCGTTTTGCCGGTGCTCACAGATCTCGATTACTTCATGTCGGTGCCAAGTCCGCCACCGTGGAAGAAGAGCCAGCTCTGGCACTGCGATGACGATTCGCCGCGCCAGCTCAAGATCTTCATCTATTGCGACGACGTGAGTGAAGACAACGGTCCGTTCGAGATGATCGGCGCTGGCGCGTCGATGGAGGCACGCGCCGCACTGAGATATCGCTATGCCGGACGGAGGTATCGAGTCACCGATGCCGAGATGGACGAGCACGTACCTCGCGAGCATCAACTCTCGGTTACTGGTGGCCGTGGCTCCGCATTCGTCGTCGATACTGCGCGGTGTTTTCACAAAGGGAGTCGCATCGTTAAAGCGGCAAACTTTAGGATGGTGGCGGTCGCACTCTACGCCACACCAAACGGCGCCAAATTGCCGCTCCGTCTTTCGCATCGGCCCGGACCGTATGCGGACCTCGCGGTTGATCGCCTGAGCGACCTCGACCGTGCCGTACTTGGACTTCCGCTAACTCGGCCGTGATGGATTACGAACGCGTTCTTTGTTTGTGCCCCGCGGGACGCTTCTTTCTCGTCGGGCTCACGCTCTCTACGTGGACGAGCGTGCGAACGTTTATTCTGACCGAGAACACGAACATCGACCTCGCGCGCTTCGATGCCGTGATCGTGATGGATCGCTTCGTCACGCCCGCACTCGTAGAACGATTCGCTGTCGAACTGCCGGTAATCATCCTCGCGTGGAACGGCATGTTCGAGATCTATCGCTATCGCGATCAGTGTCGGACCGACGTCACTTACATGGGCACTGACGCGAGCGCTAAGCCTGAAATGGTCGCAGCTGGCATCCCTTACCTGCCGATGATCAACGCGCACTGCAGGTTCTCGGAGTGGCAGGACCGCTATTACGACAAGGCGCAGTTCACTGTCCTAGGTTCGGTCTCGTACCGGCTCCGGTGGCTACGTACGCGAGCCTACTCGAACCGTGGCCTATGCGTTGCGCTCTCAGCGGGCGCCGCGATCGTCAAGCGACCTCGCTCTGTCGGCGCCATCGTGAAGTCTGCCTTCATGACCGACAAACTCACGTGGGCCGGGAACTGTTACTACGACCTTGAGTCGCTCGGTCTCTCGCTCGAGGAGCGCGCAGACATCGACACGAGCGTCGATGCGATGAAGCGAGCATCCACGCCCACGAACCGCCTCGATGCAGGTCTCAGCCTAGTCGAGAAGTGGCGATCGATCGCAGGCGGACTCGAGCCCGCCAGAGCACACGAGGGAATCTACGTCGCAAACACTCTGGTCCGTTGGGCTGTGCTCGAGTTCTTGCGCGCCGTGAGCGTTACCGACACGTGGTTCTTCGGTGCCGATAATGTCGGGCTAGGTCTTCCCTACGAGCTCGATGTCTACAGCTTGGTCTCGAATCATCGGGTTGCGTTCGTCGATTTCGGCGGGAAGACGTCCGAGACGACTCTGTATCCGCGCTCGCTCCAATTGCTGGCGCGCAGCTGTTACGTGATCGCGATCAGTGCGCTTGCTGCGGATCAGGACCAGGTTGCGGAGACCGTCGAGCGGATCCACCAGGCGCTACGAGATCATCCGAGCAACTTCTTCGCCGAGTTAGAAG
>JAYWCI010000375.1:0-9774 GCA_043780895.1 Kofleriaceae bacterium | reverse complement strand
ACGAACGTCGACGGAGACCAGCGGTTCCTCGAGGCCAAGCAGGCGGACGTAGCGTGCTTCAATGGAGCCGTCGACGAACGTCGACGGAGACCAACCCGGACAATTGCGTTGTAGTTTCCTGAGGTTGGAGTCGGCTTTGCGAGCGGGTGGCGGAAGACAGTGTCGATGCTGAACTGCCGTACGACTCGATCGCGGCAACGCGTGATTCTGCAGGAGTAAAGTGCATCGAGCGGCGACCCGACTCCGCAGCGCACTGGACCGCTCGAATCGCCGCTCGACTGTGGGCTATTCGGTTGTCAGGGAGCAAGTTCACCTCAGATCACGACGACAGTGCGCTCGGGCGCGAGGTACCGCCGGCCGATGGCGTTGACGCAGGTTGCGGCTCTGCCTTCGACGGGACCGAGGTCGATCATGAGGATCTGATCTTCCTTGTGATCGATCAAGGGGTGAAGCGTGGCGATCATCGTGATCCGCTCGCTATCCGAGAGGTCGCACCGGAACACGGAGTATTGGATGTGGTCGCCGTGGCCGCGCAGGGTGGTGAAGACCTTGTTGCGGCGATCGTCATTGCTGATGTCATACGTGACAACGTACCGATTCCGCATGGTCACCTCGTTGCGAACGGTGGGTATTCATCGTTCTCGCCGGTGAGGAATCGCGCGAGCAACCTGATCTGAACCTCGAGTGTGCGTCGGTAGCTGATCCGATAACCGAAGATCGGGTGGGTGATCTCCTCGTCCATGCGCCGTTCGTACGCGCGAATGAACTTGCCGCGACCCGCTTGCGTCAGCGTGACTGCGCCGCCACGCCGGATGAAGTCCGGCAGCTTGACCGCGCCGGTGTTGATCGCCGAGAGGACAACGGAGTCCACGATCAGCGGCCTGAATTCCTCCATGACGTCGAGCGCGAGAGCTGGACGACCGTACCGCGGTTGGTGATAGAAGCCGAGATACGGATCGAACCCGACCGCTTGCAACGCGATCGTCAAGTCCTTCGCAAGCATCGCGTAGCCCAGCGAGAGCAGCGAGTTGACGGGATCCCGCGGTGGACGCCGATTGCGACCGTCGAAATCAAACGTCATCGGAACGGCATTTCCCTCGTCCTCGGGAGGCCGGAGCATCTCGCTGTATGCCTCGAAGTAAATGCGAGCCGCTGTGCCTTCGATTCCCAGCAGCGACTCCAAGCTCGTTGCTCCCTCTGCCGTTGCGACGAGTTCCTTGAGCCGCTGAAGCGTGCGGGTCGGCGGCTCGCTCGCGTTCCGTCGAATGATCGTGCGGGAGTTTCGGATCTTCACGCCAACCAGCCGTCGCGCGATCTGTAGCGACTGTTCGGTGTTCGCGGCCGCGGCGAACTGTCGTCGACGAAGGTCGACATTCTTGTGATCCATGCCGCGCGTCATCCCGTAGAACCACCCGCCCGACGACAGGTATACGACCGGGATGTTGCGGTCGCAGAGATCCTGGACGGCTTGGGTGGAGATCTGGACAGCACCAAGCAGCACGACATGCGACGTATCGGTGATCCGCACCGTGTGCTTTTCCTTGTCGCGCGTCTCGACGACGAGCTCGGCGCCGGAGCGCCCGACCTTGGCGCCGGCCGACTGGACGTAGAGCGGCAGCGCATCGTCTCGCGCAGGCACGAGGCGACGGACGGGAGCGCCGTCTTCCACGCCTCGCAAGAGATTGGTCTCGTCCGGGAGGCAGATCCCGACCAGCGAGCAACGCGGGCACTTCGGGCTGTCAACGAGCGGTGGCGGCGCCTCCGGTTGCTCGGAGGTCGCTCGAATCTCGGCGAGCAACTCACGCGTTCGCGCACGCAGCGCCTCGTCGATTGGAACTTCGACCCGCTGCTTCGAGATCACGAAGTAGAGGATCCCGCGCTCCACCTCGTAGCCGTTCTCTTCGAGGATCAACGCCTGGGCGCAGAGCTGAACGCGCTCGGGTTCCCAGGCCTGCTCGGCGTTGTCGGGAGCGCGACCACGCTTGTAGTCCACCGGCGTGACCTTCTTGCCGTCGGCTTCGATCAGGTCCATTCGCGCGATCAGGCCGATCGTCGGCGCCGAAAGCATGACCGACCGCGCGTGTAAGCGCTCTTCCACCGGCTTATCAGGGTCCGGGAGACTGCCGGCCTCGACGTTGACATTCCGATGCTGGAACTGACCGTCGATCGTCTCGGCGTTGTCGGCGAAGTCGCCCTGCACCCATTCCAGGTACGCGAGCCGCGGACAGTACGTGTGCTCGTTCAGCATGCGCGCCGGCACGAGCTCGGGAACGCGACGCGGACCGCTCATGGGATCCGGCGTGCCCGCACGACCGCGGAACTGGGCACACGCGTTGGGGTGGGCTCGCGACGCGGGGTGCTCGCTTCGATCAAGGCGCCGCTGCCAGCCGCCTGAGCATGTAGACGGCGGATTTGCTCCGCAAGACGCAGCGGCTCGATCACCCTCGCGTCGGGACCAAACCCGAGCAACCAGCGTTCGAGCTCCTCGGGAGCCGAGACGTCCAGGTGCAAATACACGCCACCATCTGGAGCCTCGATCGTGCGCTGACTCGTATGCCACCGCCGTTCGCGGATCTCTCCAGCTACTCGGCCAGTGAACAGCACCTCCACATGTTCGACCCTCTCCCGGTACCAGACACGGAAGGCACGCTCGATGACCCGTTTCGCCGGCACCGCCCGCGCACGCTCGTCCGGAAGCGACTCGATCGCGAGGATGCGGTGGACAGCGAAGACGCGGATCGCATCGCGGAGGCGGCACCAGCTCGGTACGTACATCGCCTCGAGCCCCCCATCCCAATGCAAGAATCCAGGCTCGATCACTCGCTCGGTCGTGGTCGCATCGGGCGTGCGGTAGGAGATCCGAACCACATGCTTCTGATCGATCGCCTCTCGCAGCCGGTCGATCGTGATCCGATGCTCGCCGTAGTCGATCGCCGAGAGCGCCCGGATCGAGAACGGCAACGCCGCCTCGTTCAGCGGCAGTTGTTGCTGCGGTCCCGAGCTCGCGAGCTTCGACCAGAGACTGTCCAGCGAGCGCCCCACCAGTGTTCCACGCAAGCCCGGTGCGAGTTGGCGCGCGACGAACAACGCCATCAACTCGTCCCGGGCCGCGCCCACAACTGCCGGCGGGAGCCAGCCGTCCATCAACTGCCACCGCCCCGCGCTGTCCGGGTTCACGCGAATCGGCGCACCGGCCTTCACCAGAACATCGCGAGCCCGGTAGACCGCCCGCAATGGGTAGCCTCGTTTCTCGGCAAACACCTTGAGTGGGACGCCCCGACGAGCACGTGCCATCTCCATCAGAAGGGCAAGCGCTCGCACGACCTGCGGATCGCTGACATTGCGCGCACGGCGCGACGGAGGCATCGGAGGTTGTTAGCGTGCCATGCATCGGAGGGTCCTGGCTTCACCTCCGAGCTTACGATCGGGCATTGTCACCCGATGACAACCAGCGAACGACGCCGTCTGCCGTGAAGAGCAGGCCCGCGCGGATCGGGCCAGTGCCCAGCCCGCGCTCGAGCACACCGACATAACCCCGCACCTGATCGACGTAGGCCTGCGGTATCAGCTCCTCGGTCGTCGGCGGGAAGTCCGTCTTGAAATCGAGGAGAACAAGGCCATCCGCGAGCTCGACCACCAGATCGACGTAGCCGGCAACGAGAGCACCGCTCGGCGCAAGGCCCGCAACCGGATACTCGAGTCTAGTCGCACCGGATCCGGCAGAGACTCCCAGTGCGTGAAGAGTGGCGAGCGCTCGAACGACATCTTCGACGGCGGCTTTCAGATGCACCGCCAATCCGGTGCGCATCGCCGCGATCCTCACGGCGTCGGCGGCGGCCTTGTTTGCCTGCAGCGCGAGCCCGATCGCGACGTGAACGGTTTCGCCGAACACGGTACCGAACCGACCCTTCTTCCCCCAGAGGAGACGGGGCGACGCTGCCTGGGTGAACGCGGTCGGACGAACGCGGTCGCGCGACGATTCGAGCGCGCGCTCGTTCCATGTCTGCGCCAGCTCGACATCGCGATCGGTGACCTCATTTGGCAATGCCACCACGCCTGGCGACGCCGCATCGAACCAGTCTGCGTGTGCCTGCGGCGTGTGGAGCGCCCGCTCGACCACGGTTGGCGATCTCGTTGGCCCGAGAAGGCTACCGAAAATCCAGCGCTCGTCGGGGCTTCCGATCTTCGGAACGACAAGAATGTCTCGAGCACGTGTCGCGGCAACGTACACGAGCCGCTTGCGCTCGGCCGCGCGCATCCGGCGTTCGTCGTCGACGATGTCGAGCCCGGCTGGTTCATCCCACTGCAGAGCATCGAGGCGCATGGCCCAGCCACGCCCATCGCGGTCCACGGTCCACGCATCGTGGCTTGTCCGCTCCTTCCACGCGGCCCGCGCATCCCAGAGCACCACCACCGGGAATTCGAGCCCCTTCGCCTGGTGGATGGTCATGACTCGCACGGCATCGCCGGTGACCGGATGCGGTCGATCGAGCCCTCGCGGGTGATCGATCCAATCACGCACGCGCTCCGTGACGGCGTCGAAGTCGAGTTGCTCTGCGAGGGCACGTGATTCGATCTGAAAGCAGAGCTCGCGGATGCCGCTCAGTCGCTGGGCACCGTTGGGTCCGAGCGCGATCGCGCGGCCGATCCCGGTCTCCTCGAGCAACGCACGGGCCGTTGCCCCGGGGCTCCGCTCGGAGCGCCGACGCCGCAGATCGCGGACGATCGCGCGCGCCTGCACCGCACGATCACCAGGATCATCGACACGCGAGCGTGCGAGGTCTCCGAGGTCGACCGCGAAGAACGGAGGGCGCAGCAGGGCTGCCAGCGCGACTCCGTCGTCGCGGTCGGCTACCGCGCAGAGCCCGAGCAAGAACCGCCGGTGGATCGGATCGCCGAGGAACAGCGTCCCACCACGGGCAGCGTACGGCACGCCATCGCGATCGAACGCGTCGAAGAGTCCGGGCAGGTTCGTCGTCGTGATCGCGAGGACGCCGACATCACCAAAGCCGATCGGGCGCGGTTCGTGCGTCCATGGATCCGCGATCTTGATGCCGCTAACGCGCACGAGCCAGCACACGTACCTGGCCATCGCCTCGGCCTCCAGCGCCCGATAATCAGCGGCGGCTCCACCATCCGGCAGATCGAGAGTGACCGCATGCACTGCCGGGTCCGACCCCGACATGCGTCCCTTCGATAGTGGCTGATGAAACACATCCCCGGTCTCGGCGAGAAAGCGCTCGCCGTGATCGGACGTTCCGAGAATCTGTGCGAACCACTCGACAAGGCCCGGGGTGCTCCGAAACGACGAGGACAACCGCACGGAACGATGTGGCGAGCTCTCGACGATCTTGACCGTCCGCTGGTACGTCGCGATATCGGCTCGTCGAAATCGGTAGATCGATTGCTTTGGATCGCCGACGACTGTGAGCTTCCCCGGCGCGAGCTTCACGGCGCCCGACGTCTCGGCAACCGCGCCGTGTTCGCACAAGAACAACACGATCTCCGCCTGGAGCGGATCGGTGTCCTGAAACTCGTCGACGAAAATGTGATCGAAGAGTCCCTGACACGAGCGGCGGATCGCTCGGTCATCGCGCAGCAAATCGCGTAGCCGTAGCAACAGATCGATGTGATCGACGACCTGAAGGCGCGCCTTGACGAGCTCGTAGACGTGAAGCACGACGGGACGTAGGCGGGACAGCCGGATCGCGAGCCAACGGCGCAACGGCGCGAGGAGATCCTCGCGGAGCGGTCGGTCGCGCACCGACTTCTTACGCTCGTCGCCGTCGAATGCCTTCCAGCTATCCCACGCTCGACGATCTCTACTGAAGTCGCGAGCGAACTGCGGCGCGTCGGCCGCTTTCCCGCGCGGCCCGCGCTCGAGCCGATCGACGAGCTCATGAAACATCACGGCCGGATCGGCCTCCAGGGCGAGGCCGCGAAGACTCTCGCCAACACCGCAGAGCCACCGACCGCCCTTCGTATCGGAGGACAGTCCATCGACCAGCTGGAGGTACTTGTCGGTAAAGCGGTCGAAGGCCAGTCGCTCGAACTCGCAGGCGGCAAGATCGGGCGCATCGACGTCGCGGTAGAGCACGAACCCGGCAACCAAGCTGTCGAGGCCGCGATAGGTCCAGTGCTCGGTCTCCTGGGATCGCAGCCGCAACCCGGCGCGCTGAACGTCCAGGATCGTGCCCATTGCCTCCTCGGCTCGGTCGGCGACGACCGATCCTCGCAGCAACTCGCCGAGGGTTCGGGTCTCGGCCGCGTGAATCAGTAGCTGGAAGCACTCGTCAGCCAGTCGGGCACCATCCTCCTCGAGCTGATAGCGCGGATCGAGGCGAGCTTGCGCTGGCCACTTGCGAAGCAGGCGATCCGCGAACCCGTGAATCGTTCCGATGTCTGCTGTGTCGATGCCACTCAGTGCCTGAAGTAGCGGCTCGGCGGCGGGAGAGTCGGAGGGCAGCACCGAGAGCTTCTCGAGGATTCGCTGTCGGGTCCTGACGCGAAGCTCGCCGGCGGCTTTGCGGGTGAACGTGATCGCCGCGAGCCGGCCGATCGGGATGGGATCGCGGCCATCCCGCGGCGCGACGAGCTCCACGATGCGCTCGACCACGAGGTTGGTCTTGCCGGTGCCCGCAGACGCATCGACGATGACGTTGCGTTCGCGCTCGCCGATCGCGAGCCGTCGATCATCATCGTCGAGGAGAGCGCTCATGCTTTGAGGTCCCGAAACGCACCGAGCGTCCCCGTCGCGTCGAGGAGGCGCGTGTTCGTCGCGCGGGAGTCGTCGCCGCATACCGCCGAGAACGGACACCAGCGGCAATCGCTCGGGTCGGGAGTCCGAACGTAGCTCTGGTCGCGGATCAACGACATCGCGAGATCGAACCACCCTCCACCGGCCGACCTGAGCGCGTCGCCGTCGGCGCGAAACGACCGCTCGCGTTCCGTGGCCAGATGGTCGACGTACACGTACGCGCTCGCGACCCTGGCGGGTACCGACCATTCGGACGTATAGCGCTCGGTGACGGCGACGTAGACCGCGAGCTGGAGATCGAGGTCAACGGCGGGATCGCGCTGCTTGTCCTCGCGAGGACGCGCGCGGCCGGTCTTCAGATCGCGAACGATCGTGACGTTGCCTTCAACGTCGAGCCGATCGATCCGGCCGGTGATGAACAGCGGACCGGCGTTCGTGCCGATCGAGACAGCTGGGTCTTTGCCGAACTCGCGCTCCGCCGCGACGAACGTGCGAGGGCGACCGGCATCCCAGTCATCCTCGATGAACGTGCGAATGTCGCGGCGGAGTCTCCGGCGCTCCGCGTCGTTGACACTTTTGCCGACCAACGGATACGTACCCAGAAAGGAATCGAGCTCGGCACACGCAACGCGGTCGCTGACCGCGAGCCAGTGGTCGAGATCGTGCGCTCGGACGCCAAACTCGAGGCCGTTTGTGCGTGAGAAGGCTTCTGCGACCCTGTGGAAGAGGGCGCCGTATGAGGCGGGGTCGATCCGGTGCGTCTCCGCCGCTGCGATCCGTGGCCGGAAACCGAGCATGCGCTCGAGCAGGAAGCGCTGTGGGCACGTGAGCAGCACCCGCAACGCCGACGCGGAGAGCGGGCGCTGCGATTCGACACCGAAGCTGTGCACGTTCAGCGGCGTCGAACCGAGCTCGCCGTGCATCGACGATGCTCGCTCACTGATCGCACTTGGATCTACGACCGCAGCTCGCGACCACGCGCTTGGAAGCCCGCGTGCGCCGCCTGCGACGCGATCGAGCCATGACGAAGGGGTCAAGGGAGCCTGCACGCACCGCGCGAGCATCGCGGCACGTGCGGGTCGAAACGCATCTCGCTCCAGCTCCGCGATGGTGGGAATCGTGCGAGCTCGCTCGCCGGTGATCGCGTTCGGTCGGGCGAGCGCTGCCGCCATCTCGACGAAGACGGCCGCTGGCTCTCTCTCGCTGCCATCGAAATGCGTTCGGGGCGCTGAGATGCTCAAACGGCTCGTGACGCCACGGACGACCTGGTCGAACGCATGGAGCTGCATGGTCGCGAAGTCGTCGTCGCCGGTCAACGCGTGCACAGGCAGGTGACGGCGGAGGTCCGCGGGCAGGACTGCATCCTCGCGCAGCGTTCGGGGGAACGCCCCTTCGGCGAGGCCGATCATGCGGACGGCCGAGAACGACAAGCCCGCGGCACCGGTGATCGTCCCGATGTAGATCGCCGGCTCGCCGTAGCGACCGACATCGAGCCGCATCGACCGGAGCGTTGACTCGAGCAGCTCCACGGCCTCGACGCCGAGCACCTGGGCGGTCACGACGTCTTCGGCCAGCGTGCCAACGTCATCGTCGAGCTGTTCGATGATCGCGGTCATCGTCCGGGGCGAGATCAGATGCGTCGCCGCGAACGCGCGGATCGATCCCCAGAGTTCACCGAGTGATGCCCCACCGATCATCTCGGACACGATCGCGACGAGCGCGTCGACCGCGGGCTCGACCGCACGTGGCGACGCGTCGAGCTCGACCGCCGCGAACCGATCCCGCCACAGGCGTGCGTCTTCGGGCCGGGCTGCGCTCCCACCGATCGTGGCGAGCTTGCTGACCAGCGCACGTGCGCGTCCGGGTGACAGGTGGCCCTCGATGCCACTCAGGCGCAGCCGCGGAAGGATCTCGAGCATGGCGTCACTCGGCAGGTACGCTGCCAGCGCTCGCACGATCGAGAGCAGACGCGCCCCGGCGGAAGTCGATACGGCGGGACGACCGCACGCGAGGTGAACCGACCGGAGGCCGTCGGGCCAGGACAATGCCTCGATACGATCTGCGATCAGCGCAGCCAGCGGATCCGGCGTCGGAACGAGGATCGCGATGTCCTGCAGCGCGGTCTGGTGGTGGAAGACCTCGTCGGCCACCCAACGAGCTGCTGCTTCGATCTCCTCGTCGACGCCAGCGTGCAGCTCGAGCGAGACCGTGCCATCGGGCCCGCTGCTGCGCCGCCGCCCCGCTGCAGCAAGCTGCTCGGGCGGCTCGAACAGATGCTCGCTCAACACGCCGAGCTCGCCGCGATCTGACGAGACAACCAGCGACACGACCAGATCGGCGGCAGCGGCCCCGAGTAGCGCTCGCACCCGGTCGAGCGCTCGACGCCTGGCCGGACGCCCTCGCACGATACCGAGCGTGAGCCGCGGAATCACGTGCAGCAACCGTGCGTGCATCGCGTCGATTCCGAACGGGACTGCGGCGAGCACCGGCGCGTCGAATGGCCACACGTCCGGCGTATCGTTCAGCACCTCGCATGCTCCTGCGAGGATTCGATGGACAGTCCACGATGTTGACGCGTCCTCGTCCAGCGCGCGCCAAACGGCCGCGAGGTCCGTGGCACGAGGCGCCCCGACTCTCTCGAGATCGTCGGGCCTGAGCGCTGCTGCCTCAAGCTGTTCGATGCTCGATGCGAATGCCTCTTCCCATCCCTTCGTGCGCAGGTCGTCGGCACGATAGGTCGCGAGATCGAGACCCGCACGAAAGAGCTTGCGCAGCCGGAGCGGCCGGCGTGCCTCTTCGCCGATCTGATACACAACGCCCGCGCTCTCGAGCACGGCGCGTGCAACCGCGGCAGCCGTCAAGAAGCGTGTTCCGGCGAGCGCGTGCGGCGCACGTGCGACGAGAGCGACGCGTAGCGCGTGCGCGTGGGCTTCGCTCGGCACCAGCACGAGCCGCTCGGGCAGAGGCATCTGGGTATCCAGCGCGATCACCGCATCCGCCCAGTGCGCGAGATCCGG
>JAYWCI010000374.1:0-17057 GCA_043780895.1 Kofleriaceae bacterium | reverse complement strand
TCCGTGAGCGAGCCCAGGCCTGAAATTCGACGCACCGGGTTGGGCGTCTCGCCCGGCATCTCGTTCGGTCGCGCGTATCTGATCGGTCGCGACACGCTCAAAGCGCCGCGCCATCACATCGAGCCCGACGATGTCGATACCGAGCTCGCGCGGCTGCACAAGGCGATCGGGCTCTCCGACAAGCAGCTCGCCAAGATCAAGGAGAAGCTCGCCTCGGAGAACGAGAGCGACTACCACATCATCACCGCGCACCAGATGATGCTCCACGACGAGCACCTCGTCGGTGCGGCGGTCGAGTACATCAAAGAGAACAGCATCAATGCCGAGTGGGGCCTGCGCCGCGCCGTCGACGATATCCGCGCGGTGTTCGATTCGATCGAGGATCCGTACCTCCGCGAGCGCAAGAGCGACGTCGAGTTCGTGTTCGAGCGCGTGCTCCGCAACTTGCTCGGCCGCGCGACCGGCCCCTTGGCTCCGCCGCCCGATGCGGTCGTCGTCGCGTACGATCTGTCTCCCGCGGATACCGCGCAGCTCCACAAGGCCGCGGTCTCGGGCCTGATCACCGACGCCGGAGGCAAGACCTCGCACACCGCGATCATCGCGCGCGCGCACGAGATTCCTGCCGTCGTCGGCCTCGAGGACATCACCGAGGTCGTCGAGACCGATGACTT
Organism: Kofleriaceae bacterium; assembly: GCA_043780895.1. Taxonomy (GTDB): domain Bacteria; phylum Myxococcota_A; class Polyangia; order Haliangiales; family Haliangiaceae; genus JABFXX01. The sequence continues at coordinate 16,386 of JAYWCI010000374.1, read as the reverse complement.
CCTCGTGATCGATGGCGCGACCGGCGTCGTGATCGTGAATCCTTCGGCGGCCACGGTCGCCGAATACCGCGAGGAGCAACGGCGCCAGGTCGCGGCGGGGATGCACCTCCACTCGATGAAGGATCTGCCGGCCCGGCTGCGCGACGGCGTCGACATCCAGCTGCTCGCGAACATCGACGGCCCCGACGAGATCGATGCCGCCCTCGACTACGGCGCCGTCGGCATCGGCCTCTATCGCACCGAATATCTCTACATGACGGGCGAAGCGCTGCCCGATGAAGAGAAGCACTATCAGACCACGCTCGAGCTGATCGACAAGATGAAGGGCCGGCCGGCCACGATCCGCACGTTCGATCTCGGTGCCGACAAGCTCGCGAAGTTCGTCGAGGAAGCCGACCTCGACGAGGCAAACCCGGCGCTCGGCCTGCGCTCGGTCCGGCTGTGCCTCAACGACATCGGACGCGAGCTCTTCCGCGCCCAGCTCCGCGGCTTACTGCGGGCCTCGGCCCACGGCCCGATCAAGCTGATGTTCCCGATGATCTCCGGCATCTCTGAGCTCCGCGCGGTCAGGGCGATCGTCGACGACATCAAGATCGAGCTCCGCACCAAGGGGCAGGACTTCGACGAGCAGATCAAGCTCGGCATCATGATCGAGATGCCATCGGCCGCGCTGACCGCAGATCTGTTATCGCGCGAGTGCGATTTCTTCTCGATCGGGACGAACGACCTCATCCAGTACACGATGGCGGTCGATCGCGTGAACGAGTACGTCTCGTACCTCTACGAGCCGCTCCATCCGTCGATCCTACGGCTCGTCGGCATGGTCGCCGAAGCGGCGCGCGCGGCGAACATCCCCGTCACGGTGTGTGGCGAGATGGCCGGCGAGCCCATGATCGCCGCGGTGCTGATCGGCCTCGGGATCCGCGAGCTGTCGATGAGCGCGGTCTCGATTCCCGAGGTCAAGGACGTGATTCGCCAGATGGCCGTCGCGGATGCGGAGCGCCTGATCACGAAGGTGAAGACGGTCTCGACCGCCGCCGAGGTCCGCGCGATCGTGAGCGCGTACATGTTCGCTATCTCAGCGTCGCCGAAGAAGCCGAGCTAAGCTCGCGTCCGTGAAGTTCTGGCTGGTGGCAGCCCTGGTGATCGCGACGCATCTCGTCGCGATGGTGCCCGCGCACGCCGGTGATCCCGATCGGGTCTACAAGACCGTCGAGACCGATCACTTCATCATCTACTACTGGGAGCCGCTCGACGATGTCGCCCGCCGGGTCGGGGTGGTCGCGGAGCGCGCGCATCGCGTGCTGTCGCCAGCGCTCGACAAGGTGCCGACCGAGAAGACCGTCGTGTTCCTTGCCGACGATACCGATTCGGCGAATGGCTTCGCGACGACGTTACCGCGCAACATGATCCAGCTCTACGCGACGGGCCCGGACGGGTTCTCGGAGCTCGACGATCACGAGGACTGGCTGTACGGCCTCGTCGCGCACGAGTACACGCACATCCTTCACCTCGACACCTACGACGGCCTCCCTACGATCTACAACTCGATCTTCGGCAAGACCTGGTCGCCGAACCAGATCATGCCGCGCTGGATCATCGAGGGCATCGCGGTCTACGAGGAGTCGAAGCGCTCGGCCGGCGGTCGCAACCGCGGAACGCGGTTCGATTCGTACATCCGGATCGCGCGCCACGCGAAGCTCGATCTGCGGCTCGACCAGGTCTCGGGCAACCCCCGCCAGTACCCTCGGGGCAACGCGGCGTACGTGTACGGCTCGCACTTCTTGCGCTACGTGTTCGATCGCTTCGGCGACGACAAGCTGCGCCAGATGTCGCACGTGTCGGGCTCGTGGGCGACGCCGTTCGCGGTCAACCGCCAGATCGCCAAGACCGTCGGCAAGCCGTTCACCGAGCTCTACGACGACTGGAAGCACTACCTCCGCGACAAGTACGGGCTCGAGGAGATGGCGGCCGAGCGCCGCGGCTTGCGCACCGGCCGCCAGCTCACGCACTCGGCAGAATCGCAGCTGCTGCCGCACTATTCGGCCGACGGCAAGGATCTCGTCTGGCTCTCGTACGATGGCTACACGCTGCCCTCGGTCAAGGCGATGCCGGTCGGGAGCGATGAGACGCGCGAACGCGAGGTCGTCCAGATCGATGCGATGGGGCCGTTCGATCTGCAGAGCGACAACTCGATCGTCTACGAGCAAGGCAGGCAGTACCGCCGCGACTACTCGTACGAAGACGTGTTTCGGTTCGACGCGGCGACGCGGCAGACGATCCGCCTCACGACCGGCAAGCGCGCACGCGATCCAGCCGTGTCGCCGGATGGCCGTCGCCTCGCGTACTCGCGCAACGATCACTCGCACAGCGTGCTCGCGGTCCAGGCGCTCGCACCGGGAGCTCCGGAATCGGTCGTGTATTCCGGCGAGCGCTACGACGAGGTCTACCAACCCGCGTGGTCGCCAGATGGTTCGAAGATCGCGTTCTCCGCGTGGCGCCGTGATGGCTATCGCGACATCCTGATCACCGAGCTCGCCTCGGGCAAGACGGTCGCGGTCACGAACGATCGTGCGGTCGACATGTCGCCCTCGTGGTCGAGCGACGGACAGCTCTTGTTCTTCGATAGCGATCGCACCGGCATCTCGAACATCTACGCGTTCGACGTGCTCGCCGCGACGACGTGGCAGGTCACGAACGTGCTCGGTGGAGCGTTCCACGGCAAGCCCTCGCCCGATGGCACGCGGCTCGCGTTCGAGAACGCGGCCCCGATGGGCGGCTACGACATCTTCGAAGTCGCGCTCGATCGCGCGGCGTGGCTGCCCGCCCGCCCGTTCGTCGACGACAAACCGAACCCCGTCCACATTCGCGACGACGAGGCGCTCGTCTCGCCACCGCGCTTGTACCGTCCGCTCGAATCGCTCGCGCCGCAGGTGTGGACCCTGACGACCGACACCGCGTCGCGCTCCGCGAGTATCCAGACCAGCGGCGCCGACGTCGCCGGGTTGCACAACTACGCGCTCGCGGTCGGCCTCGATGCCGACAACGGCGATACCAACATCGGCGCTTCGTACGCCTACACCGGCTGGCGGCCGTCGGTGCGGCTCTCCGGTGCCCGTACCCTGGTGACGCGCGGTGGCTGGCGCGTCGACGGCCTCAACAAGAACTACAAAGAAGAAGATTGGAGCGGCACGCTGTCGCTCGGCATTCCGTTCGAGTCGCGGCCGAGCGCGTCGTGGACGCTGTCGTTCGACTATGACACCGATTACTACCGGCTCGTCCAGCCGCCGGCGATGTCGCTCGATCCCGATCAGCGGGTCTCGACCCATCCGCCGACCGACTATCTCCAGGCCGGCGTCGCGACGCGCCTCGGGTTCTCGCGCGTACGCGGCACCACGTTCGGCCTCGGCTCGCAGGAAGGCTTCGATGCGAGCGTCTCGCTCCGCCTCGATCATCCCGATTTTGGTGCGAAGTATCGCGCGGTCACGGTGAGCTACGCATTCGATGCGTTTCAGCACCTGTGGGGAGTCACGCCGGTGATCGCGGCACGCCTCGTCGGTGCGGTGCGCGCAGGTGATCGCGTCACGACCGGGGGCTTCGCGCTAGGTGGCGTGCCGGCGCAGGACATCGCGATGTCGATCGTGAACTCCGCGCGGAGCTCGTATATCGGCTATCTGCACGGCTATCCGACGCGGACCGTCGCGGGAAATCAGTACCACTTGCTCAACCTCGAGTACCGCCAGGAGCTGTGGCGCATCGAGCACGGCCTCGGCACGCTGCCGATCTACATCCGTCGCCTCCACCTGGGCGTGCTCTCGGATGTCGCGACCGCGTTCGACACCACGTACGACGCAGCCAAGAACACGCGCTGGTCGATGGGTGCTGCGCTCCGGCTCGACGCGTACTTCGGGTTCTTCGTCCCGGGCACCTTCGAGCTCGGCTACTCGCACGGCATGATCCAGGGCGGCATCGACGAGACCTGGTTCTTGCTGACGGGCAGTTTGTGAAGCCGCTGCTAGGTGCCGAGGTCGCGGTCGAGGTCGCGCACCAGCTCGCAGATCCGTTGCGCGGCTTGCGCGATCGGCTCGGTCTCGTCGTCGATCACCTCGAGCGCTACGTCGCGAACTCGACCGGGCCGACGCCGTATCCCTGGCGCTCGCTCCAGACCTTGCGTCACGATCTCGCGGAGACCTACCTCGAGCTCACGAAGGTCACGCGGCGGGTCGACGAGCTCGATCGCGCGATGGCGCCTGGCGAGGTCGCGATGTTCGAGGTTTCACCCGCGGTCGACCTCGGCCTCCACCTCGCACAGCATCACCTCGGCGCCGGCATCGAGCTGCTCTTCGATCTCGGCGAGGTCAGTGCGCGCGGTATCCCTGGCACGTTCTCGCTCCTCGTCGCCCAGCTCGTCGCGGTCTCGGCGACCTCGGCGCGCGCGGCGACCGGCAGCTCGCTGAGCGTCCGCGTGACCGCCGAAGAAGCTGGCGCGCTGGTCGTCATCACGGACAACGGCGATGGCAGCGAGCGGGCAGGGGAGCTCGGCGAGCTCGCGCGAACGATCATCGCACCGTGGGGCGGCTCGGCCGAGGCTGCCTCGGATCCGGGCCGCGGCTGCAGCTTCGAGCTTCGCCTCTCGCGCTAGAACGACCAGCGCGAGCGCGGGAAGTCGAGCTGCAGTGCGACGTTGACGGCGAAGACGTTGCGCGTACCCGAGCCAGAATCCAGCACGAGGACATGATCACTGGCTTCGACCGCGAGTGACCAATCGTGGCCCTCGTGCAGGAGCGCGCCGACCGCACCACCGATCGCCACGCCATTGGCCGTGACGACCGGGCTGTTGTTGTCGATCTTCGACGATCGTTCGAGCGAGCCAAATCCGGCCTCCGGCTGCACGTACAACTCTCCGAGCGGGTACTCGGTTCGCCATCGGATCCCGAGCAGATACTGCAGGGCCTCCTGATGCAGGGTCGCGTCGGGCGTGTAATCGATGTTGTCGAGCTGCGAGAACGTGGCTACGAGATCGATGCTCTTCGCGACGTGATAGCCATAGATGAAGCGAGTGTCCGTGGCGCTACTCGAAGACTCGTGCGCGTGCCCCGAGACCAGCGCACCTCCGGTCCCCACCGCGAGAAAGAGCTTGGAGTGCGGCGGAGGCGCCATCGCGCGGCCGATCGCCACGGCGAACGACGACACGATGCTCCACGGTGCGTCGTCGCCATACGCGACGAGAACGTAGTCGCTGCCCGTGCCGCTATGGCTGCGAATCAGGCCGTCGAACGGAACGGCGGGATGAGCCCACCATGTGCCATCTGCTTGATCGCTGCGCAGCGCGTGCACGAAGTGGCCCGCCGGCACGTCGACATCCTCGGTCGCGGGGTACGCAAGTGCTGGCCAGTCTGCGGGCACTACGCGGCTCACGAGATACGCGAGCGCGGTGCGCTCCTGGGCGCGACGCCCAGCGCTGAAGTCGACGAGCTCGGGTGGTGCGCCGTCGCGCATCCTGATCGCGGCCTGCAGTGGATCCTTCTCGGTCATGCGCAGGCACAACAACCACTCGTCTCGGTCGTCGTACGATTGCGTCACGAACTCGACCCAGGTGCCGCGCGTGTCCTCGGCAACGACCGTGATCCTGTCGAAGCCATCCTGGTGTCGGTAGAGCGCCCAGGTACCGACCGTCAGCGGTCGAGCTGCGACGGTCGCGGGTGGGGAAATGTCGACGGCGCGAAGGGGATGCGCGGCGAGCGTCTGCTCGACGTACGGCTTGAACACGTCCTTGGCGCTGCCGGCGCAACCGACGACGAGCACACACACGACCAACGCCCGAAACTGCACGGCTCAGTATTACACGAGCCAGCTCAGTCTTCGGGCCGCGGATCCTTCGCGAGCTTGGCTAAGAGTGGCAGCGGCTTTGGCGAGGCGCCGATCACGGCCTCGAGCTCGACGACGACGTCGTCTGGGCTCGGACCCGCGAGCGCCGCGCGAAAGTATTCGACCGCGCGCTTCTCGTCGAACACGCCGAAGTCACGGCTCGCGTGGATCGCGCCGAGATCGCTGTTGAGCTGCGCGAGGGCGTGGCCCTCGTCGTCGTACCGGAAGTACGTGTGCTCGGCGAACTGGTAGATGTAGCCCGTCCAGTCGGCGTGACCGAACGTGTCGCTGCCGAGGTAGAGCGCGAGCAAGCGATCGTACGACTTGCGGTTCCACTCCGGAGGCTCGGAGAGCACCTCGCCGATCGGCAGCTTCGGCGCGATGCCGAGGATCGTGTGCGCGTCGCCTTTGCGCGCGTGCTCGACGAGCTTCATCACGTTGGCGACATCGAAGCGCGCGGTCGCCTTCTTCGACTTGTTCCCGGGTGGCTTCGCCGCGGGCTTGGCTCGTGCGACGGGCTTTGCCTTCGGCGCCGGTGGCTTCTTCGTTGCCGCCGGCTTCTTCGGCGCGGGCTTCGTGGCCTTCGTGGCCTTCGTGGCCTTGGGCGGCGACTTCTTGGACTTCTTCGCTGCCTTCGGAGCCGGTTTCTTGGTCGCGGTGCGCTTCGCCATACGGCGCGCATCATCGCCTACTTCGATCACGCGTTGTTCACGCCACGGACGGAAGCTAGCGGCCGGCGTGGTGACCGGACCACGCTTCGTAATCGGCGACGCGCTTGGAGAGCACCCCGAGATCCTCGCCGACCTGCGTGCGCTCCTCGGCGGCGACGACGAGCAGGCCCATCGCGGCTTGCAGCAAGCGGCCGCCAGGTAGCGGCAAGTTCGCACCGCGCAGCGCGTACTCGCGGACCTCGGCGATCCGGAACGACATGTTCGTGCCGACCGACAAGAACCCGTCTTTGAGCGTCACGACATCGGTGCCGACGAGCAGCGCGTGCTCGATCTCGCGCTTCGCGGCCGCATCGCCCTTACCTTCGGCCTGCGCGCGCATCCGGCGCTTCGCATCCTCGTAGACTTCGGGCCGCGTGATCGGTGCATCGCGGGTGTAGGGCGCGAGTTGCTCGGAGATGCCCTTCGCGGCCTCCGGTCCGTCGGCGACATGCAGCGCGACCTCGAGATCGCCGAGTGCGAGGAGCAAGTCGCGGCTGCGCGCACGCCGCCGTGCTTCGCTGAACCGCTCGTGCGCGAGATACGCGAGCCCCGCGCACGCGAACACGCCGCCGGGGAGCAGCGAGAAGCCTGCCGCGGCGACCCCTGCGATCGCGATGCCCGAGGCGACGAGCGGCGCGGTCGGCGAGCGACCGATCAGCTCGACGCGATCGAGCAAGCGCGCATCGAGGCGGATCACCGGATTGCCGGGCGGCGCGATGATCAACCACGGTGCTTCGACGCCGATGCCACTGCGCGGCAGGAGGCGCGTGCGATCGACGGTCGTCGCGATGGAAGGGACAGACATCAGCCGAGCTCCACGACACCGACCTCGGCGAGACGAGCGAACGCGAGCAAGGCTTCTGCCTCGCGCACGCTCGCAGACTTGATCAGCGAAAGCAGATCCCAGCGGCCATCGACGCGGCCGGCGAGCTCGATCTCGGCCGAGGACAGGTTGTGCGCGAGCCGGAGCTCGTTCGTGACGTCCTTGATGCGCTTCGGCACGCGATGGCGCGCGAGCAACTGCTTGGCGACTTCGGCGACGCGCGCGCGCTCGATCGTCGAGAACGTGGTGCGGACTTCTTGATCGCTCGGGTCTTGATGCAGCGCCTGGCTCGCCATCGCGAGTGCGCCGGCACGATCGCCCTGGCGCAGCCGACCGCGCGCGCCCGCGGCGAGCTCGACCGCCGAGTTCGTGCGCTCGCGCGAGCGGCGATCGATGACCAGGCGCCCCGTCTGAACCATGTCGACTAGCTTGTCGTACGTCGCAAATCGATGCGCGGCAAATGCCGCCGCGATCTCGGCCGCGGTGTGGCGGTCGCCGGCGAGCGCCCAGACCCTCGCGGGATCGACGAGGTCGCCCGCCACCCCGGCCGGCGGGGTCGCGCCCGGAGGGACGTAGAACGTGATGTCGTCGCCGCCGAGGATGCTCATCACCTCGTCCATGCGGGTGGCACGGCGACGTGCGACGTTCAGGCACACATCGATCGAGACCTGGGCATTGACCCCGGTCGCCGGAGATTGCGTGCGCGGAACGACGTCGAACTCCCCGTCGTGCCACGTGATCACGTCGGTCACGGTCTCGCGGATCTTCGTGGCGAGAATTTCTACGAGGTCAGCTTCGGTAATCATCCCCGACATGAGCAGGACTTTTCCCAGAGGGACCCCGGTCTCGGCACGCGCCTCGAGGGCGTCGGCGAGTGCGCGCTCGGCGACCAGGCCGCTCCGCACGAGGATGTTGCCGAGTTGCTCGTCGCGGCGATTCGAGCTCGCCCAGACGATCGCGCCCTCCTCGGCGACGAGGCTGCGGACCACGCCGCGCTGCTCGAATGTGATCGCCGCGGTCAGCTTGCGAGTTGCAACCCAATCGAGCACGTCCTCCGCGGACATAGTGCTGAGGGAGCCACGCAGCGACATCGCTTTGAGCATAGCGGAACTTCCGGTACATTGTCCGTGATGGCTCCTGCGCAGTCCCGTACGGGCGTGTTCCTCGATGCCCGCGTCCTGCTCGTCGGAGGCGGCCTCGCGCTACTCGGCGTGTTCGTGCTGGTGTTTTTCATGTGGATGGTCCCGAACGCGGCCGAGCGCGAGGCCAAACACGCGTGTGCGGGCCTGCTGTCGCAGCCCCCACTGAACCCGGCGCTCTGCCCCAGTGGCGTCAGCTGCACGTACCCGATCAAGGCGCCGGACTTCACGGCGCTCGACCACAACGGCAGGCCGGTGCACCTCTCGGATTTTCGTGGCAAGGTCGTGCTCGTCAACTTCTGGGCTTCGTGGTGTGGCGTGTGCGAGACCGAGAAACCGCACCTCAAGGAGATGGCCGCCGAGCTCGGCTCGAGCGACTTCGTCGTGATCGCGCTCGCGTCCGACAAGAACTGGACCGACGTGTTGGTCGCGATCATCACCGCGCTCGCCCCGGACTCGGGGCTCACGCAGGTCCGCGCGCTGAACCTCAAGGCGACGCCGCCGGATGATGTCGCGAAGGTGATCAAGACCCACCCCAAAGAAGCCGACCGGATCTTCCAGGTCGCGCTGCAGCAGAATGGCGCCGGCTTCGTCCAGGCGATCGAAGCTTCGCTCAAGCAGCATCCGGAGATCGCTCTCGCCGACGCGCTCGCTGCCTACAAGGTGGCGTTGCCGGACGGCGTGCCCTTCGACGTGTTGCTCGACAAGCCGAACGGCGAAGATACGATCGGCGCGATCGCCGCATCGTGGGGCATCAAAGCGGTCCCCGAATCGGCGCTGATCGACAAGCAGGGCAACATCCGCCACTACTTCGCGAACAAGCGCGATTGGCAGATGCCGGTCGCCGAGACCTGCCTGCGTTCCGTGATAGACGAGTAGCCATGGCGCGGGTGTTGGTGATCGATGACGAGCCGGATGTCGTGCGGCTCATCGTCAAGGTGCTCTCGGGGCGCGGTCACGTCGTCCAGGTCGCACGCGATGGTGCGAGTGCGCTCGCGTGCGTGAAGCACGAGCCGCCCGACGTGATCCTGCTCGATAGCGATCTGCCAAAGATCGATGGCGCCGAGGTCTGTCGCCGGCTCAAGACCGACGTGACGACCGTGAAGATTCCGATCGTGATGATGACCTCGGACTACATCGACATCTACGACGTCGGTGCCGACGGGGGACCCGACGCATTTGTCGCGCGCCCCTTCGTGCGCGAAGTGCTCGCGAATGTCGTCGAGCGCGCGCTGTTCGAGCGCTGAGCCCGTCCGAGAAGAACATGTCCAAGTCCGGGCGCGTACCGTTCACGATCCTCTCGGGCTGGCTGGGCGCGGGGAAGACCACCGCGCTCAATCGCATGCTCTCCGCGAGAAACGGCAAGCGCATCGCCGTGCTCGTGAACGAGCTCGGTCGGATCTCGATCGATACGCAGCTGATCGTGAGCCACGGCGGCGACGTGCTCGAGCTCGCGGGCGGCTGCGTGTGCTGCAAGCTCGATATCAAGAATGACCTGTGGGAAGGCATCACCGAGATCATCGAGCGCTCGCAGCCCGATCACGTGGTGCTCGAGACCACCGGCATTGCGGAGCCGGCGGCGATCCTCGAGAGCCTGCATGCGACGGGGGTCGCGGCGCGCGATTCGATCGCCGCGAAGCGCAGCGCCGAACAACAAGCGGCGCGGGAGCGGATCGTGCCCGCGGGTGTGATCTGTGTCGTCGATGCCGAGAGTGGTGCGGCCGCCCTCCGCGAACGCGAAGAAGCGGGCGCCCAGGCGATGGCCGCGGATCGCGTGCTGATCTCGAAGCTCGATGTCGCGTCGGCAGCGGCGGTGCGCGACACGCATCGCACGCTGGACGAGCTCGCGGTACACGCCGAACGAGCGGCGTTCCCCGACGGAGATACCGGCGCGCTCGCGATGACCTCGTGGATCCTCGAGACGCGTGCGGTGCACGCGTGGAACACCGGTCACGCCGAGCACCTTCACCACCACACGAATCAGTTGGTCGCGGTCACGTTCACCGAGACCGCGCCGCTCGTCGGCGAGCGCGTGATGGCGGTGATCGAAGCGCTCGGCACCACGCTCGTCCGCGCGAAGGGCTTCGTTCATCTCGCTGGTGAAGCACGGCGCGGCTTCGTCGAGCGCGCGGGAGTGCGGACCTCGCTCGAGCTTCGCGATCCATGGGGGGATGTGCCGCCGCTGACCGAGCTGGTGCTGATCGGCGACGATCTCGACGAACCCGCCTTGCGACGCGCACTGTGGGCCTGTCGAGCCGCGGCATAGGCACGGTGATCACATCGGCGTCGGCCGTCACCACTGAGCGGCGTGAACGTGGGTGAGCGCGGCTTCGCCCGAAACGAGACCCGCATCATCCGCATCGTGGATCGCGAGCCCGATCAGATCGCCACCCGCGGGCGCGGCGCCGAACGCGGCATCGACCGCGATCCACGCGCGCCCGGTCCACGACACCGCCCAGCGATGGCGAACCAAGCGATCACCATCGACGCGAAACCCTGTCACGACGCGCGTCGGAATCCCGCGACGGGTCGCGAGCGCGGCGTACGCGAGCGCGAACGTCGTGCAATCACCAGCCGTCGCGGCCTCGGCATCTCGTGCCGAGAGTTGCGGCGCACCGAGATCCGGCGTGATCCGCGCGCGCACGTTCGCGACGAGCTGGCGAATCTCCGCCGCACGATCCGCGCCCGCGGTTTCACCAGGCAACGCACCTGGCAGCTGTGCGCCGAGCTCGATGCCGAAGCCGGTCCCCCGCGCGATCGCTGTTTGCCCCGGCAACGCAGGCAACGCGAGATCACCGGTCAACGTGAGGTGATGACCGTGGCGCGGACGCACGCCACCGATCGGCACCGACGTCGCAGCGACGAGGTCGACCGCTACAAACCCCTCGAACGCGGCTTCTCGCGTGATCCGCAGCGCGATCACACCTTCACCGTCGACCACCCGCGCGGGCATGCCATCGCTCGCCTGATCGATCGTCGCCTCCGCGAGCGGTCCCGCATCGAGGGCGAGCTGCGCGACGAGCCGACCCGGAGCGACCGGATCGATGTGACCGCGTCCCGAAGCGAAGTTGCGTGCCGGCAAGAACACCGTGCCTGCGAAGTGACCATCGCGACGCACGAGCAGCGGTACGAGCTCGGCGGGCACCGCGTGCGGTGCGAGCGGCGCATCGAGCATTCCGTGCCAGGCGCCGCCCTCCTCGTGGATCTCGGCGCTGCGCGAGACGCGACCGGCGGCTTCGGTCCACAGCACGCGATGCGGCACGAGAGCTGGATCGGCATCGATCGCGATCAGCGTGATCATCTCGACCTCGCTGTCGCCACGCATGAATCGCATCACCTCGGTGCGCTCGAGCCGAACGCCACGCGCCGACCATCGCTCGGCTTCGGTCGCGGTGCCGACGCGCGCACCACCGAGCCAGATCGAGAAGTAGCGCGTCTGATCGTGATGCACGTCCGGTGGTGCATCGGCGACGGTCTTCGGCGCAGACGGCGCCGCGGCGCACGCACCGAGCAGGAAGGCGATCAGCGCGCGCACGTAGACATGATCGTAGCGGGGTCTCGTGTAGGATCGCAACGCGGCTTTCTCCGCCCCCTACCGATGCACTTACGTACCTGGTTCATTCTCGGCTGTGGCTACACCGGCACCGCGCTCGCAAAGCGCGTGATCTTCGACGGAGAGCGCGCGATCATCACGCGTCGCGATGCGAAGGTCGCTGAAACCATCGGCACCGGGCTCGGCGCCGAATTTCGTGCCGTCGACCTCGCACACACATGTGCGCCTGCGCCGGATGGATCGATCGTCGTTTGTTGTGCCCCACCCGGTGCCGACCCCGCGGCCGAGATCGCGAACCTCTCGGCGCTCGCGATGGGTGCGTCCAAAGTAGTCTACGTGTCGTCGACCGGTGTCTACGCGCCCGGTGGTGGAGCGTGGGTCGACGAGAGCTGGCCGCTCGCGCCGACCACGAGCACCGGTCGCGCGCGCTTGCTCGCCGAGCGTGCGCTACCCACAAACGCGATCGCGCTACGCGCGGCCGGCATCTACGGGCCCGGGCGCGGCCTCGTCGATCGCTTGCGCGCAAGGACCTATCGCATCGTCGGTGATGGCTCGGCCCACGTCAGCCGGATCCACGTCGACGATCTGGTCACGATCATCCTCGCGGCCGCGGGCTCGACCGCAACAGGGGCGTTCAACTGCGCCGACGACGATCCGGCCGCGATCGGCGAGCTCGCCGACTCGCTCGCTGCAACGCTCGGCGTTCCACCGCCACCGCGCGTGCCGATCGAATCGGTGACCGCCGAGGTCGCCGGCATGCTCGGCGCCGACCGCCGGATCTCGAATGCGCGCATGAAACGCGAGCTCGGCGTGACGCTCACGCACCCGTCGGTGCGCGGCGGCGTCGCGTGACCAGATAGCCGGCGCCGATCAACAGCCACATCACGCCCGCAGGTGCCGGCGTCGAATCGCAACAGCCGCCGGACTTCGGCGCCGGATCACCGCCCGACACCGGCGAATCGACGACGATGTTCGCGCCGCACGTCGGACCGGTCGCGGCGAACTGCGCCTTCAACCCGTCCCATTGGGCCTGATCGCACATCGTGTACTCGTCCGTTCCCGACGGACACTTCAAGGGGCCTGCCATCTCGACAAACCGCCACACCTTGCCGAACGTCGCGGCGCCATCGGTCGAGCGCGCGACCGCCATGTAATCCGGTTGCCAGTTCGCACCGCAGCCGATCAGCTGGCCGTTCGGCGAAGCGCCCAGGCACGCTAGCTGCGGCTCGTTCGTCATCGCCGTGTACGTGAGGCCGTTATCGATCGACTTGAACGAAGGCCCACCGATCGGCGACGTGGTCGAAGCCATCAGCGTGGTCACGAACACGGTGCCGTCTTTGATCACGACATCCTTGATCGTCGTATCGGCGGCAAGCACGTCGGTCCACGTGATGCCAGCATCGCTCGAGCGATACAGCCGATCGCCGACCGAGTTGTTCGAACCTTCGGAGATCAAGTACGCGACATCGGCATTGCTCGGATCGACCGCGATCACCCGTACGACGGGCGTCGAACCGAACTGGACGTTCGCGAGCGGCGAGGGCGTCCACGTGCTGCCCATGTTGTCGGTCCGCATCACGTGGGCGGTCGGATTCGCGACCTCGTAGCCCGAGATGTACGCGCGCGACAGGTTCGTCGGCGCGGTGCGCACGCTCTTCCAGAAGATCGTCGCCGACATCAGGCCGGCCGCCGTGAAGGTCACGCCGTTGTCGGTAGAGTAGTAGATCTCGTTCGGTTGCCCGCTCTCGGCGGTGCCGACCCATACGAGCCCGCTCGGCCCGATATCGAGCGCGTCGATCCAGATCCCGGCGATCCGATTCGGCGAGCCGACCGGCAGCTCTGCGGTCGCCGTGGTGAAGCTGCATCCACCATCGCGCGAGACACGCAGGCCTTCGTACGTGGTGGCGAAGATCGCTCCATCGGTGGCGATCGCGTATTTCGGATCCCACACGCCGCCGTAGCCGATGTTGGTCTCGCACACCCAGTTCATGGTGCAGCCATCGTCGTGGCTGACGAGCAAGCCGAACGTCGAGGCGACGTACATCGAATGCGGATCACCCGGCTGAAAATGAATGCCGTTGGTGAGCGGCGCACGACCGTTGCCGTACGCAACGCCGGCGGTGAGCAGGCAGGCACCAACGACGAGCGATCGCATCGCGCCGAACTATATGCCGCAATCGCGCTACACGTTTCAGAACATAGCGACGTCCGAGCTGTTTCGACGAGTTGCACCCCACTCGGCGCTACGCTATCGACGCGATGACCGGTGCGTGATCCGAGGCGTCCTGGCCTTTGCGCGCATCGCGATCGATCGTCACGGTCGTGATCTTGTCGGCCACCGGTTTGGTCGCGTAGATGAAGTCGATCCGCAGCCCCTGGTTCTTGAAGAACGAGACGCCGCGGTAGTCCCACCACGAGTAGATCTTGCCGGCGGGGTTGTGTGCGCGGAACGTATCGACGAGACCGAATGCGAGGACGTCGTTCAAGGCGGCGCGCTCGCCGGGGCTGCAATGGATCTTGCCGGCCCACTGCTCCGGTGACCACACATCGAGATCATCGCTGGTCACGTTGAAGTCGCCGCACAAGACCAGCGGCGTCGCCGCCGTCGCGGTCCTGTCGAGGTAGCGCCGCAGCCGCTGGTACCACGCGAGCTTGTAGACGTACTTCTCGGCGCCGAGCTCCTGGCCGTTCGGCACGTAGACATCGATCACGCGCATCCCGCCGATCGTCGCGGCGATCACGCGCGCTTCGGGCGGGCCGCTGCCACTGGGCTCGTCGCCGAAGCCGCGGGTGACGTCGGTGATCGGCAGCTTCGACGCGATCGCGACGCCGTTGTAGCTCTTCTGACCGAACAGCACGACGTCGTAGCCGGCGCGCTTCAAGACCTCGGTGGGGAAGCTGGCGTCCTCGGTCTTGGTCTCCTGCAGGCAGACCACATCGGGCGCTGTCTTCGCGAGCCACGCGACGAGCCGAGCTTCGCGTGCGCGAACCGAATTGATGTTCCACGTGGCGAGCTTCACCGCACAAACCTACATCTCACACCCGGTAGCTCGCCCTGCAACTTGCAGGAATTCGAGGCGTCTCCTGACTGTTAGATCGTCAAACCTCGTCACGCGTGAGGATCGCTATGAAGGCATCGAACGACCTGTCCCTGTGGAGCATCATCGATCGCCTGCAACGCCGGCTCGAGCGCCAAGGTATGCAGCCACAGGAAGCGGACCGCGCCGTCGCGATCGCGGTTCGGACGCTTGCTCACGCGCGCTAGCGACTACGAGATCGGAAGCTGCGCGACGGCGGTCTTCGGATCGAGATACATCGCCAGCTTCTCCTGGATGTAGTCCTTGGCGCGATTGCGCCACAGGAACCCCGGATCCTCGCCTTTAAAGCGAGCATGGCCTGCGCCCATCGAGAGCTCGCCCTCGATCTTCACGACGAGGTACTTGCCGTTGAACTTGGCGCGGTTCGGATCCACCCACGTCACTTTGATCCCGTGACGGTTCGCGAGGTAGCTGGCGAGGATCTGGAGGCGCGCTTGCGCATCCTGGTCCGAGAGCGAATACGGATAATCGATCTCCATCGGACGACTCTGGATTCTTACCACATCACGGAGAGCCCGAGCCCTCGGTGGCAACCTGATCGAGCGCTTTGCGCTGCTCGTCGGTGAGTTGGGTTTCGCAGGCCTGAAACGCGGCGTGATCCGCTGTGTTGGCCATGCAGGTGCGGACTGGATCGGCCCATTTGTGTTCGGTGCAGGTCAGCAAGAGCGCATCGCGCATCGCCGGTAGCTGATCGCTCACGGCGCGGTGCGTTGGCGCGTCGACCGTTGCTTTTGCGAGATCTTCCGCCGCGAGCCTGAAGAACTGACCCGCCACCACGCCACACGACGGGATCGCAGATTTGCCCCGACACGCGGTGGTCGCGAGCACGACCAGCCCGGCGATCACGATGAAGCGGTGCATGTCGACGTTTTCGTCTTGCCGGCCGCAGGAGTCAACCGCGGACGTGTTTTAGTCAGCGCGTGACCAGATCGCTCCCGCTTGTCGCGCTCGCGCTTGCGGTCGCGGTGCTCGCGACCGAGGCGCGCGTGGTGGTCGGCGGCAAGACCTGGGACGACGCGACCTATCAGACCGAGACCGTGCCCCCACGCCTCGCGGCCGGCCGCAGTGCTCGTCACGGCGTGGTGCCTGCCTGGTGGGATGGTGCGGGCCTCGGCGTCCCGCTCGCGGCCGAGCCGAGCCACGGTGCGGCGTCTCCCTTGATGTGGATCGCGGCGACCCCACGCTCGCTCGATCT
>JAYWCI010000373.1:0-12849 GCA_043780895.1 Kofleriaceae bacterium | reverse complement strand
AGCGGCTCGCAAGAGAACTTGCCGTAGGTCTCGCTGCGCTCCTCGATCTCGAGGGTGCGCGGGCGGATCAGGTCGCGCCAGTTCTTCGCCATGAAGGCGGTCTGCTCGGGGGTCGGTTCCATATCAGTATCTCCTTGGATCGGCTGCTTTCATCACAGCCAAGTGTGAGGACCAAAAACCTTGGTCCGGAAGTGCCGGGGTTTCGAAGCCCGGTCCTAAGGTCACTAAAAACTACTTCGAGTAGAGCTCGATGATCAGCTGCTCGCGGATCGGCAGGGTCACGTCTTCGCGAGACGGGAGCTGGGCGATGGCGCCGCGGAAGTTTTCCTTGTCGAGCTGGATCCAGCCCGGCACGCCACGGCGATCGACGGCGGCGAGTGCCTCGTTGATGCGCGCGATCTTCTGCGACAGCTCTTTGACCTGCACGACATCGCGCGGGCGAACGAGGTACGACGGGATGTTTACCTTCTTGCCGTTGATGGTGAAGTGGCCGTGACGAACGAGCTGACGCGCTTCGGCGTGATCCGAGGCGAAGCCCATGCGGTACACGACGTTATCGAGGCGGCGCTCGAGGAGCTGGATCAGCGTGTTACCCGTGACGCCCGGCATGCGGAGCGCCTTGTGGTAGTAACCGCGGAACTGCTTCTCGGCGATGCCGTAGATGCGCTTGACCTTCTGCTTCTCGCGCAGCTGCTCGCCGTAGTCCGAGCGCTTGCGGCGACGGCTCTGGCCATGTTGACCCGGCGGATACGAGCGACGCTCGTACCCGCACTTGTCGGTGTAGCAGCGCTCTCCCTTGAGGAAGAGCTTCATATCTTCGCGCCGGCAAAGGCGACAAACGGGACCGATATAACGAGCCATAACTAAATCCCTTAAACCCGGCGACGCTTGCGTGGACGGCAACCGTTGTGCGGAACGGGCGTGACGTCACGGATGAGGTTGATCTTGAAACCAGCGGCGTTCAGCGCGCGGAGCGCCGACTCGCGACCCGAGCCCGGGCCGTTGACGTACACGGTGACGTTGCGAACACCGTGCTCCATCGCCTTCTTGGCAGCATCCTCGGCGGCAAGCTGCGCCGCGAACGGCGTCGACTTGCGCGAGCCCTTGAACCCGCAGGTGCCGGAGCTCGACCACGCGACAACGTTTCCGCTGACGTCGGTGATCGAAACGATCGTGTTGTTGAACGTCGCAGAAATATGCGCGACGCCGGTCTGGATGTTCTTCCGGACCTTCTTCTTCGCCTTGACCTTCGTAGTGGACATTTTTCAGCTCATTACTTCTTGGTGACGGCGCCCATCTTCTTGACTGCCATACGACGCGGGCCCTTACGGGTACGTGCGTTCGTATGCGTGCGCTGACCGCGCGCCGGCAGGTTGCGGCGATGACGCGTGCCGCGATACGTGCCGAGGTCGACGAGGCGCTTGATCGAAAGCTGAATGTCGCGACGAAGATCGCCTTCGACACGGAAGTTCGCTTCGATCGCATCGCGAATCTTGCGAACGTCCGACTCGTCGAGGTCGTCGCTCTTCTTGTCGGGCGAGACGCCGGCCGCGTTGAGCACGACCTTCGCTGCGTGACGGCCGAGGCCGTAAATGTACGTGAGTGCGATTTCCATCCGCTTGTTACGCGGGAGATCGACGCCGGCGATGCGAGCCATGACTAACCCTGCCTCTGCTTATGCTTGGGCTTTGTGCAGATAACGCGAACGACGCCCTTGCGCTTGATCATCTTGCACTGCGGGCAAATCGGTTTGACGGATGCTCTTACCTTCATGATCTTCTCTGCTTCTATCTGCTTAAGCGCCGGGATTTCCTGGAGTGGAAGTCGCTCTTGTTAGTACCCATGGACCGTCGTCAGTGATCGCGATCGTGTGCTCGAAGTGTGCTGACATCGAGCGATCTTTGGTCACGGCTGTCCAATCGTCTTCAAGAACCTCTACGTCAGGGGACCCGGCGTTTACCATGGGTTCAACGGCGATGACAAGGCCGGTTTTCAGGCGTTTGCCACTACCGACCTCGCCGTAGTTAGGAACTTGGGGGTCTTCGTGCATCTGCCGACCGATCCCGTGCCCGACAAATTGGCGGACGACGGAATAACCCTGTGCTTCCGCATAGCTCTGGACCGCATGGCCCAGGTCGCCCAAACGGTTGCCCACAACGCACAAGGCGATCGCCGCTTCGAGGGCGCCGCGCGCCGTGTCGACCAGCTTCTGCTTTTCGGGCGAAACCTTGCCGACACAGACCGTCCGGGCGGTGTCCGCACAGAAGTTGTGCTTGAACGTGCCGAAGTCGATCCCGATGATATCGCCATCCTTGAGGATCTCGTCCTTGCGAGGGATGCCGTGGACGATGACCTCGTTGATCGAGGTGCACAGCACCGCGGGGTACGGCGGCTGGGCGTAGCCGAGGAACGCGCTCTTCACCTTGTGCTTCGAGATGCCCGCACGGGCGATCATCTCGAGGTCCCAGGTCGACGCGCCTGGAATCGCGGCGGCACAGAGATCATCGAGGATCCCAGCCGTCACGAGCGCAGATTCGCGCATGAGCTTGAGCTCGTCGGGAGACTTGTAAACGATCCGCACGACAGCCGATCAGCGGGGACGAGCCGCAATGCGGCCGCGGATCCGAGGACCCTTCGGTCCGCTGAAGCCTTCGTAGTTGCGCGTGATCAAGTGCGACTCGATCTGCTGGACGGTGTCGAGCGCGACACCAACGACGATCAACAGGCCAGTACCGCCGAACTGGAACGGCACCTGGAAGTATTTCTGGAGGAGTGCCGGGATCATGCAGACCACCGAGAGATAGAGCGCACCCGCGAACGTGATCCGCGAGAGCACGCGCTCGATGTACTGCGCGGTGTTCTTACCGGGACGAATCCCGGGAATGAAGCCGCCCGACTTCTTGAGGTTGTCGGCAACGTCGACCGGGTTGAACACGACCGAGGTGTAGAAGAACGCGAAGAACACGTTCAGCACGGTGAAGATGAAGTTGTAGCGCCAGTCCGCCGGGTGGAGCGCCGACGCGAAGTTCTGCATGATCTTGCCGAAGTACGTCTCCGAGCCGGCCATGTTCGCGATCTGGTTCGGGAACATCAAGATCGACGACGCAAAGATCGGCGGGATGACGCCCGCGACATTGATCTTGAGTGGCAGATAGCTCTGCGCGCCCGAGTACATTTTTCTGCCGACTTGTCGCTTCGTGTACTGCACCGGTATGCGCCGGTGGGCTCGTTCGAAGTAGCAGATCGCGGCGATCGTGCCGACCACGAGGATCAGCATGAACAGGATCGTCAGGCCGCCGACCGAGGAGCCCGAGCCGCCCGCGAGGAACCGAGTGAGCGCATCGGGCATCGCGGCGACGATGCCGGCGAAGATGATCAGCGACGAACCATTGCCGATACCTTGATCGGTGATGAGCTCGCCGAGCCACATGATGACCGTGGTGCCGGTCGTGAGCGTGAGAACGGTAAGGAGGCGGAAACCGAGGCCCGGATGCGCGACGACTTCAGCGCCACCCTTCGAGAGCCCCTCGACATACGACGCGATGAACCACGATTGCACCGCCGACACGAGGATCGTGCCGTAGCGGGTCAGCTGGTTGATGCGCTTCCTGCCCTGCTCGCCTTCTTTGTTGAGCTGATCGAGCTTCGGCACGACGACGGTGAGCAGCTGCATGACGATCGACGACGTCACGTACGGCATGATGCCGAGCGCGAAGATCGACATCTGCTGCAGCGCGCCACCCGAGAACATGTTGAACATGCCGAGGAACGAGCCGGAGCCGCCCTTGGTCACGACATGGTTCATCTCGACGCGGTTGACACCGGGGATCGTGATGAATACGCCGATGCGATACACGGCCAGCATCGCCAGCGTGAACAAGATCCGCCGACGGAGCTCGGGGACCTTCGTGATATTTGCAAACGTAGAAGCCAAGGGGCTTGCCTCAGGCAGCGGCGGGCTTGGTGGTCTCGAGGATCTCGAGTTTGCCGCCAGCCTTTTCGATTTTCTCTTTGGCCGAAGCCGAGGCCGCATGCACCTTGATGGTGAGCTTCTTCGTGATCGTGCCTTCCGAGAGGATCTTCACGCGCTCGGTGAGCTTCGGGATGATGCCCTTCGAACGGAGGATCGCGAGGTCGACCGTCGCGCCCGCCTCGAACTCCTTCTCGAGGAGCTCGACGTTGATCGGGAACGTCTCGACGCGATTCGGATTCTTGAAGCCGCGCTTCGGAATCCGGCGGACCATCGGAACCTGACCACCTTCGAAACCAAGGCGCGCGCCATGGTGACCGGGGCGAGCCTTCTGGCCCTTGACGCCCTTACCGGAGGTCTTGCCCGTACCCGAGCCGCGACCACGGCCGAGGCGCTTCTTGGGCTTGGTCGAGCCTTCGTTCGGGTGGAGGTTGTGGAGCGTAATCGCCATGGAAATTCCTGAAGCTGCGCCGGAGCAATCTGGCGCGGAAACTAGTTACGAGCAAATACGAAATTTGGAACCCGCCTGTTAGGGCGGGTTCCCGGGATCTAGTCCGCAGTCTCGACGCGAACGAGGTGCGAGACCTTGCGGATCATGCCGCGCGTCTCGACGGTATCCACGAGGACCACCGACTTGTGCGGGCCCCGCAGGCCGAGCCCGTCGAGCGTGAGGTTCTGTTGCTTCGAGCGGCCGACGCCGCTCTTGACTTGCGTGATCTTGAGCTTGAGAGCCATGACTTAGACCTGGGGCGCTTTGCGCTGATAGAAGTCCGAGACGTTCTTGCCACGGGTCTTGGCGACCTGCTCGACCGAGCGCAGCGCCTTGAGCGCGACGACGGTCGCGTGGATGACGTTGTGCTTGTTCGAGGTGCCGATCGACTTCGTGAGGATATCGGTGATGCCGGCAACTTCGAGCACCGGGCGAACACCGCCACCGGCGATCACGCCGGTACCGGGGCTGGCCGGGCGAAGGAGCACCTGCGCCGCGCCGAAGAAGCCTTCGATCTCGTGCGGAATGGTGCCCTTGACGAGCGGAACCTTGAACAGGTTGCGCTTCGCGCGGTCCGTACCCTTGCGAATCGCTTCCGGGACTTCGTTCGCCTTGCCGAGACCGGCACCGACGTGACCGTGCTGGTCACCGACGACGACGAGGGCCGAGAACGAGAACCGACGGCCGCCTTTGACGACCTTCGCGACGCGGTTGATGTGGACGACGCGGTCGACGAGCTCGCCGACTTCTTCGGGATTGATCATGTTTAGAACTCCAAGCCCGCTTCGCGCGCGCCGTCAGCAATCTCTTTGACGCGGCCGTGATAGATGAATCCGTTGCGGTCGAACACGACCGAGGTGATGCCCGCAGCGACGAGCTTGCCGCCGATCGCCTTACCGATCATACGAGCGCGCTCCTTCTTCGGCTTGCCGGCGACGGCCGCCGTGAGCTTCTCTTCGGTATCCGACGCCGACGCGAGGACGCGACCAGTCAGATCGTCGATCGCCTGCGCGTAGACGTAACGCGCCGAGCGGAACACCGAGAGACGCGGACGTTCTGCGGTGCCGCTAATGCGCTTGCGGATCGCACCCTTACGCTTGACGCGCTTGCGGGTTTTTTCGCTGCCGAATTTCACATGTCCAGACATGAATCACTTACCTGCCGTCTTGCCGGCCTTGCGGAGGATCGTCTCGGTCGAGTACTTGATGCCCTTGCCCTTGTACGGCTCGGGCGGACGGTAACCGCGGATCTTCGCCGCAGCGCCACCCAGCTTCTCGCGATCAATGCTCGAGAGAATCAGGAGGTTCTTTTCCGTCTTGGCGGCCACGCCCTCGGGGAGCGTGTACTCGATCGGGTGCGAGTAGCCGAGCGAGAGCGTGATCTTCTGACCCTTGATTTCGGCCTTGTAGCCGACGCCATTGATCTCGAGCGTCTTCTCGAAGCCCTTCGTCACGCCCGTGAGCATGTTGTTGACGAGAGCGCGCATGAGGCCGTGCGCTGCACGGACATCACCGAGATTGCTCTCGCGCTCGAACACGAGGATGTCGTTGTTCGCTTCGTCCTTGGCTTGCTTGATCTCGACGGCCTTGTGGCGCGCGAGGTTCAAGTTGCCCTTCGGACCCTTGACCGAGATGGAGTCCTTGGTGATCGACACCTGGACGCCCTTCGGCACTTCGATTGGTTTGCGACCGATGCGGGACATGGTGTTACCAGACCTCGCAAAGGACTTCGCCGCCGACGCCCTTTTCACGGGCGGCTCGGTCGGTCATCACGCCTTGCGACGTGGAGATGATGGCGATGCCGAGGCCATTGCGGACCTTCGGAACATCTTTGGCAGGAACGTACGCGCGCTGGCCGGGGCGCGACACGCGGCGCATGCCGCTGATCGCACAGCCCGACGCCGAAGCGCGGCCGTCATAGCGAAGCTCGAGCGTGATCATGCCCTGCTTGTTGTCTTGCGCCGTGGTGATGGCGCCGACGAAGCCTTCATCACGAAGGATCTCGGCAATACGCACCTTGATGTTCGAGCGTGGGCACTCGACGGTCATCTTGCGTGCGTGGATCCCGTTCTTTACGCGGGCAAGCAAATCAGCGATTGGATCGGTCATCGACATAAGTAATTCCTCACCAGCTCGACTTGATGACGCCCGGGATGTCACCGCGGAGCGCGAGCTCGCGGAAGCAAAGACGGCACATCTCGAATTTGCGCAGGTACGCGCGCGACCGACCACAGCGCTTGCAGCGGCTCTTGATACGGACTTTGAACTTGTGCTTCTTGGGAAGCCTGTCGATCAACTTGCTCATGCTGCAGCTCCAGTAGTCTCGGTCGGCGAAGTCACAACGGGCGCAGGCTGGCGGAATGGCATTCCGAGGAGCGTCAGCAGCTGACGACCTTCGGCATCCGTCGATGCGGTCGTCACGATGCTGATGTTCATGCCCTTGACGGAGTCGATTTTGTCGTACTCGATCTCGGGGAAGATGATCTGCTCGCGGACACCCATGGTGAAGTTGCCGCGACCATCGAAGCCGCGCGGCGACACGCCGCGGAAATCGCGGACGCGCGGCAGCGCGATGGTGAGCAAACGATCGAGGAATTCCCACATCCGCTCGCGGCGGAGGGTGACCATCACGCCGATCTTCTGGCCCTTGCGGAGCTTGAAGACAGCGATGTCCTTCTTGGCCTTCGAGACCACCGGCGACTGGCCGGTGATGAGCTTGAGCTCCTCGACGCCGTTGTCGATCATCTTGGGTTCTTCCTTGGCTTTGCCGAGGCCCATGTTGACCGAGATCTTGACGATCCGCGGGACCTGCATGACGGTGGAGTAACCAAACTCCTTCATCATCGCGGCCTTCACGGTGTCTTCGTAGGTCTTCTTGAGGCGCGGAGTCGTCTCGCGCTTGTACTTCGGCGCGGGACCGACGGGCTCTGCGCCCTTCTTCGGCTTTGCGCTAGCAAGACCCTTGGCAGCGGCCTTCTCGGCGCGCTCCTTCTTCTTCGCGTCGGCGGCCGCTTTCGCGTCGTCGGTGTTGTTGTCGTCAGCCATGGCGTCTTACATCCCAGCGGTGGGGAACTTGGTTCCCGACTTGGTGCCGGTGCGGACCTTGGAGTCCCCATCGGTGGTGAGTTTGGTACGCGTGCCCTTGTTCGTCTTCTCGTCGAACAACTGCACGTTGGAGATGTGGATCGAGCCTTCTTTGTCCACGATGCCGCCTTGCGGATTCTTCTGACTCGGCTTCGTGTGGCGCTTGACCATCGCGACCTTCTCGATCACGACGCGGCTACCGAGGACGCTGAGGACCTTGCCGCGCTTGCCCTTCGACGAGCCAGCGATGACGACAACGAGGTCGCCCTTACGAATGTGTCCGGCCATCACAGCACCTCCGGCGCCAACGAGATGATCTTCATGAAGCGCTTCGCACGGAGTTCGCGAGCGACCGGCCCGAAGATGCGGGTGCCGATCGGCTCGTTCTCCTTGTTGACGAGGACGGCCGAGTTGCCGTCGAACTTGATCGAGCTGCCATCAGAACGAGCGAGCTCTTTACGCGTGCGAACGATCACCGCGCGAGAAACTTCACCCTTCTTCACCTTGGCGCCCGGAATTGCTTCGCGGATCGACACGATGATGATGTCGCCGATGCCGGCGTAACGACGACGCGAGCCGCCGAGCACCTTGATGCAGTACACCTTCTTCGCGCCGCTGTTATCAGCGACATCGAGGACACTGGTCATCTGGATCATGACTAACGAGTTCCCTTGGCCGGAGCGACTTCGGCGCCGTTATCGGTCGAGTCGGTGACGAGCTCGATCGCGTTCTTGATCGTCCGGAAGATCCGCCAACGCTTGGTCTTTGACATCGGGCGCGCCTCGATGATCTCGACGAGATCACCGACCTTGGCCTTGTTGTGCTCGTCATGCGCTTTGTACTTCACGCGGCGAGTCACGAACTTGTGGAACCGACGGTCGCGCACGCGACGGATGACGGTGATGACAGCCGTCTTCTCCATCTTCGTAGAGGTGACGGTGCCCTGGATCGTCCGGCGCGAGCCACGCTCGTCGGAGCTCGGGACGGAGGTTTCAGCGGTAGCAGCAGCAGCGGCCATGACTATTCAGCCTTCTTCTTCGAGGGCTTTTTGGCCTTCGACTTCTTGTCGGTCGCTTCCGCAGCTGCGGGGGCTTCCGTAGCGGACTTCTTTTCGGCCTGCTTCTCGATGCCCACCGTACGACCGTTGAGGATCGTCAGGATGCGCGCGATATCGCGGCGCTTGGACTGGAGGAGCGCGGTCGACGTGACTTGGTTGGTGTACTGACCGAGCTGGAGACGGAACAGCTCGTCGCGGTTCGTCGCGAGTTGCGCGCGCAGCTCGTCGTCCGAGTGATCGCGAAACGTGGTCATCGTAGTAGCGTGCTTGCTCATAGTGCAGACTCCCGCTTCACGAGCGCCGTCTTGATCGGCAGCTTGTGGTGCGCGCGATGGAACGCCTCTTTCGCGATCTCGAGCGTGCAGCCCTCGACCTCGAAGATGACGCGGCCGGGGCGGACAACCGCGACCCAACCTTCAACTGCTCCCTTACCGGTACCCATGCGGGTCTCGGCGGGCTTCCTCGTGAACGGATGGTCCGGGAAGACGCGGACGTAGATCTTTCCGAACTTCTTCACCGAACGAGAGATCGCGACGCGAGCCGCTTCGATCTGACGCGCGGTGAGCCAGCCCGGAGACGTGACCTGGAGGCCGTAGTCGCCGAACGAAACCTTATCTCCGCCCTTTGCATAGCCACGAAGGTGGCCCTTCTGCATCTTGCGGAACTTCGTGCGCTTGGGAGAAAGCATCGACATACAGAGATTCCTTAGCTATTGCGCGACGGAGCTTGGACCTGCGTCTTGCGCGCGGTCGGGAGGACTTCGCCGTGGAAGACCCACGCCTTGACGCCGATCGAGCCGTACGTGGTGTGAGCTTCGGTGAAGCCGTATTCGATGTCTGCACGGAGGGTGTGCAGCGGAACGCGACCTTCCTTGTACCACTCACGACGGCACATCTCGGCACCGCCGAGACGACCGGACGAAGCGACCTTGATGCCCTTCGCGCCGAACTTCATGGCGGTCTGGGTGGCCTTCTTCATCGCGCGACGGAACGCGATCCGACGCTCGAGCTGCGTCGCGATGTTCTCGGCGACGAGCTGCGCGTTGGTCTCGGCCTTACGCACTTCGATGATGTTGAGGAAGACTTCATTCTCCGTGAGCGCCTGGACGTCCTTCTTGAGCGTCTCGACGCCCGCACCACGCTTGCCGATCACGATGCCGGGGCGCGCGGTGTGGATGTTGATCTTGGCCTTGTTCGCGGCGCGCTCGATCTCGATGTACGAGACGCCCGCGTGCTTCAATTTGTCCTTGATGAACTTCTTGAGCTTGAGGTCCTCATGGAGCCACTTCGCGTAGTTCTTGTCCTCGTACCACCGCGACGACCACGTCTTGATGATGCCGAGGCGAAAGCCGATCGGATGCGTTTTCTGGCCCATGATTATTTCTCGTCCGTGACAACGACGGTCAGGTGCGACGTGCGGTGATTGATGCGGTTGGCGCGGCCCATCGAGCGGGGCATCCAGCGCTTCGCGATCGTGCCGCCATCGACGGAGATCAGGTGAATGCGAAGGGTCTCGACCGACGCGTCGCCGCCCGAGCGATCCTCGGCGTTCGCCGCAGCGCTCTTGATCGCCTTCGAGATGATCGCCGCTGCCTTCTTCGGCATCAGGTCGAGGAGGCCGACAGCCTCTTCCACCTTCTTGTTACGGACGACGTTCGCGATGACGCGCATCTTGCGCGGCGACATCGAGATTCCACGAACCAAGCAACTTGCCTGCATGACTATTTCTTCCGCTCGCCGGTGTGACCGTGGAACGTGCGCGTGTGCGAGAACTCGCCCAGCTTGTGACCGACCATCTGCTCGGTGACGTGCACGGGAATGAACTTACGGCCGTTGTAGACGGCGAACGTGATGCCGACCATGTCCGGGATGACCATGGAGCGGCGCGAGTAGGTCGAGACCACGCGACGCGCGGGGTTCGATTCCTTCATTGCCACTGCCATCTTCTTCGGCAGGTACTTGTCGACGAACGGACCTTTTTTGAGTGAGCGCGGCATCTTCGTTACTTGCTCCGGCGGCGGATGATGAACTGCTCGGTCCGCTTGTTGTGACGAGTCTTGAGGCCCTTGGTCTTCACGCCCCAAGGAGTGCACGGATGACGACCACCAGAGCTGCGGCCTTCGCCGCCGCCCATCGGGTGATCGACAGGGTTCATCGACACGCCGCGCTGATGCGGGCGAATGCCGAGCCAACGCCGACGGCCGGCCTTGCCCCACTGGATGTTCGCGTGCTCGCTGTTTCCGATGACGCCGATCGTGGCGCGGCAGTCGATGTGGACGCGACGCATCTCGCCCGAGGGCATGCGCAGCGTGGCCCAGTCGCCTTCCTTCGCCATCAACGTGACCTTGGTGCCAGCCGAACGGCCGACCTGCGCGCCGCGGCCGATCTTGAGCTCGACGGCGTGGATGTCGGTACCGACCGGGATGAACCGGAGCGGGAGGCAGTTGCCCGACTTGATGTCGGCCGAGTTCGCCGAGATGACCTGGTCACCCACGACGAGCTTCGCCGGCGCGAGGATGTACGCCTTCTCGCCGTCCAGGTACTGGACGAGCGCGAGGCGCGCAGAGCGGTTCGGATCGTACTCGATGCCGAGCACGACGGCCGGGACGCCCGTCTTGGTGCGCTTGAAGTCGACCTTGCGGTACCGCTTCTTGTGACCCGCCGAGCGGAAGCGCGACGTGATGCGGCCGTGGTTGTTGCGACCCGCAGCGCTCGGCTTGTGCTCGAGCAGGCTCTTCTCGGGCGTGCTCTTGGTGAGCTCCGCGAAGTCCTGCGTGGACATGCCACGGCGACCGGGAGACGTGGGCTTGTAAAAACGAATAGCCATCTTAGACGCCCTCGAAGAACTCGATGTTGTCGCCGGGCTTCAGCGTGACGAACGCCTTCTTCCACGACGGACGCTGACCCGAGAAACGACCGACGCGCTTCTCTTTGCCGCGCACGACGAGCGTGCGGACGTCGACCACGGTGACCTTGAACAGCTCCTGCACCGCGCGGCGCACGTCGATCTTGTTCGCGTCACGAGCGACTTCGAACACGACCTTCTGGCTGTACGTATCGCCTTCGGCAGGCGGGGTGGCAGCGCCACCCGTCTCGCGAAGACGCGCGCTCTTCTCGGTGAGAAGCGGGCGCTTGATGACTTGTTGCGGGGTGCGCGACATTAGGCGTTCTCCGTCTTGGGACCGAGCGCTGCGTGAATCGCATCGAGGCTCGCCTGCGTGAGGACGAGCGTGTCGTGGCGAAGGATGTCGTAGACGTTGAGGCCTTCAGGAGCCAGCCACTGCGACGAGGCAAGGTTGCGGCTGGCGCGGACGAGGTTCTCGTTGGTCTTCGCATCGACGACGAGCGCGTTGCCCTTGAGCTTCTTCATGCCCAGCGAATTCAGCGCCGCGTAGACCGTCTTGGTCTTGCCATCGGTGGTGAAGTTATCGAGGACGATGATCTTCGACTCCGACGCGCGGAGCGAGAGAGCGGCGCGGAGTGCGGCCTTCTTCGCCTTGCGCGGCAGTGCGTAATCGTAGCTGCGCGGACGCGGACCCTTGACCGAGCCGCCGCCGACCCAGTGCGGCGCCTGGCGGCTACCCTGGCGTGCTTGGCCAGTGCCCTTCTGCTTCCACACCTTCTTCGCCGAACCGCGGACTTCACCGAGGCGCTTGGTAGATGCGGTTCCGGCACGGCGGCGCGCGAGCTGCCACTTCACAACTTCCCAGAGAAGATGCTCGTGGATCTCGGCACCGAAGATCGAGTCATCAAGGTCGACAGACCCGACGCTCTTACCGGTGAGATTTTTGACTTCGAGTTTCATGGCTGACTCTTTTTATCCGGCTAACTCAGGTCTTGATTTCGACGTCGACGCCAGCCGAGAGGTCGAGCTTCATCAGGGCGTCGAGGGTCTGCTGCGTCGGCTCGAGAATGTCGAGGAGCCGCTTGTGGGTGCGGATCTCGAACTGCTCGCGCGACTTCTTGTCGGTGTGCGGCGACCGCAGCACGCAGTACTTGTTGATCTTGGTCGGCAGCGGGATCGGGCCAGCAATCTTGGCGCCGGTGCGCTTCGCGGTCTCCACGATCTCGTTGGCGCTCTGGTCGAGCAGCTTGTGATCGTAGGCCTTGAGACGGATGCGGATGCGTGGGGTCGTCATAGATGGTCCTGGTTACTTCTTGGCCGGCTTGGCAGCCGGAGCGGCAGCCGCAGCCGGCGCGTCCTTCTTCGCAACTGCTTCAGCAAGGATCTTGGTCACCACGCCGGCGCC
>JAYWCI010000372.1:0-13242 GCA_043780895.1 Kofleriaceae bacterium | reverse complement strand
CCTCGATCCGGTCGAGCGCGGCATAGAGCCTCCGCACCGCGTCGCGTGCCCGCACGACGCGTTGCGCATCGGGCGTCGAATCGGCGACCTGATCGTCGACGAGCTCGAGCGGGGCGATGCGGCGCTTCGCGATCGCGGCGTAAGCGGTGCGCATCGCGATCGTCTGACACCAGCGAGCGAGCGAGCTGTCGCCGCGAAACGAGGGTAGTGCGCGAAAGATCGTGATGAACGAATCCTGTAAGATATCCTCGAGCTCGCGGTTCGAACCGAGCACCCGGAACAGCGCGTGATGGATGGCGTGTTTCTGGGCCTGGAAGAGCTCGCGCTGGGCCGCGCGGTCACCCGAGCCGGCGCGTTGCGCGAGCGCGAGCTCGTCCTCGCGCGCTAGTCCGGCTGGCATTCCCACGTCGCTCTAGTGAGGGAGTGCGTGGAAAAGGTCGCAAGGAAGTTCAGCGCCCGAATTCGGCACCGACGAGAAGCGACAACACGGCACCGATGGGCGGGATCTCGAAGACAGGAGCCGGGCCACCGAGTTTGGTGTAGGTCTTGGTCGTCAAGAGGCCTTCGACGGAGAGCTGGCTTCCAACGAACCAGGAGGCGACGTAGTAACGCGCCGTGGCGCCGCCGCGTAACGCGGGCACGAACGTGGCCTCGCTGCGCGCCATCATCATCTCGGTCCCCGATAGCGCCGAATGCTCGGCACCGATCGCTAGCCACGGGCTGAACACCCAGCCATCACCATCCAGATCCCAACTCGCGTGGGCGAGGATCGACCAGTTCGACCACCGGCCATGGAATCCGGCTTGGTCGACCGTCGCCGCTGCCCCGCCATCGCCCATCGCCCCGAGCCGCAGCGGCACACCGCGCCACGGCCGGAGCTCGATCGTGGCGCCGAACCGCAACGCCAGATTGCTATCGAGCCCTTCCTCGAAGCGTGATCCGCCGGAGAGGCTCACGCGTAGCGGGCCGGGTTCAGGTATCGGGACGTGCGGTGCCTTCGCGATGCCGGCGAGCGACGGCAACCGGAGCATCGTCTTCACGCTCAGGGCGGCCGCTGCCGCCGCGATAGCATCGAGGGCGCCTGCGGACAACGTCCGGCGCTCGACGCGATCGCTGTGGCGATCGAGGACGACGAGCTGGCCATCTTCACGCCAGATCACATACTCCGCGTGCGCGGTTTCCGCGATCTTCATCGCATCGTCGACGGTGGTCGGCGTCGAACCCGCAACGCTCACCTCGATCGACCACGGACGCAAGGCGTCGGTGATCGCCGTGCGAAGTTGTCCATCGTCATCTGCGACCAGCGCACGAGGATTCGCGAACGCGGCGTGCGATGAGATGACGATCGCGCTGACGAGCAAACGAGAGGTCACGGATCGCGAGGACTATCTCACGAGAGCGTGCAGCCACAGCATGAGGTCACATTAAAGGGTGACGTCGACGTTGTAGCTGCCACTTCCCTGCGTCGCCGTCCCCGTGATCTTATCGTGCGCGGCATCGATCTCGAACGGCCCGTCCGAATATGTGGCGAGCGTGACGACGAGACGCATCTGTTTGTTCGCGGAGCAGCGTTGAAGCCCGCGAAGCCCAGGTTGATCGACTTCATGGTCGAGGTCGCAGGAAAATCAACCCACACGTAGGTGTGTTGATTCTTGTGACCTCGACGTCGCTCGATCGCACTAGTAGGCTCGAGGTTGCATGAACCGTTGGCCGCTCCTTGTCCTCTTGACGTGTGCGATTCCGAACATCGGCTCGGCCGATCCGAAGTACGGCCGGCAGGTTCGGTTCGCAGGTATTCACCCCATTCCGAAATCACAAGGTGGAGGTATCTGCTACATCGAGGGACCTCACGTTCACGTGTACGCGGCTGACAAGCTCGAATACCGCGAGCATGGATCCGACCACGTCTTCGTCGGGGATCCGGTCGCGTACGGGTTCGATGGCACGCGTTACTCGTACAACGGCCCGCATCCGATCGAGATCGATGCCTACGTAGGAGGTCCACCCGAGACCGAATACTGCTACCTCCGCGGGCCACACTTTCATAGCTTCGCGCCGCCGGAAGGCCCCGAGTACGAGCTGCGCGGCGACGCCTACTTCTACGTCGCTGAGCCGACGCGAGCATTCATCGAGGCGCGTCCGCTCTACATCGGCATCAACGAACGATATCGACCGCTGATCTACGATCGACCGCGCATCGAGGTCGAACCGCCTCGCGGGTGGGTGGGCGCACGCGCCGAGTTCGTCGCACCCAGCGTGATCATCGAAGGGCCCCGCGCTGCGGTGGGTATCGACGTGCGGGTTCCGATGCCGACGCTGCAGATCGGGGTCGAAGTTGGCGGCCCTGCGGTTTTCGTGCACGAGCGGCACGAGCGGGAAGACCGGGACGAAGGGGACGAACGGGAAGGGCACTGGAAACACGACAACGGCCGCCACGAAGGCTGGCACAAGAGGCACTGATGAGAGGCTTCTGGATTGCCGTGACGTTCGCGGGCTGTGGACACTCGGCACCGGCAGGGCCGGGCGCGCGTGAAGAGGTTGTCGCATCGTGGAAGCAGGGCGGCTTGGAGGTCTCCGCGCTCACCCCGGCCGTAACGAATTTCGGAACCGATTGCGCGACAGGCATCGTCTCCAAGGTCGATGTTCTCGTCTGCAACTATGCGAGCGCTCCGGCTGCGATAGCGGCGGCTCAACCGGCGCTCCAGTGGGTCGGTGATACGACGGGCTCGGCACAAACACGGGGAACACTCGTGATCGCTGCTG
Source organism: Kofleriaceae bacterium (assembly GCA_043780895.1). GTDB lineage: Bacteria > Myxococcota_A > Polyangia > Haliangiales > Haliangiaceae > JABFXX01. Next base: position 10,479 of record JAYWCI010000372.1, on the reverse strand, counting down.
CTGATCGGCGCAAGGCTGATCCGAACGGCCGAACGATCAATCAGATCTTCAAGCTGGTGCCACGGTGAGCTCTCGGGCCTAGTGAAGCGCGGCGCGCTCGGTGTCGGAGAAGCTGCCATGATCGCGGACGTAGCTCGTGATCGTGGTGCGGGCGACTTCACCGAAGCGCGAGCTTTCGCAATCGCGCCACAAGTCGGCGAGAGCAGACGCACGCTGCGCCGTCGGCAATCGCGAGATCTCGTCGAGGCTCTGACGCACGAGAGCGGGTGTCTGCACGAGCTGTTGTTCGCGATGGCGCGCGCCGATCTGCGCGCGTTGACCGCCCAGTCGGTCATGTCGAACGTCAGGATGCTGGGACCCACCGGTGGCATCTTCATGTCGACCGCGTTCGATTGTTCGTGATGCGCATCGAGCCATTGTTCGGTCTGGCTGACCTCGCGTTCGACCCCGCGCGCGCGACCAGCACCTCGCAGGTTCGAACGATCGGTGAGATGGGCGGTGCCATCGGGTGCTGCGCGCATCGCGAACAGCGTCGGCGAGCGCGTGCTCGGTGGATCGAGCGGCGGTCGGCCGGTGGCGCCGAGATCCTCGACGACGCTATGGTCGAACCGGAACACATTGCGCGACGCGACTCATCAGCTCCTCGTCTTCGAGCTGAGCCGCGATGCGCACCGCTCGTTCATGCGTCGCTCGCGCATCCGATCCTTCGAGCACGCGACTGAGCATGTTCAGCCCGTTCACGCGCATGCGGAGCAAGCCACCGTCGCCCGCATGCTCGACCGCCTGGCGCGCGAGCACGATCACTTTCGCGTGCTAGCTCTTCGTGCGGATGCGAGCGAGCTGGCCGCAGGCGGCCGCGACGTCCTGGCCCTTGGGCCAGCGGATCATCGTGCGCAGGCCCGCCGCGTGGACGACGCGGTGGAACGCCTCGATGCGCTCGGCCGAGGACGACTGCAGCGCGATCGGCGACGTGATCGGGTTGTGCGGGATCAAGTTGAGGCGCGCGTTCAGGCCGTCGAGCAGCGTGGCGACCCGCGCCGCGTCTTCATCGGAATCGTTGACGCCGTCGAACATGACGTACTCGATGAAGTGGGTGCGCTTCGGATGCTCGCGCAGCACCGCGATCAGCTCGGCGATCGGCCAGGTCTTGTTGTGTGGCATCACGCGCGTGCGCTGCTCGTCGGTCGAACCGTTGAGCGAGAGCGCGAGGCTCGCCTTGGATTCGGTCAGGAACCGGCGCATGCCGGGCACCACCCCGGAGGTCGAGATGGTGACCTGCGCGTTGCCGAGCTGCGGGGCAGGGATCTGCGTGAGGATCTCGACCGCGGTGAGGACCTCGTCGAGGTTGTCCAGCGGCTCGCCCATGCCCATGAACACGACGTTCGTCGTGGGTGGGAGCTCGGGACGTTCGGCGCCGTGGGCGCGCGCGACGAGGTACTGCGCGATGATCTCGCCCGCGCGCAGGTTGCGCGTGAAGCCGAGCGTGGCGGTCGCGCAGAACCGGCAGCTGCGGGTGCAGCCGATCTGGCTCGACACGCACACGGTGCTGCGGTCGCGCGCGGGAATCAGCACGGTCTCGACGCTGCCGCCCGGCATCTCGATCAGGAACTTGGTCGTGCCATCGGTGGCGATCGTGCGATCGGTGACGCGGACCTCGGGCACGGTGCACGACGCCCGGACGCGGCCCCAGGCCTCGCCGTTGACGCCCGGGATGACAGGCGGAAGCTCGGGCAACCACGGGCGCTTCCCGTAGATCCACTTGGCGGCCTCGATCGCGCGCCGACGGCTGGACAGCAGGCCTTCGAGGTCTGCCATCGTCAGGCCGGTCACGTCGGGCGCGGTCACGGGCGGCTTATACCTCACGAGCGATCAGGGGGGCGTGCAAAAGTAGTGACCCTTATGAGCAGCCCCGTGCTCAGGCCGTATCAGCAGGAAGCGATCGACGCCGTGATCGCGGCGCGGCGGAGCGGTATCAAGCGCATGGTCGTGTGCTTGCCGACGGGGGCGGGCAAGACCGTGATCTTCTCGCAGCTCGCCCGGATGGCGCGCAAGCAGGTGCTCGTGCTGGCGCACCGCGAGGAGCTGCTCGGCCAGGCCAAGGACAAGCTCGCGAATGCGCTCGAAGGCACGAGCGTGGTCGCGCTCGAACGCGGCCTCGAGCGCGGGGCCTCCGATGCGAAGGTGCTGGTCGCGTCGCTGCGGTCGCTGCACCCGGACCGGCTCGCGAAGGTGCTCGAGGGCCGCGATTTCGGGCTCGTAATCTACGACGAGTGCCACCACGCCGCCGCGGACGATAATCTACGCATCCTGCGCCAGCTCGGCTCGTTCGAGCGCACGTGGGAAGGCACGCTGCTCGGGTTCACCGCGACGACCATCCGGGGGGATGGCAAGGGACTCGATCAGGTGTTCGAGCGCATCGTGTACTCCAAGACGCTGCCGGATCTGATCGACGACGGTTACCTCGCGCCCTTGAAGGGGTTCCGGATCAACACCGCCGCGGATCTCACGCGCCTCTCGGCGAGCGGCTCGGATTTTCGCGATGACGAGCTCGAGGAGGCGGTCGATATCCAGGAGCGCAACGCGCTGGTCGCGCGGTCGATCCAGGAGCTCGCCCGCGATCGCCGCACGATCGCGTTCTGCGTCACCGTGAACCACGCGCGTAACCTGTCGCGCTCGCTCAACGCGATCGGTGTGCCGGCGGGCATCGTGCACGGTGCGATGGCGGGCGCGGATCGGATCAAGGCGCTCGCGGAGTTTCGCGCCGGCCGTACGCAGGTGATCGCGAATGTCGGCGTGCTCACCGAGGGCTTCGACGATCCGGGCGTGTCGTGCATCGCGATGGCGCGACCCACGCGCTCCGAGGGCATGTACGCGCAGTGCATCGGGCGCGGCACCCGGCTCGCCGAGGGCAAGAAGGATTGCCTGATCCTCGACTTCGTCGACGTGTCGACGCTGAGCCTGTGCTCGCTGCCCTCGCTGTTCGGCTGCCCGCGTGATCTCGATCTGTTCGGCGGCGATGTCGGGGATGCGCGCAAGGCGTGGATCCAGCTGATGATGGATCACCCGGACTTCGAGCTCGAGGCCGGCGCGCTGACCCTGCGCGAGATCCAGGATCGCGCCGCGAGCTTCGATCCGCTGACGCTCGCGCCGAACCACCAGGTCCGCGCCATCTCGCGCAATGCGTGGTTCTCGCTCGGTCGCCACGGCGTCGCGCTGCACTTCCGGCGCCTGGGACGCACGAGCCTCGTGACCGTGCTCAAGCGCGGTGGCCGCGGCAAGGTCTGGGTCGTCGAGCTCGATGGTCGCGCGATGGAGCGATTCTCGACGCTCGAGCAGGCGGTCGAGGCGGCCGACTACGAGATCGATCAGATGGGCTCGGGCCACTCCGCGCGCGACGAAGCTTCGTGGCGGATGCATGCGCCCCCCGCGGAGTTGCTCGCGCAGTTGCGGTCGAAGGCGAACATCACGACCTACGCCGATGCGCTGCGCCAGGCGGTGTGGGAAGCGACGCGCTAGTGACAGACCGGCGGTGACAACGCGTCGACCTTACCGGTCGCGCGCGCGATCACCGCCACCACACCGGCGCCCGCGAGATACACGATGGTATCGGGGGCCGATGCCACACCATACGGTGCGACCATCGCGTCGTTCGTGAGCGAAGCCAGAGGCGCGAGGTCGTAGGTCTTCAAGAGCTTGCCGCTCGCGACATCGACCGCGAGTAACTTGGTGCCATCGAGTTGCTTGAACAACCTGGTGGTGCCGTCGACGGGCCAGCTGTCCTCGACGTTCACGCCGAAGTCGCGGTCGCCTACCTCGGCGACGAACTTGCCGGCGAGCGTGAAGATGCGGGGCTTGCTCGAGACCGGCGTCAGGTTCTCCCACGCGATGATGTTGGGGCCGGCAAAGGTCCAATCGCTGATCGCGGCGCCCATCGGGGTCTTCCACGGTGCGATCTTCGCGATCTGCTTCCACGTCGCGATGTCGTAGAGCTCGAGCGAACTCTCGGCCCGGAGGCGCACGAGGATGGTCGCGCCGGCGTTGGCGCCGAACCGATCGTCCTCGTGGATCTTGAACGTCGGCGTGATCGTCGAGCACTTCTTGGTCGCCGTGCAGATCGTGAGCGCACCATTCGCGGCAGGCGTGACGTTCATCGCCGAATCGCCGTCGTCGCGCTTCGCGGTGATCGGTCGGCCTTCGACATGCTTGGTCGCGATGTCGATATGCCAGCAGCTGCGCGGTGCACCTTCACCCACGCAGAAGTCGACGGCGGTCGGAGTGATCGTGGCGCTGTCGACATTGTCGCGCACCATGCACGTCGCGATCGGTCTCGTCGCGTCGGCAAGCACGGGCGTGGCCACCGCCGAGCCCGGTCCGGTCGTACTCGGCGGCGAGGGCTCGGACTTCTGCGAGCATGCCGCGAGGATCAGGACGAACAGGCTCCGATACATCCAAATCATCGTATCAGAGCCGCGTGCCCGATCGCCGCGGCGCAGGGCAGGGCAGGATCTATCGGACGATCTTCCGCTCGGATCTCGAGCACCGTGTCGAGCTCGCACCGCGCGTGCTGACGTTCTGGGCGCTGTTCGTTCAGTCGGTCGCGCGCTCGATGTCGCCGCTGTTGTGATGTGCCGCAACGCTCTCGGCCAGTGGCAGCGTGAACGAGAACGTCGCGCCGGCACCCAAGGTGCTCTGCGCCCACAGCCGTCCGCCATGCGCTTCGACCATGCCCTTGGCGATATAGAGACCGAGCCCGGTCCCCGCGCGCTGAACGCGGCGCGCTTGCCAGTAGCGGTCGAAGATATGACGTAGCTCGGTCGCCTCGATCCCCGGTCCACTGTCGCGGATCGTGAAGGTCACCCAGCCATCGACGTGATTTGCCGCGAGCGAAACGTCGCCGCCGGCAGGCGTGAACTTGATCGCGTTGCCGACGAGATTGGACAGCACCTGAAAGATCCGGTCGGCGTCGGCGTTGACCCGGATCGCTCCATCGCCGGTCGACACGAGCTTCGTGTGTTTGGCTTCGGCGAGCGGAAGCAGGATCGCGAAGGCGTCCGAGATCAGGCTGGCCACGGCCACGGGCACGGGGGTGACCTCGAACCGTCCAGCCTCGATCTTGGCGAGGTCGAGGAGGTCTCGGATGAGCCCGTCCATCCGCGTGACCGCGCGACCGATCCGCTCGACAGTTTGTGCCGCGAGCGGATCGCTCGTGACGCGCAGCTCGAGGATGTTCACCGACATCGCGAGGACCTGGATCGGGCTCTTCAGATCGTGCGAGAGGACCGCGACCATCTCGTCGCGGACGGCCACCGCGGCTTCGGCGCGCGCGATCTGCTTGACGAGATCCGATTCGATCGCGCGGCGCCGCAGGTTTTCTACCGCTTCGATCTCCGTCACCGACCACGGGCGTGCGCGATGCCGCACGACCTGTTTCCACGCCTCGAACGAGTACCTCGGATGCAAACGGCCACTGGCGTCCGCGGCCTTGGCCTTCGCGGGATCGCCGGCCCAGGTGACCGCCTGGACCACCTCTGGCCGGAACCAGAGCACGTGCGATGGCGCGACGCCGGGGAGCGTCATCACGAGCAAGCCGCTCGCGACCTGGGCGCAGTCGATGCTCGGCGGGTGACGTTCGGCGAGCGACTCGAGGTGGAGGATGCCATTGGAGCCTTGCTTGCCGAGCCATCCGAGGAGTGCGGCGAGCTGCGCTGGAGACGGCGTTGCCCCGACGGTCTTGATGCCCGTATTCGTACAGATCGCCGCGCCGGTCGCGCCTACCAGCTCGAGCAGTGCATCACTGCGCTGGAGCAACGCCGTGGCCACGTCGGCATGCGTATCGCGCATCACCTCCACCAGACGCGCTTCGATGCCGCGATGGATTTGGCGCTGCTTGCGCGACTCGATCTCCTCTTGCGCCGCGATCTGGAGCGAGACCACTCGACCGACCACCTCGCACGCGGCACGCGCGGCAAAGCTGACGCGATGCCGCGTTCGGTGATGACACGCTATCAAGCCCCAGAGCACCCCGTCACGGACGAGCGAGATGCTCATCGAGGCGCCGGCACCCATGTTGCGCAGATATTCGAGATGGACCGGCGAGACGCTTCGCAACGTCGCGAACGACAGATCGAGCGGCGCACCGGTGTCCGGCCTCAGCGTCGGGATGATCCGGACCGGCTCGTAGCTCGAGTCGGGGATCAGCCGGAGCCAGTTCAGTAGATATAGCTCGCGCGCCTGTCTCGGGATATCGGAGGCCGGGAAGCAGAGCCCGCGGTAGGAGTCCATGCCCGGCGTGACGAACTCTTCGAGGGTCTCCCCGTGGCCGTCCTCGTCGAACCGATAGAGCAACGCGCGATCAAAGCCGGTCAGCGCATGCACCGCATCGACCGCGATCTTGCAGAGCTCGCTCACCGTGTTCTCGCGCTGCAGACTCGCCAACGCCCTGCGCAGTGCAACATCGATGGTGGGCCCATCCGACGCTGCGGGCTCGAGCTCGACGATCGCGAGACCCTGGTGGAGATGTGCGCGCGCGTCGAGCGAATTGCCGTTGACCTGGACCTGGAACGGCTCGCCGCTCGACGAGCGCGCGCGGGCCAGATTCTCGATCACCTTGCTCGCTGCGGCACCGAGCAGCGCTTCGAGCGGACGCCCCAGCACGGCCGTGGGCTCGACACCGAGCAGTCCCACGGTGTTCGCGCTGACCTGCAAGACCTTGAAGTCGGACAGGTGGAGAACGAGCAGCACCCCGTGCGGCTGGGTCGTGCCCGGAATGTGGATCGGCTCGACGTCGCAGTCGATCACGACGGCCGGGATCACGAGACCGCCAGCGTGGTGTCGAACCACTGCGTCATCGTGTGGAAGGTCTCGATGGCGGCTGCGATGGCGGCTGCGATGTCGGCCTCCGGGTCGAGGTCGGCCACACGATCGACGTGATCGGCGAACCGGGACCACATCGTGCGCGTGGCTTCGCCATAGCCCGTGAAGAACGCGGCCCCTGTCGTCGCTTCGATCCCGAGGCGGTCGCGGAGATGCTTGCGAATGATCTGGCCGCCGAGCGTCGCGCCTTCGATCACGTAGAGCGCTCCGAGCGCGTGGGAAGGCGTCCGAATGTCCGGCAGGCGGACACTTTCTCGCGAGCGCATGGGCTCCACGGCGAGCGCTGCCAGGTCACGTGCGAGCAGGGGGAGCTTCGCCCGATCCGCGAGCCCGAGTGCCGCGGCGTGGATGGTTGCGGCATCTACGATCCGCGGCTCGAGCACCGCATAAAAGCTGTGGAACGCCTGGACCACACGGATGTAACGCTCCCGGGTCAACCCTGGATCGAGGAGCGGCAACGCGGCTTCGACTCCCGCATGCGCAGGACGCGTGGCGGCGCGCAGCTGGTGCATCGCGGTTGGCGCCGACGAGACGCTGAGTGTGTCGAGGGACATTGCCAGCGTTCAGACGCTCGTCAGCTGTACATGCGCTCACCAGCGTACGCAACGTGTAACCACGAGAAGCTCCGATCGAGCTCCAGTATGCTTGCGCTGCCGCGATGGGCCATGCATTCCCATGCAGGAATGCGCGCTCTGGGCCGGCCGGCACACGCAACCGGCGGCGCCGTCTGAAAAAAAACGCGGTTCACGATCACGTCGCGCTGATGTAGCGGCAGGGCCACTAGAGGTGTCAGAGTTTCCGGAATTCAACGGTCAGGAGTTCCGGAACCCATGCGGCTCGAGCAAAATTAAATCGATGGATGGCTGCACCTGCCTGGGCGTGGCGAGGGTCTCGGTCGCGGGCGCCAACTCGGCGATGCGGCTTAACGACTCGGCACCACGTTGCTGGCTGTTGCGCGCTTCGGAAGACGCACGGTGAACATGGTCCCGACGGACCCGTTCGATGTCACTTCGATGGTGCCTTGGTGTGCATCGACGATGTGCTTCACGATGTAGAGGCCGAGGCCGATGCTGCGACTGGCGGAATCAGTTCCTGGTGTGGCGCGCGTCATCGGCTCGAAGAGTCGACCGAACGCGTCGGGAAGAATCGGTGGCCCTTGGTTGTGCACGGTGAGGATCACGAAGCCGTCCTCTCCGCGCGTCTCGACGTGGACGGCCGACCCCTTGGGGCTGTACTTGAGCGCATTGGTGACGAGGTTCTGCACCACCTGCGCGATGCGATCGGGGTCCCACTCGCCGTCCCCATTGCCGCTCGATTGCACCCGCAGGTCGCGGTCTGGATAACTCGCTTCGACTTCGTCGAGCACATCGCGCGTCACATTGTGGAACCGTGCCGGGCGGGGCTCGATGTGAATCGAGTTTCCCAAGCGTGCCTGCGTGAAGTCGAGAAGATCGCGGATCATCCGCGTTGCGCGGTCCGCTGCAGTCTGAATGCGCACAATCGCTTTGGTACTTCGCTCGTCGAGCTCCTCGTAGTGCAGGAGGCTCGCTGCACCCAGACAGATGACGTTGAGTGGGTTGCGTAAATCGTGAGAAACGATCCCGATGAGCTGCTGCTCGAAGTCGGCTCGTTGACTCAGCTTCTCGGCGAGCCCTTCGGCCTTCTGACGAGTGCGAACGTGGTCGGTGACCTCGAACCCGAACACATCGATGCCTTCGATTTCGCCCTGCTCGTTCCGCATGGGTTGGTAGACGAAGGTCACGAACGCTTCTTGCAGGACGCCGTCGCCGAGGAGATCGAGGCGCACTTTGGCCTCGCGTCCGATGAACGGCTCGCCCGTTCGATAGACGCCATCCAAGAGGCCGATGAAGCCCTGATCGACCATCTCGGGCATTCCGTCCCTGGCTGGGAGACCGACGAGCGGCCGGTTGTTGCCCACCAAACGCTGAAAGAGTGGATTGACCAACGCGAACACGTGGTCGGGCCCACGCAGAATGCAGACGAAGGCGGGAGCGTTCTCGAACAGACTATGCAATCGCTTGCGACCTGATTCCACTTCGCGGAGAAGGCGTTCGCGATCGGACAAAGCAACTTCGAGGGCACGCCGCGCGTTGACCTGCTCGGTGATATCGACCGCGGCCGCGATCATCCCGTAAACGTGGGCTTCGGCGTCGCGGAGCGGGTGGAGACTGAACCTGAAGAAGCAGTCCTCGAGAAACCCATCGCCGTTACGGTCGAGGCGGACGAGAGATTCGGGAGACACGAAAGCCTCGCCACTTTGGTAAACGCGATCGAGGATGCCCGGGAGAGCCGTACCCACGAGCTCGGGAAACGCCTCAGCATACGTCTTGCCTACGACCTCCCGGTTGCCGACCATCTCTCGGTACAGCGAGTTCGCGAGCTCGAAAACGTGCCGCGGTCCCGTGAGCAGCGCCGTTGGCATGGGCACTTGGAGTAAAAGATTTCTACGTTCTGCTTCGATCGCGTCGCGTGCTCGAAGCGCGACGTCGGACGCGTCCGGGAGTTCTCCACCGATGGCCAACACGCCTCCAGTACGGTCAAAGTCGATGACAGGCTCCTCGATGATCGACGGCGACACGCTGTTCGACAGTACCTCTTTTCGCACTCCCCGACATCTCGAGTTGTTCAGTGTTGGCGTGTTGGATATGGAGCGAAATCTGCGGGAAATTCTGTGCGTGCTCGATCTCGTGCGAGATGTCGCCAGCGATCGCTCCGAGTAGATGACGCTCGAGATCGACGCGCAGCGGATCCCACCGCAGCGTCCCGGCGAGCGTCTTGGCGAGCGCGGTGTGCAACCGATCGTCCTGCGTCTGCTAAACGCGCAACAGCGCGTTCGCGACGAGCGGCGGACCGGAGAGCTCGGTGGTGCTCGCGGTGACGAAATCTAGCCCGAGGTGAGCCGGCAACTGCCGCACGAGCTCGCGGAGTACCGGGTCGAGCGGCTGCGATCGTGTCACCGGATGTGGTTACGTAACGGTGCACGGGGAACCCGGCGATTGGGTCGTGCGACGCGCGTGCTCGAGGGCGGAGCCGCGCGGATCTGCCGGATCGGCGCGAAGGCGCGGATCCGCGCTCGAATTTCCAACGCTCGAGTTTTGATCCCGTGTTACTGCACCGCGCTATGAACCTCGCCGCCGCCGTCGCTTCTGGCCTCCTCGTAATCGGCTGCGGGGGAGGAGGTGCTGGTGGGGCAGACTCCCGCTCGCCGTCAGATACTGCCGGCTCGACCGACGGAACGGGCGCATCCGACGGCCGAGGAGGTTGGTCGCGTGACTGGACCAACTACCCGGCGGTGTATTCGGCAACGGGTGCGAATACGTTGTGGGCAGTTTCCGATGTCCACGGCGATCGTGACCGACTCGTCGCGCTGCTCGTGGGGGCTGGACTCGTCGGCGGGACTGCGATCGCTCCGACGTGGCAGGCTGGCACTGACACGCTGGTCGTGAATGGCGACAACATCGATAAGGGTTCCCAGTCCATCGAGGTTCTAGACTACTGGCTCGCGCTCATTCCGTTGGCAAGCGCAGCCGGAGGCCACGTCGTCGTCCTGCTCGGGAACCACGAGGTCGAGTTCCTGGCAGATCC
>JAYWCI010000371.1:0-4999 GCA_043780895.1 Kofleriaceae bacterium | reverse complement strand
CGCTCGGATCACGCGGACCTCCGTCGGGAACCTTGAAGCACACGGCATAATCCGGCGCCCGGCATAAATCATGTTATGCCGCGCGCGGCATTACATGATCAGGTTCGCCACGTCCGTACCCGCATCGCGCGTCGCCACCGGCGACGCTGGCAGCGTCTGCAGCATCGCGAACAGCTGGGCCACCATGTCGACGACCTGACCCGTGGTCAGCTTGCCGAACAGCGCCGCCGTTGCCGACGGCTGCGCGTACGGAGCCTGGTAGTAGACCGGCGCTTGCTGTGCGTACGGAGTCGGGCGTCCGCCCGAACCCGGCGCATAGATCGTCGTCACCGGACGGCCGGTGGGACGCGCCCCACCGGACGTTCCAGTGCGATGATCGCGAGGGTCTGCGTTGCGAGTGTCCACGTAGTACACGTCTGCGTAGTCGTCCATCTGTCTCTCCTTTGTGTGGTCGCGCTTCCGATCGCTCGCGCGACCCCGATCCCCGATCCGGCCCCGGCTAGGCGGCCTGTTGCTCCTCACCGGTCGCGAGGGCGAGCCGCTCGCGAGCTCGTTCGAACGCGCTCTCGAGCGCGCCGGGCGGCAGTCCATCCGCGTTCGCGGGCTTGCCGATGCTCGCGACCTTCGGCGATGCGGGCTTCGCGCCGTTGTGCTGATCATCGAGCAGCATCAGCGCGAGCTGGCTACCAGCCGCCGACATCGTGCCCGCGCCGACGCTCTTGATCGTCGAGCCGTCACCCTTCCACGCGAGACCCGCGCCCACGGCGGCGAGTGCCCCGGCGATCGTCTTCGGTGCCCAGCCCTGACGAGCGAGGAACGATCCGATCAGTGCGGTCCCTGCTGCACCCGCTGCGGTGTAGCCGAGCTGATGCATCGATGTGCCCTCGGCCTGGCGGGCTGCGCGAGGCGGACGAGGTGCCGCATTGCGCGGCGGCGGTGCCACGTTGCGCGGCTTGAACTTGAACTTCGGTTTCTTCTTCTTGTTCATCGTATGCTCCCTATGCGGTTGCGAAGTGAACGGTCACGCTCTTCGGGAACGAGCGCTCCCAGAGGTCGCTCGCGCTCGGTAGCTTCATGGCGGGCGCGAACCACGGGCCAAGCATCCCGACCGGTCCGAGGTCGCGCTCGATCGCGCCGATGATCAGCGCGAACGTGAACAGGACATCGTCGGTGTCGATGTTCGCGGTCTCACCCGCGATGCGCTTGCGCATGAAGGCGCGCACGCGTTCGACCGCCTCGATCTCTTCGGGGTAGTCGCGCGCGATCGTCTTCGCGACGTCGAGCGCCCACTCGAAGGCCTCCCGGAAGGCCTGGAACATGGGCGTCCAGTCGAGGGGCCCGGTGCCCGTGACCTCGGGCGTACGTGTCGCGTTTCGTTTCTTCGGTTTCTTCACAGAATCTCCTGACGCCGGGCAACGCCCGGCCGTGCCCGCACGCGGCGGGCGGAACTTGGGGGTCGCGGCGCGCACCACGCGCGACGCGACAGAACAGCGGTTGTGGTTAGGCCGACTTGCCGAAGAAGTTCTCGAGCGTCGGCAGGCGGTGCGGCTTCGCGACCGCGCCCATCGTGAGGCCTTCTCGGTTCAGCTCTTCTTCGACGAGTCCGAACATGTCGGCACCGATGCCGAGCGCGCCAAGCTTGGAGCGAAGTGCGACGGTGCCGACGTCAACGCCGATCCGACCGAGCGCGGAGAGCCAGGGCGGGGCGTCGAGCTTGATGCCGCCGAACTCGTAGGCGACGTTGCGTTGCGAACGCGCGAGGGTCTCGTCCGCGATGTCCGCGATGGCTTGGGCCGTGGTGCGGACGATCGCGATCGCGCGAGACCCGTAGCGGCGTGCGACCTTCTCGGCCATCGCGAGCAGCCATCCGATCGCCTCCACCACCTCCGGCGAGGCCGGTGCCGCACCTTCGTCGACCATCCGCATCATCGCGTTGCGCGCTCGGCGCACGCGGCTCGGACCGTTACGAAGATTTGCGGCACCAGCCTCCGCCAGTTGCGCCGTCCACTCGATCGCGTCGCGCGCCTCGATCGTGACCGGCTCTGTCTTGTATGCGGCGACGCCGCAATCGAGACAGTTGCGAGGGACACGAGGGTCGAGAATCACGGGCGCGCCGTTCTCTACGGGGAAGGTGTGAAGGCCGATCGGCGTGTCCAGCGTCGCGAGTTGGCGCAGGGGCTTGGGATCGATCAGCTCGGCCACGCCGAGGTACAGGGCGGCGCGCTCGACGCAGTTCGGATCGGGGGCGGGGATGCGAAGACGTTGCGGTGGCTTGCACTCCTTGACCTTGGGGCCGTCGCCGCGTTCGCCGTCGTCATCGCGTTGCGGCAGCGTGCGGATCCAGTCAGCGAGCCCTTCAGTCGTGTTGTGGTTGGCCGCGATCTCCGCGACGACAACGTCGCCCGTGGTCACGAGCTCGGAAACGACCTCGGTGATCGAGCCCAGGCAGCGCAGGTCGTTGAAGGGGAGGCCGATCACGACGCACTCCGCTTCGTGAGCATCACGCGGATCTTCTTCACGGCTTCAGCGACCGTCAGCTTGGTCAGCTCGTCGAACCAGGCCCGCAGCTCGGCCCGAGGGAGGCTCGATGCGACTTCGCGAGCCAGCTCGGCCTCTTTCGGATCGAGCACCGACTGGATCGAGACGAAGTGCGACATCGTCTTCGCGTCGATCGGTGGGAGTGTCTCGGAGTCGTCTTCGGCTGCTTCGAGTGCGTGGCTCGCATCATTCTCGTCGTTGGCTTCTTGTGAGGCTTTACGCCAGTCCAAGACGGACGACAGGGTGGGCATCTTCATCTTCCCACTGGCGAGCGACGAGATGAGCATCGGCACGATCTGCGCGACCAAGGCGTTCAGATCGAAGCCCTGCGGCACGATTGTGTCTTCCTCGTCGGTCTCGATCTCTTGATCAGCGATCATCTGCGGCAGGCGTGCGGGAAGGCCGGCTCCGTCGGCTGCGCGGAGCAGCGTGGCTGCGGACTCGAGCATCTGCGGAAAGCGATCGATGATCGTGCGCGCCATCTCGGCGTTCATGCGCATCGCCTCGATCACGATGTTGTCGGACGGACTCGTGGTAGGCCGCGTGCCCGAGCTCGCGCCGCAGTCGACCGGGCGAGCGTCCGCGTGGACGAACACGTAGCCTGGCGTGCCGTTCGGAACCGGCTTGTTTGCCTCGTCGATCGGATCGAGCCGATACCGGCCTGGCGTTCCGACCTCCACGCGAAGATCGTCGAGATCCGAATCGACGGGCAAGACGAGCGGCAGTCCGTCGCGCCCGTAGACGACCTCGGGTGCACCCTTCGCTTTGAGTCGCTTGACGCGCCATCCGATCGCGCTGGCGGGAACCTCGAATGGCTCGCCGTTGACGTTGAATGCTAGCTCCGACATTTCTTCGTGACCTCCTATTGGTTAATGGCGGGCACGGAGCATTCGCAGACGCGTTCGCGAAACTTTCTTGCGATCCCGAGCTAATTCGTTGATCGGGATCGTGATCGGAAGTCATGCGGTTCCGCACAGACTTGGTCTTCGCGTGCACGCGCGACTCGCCCTTTGTTTATTCGGAGAGAACCGGTGGGAGGGGCGAATGTCGACGCAGATGGCGCCAACGAACAGCCGAAAAGAAGCCCGCGACTCGATTCGCTACTTCTTTTTTCGCACTTCAGAACATGCCGAGCTTCGGCGCGGCGCGCTCGGGAACCCAGAGCATGCTCAAGACGGTGCCCATCTCACGCGAACAGATCGAGTGCTCGAAGATCTCCACATCGTGCACGGTGTCGAGCCAGGCATCCGCGGGCACGGGCTGTGGCTCGTCCTCAACCGCACCCTTCGTAAAGTAGTCCCAAGCGAGTGAATGGCGATCGATTCGACGTCCGCGCTCGATCACGTACGTGAACGTCGTGCTCGGCGCGAACCACTTCACTTTGCCGGCCACGGAAAGCACCGCGGCACAGCGCTCGCTCGCCAGCTCGGTAAATCGGATGGCACTCGCGAGGATCGAGACGTCGTAGTCGCGCGAGATCTTGCGGGGGACGGTTAGGTCGACCGGCGAGACTTCACACACCGCGCGCACCAACTTCGTCGGCATGAGCAGCTCGGCCGCGAAGGTGTTTGCTTCCGCTTCATAGTCGCGGGTGCCGGCGCGCTTCAGCCGGCTCGCGTACGGCGTGCTCAGCTCGGATGCCGGACGGGAAGGGTGGCGCATCACGAAGTGGCCAAGCTCGTGCGCGATACTGAACCGTCGCGCCAAGGGATCGACGATGCGGTCCGAAACCATGATCAGCGCGCGCTTGCCGTTGTGGACCAGCTGCGCCGATGCACCGTCGAGCGGCGCCTCGACGATCTCGACGCCGAGCTTCGCGGCGAACGACTCGACCCGGATGTGAGCCGCATCGCGGACGCCAAAACGATGCAGCAGCCCATTCGCGCATCGCTGCGCGTCCCGTTGCCATTCGCTGCGCATGCCAGCTCCTAATCGTTGGATTCGGGATCGAGGGCGTCAACCAAGCGGCGCAGGTCGTCATCGCTCAGGCCTTCGAGGTTGCGGTGCGCGTACTGCAACGACGGTCCGATCTTGCTCGTCAGCTCGTTCAGCTTCGCGAGGAGCGCGTCACGTCCCGTCGCGAGCAGCGACGGTCGGATCGGCTGTGCCTTGGCAACGGTAGCCGTCGCAGGCACGAGGTTGCGACGCAACTCTGCGAGGCGCGCCTGGACGCGCTTCGAGGTCTCGCGCGCCCATCGCTCATCTTCGGGCGTGCTCCTGCCGTTTGCGGCCGCGTCGAGCGCGGCCTCCATGAAGATGGCGTCGAGGATTTCGAGACTCTTCTCAGGCTTGTCGGTCATCACGGTAGGTCCTCAGGCGCGCGCGACGGCAGCGTCGCGAACGTCGTTGGGAAGTTGTTGAACAAGGCGGATCATGCGCTTGCGGGTCGCCTCGTGTTACCGAGCGGCCCTGTTCATGGTCGAGGCGACCGCCTATTCGATGGACATCGGCGGGTGCCGAC
>JAYWCI010000370.1:0-27581 GCA_043780895.1 Kofleriaceae bacterium | reverse complement strand
ATCCTGGTTCGCGCGATACAGTGGCGCATCGCACGCGACGCAGCGCGCGGTCGCTCGGCCTGGCACCGGCGCTCTACGATGCACCGCATCGCAGTAGGTGCAGATCGCCAGGTCCATCGGGCCTGATTTAGCACGGTTGGCCGGCGCGGGGCAGCGTGCGCCGGTGCCACACACTGGTTGCTCGATACAACCCGCAGCGCACCGGAAGGCTGTTCGAACCTACGCACCCATGGCCAATGAGACCTGACGGCGCGCTTCGTCGAGCAGCGCGATCCACTGTTGCTTCGCGGTCCCCGCGAGCGCGAATGGCTGGAGCGAGACCTCGAAGAGATCGCCCACCTTCGTACAGCTGCGTACGTTCGCGAGCATCGTGATCGGCGCCGGCACGCAGTTGAGCGTGAGCTCGACGAGCCAGTTCGGCGACAGCTGCGAGGTCGCTTCGATCGACAGCGCGTTCTGCGAGATCGAACGCGCGCGACACGGCGCTTGCTGCGGCTGGCTGATCTCGAACGAGACCGGGAACACCTGCTCGCTCGAAGGCGCGCGTTCGATCACGCTCGCGGACTTCGTCGGCTTGAGCGCGCGCCACTGCGCCATGCTCTGGCCGACCTCCTGAACGACCGAGCCAACGGTACTGCGCTCCATCTCGTCGAGGCTCGGAATATCGAGCAGCGAACGCGAGGCGCGCGGTCGGGTTACCATCTAGCTTCTCGACGATCTGATCGGTGAGCTGGATCAGTTGCGCGAGCTTGCTCGCGGGTGCTCTCCTGGATCGTTAGGTCGTCCTCTTGGTACTGCCGCGAACCAGCCCCCACTCCTGGGTTATACGGCTGGCCATGAAGATTTCGATGAAGCACCTGATTGTCCTCGCGGTAGCAGGTGGTGCCTGTGGCACCGGATCCCACGGTGATCCTGGCATCCTGGCGGTCGACTGGACGAGCACGACCGAGTCGCTGACCGCGAGAGGATTCACGCTGATCGTCGATGGTGTGACGTTTCATGGCACCGTGGATCAGCTCGAATTCAAGGACTCTCCGGACGGTGGCAGCATGGACATCAGGTGGGACGAAGGCGGCTACACGCCGCGTGTCCACTTCGACTTCCAGAGCGACGGTGCCGTGTGGTGGGTCGGCGGCCTGACGCCGACGGGCTACGGCGTCCGCGCGTACCGGCTCGACAACACCGATTGGATCGAGACGACCGGTCGCTTTTACACGACGCCGGTCGGCCAGGCATACGAGGGCAACCTCGACTTCACGATCGACGAGAGCGGCCATCACGCCGAGATGCACTTCACCGACGCACGACTCGCGACGCTCGGCGTCCAGTAACGCGACGTTCCGCAGCGCGACGACGACACCTGGCAATCTTCAACCAGCGACATCGATCCCGTGATCGGGTCACCATCACAGGTACATTTTCGGCGCGAGATGCTCGTCGAACTCTCGAGGAACCACGAGTCTCAGCCTTTCTACTTGCGCGCTCCTCGTCACGACGAGCGTCGTACACGCCGACCGGATCACGTCGACCATGACGTGCACCGTGGACACGGGACCGTCGGTTCCTACGGTGCTCGCGCACCCGGGCTCGTCGAACCCACCGCACCACTGCCGGTGACGACGCCCGAGTGAACGTTTCGCGGTCGCCGCCGGACCCGCGATCCGCCAAGCTCCCTTGCGCGATGTCACCGTCCCGCCATCTCGCGAGGAGGCGTGCGTCACGTACTTGGACCAGAGCGCACGGACTTAGCTCGAAACTCGGGTTATGTCTGTGCCATGAGCATTCTCGTCACCGGTGCGAGCGCCGGGTTCGGCACCGCGATCGCACGCCGCTTCATCGCGGCCGGCGAGCACGTCGTGATCGCGGCGCGCCGCGAGGACCGGCTCGAAGCCCTGGTCGAGGAGCTCGGCGATCGCTCACATGCGGTGGTCCTCGACGTGCGTGATCGCGCCGCGGTCGAAGCTGTGTTCACCGCCCTCCCCGCCCCGTTCGCCGAGATCCACGTCGCGGTCAACAACGCCGGGCTCGCGCTCGGCCTCGAACCGGCGCAGCGCGCGAACGTCGACGACTGGGACCGGATGGTCGACACCAACTGCAAGGGCCTGGTCTACGTCACCCGCGCGGTGCTGCCCGGCATGGTCGCTCGCAAGCGCGGCCACGTGATCAACATCGGCTCGATCGCCGGCACGTATCCGTACCCCGGCGGCAATGTCTACGGCGCGACGAAGGCGTTCGTCCACCAGCTCAGCCTGAACCTGCGCAGCGACCTCCACGGCACGGGCGTTCGCGTCACGTGCATCGAGCCCGGGCTCGTCGGTGGCACCGAGTTCTCCAACGTTCGGTTCGCGGGCGCCGATGACAAGGCCGCCGCGGTGTACGCGAACACCCAGCCACTCACCGCCGACGACGTCGCCGAAGCGGTGATGTGGGCAACCGCGCAGCCGGCGCACGTGAACATCAACGTGATCGAGCTGATGCCGGTGGTCCAGAGCTTCGCGCCGTTCCTGATTCAGAGGGGCTACCCATGACCGACGAATCGCATCCCGAATGGATCGACAAGCTCGCGAACCTCGCCGGCAAGGTCGGCATGAACGCGACGCAGATCCGCTGGCGATTGATCCGCTGGCACGATCGCCGCACGAGGAAGGCCGCGCAACCGCCGCTCGCAGCGCTGCCGATCGCGAAGCAGCTCGGGCTGTCGCGGTTGAAGACGATCTCGTTCAGCACGCTGCTCGCAGTCGTGATGATGGCGACCTATGCGCGAGTGTGGGTCGCGCAAGGGGGCGGCTTCTCGTCACCGCCCGGTCGGCTGCTGATCGATTTCGGCGCCCTGTTCTACGCGCGGCTCACCGAGGAGCCTTGGCGGCTACTGACCTCGATGTTCCTGCACGGCGGCATCATCCACCTCGCGTTCAACTTGATCGCGCTCGCGCAAGTCGGCCCCGCGATCGAGAACATCTGGGGCCGGTTCTCGATGCTCTTCATCTTCATCGTCACCGGGCTCGTCGGCATGCAAGGCAGCGCCGCGCTGCACGAGCACGTGTTCACCGTCGGTGCCTCCGGTGGGATCTGCGGCTTGATCGGCGCCGCGGCCGGCTTCGGGCATCGGCTCGGTAACGCGCGCGGCATCGAGCTGCGCAACGGCATGCTGAAGTGGCTCGCCTACACGATCGTGTTCGGCTTCATGGTCAACGCGGATAACTGGGCGCACGGGTTCGGTGCACTCTCGGGCGCCGCGTTCGGGTTCCTGGTGCCGCCGGCCGCGTGGAAGGTCGCGCGCGCGAAGCCGTTGCGCGTGCTGTGCGCGGCGATCGGGGTGATCGGCGTCGTCGGTGGCGTCACGCTCGTGATGACCCGCGAGCCTTCGGGCCCGGCGCTGAGCGAGCCGCAGCTGATCGCGCGGGCGTGCAGCATCTATCGCGGCGGCAATCCGACCGCCGCGCTGATCCTCATGCAGCAAGACTTCACGCAGAAGAATGGCCAGCCGCTCCGCATGGAGGGCGTGGTCGGCAGCTGCCAGCAGGGCGAGTAGCGCTACACTGCAACCATGTGGGCGCGTGTACACAAGGTGGATCGAATCCGGCCGCAGCCGAACGGGGGTGCGATCATCCTGATCGAGGACGAGCGCAGTGCGCTCCAGATGCAGCGCCTCCCGCCGCTGTCGTTGCTGATCGCGGTCGCACGCGTGCTCGATGCCAAGCAGGTGCTCGAGGCGAGGTACGGTGGCAAGGGCGAGATCCGCTACGCGACGAGCGCGTCGGTGCCGAGCTTCATGTCCGAAGCGATCGCGCGCGCCGGAGGTGCGATCAGCAGCCGCGATGGTGAAACGATCACCGCGCCACCTCAGCCGGCGAGCGTCGCCTCGCTCGTCGATGTCGCGTTCTCCGAGCTCGCCCATGCGACGCGCGGCAACATCGGCGGCAGCGACATGGCGAACACGCTCCGGCAGATGGAGCAGAGCCGCAAAGCCAAGCCACTCGATAAAGATGTCGATGTCGCGACCTACTGGCCCGCGGTGTTCGAGCTCGCAGCGCTGGCGAGCGAGCTCGCGCGCGCACGCGGTGGTCGATGGATCGACGTGCGCGAGATGCCGGTGCCGTTCGCGCTCAAGTTTCTGGATTCAGCGGATCTCGCACACCCGACCGTGGCCGCGCAGCGCATCGTCGAGGGTAAGGAGGACAGCGAAGCCGTGCCGGTCGTCGCACCCGCGCCCGTCGCGCCGGGGCCGGCTCCCGTCGTCGATCCCGAAACGGCAGCGTAGCGCAGATCTCCCACTCTCCACACCGGTCACGGTTGGCCGATGCAGTGGGGGATGGAGGTCGTGGCAACGGAGGTGGGGACGCAGCTGCTCGAGCGCGTGCGCCAGGCCAAGCTCGTCATTCCCCCGTATCCGGCGGTCGCCGCGAAGCTCCAGCAGCTGCCGCGCGACACCAGCTCGCTCGCCGATGTCGCCGCGATCGTCGGCACCGATGCGGTGCTCGCTGCGAACGTGCTGCGCGCCGCGACCGCGGCCGCACACTCCACCGGGGCGGCCCCGACCACGCTCGAGGCTGCGGTGTTCAAGCTCGGGTTCGAGACGCTGGTCCGGATCGCGATCGCGGTCTCGCTCGCCGCCGCTGCCAGCGCGCAGGGTCCGCTCGCCGAGCTCCGCCGCAACGAGTGGCGACGCTCGCTGATCTCCGGCGTGATCTGTCGCGACCTCGCGCAGCGTCGCGGCATCGATCCGAGCCAGGCGTTCCTCGCCGGCCTGCTTCATGATTTCGGCGCGATCGTCGCGATCGCGGGGCTCGAGACGCTCGGCAATCTCCCGACGCTTCCGGCGCCGGAGTGGAAGGCCCTCGTCGAGGAATTACACACCGAGCTCGGCGCGACCGTCGCCGAGACCTGGAAGCTTCCCGCGCAGATCGCCCAGGTGATCTCGTATCACCACCTGCCCGCAGGCCAAGGCCCACTCGTCCAGCTCGTCGCGATGGTCGACCACGTGATCGCGATCCTCGATCGCGGTTCGATGACCGGCATCGCCGCCCTGATCGAAGTTCCCGGGCTCCGGACCGAGGAGCGCTACCAGATCGGCATGCTGATGCCGAAGGTCGCAGAAGCGATGGACCAGTTCGAGACCACGGCGAAGGTCGGCCCTTCGGCTGTCGAAGCTGCGTTGCTCGAAGACGGTTGGGAGGTCGACTTCGACGTTCTCAGCAAGCGCGGCGTCACGTATCACGTGGTCGCCATTGCCGCGAACCAACTCGCGCTGGTCAGCAAAGAACCGATGAATCCAGGTTGGTTGACCGAGTTCCGCTTCGGCGGCGACGCAATCGAGATCATGGTCAACGTAGTCACGTGTTCACCGCGCGCGGGCGGTGATTTTTTGGTGGTGATCCAGCCGTTCGCGCTCGGTGGAGATGGGAAGAGGGTCTGGCTCGAGCTGTTGCACAACGCTCGAGCGCAGGTGCCTCGGGTTGCGGTGTGAGCGATCGCCGATTCGAGCTGCTTGTGGCTCGCTAGCACGACATCGAGGTTGGTCTCGGCGATCGCTCGGTTGAGCGATGTCTCGACGACGTCGACTGCCGCCCTCGAGCGCTGCAGTTCGAGGACATGCTCGATCAGCTGCTCGCTGCGATCGGGCGCAGGGTCCAGCGCGATCCGCAGTGCCTGCGGTGGACTACCCGAGGGCCAGACCATCCAGAGCGCACTCGCGGAGGTCGAGCGCGATGCTGTTACCCAACAAATTTGGCGGCGGGCGCCGTGGAGCGGTTCTAATGATCGAAGTCTCGAAAGCAACTGATGTGACGATTCTCCGGATCTCGGGTCGGTTCGATTTCCGCTGCGTCAAAGAGTTTCAAGCCGCGATGAGCGCGCCGGCCCCGCTGTGGGTCGTCGACCTCGAAGGCGTCGACTACATCGATAGCGCTGCCCTCGGCATGCTGTTGCTGCTTCGCGAACACGCGAACGGCACGCGCGTGAGTGTCCGCCATCTCAAGGGTCAGCCTCGCGAGGTGCTCCTGATGGCGAAGTTCGACCGCATGTTTGCGCTCGAGGCATGACGTGCCGACGCCGGCGGCGCGCCGCCTGAGAAACGCGCGCTTCGAATTCCAGACCCGTGACGAGGCTGCCGCGACCGCGGAGTACGTCGCGACGTTGCTCCCGGAATCCGTGCGCGGCGAGCTCTCGGGCCTGGATAGCGAGCTGTTCGGCGTGCACCGGGTGCGCCAGATCCTCTCCAGCTCGGCGCCCGAGGACGGGTACCGCACGCTGAGCCTGACCTGGCGCGAGTACGCCGGTGAGGTCGGCATCTCCGACGACCTCTCGATCATCGAAGTCATCGTCTAGTCAGCGAGCATGGGTCGAGGGGCTCGCTGAAGGGAGAGCGAAATGTCGCAAAGTTTGCGGCGGCTTACATGGCGTTCTACGATTCCAGGGTGAGGACTCTGATCGCGCTCGTATGCATCTCCGGATGCTCGTTTTTCGGCGTGCAGGGACCCATCGCATCGGGTTCCGAGGTCCCTCCGGATCCGAACGCCAGGTGTACCGATTCCGACACCCTCCCCGCGCTCGACGCGCTCGGCGGTGCCGCCGCGCTCGCCGTCGCGGGTGGTGGGTTCATCATCGAGCAGACCTCGGATACCGGCGAGCTCTATAACTTCACGAAGTACTACGCGGGCCCGCTCGTGATCGCCGCGATCATCTACTTCGTCTCGACCAGCGTCGGGACGAATCGCGTCGAGCGCTGTCACGAAGCCAAGGGCACGAGCATCGAGCACGAGTAGCGCGAGGTGCGAGGTGCGAGGTGCAAGCGTATCTCGCGCACGATGACGAGCCGATCCGGACCGGGTCCACTATGCTCGCCAGGTTGGCTGTCTAGACGACTCCAGAGCGCGCGCCGTCGGGCTCCTGCCTCTACTCACCACGGCTGCCGCGTTCGGCGTCGCGAACCTCTACTACGCACAGCCGCTCGCCGAGTGGATGGCGACGGACCTTCACACCACGCCCTCGGGGCTGTCACCCGCGCTCGTGGGCACGCAGCTCGGCTATGCGGCCGGGATGTTGCTGCCGGTACCGCTCGGCGATGTCCGCGAACGGCGCGGCGTGATGGTGACCACCGCGATCGGAGCAGCGTTCGCCCTGCTCGCGTTCTCGTTCGCGCCCACGGTCGCGCTGCTCACGGTCGCCAGCGTCGCGATCGGGCTCGGCGCGTCGATCACGCAGATGATCTTGCCGTTCGCGGTCAGCCTCGGCGAGCCGAAGGATCGCGGCCGGATCGTCGGCAACGTGATGGGCGGCGTGCTCGCCGGCATCCTGCTCTCGCGCACGGTGAGCGGCATGCTCGGCGGTGCGTTCGGCTGGCGGGTGGTGTTCCTGTGCGCGGCGTGCGTCATGGCGATCGTCGCGATGGTTGTCCGGGTATTCGTACCCGTGTCACCGCCGACGACGACCCTGCCTTATCGCACGCTGCTCGCGTCGCTCGCGCGGATCTTCGTGCGCGAGCGCTTGCTGCGTCGCCGCGCTGTGATCGGTGCGCTCGGCTTCGCGTCGTTCATGATGTTCTGGTCGACGATCGCCTATCATGTCGCCCACGAAGGCATCGGCGGCCGCGTCGGTGCTCGCAGTCCCCGCACTCCATCGCGCGAGCTGATACAACCCGCGCATGCCGACAGAGCGCGATACGCCGCAGCTCGAGAACGATCTTCATCGCCTGACCGATGCGCTCTGGGCCGCGGTCGCGGTGGTCGGCGGCGAACCGAGTGCAGCGCTGTGCCAGGCGCTCGGCGCCGAGGCCGTAGCCTTGCGCAGCGGTTCCCTCGCGCGATCGGCCTTCGGCGCGCACGTCGCCACGCTCGGTGAAGATGATCTGGAAGCCGCGGCCCGCGCGCACGCGCTCGATTGCAACCTCGAGAACGTCGCCGAGCAACGCGAGCGGATGCGTGCCCTCGCCGCCCGTCGCGCGTGGACCGACGGGTTGACCGCCGGCCTCGATTCGCTGATCGACAACGCGGGCTACGGTATCCTCGAGCTCACCGCGCTGTTCGAGCGCGCCTTGGTGATGCCCGTGATCACCGCGCATCCGACCGAGGCGCGGCGGCGATCGTCGCTCGATCACCTGTCGCAGATCGCGGACTTGCTCGCCCTGCCGGCGCGCGATCCGCTCGTCGCCGAGGTGCTCGCCCTGCACGCGACCGAAGATGCGCGCGCGCGCAAGCCGACGCCGCTCGACGAGGTCGAGACCGCGCTCGACGTGTTTCGCCGGTCCCTGCTCGACGTGACCCCACGGATCTATCGCACGATCGAAGATCACATCGCGGTGCGCCTCGGCACGACGTTCCGGCTGCCGACGTTCCTGCGCTGGGGCAGCTGGGTCGGTGGCGATCGCGATGGCAACCCGAATGTCACAGCACCGATCACGCGCGCGGCCTTGTCGCGCCAGCACGTCACCGTGGTGACGCGGTATCTGGCCGACGTCGAGCTGCTCGGTCGATCGCTGTCGCTCTCGACGCTGCGTGCGCGGCCGGGCGCGGTCGACGAGCTGCTCGCCTCGATCGAGCTCGATCGCCAGCGCTTGCCCGAGGTCGCCGCCCACGCCCGGCCGCGCACCGCGAACGAACCGTGGCGCGAGAAGTTCTGGTACATGCAGGCACGCCTGCGCGCGACGCTCGAGCATCGCGAAGAGGGCTACGTCGACGCCCAGCGCTATCGCGCCGATCTCGCAGTCATCGATCGCACGATGCGCGCCGCCGGCTTCGCGCTGGTCGCCGAGCGCAAGCTCCGCGATGCGTTGCGCCGCGTCGACGTGTTCGGGTTTCATCTCGCGTCGCTCGATCTGCGCCAGCACTCCGGAGTCCACGATGCAGTCGTCGACGAGCTGCTCGGAGGCGGTTACACCGCGCTCGACGAGGCGGGCCGCCGCGCGAAGCTGCGCGACGTGCTCGCTCGTCCGATCATGCCGGTTCAGCACCGCGATGCGCTCGGCGCCCAGGCGCGTGAAGTGCTCGGCACGCTCGATGTGGTCGGCCGCGCACGCCGCGAGCTCGGGCCACGCGCGTGCGAGCGCTACGTGGTGAGCTTCACGCGCGAGGTCTCGGATCTGCTCGAGGTCGCCTTCCTCGCACGCTGCGCCGGCCTCGCCCCTGGAGAGCTGCGCCCCGTGCCATTGCTCGAGCAACTCGAGGATCTCGAGCGCGCCGATCAGATCGCGAAGGACACGCTCGCCGATCCGATCCTCGCCACGGAGCTCGCCGGTGAGCTCGAGGTGATGATCGGTTACTCGGATTCCGGCAAACAGGTCGGCTACGTCGCCTCGGCGATGGCGCTCCGCCGCGCGCAACAGCAACTCGCCGCGGTCGTACCCGAAGGCACGTTGCTCACGATCTTCCACGGCCGCGGTGGTGCGCTCGGTCGCGGCGGTGGTCCCGCGAGCGAAGCGATCCGTGCGCAACCTCCGGAAGCGATCCGCGGCCGCGTACGCGTGACCGAACAAGGCGAGACCGTCACGACGCGCTACTCCGATCCGGAGATCGCCGAGCGCGATCTCGAGCTCACGGTCGGTGCGGTGCTCGCCGCCGCGGCGCTGCCGGTCGAGGCCGATCGCGACGACGAAGTTCACCTGTTGCACGCGGCGCAGGCCGCGCGACGCGTGTATCTCGAGCTGACCTCCGACGAGGATCGCCTCGCGCGTTACACGGTCGCGGCCACGCCGATCGAGGATGTAGCGCACCTGCCGATCGGCTCGCGGCCTGCCTCGCGTGGCGGCACCAAGCTCACGCTCGAGGCGCTGCGCGCCATCCCGTGGGTGTTCTCGTGGACGCAGAGTCGCCACGGCATCCCCGGCTGGTTCGGGGTCGGCACGGCGCTCGAAGCGCTCGCTGCCGCGATGGGTGCTGCGCAGGTCCGCGCGCTCGTCGGGCGCTCGCGGTTCTTCGCGCAGCTCGTCCACAACTGCGAAGTCTCGCTCGTGCGCAGCGATATCGATGTCGCCGCGGAGTACGCGAAGCTCGCCGATCCGGATGCGGCGCAGCTGTTCGAGATGATCGAGACCGAGCACACGCGCACGGTCGCCGCGCTGCGCGACGTGCTCGGCATGGATCCTCTGCTCGCGACGCGGCCTTACCTCGCCGCCTCGGTCGCGCGTCGCAATCCGCACCTCGACGTGCTCTCGCACATCCAGATCGAAGCGCTGCGCCGGCGCCGCGCGGGCACCGGCGATACGGAGCGGCTCGCGCGGATCATCTTCACGACGATCAACGGCATCGCCGCGGGCTTACAAACCTCGGGCTAGCGCGCCAGCGCGCGCGCCGACGAGCTCGACGATCAAGGCCACGCCGACGCCGCGCGTGACCTGCGCGAAGATGGTCGGCCCGTCGCCGCGCATCGTCCTGGCATCGCGCTCCATCACCCAGAGATCCGCGCCGACGTGCGGTGCGAGATCGGTCTTGTTGATCACCAGCAAGTCGGATTGCGTGATGCCCGGCCCGCCCTTGCGCGGCACCTTGTCACCGCCGGCGACGTCGATCACGTAGATCGTGTAATCGACGATCTCGCGGCTGTACTGCGCCGCGAGGTTGTCCCCGCCACTCTCGACGATCAGCAGCTCCGGCTTGGTGTGCCGCATCAGATCTTCGAGCGCGAGCAGGTTCGGCGAGATGTCCTCGCGGATCGCGGCGTGTGTTGCCTCCACAGCGGTAGCGCGGCAGCGATGTGTCGAGCGCAGCGCGACGCTCTCCCGACCACGCTTGCGGCCTCGTGCACTCAGGAACAGGTCGTCGAATGCCCGCCACCATCAGGCAACCAGGAGCTCCTGGCGGTGTGCCATGCCGGAGTCTGCGTTGCCGAGATCCGTCGCACGACGCTCGATCTCGCGACGTTCTCGCGCGCTTGCGAGCACGATACCGACTGCACGCTGGTCAAACGAGACAGCTGCAACTCGTGCGGATGCGAACGATCGGCATCGCGATCCAATCGGTCGTGGAGCGCACCCAGATCACGCGCGACACCACGATCGCGAGCGCCAGGATCGCGAGCGCGATCCGCGCACGCCGCGGACCGTGGACCACCGCGATCAGCAGGGCGCCGACGAACGGTGGTGCGAGCAGGCCTCCGACCGAGACCAGGGCGTTGGCCCAGTGGGAGCTCGCGCCGGACACGGCGAAGCCCGATGCATTGTTGAAGATCTGGAGCTCGTAGAACTGACCGCCGAGGACGAGCGCGGTCAACCCGTGGCCCATCTCGTGGACCCAGGTCGTGAACAAGGTCAGCGGAGCGGGTACAGCGCTTCTTGCCCGAACGGCACGTACGCACCGACGACGTAGACCAGCGCAGCGGCGACAGGGATCGCGGTGCGCGGATGCATCCCGAGGTACTGCGCGGTGGCCGGCCTCGTGCCAGGCGAAACGGCTACGCGAGCGGGCGACGAACGAGCTGTAACAACCGCTTCCCGTAGGGCAGTGGCGACGCGAGCATCTCGCCGAGATCCCAGTAGTCGCGATGATCGAGGATCCGCCCGCCTCGCGCGCGAGCCACCGTCGTGCCGTCGACCGAGAGCGTGACCCGCATCTTGGTCTCCGCCCGCATCGACCACTCGAGGATCGCGTAGTCGTCATCGCCGACCGCGCCGCGGATCTCCCAGGTCAGTGCATGCATCCGACCGAGCAGATGCTCGTTCATCGCGAGGAACGCGGGTAGCCCCTCGAGCTCCTGGATCGGGTCGCGAAAGTGCACACTGTCGTCGTACAGCTCGCGGAGCCCGGCGAGCGGGTCGGGATGGTCGGGGCGGACAGCGACGAGAGCGGCAGCAAGGCGGTCAGCGAGGCTCATGAGCACCACGAGTGCACCGCGCAGGCCAACACGGACGCAACTCGCGCCCCCCATGGTTGTCAGGTGCAGGTGAGAGCCCTCGTGATCCTGCTCCTGGTGTCCGCGTGTGCACACCCCCGCAACGTCCGCGGTGTCGACATGCGGAGGCCGCCCGGAACGCCCGAGGCGACGTCCGAAACGACAGCCGCCGCATCGCTGTGGCCGGTGCCGATGCGCGTGATGGCATGGACGACCGATGGTGTGGTCCAGCGATCGCCACGCCCTGGTACGTCGAGCCCGAGCGCGAGCACCGCGATCTCCGACAAGGGCGCGCGCATCCTCGACTCGCTCCCGAAGCTCACCGGGCTCGGCCTCGGCATGACCAGCATCTCCGGGGCGACGCTCGACCGCATCGGCAAGCTGACCGAGCTTCGCACGCTCGTGCTGCAAGCGACGCACACCGACAAGCTCGAGCAGCTCGGCGCGCTGCACGATCTCCAGCGCCTGTACCTCACCGACACGAACCTCGACGACGCGACGTTCACCACGTTGCGAAGCTGCACGAGCTCCGCGTACTGCACGTTGCCTCGACGCGCATCTCGGATGCGTCCCTCGAGCTCCTGCGAACGCCGGCTCTGGTCGACGGTTCGGTCGTCTGATCACTGGAGTTCTTGCGTCGGCACGTGACTCGCATAGGGTGGACCGGTAGCAATGAAACTCTTCGCGTGCCCGAGCTGCGGCCTCGTGGTGTTCTTCAGCAACACTCACTGCGAGCGCTGCGAAACGCAGCTTGGCTACGCGCCCGACCCGAATCGGATGATCCCCCTCCAGGCAGAGGGTAGGAAGCCCTGGAAGTACTGCAACAACTTCCAGAGCGGCGTCTGCAACTGGCTCATCCCCGCTGAAGATCCGAGCGAGCTGTGCCGCGCGTGTCGGCACAACATGACCATTCCGGACCTTTCGGTCCCGGAGAACATCGCGCTGTGGCGCAAGCTCGAGGAGGCCAAGCACCGCCTCCTCTACACGATCTTGCGGCTCGACCTGCCGCTGTTCGATCGCACGCAGCGCGCCGATGGTCTCGGCTTCGATTTTCTGAAGTCCGACGAGCACCACAAGGTCCTGACCGGGCACTCGGGTGGCCTCATCACGATCGCCGTCGTCGAGGCCGATGATGCCGAGCGAGAGCAGCGGCGCTGCGCGCTCGGCGAGCCATACCGCACGCTGCTCGGTCACTTCAGGCACGAGGTCGGGCACTGGTACTGGGATCAACTCGTGCGCGACAGCGATCAGCTCCAGAACTTCACGAACCTCTTTGGCGATGCGAACCAGGACTACGGCGAAGCGCTGAAGCGCCACTACGCGCAGGGTCCGCAGCACAACTGGCCCGAGACGTATATCTCGGCCTACGCGGGCTCCCATCCATGGGAGGACTTCGCCGAGACCTGGGCGCACTACTTTCACATGGTCGACACGCTCGATACCGGCGGCTCGTACGGCATCGTGCTGAACCCGCGGATCGATCGCGATCACATCCTCAGCACGTCGCTCGACTTCGACATCTACGATCCGAACCTCTCGATGCAGACGCTCGGCGATGCCTGGGTCGCACTGGCTGCCGCACTGAACTCGTTCAATCGCTCGATGGGTGTGGTCGATCCGTATCCGTTCGTGCTGTCTCCCAAGGTGATGGAGAAGCTCGGCTTCGTGCACATGCTCTGCCGCCGCCAGACCGCGCGAGCGATCCAGCGCCCCTCGCAACGCGCCTTGCTGTGACGGGCAGCTCACTCCCCCGATTGGGGGGTGCGAACGGCACGAGCAATGCTTACGTAGGGTGCATGGAAGGCGAGGCACCTACCGAGACGATTCCCGATCGCGCGCAGCTTTCGGCCGCCCTACGCGAGCTCGAGAACGCGAAGGCGCGCGTCGAGCGCGACGCTCGTCAGGTCGCCGAGGACACCAAGAAGAAGCTGGTTTCGCAGCTCCTGCCGGTGATGGACAACCTCGACCGGACGATCAAGGCCGCGAAGGAGAGCGGCGATGCACCCGCGGTCATCGAAGGTATCACGCTCGTGAAGAGCCAGCTCGAGGGAGTGCTGCGCGGATACGGAGTCGAGCGCATCGAGGCGACCGGCGCCTTCGACCCAGCGATCCACGAGGCGGTCACGACGATCCCCGTGCTCACCGCGGAGGCCCACAACACGGTCGTCGATCAGCTCGCACCTGGCTACAAGTTCGGCGCGCAGCTGCTGCGCCCCGCGCAAGTCGTCGTCGGCAAGCTGAGCCAGACGGCACCGGAGCCCACGCCGAAACCGGCGCTCGCGCCGAGCCACGCCGCTGAACCGGAGGTTCTCGACGCGGACGAGCGCGACCCGCGTCCGCAGGTCGACGCATACGGTCGCCGTGTTCAACAGCCGCAGCAGCCGACGCACCTCGATCCGTACGGTCGTCCCGTGCATCGGGTACAGCCGGCACCGCCGGCGCAGGTCGACGCGTACGGCCGTCCGGTGCGGCCGCAACAGGTGGCGCAAGTCGATGCGTACGGTCGGCCGCTCCGTCCCCAACCCGTCGATCAATACGGCCGCCCGATCCAGTTCGACCGATATGGTCGGCCGATCGCGCAGCCCGCGCCGTTCAGTCCGTTCGGGCGTCGCATCCGCTGACCAAGTGGCGCTCGAACATCGCGCGCGCATCTTGCGGCATCGCGCACGAGGCTCCCGCTGCGATGTCGAAGCTGACCACCGTGTGCGTGATCACCGCGGACGCCACGCCGTCCCCGCGGGTGAGGTGGTAGACCAGCGTCGCGCTCTTGGTGCCGAGTCGCGCCACGGTCACGGCGATGTCGACGGTATCGCCATAGCGCAGCGACGCCGAGAACTCGCAAGCCATCTTCACGGTCGCGAAGCACAGCTTGCGCTGCGTGATGTACCCGACGTAGGTGCCATCGAGTTCCTCGCATAGCAGCTCCATCGCCTCGTTCGCGTACGCGTAGTAGCGCGCGAAGAACACGATCTGCGCGACGTCGATCTCCTCGAGTCGGACGCGACGGTGGTACGTCACCATCCGCGAACGCCGTGGCCGAGCACCGCTTCGAGCTCCGCGAGCGCCACACCGGGATCGCCGACCTTGATCGTCGTCATGCCGAGCTGCTTCGCGGTCTTCAGGTTCATCCCGAGATCGTCGAGGAACACGCACTGCTCCGGTTGGACACCGATGATCTCGCACGCACGCGCGAAGAACCGCGGCTCCGGTTTACGCACGCGGAGCTCGCGCGATTCGATCACGAACTCGAACATCGCCATCACCTCGGCGACCTCGGCGGCGGCCTCTGCCGTGCGCGACATCGCGGTGCCGTGGCCGAGCGCCATGTTGTTCGTGAGGCACGCGACCGTGTAGCGCTCGCGCAGGTGACGCACGACATCGACCATCTCGACCCGGATCTCGCCAGACAGCATGCCGACGAGTTGCCTGGCGTCGAACGCGAACCCGAGCTCCTGCCCTTCCGCTTCGAAGCGGCGATAGAACTCCGCTTCGTCGATCTCGCCGCGCTCCATCTGCGCCCACGCATTGGTGTCGGGGTTGAGCGTGTTGATCTTCGCGAGGAAGCCGGCCGGCAACTTCGCGCTCGCCTCGTACGCGGCAAAGGCCTCCAACGGGCTCGTGAGGATCACGCCGCCGAAATCGAACAGGATCGCGCGAAAATCACTCACGACACGCCTTGGGCAATACGCCGAGCGGTGTCTGCGATCGTCGGGACTTGCTTGGCCACCAGCGCCGCATTCGCGCTGCTCGCATTGCCTTGCTCGGCGCGTGCACGAATGCCGGCGAGGATCGCCGCCATCCGGAACAAGCCGAACGCTTTGTAGAACGCGTAGACCTCGGGGCTCGGCGGGCGGATCGTTCGCTTCGCGCAGTAGCGCGCGACCATCTCGGCTTCGCTTGGAATCCGGTGCGCCGCGAGGTCTTTGCCGGCGAGGCCGCGCAGCATCGGGACATCGTGCGGCAAGTGATACGGCATGCAGAAGTATGCGAGATCGGTCAACGGATCGCCGAGCGTCGAGAGCTCCCAATCGAGGACCGCGAGCACCTTCGGCTCGTTCGCATCGAGCACGAGGTTGTCGATCCGAAAATCGCCGTGCGCGATCGACACCGGCTGTTCGGCCGGAACGTGCGTCGGCAACCACGCGAGCAACCAATCCATCGCCGGCAATTCCGGCGGGTGTGCATCGTGATATTGCCGCGACCATCGCGTGATCTGCCGGCTCACGTACTGCGCGGGCTTCCCGAAATCGGTCAGGCCGCGGGCAGCCCAATCGACATCGTGGAGGTCCGCGAGCGCGTCGACGGCTGCGTGATAGACCGCGGTCGCATCCATCCCGGGCAGCACGGGATCGCGAACGATCCGGCCCTGGATGTACGACATCACGAAGAACGCGGTGCCGACGACCGCCGGGTCCTCGCAGAACACGAGGACATCGGGCACCGGGACCGCGGAGCCCTTGAGGGCCGCCATGATCCGCGCCTCGCGCTCGACCATGTGCGCCGACGCGAGCAGCACGCCGCTCGGCTTCTTGCGCAGCACGTAGCTCGCGACTGGCGTATCGAGCAGATACGTCGGGTTCGATTGCCCGCCTTCGAACTGGCGAACCTTCAAGCCCTGCTCGACGCCAGGAACCTTGCCCGTCAGATACGCGACGAGCGCCACTTCATCGAGCACCGCGCGGACCGCGGTCACTGCGCCCGTGACCTGTTCGGTCATCGGGCGTGCCGCTGGTCGGAGAGCTCCATCTTCGCGATCGATTCGAGGTGGACCTCGTCCGGCCCGTCCGCGAGGCGCAGCGTGCGCGCCGCGGCGTAGGCATAGGCGAGCGGGAAGTCTTGCGACACACCGGCACCACCGTGAACCTGGATCGCGCGATCGATCACGGCGAGCGCCATGTTCGGCGCGACGACCTTGATCATCGCGATCTCCTTGCGCGAGTCCTTGTTGCCGACTTCATCCATCCGCTTCGCAGCGTGCATGGTCAGCAAGCGCGCCTGATCGATCTCGATCCGGCTCTTCGCGATCTCGAACCGCAACCCGCCCTGCTCCGCGAGCGGCTTGCCGAACGCGATCCGCTCCTCCGCGCGCTTGCACATCAGCCGCAGTGCGCGCTCGGCGAGGCCGATCAGGCGCATGCAGTGATGGATGCGCCCGGGTCCGAGCCGGCCCTGCGCGATCTCGAAGCCGCGGCCCTCACCGAGGAGAACATTCGACTTCGGCACGCGCACGTTCTTGAACAACATCTCGGCGTGGCCGTGCGGCGCATCGTCGTAGCCGAACACCGTGAGGTGACGCACGACCTCGACACCCGAGGTGTTCATCGGCACGAGCACCATCGATTGCTGCGCGTGACGCGGCCCGGTGGGGTTCGTCTTGCCCATCAGGATCGCGATCTTGCAGCGCGGGTCGAGCGCGCCCGAGGTCCACCACTTGCGACCGTTGATCACGTAGTCGTTGCCATCGCTCGCGATCTCGCACGCGATGTTCGTCGCATCCGAGCTCGCGACATCGGGCTCGGTCATCGCGAAGCACGAGCGAATGTCACCGCGGAGCAGCGGCGCGAGCCATTCTTCTTTCTGCGTGGGCGTGCCGTAGCGCGCGAATACTTCCATGTTGCCGGTATCCGGCGCCATGCAGTTGAACACTTCGGGCGCGATCGGCGAGCCGCCCATGATCTCGCACAGCGGCGCGTACTCGGAATTCGTGAGGCCTGCGCCGCCATCGTGATCGGGGAGGAACAAGTTCCACAGCCCCGCCTCCTTCGCGCGCTTCTTGAGCTTCTCCATCACTGGAGGAATCATCCACCGCGTCGGGGCCGCCGCGAGCTCGCGCATGTAGTCCGCCTCGGCGGGATACACGTGCTCGTTCACGAACTCGGTCACTCGCTTCGCGAGGTCGGATGTGCGGCTAGTCATTTGATACCTTCCCTATCACGCAGGACGCGACACAAGAACTTGCCGGTGACGGTCTTCGGCACCTCGTCGACGATCTCGAGCTGGCGGGGGTATTTATAGGCCGCGATCTTCGACTTGCAAAACTCGATGATCTCGTCGGTCGTGGCGGTCATCCCCGCCTTGAGCGAGACGAACGCCTTCACGGTCTCGCCGCGATACTCGTCCGGCACGCCGATCACCGCGGCCTCTTTCACGGCCGGGTGCATGTACAGCGTGTCCTCGACCTCGCGCGGCCACACCTTGTAGCCCGACACGATGATCATGTCTTTCTTGCGGTCGACGACGAAGTAGTAGCCATCGTCGTTTCGCGTCGCGACATCACCGGTCATGAAGTAGCCGTCGCTGAACGCCTTCTCCGTCGCTTCGGGCTTGTTCCAGTAGCCGCTGAAGATCATCGGGCCGCGATCCACGATCTCGCCCGCTTCCCCGGCCGCGACCTCGACGGTCGGGTTCTCCATGTCCAGCAAGCGCACGTCGCAACCCGGAATCGGCACGCCGAAGTTCGCGTTGTAGGCGATGTTTCCGTGGCTCGACATCGCGCCCTTCGGCTGACCGGTCGTGCCCGAGGTGTAGCCGAGCGAGGCGAGCTCCGTGGTCGCGACCTTGATCTGCGAGTTCGGATCTGGCGGGGTCGCCGCGAGAGTCTCGAGCAGATCGAACGTGCCGGCGACTGGGGGGCGCTTCACGCTCGTGGCGAACACCTTCGCAGGCAATCCCTTGCCAACCACTCGTCCGCCACCGCCATTCACGAATTCTAGTTGCACGCCGCGGCGCGCGCGACTACGTTGTTGACATCGTGTTCAGCCGCGCAACGACGACGACGACCACCGCCGCATCCAGCGGGTCGGTCTTCGTGCGCGTTGGCTAGCACGGTCGTGGCGCTGCGAACGGAGCGAGTACGCACTCCGAGTTATAGTCCGGACGTGCCCCATGTCGATGTCCTGATCATTGGAGCTGGCCTTTCGGGGATCGGTGCTGCGCATCACCTGCAGACGCTGCAACCGAAGAAGAGCTACGCGATCCTCGAAGCGCGGCCGCGGCTCGGCGGCACCTGGGACCTGTTCAAGTATCCCGGCATCCGCTCGGACTCGGACATGTACACGCTCGGCTACTCGTTCAAGCCGTGGACGAATGCGAAAGCGATCGCCGATGGCCCCGCCATCCTCGACTACATCCAGGAGACCGCCGACGAGGCCGGCATCGCACCGCATATCCACTACAACGAGCGCGTCACGAAGGCTTCCTGGTCGAGCCACGACGCGCAGTGGACCGTCGAGGCGGCTTCGACATGGACCTGCAAGTTCCTCTACTGCTGCTCCGGCTACTACGACTACGCCGGTGGCTACACGCCGGATTTTCCGGGGCGCGACGTGTTCAAAGGCCGCGTCGTGCATCCGCAGCAGTGGCCCGAGGATCTCGACTACAAGGGCAAGCGCGTCGTCGTGATCGGCAGTGGCGCGACCGCCGTGACGCTCGTGCCCGAGATGGCGAAGCAGGCCGCGCACGTCACGATGCTGCAGCGCTCGCCGACGTACATCATGACGCGGCCGTCGAAGGACAAGATCGCGGATTGGTTGCGCGCGAAGCTGCCCGCGAAGGCGGCCTACTCGATCACCCGGTGGAAGAACGTGCTGACGAGCATGGGGTTCTACGGCTACACGCGCGCGTTCCCCGAACACGCGAAGCAGCTGCTCGTGAAGAGCGCCGCGAAGATGGCGGGCTCGGCGGCGGATCCGCACTTCACGCCCGGCTACTACCCGTGGGATCAGCGGCTGTGCCTCGTGCCCGACGCGGATCTATTCGAGGCGTTGCGCGCGGGGACCGCCGACATCGTCACCGATCACATCGAGACCTTCACCGAGCGTGGCTTGAAGTTAAAATCGGGCGCCGAGCTCGAGGCCGATGTCGTGGTGACCGCGACCGGGTTGAAGCTGCAGCTCTTCGGCGGCGCCACGATCGAGGTCGATGGCAGGGTCGTTCCGCCCTCGGAGATGATGATCTTCAAGGGCCTGATGTGCAGTGGCGTGCCGAACTTCGCGTTCGCGGTCGGCTACACGAATGCATCGTGGACGCTCAAGGTCGACCTCGGCAGCACGTTCGTCTGCCGCCTGCTCGAGTACATGGACAAGCGCAACTTCACCGAGGTCCGGCCGCGTCGAGATCCGATGGTCGCCGAGATGCCGTTGCTCGATTTCTCCTCCGGCTACGTCACGCGGTCGCTGCCCGATCTACCGCGCCAGGGCGTGAAGCTGCCGTGGCGGCTGTATCAGAACTACGCGCTCGATCGCGTGGTGCTCGGCTCAGGCAAGATCGCCGACGCGGCGCTCGAGTTCAAATAGCGCGAGCCCGCGTTCGCAGGATCATCGCGACCATCACCAGGAAGAAGCAGGTCGTCGAGATCGCGAGCGAGTAGTGGATCGTGATCACGCTGCCGACGAGGCCGACCAGGATGCCCGAGAACATGCGCAGCCCGAGCGACGCCATGTTGAACAGGCCGAGCACGCGCCCCCGGCTCTCGAGCGGGGCATTGATCTGCACGATGGTCTGGACCATCGAGTTGAACGACAGCTCGAAGAAGCCCGCAACGAACAACAGCACCAGCGCGACCGGATAGCTGCGGTTCAACGCGAAGGCGCACAAGGCCGCCGCCCAGAACAGCGACAGCTTGAGCGCATTGCGCGGCGCGATCGGGAGCAGCTTGCGCGAGGTCTCGAGCAACACGGAGGCGATCAGCGCGCCCGCGGCATCCGCCGCGAGCAGCATGAAGTACAGGACGTTGCCGCGCTGCTGGCCGAGGTCCTTCGCGAACTCCGGCATCGAAGCCTGATAGCTATTGCCGACGAAGAACGACGCACCGCCTCCGAGGATCAGCATGATGCCGATCACCGGTACGACCTGGATGTCCTTGAGGGTCTGGACGATGTCGCCGAGGCCGCGCACCGCGCGCTTCATCTGGGTCGCGCCGGCGCTGCGGAACTTCTTGCCGTACGGCGCCGAGATCAACCACAGGAGCAGGGGCGTGAAGAACAGCGCATTCGCGACCATGCCCTTCGTCGGTCCGAGCAGCAGTAACAAGCCGCCACCGACCGCGGGCCCGACGAGCACGCCGAGGTAGCGCGCGGTCGCGTTGAGCCGTACGGCGCTCGGCAAGTTCTCCGGCCCGACGATGTCGTAGAGCAGCATCTGGCTCGAGGTCTGCCACAGCACGCCGGAGCAGCCGTGGAGGATCAGCAGCATGCACGCGCTCCAGATCTGGAGCGAATCGGTGAGGAAGAAGTACGCCCAGCCGAGCGATGCGGTGATGAACCCGCACATGCCGAGCTGGATGATCCGGCGCGAGTCGTAGCGATCGTTGAGGGCGCCGACCGCGACCGAACCGACGAGGAACGGCAACCAGTGCGAGATCACGGCGAAGCCGGCGAGCGCGGTCGAATCGAACTTGTCGAACGCGACCTTGTACGAGATCACGTGCTCGATGTTGTCCGCCATCATCCCCAGCATGTAGGTGATGAAGAACGCGCGGAACCCGGGCAGCCGGAGCGCCGAGCGCGGCGCGGGAGTGGCCGTCACTCAGTTACGAGGGTCGACGTCGTGCGCTTCGAGATCCGCCATGTACGAGTTCGGCTTCTCGACCTCGGGAAGCCGCGCGTGATGGCTGGTCTTGAACGAGAAGCGCGCAGGTTTCGCGGTGGCAACTTCGCTATCGGTAGCTTCGATCGGCGCCGGCTTGGGCAGCGTCCCGATGGCGGACATGCGGGCGGAGAAGCGTTTGGATAGCGGGATGGACATCGTGTGGGGAGCTGCGTTTACCACGTCGCAGCCGACCGCGCGAGTGGATCTCTTGCGAGCCGATCGGCCTTAAATAAGCCCGTGCATTCAGTCGCTTGGCACGCGTGAAAAGCCGCTTGCGATGCACACGCGACAGTTCGTGCAGAAGTCGTCGGCACCGAACGTCATCGGCGGATCCGCGGTGAGCGGCACGAGCCGCCGAGAGTTGGAATTCTCGCGGGAGATTCCTGCGGCACGCACGGCCCGTGTCCTCGTGCGCAGACGCGGTAGGGTCCGGGCGTGAACCTCGTCTTGTCGGTGATCGGGCTCGGCCTCGCCTACTGGTCGCACTGGCTGCTCCAGGCGAACGGTCCGCCCGGAGCCCAGAAGGCGCGCTACGCGGTGGTCGCGCTCCTCACGATCGCGGTGCTCGTGATGCCGTGGATCACGGCGATCTGGCTGAACCGGACGTTCGCCGCGACCGAACAACTCGAGCCCACCGCCAAGCAGATCGCGCTCGGGCACGGCATCCAGGCAGCGATGATCTGGACGCTCGTCGCGTTCGGCATCGCCGCGATCTGGATGTTCGCGATGATCGTGCTGACGCTTCGCAACTACTCGCAGACGCCCAAAAAATAGACCCGCGATCGTTTGATCGCGGGGTTTGCCGACGCGGTGCCCTGCTGCTTTGTGCCCTGCTGCGGTTTGCGTTCAGTACGTGGCGGTCAGCTTCACACCGGAGAACGCTGCGTAGCTGCGTAGCCGCGCAGCATCACGTAGGTATCGGTCCCGTTCGTCGTGCTCGAGCACGACTCGGTGTTACCGGTGACGTACGGGCGCGCAGTGCTTGCTTTCGCAATCGAGTTGCAACAAGCTGAGACAGCTCGTCACGCGCAGCCCATTTCGGCGGCGCGATCTGCCTCGGCGATGA
Organism: Kofleriaceae bacterium; assembly: GCA_043780895.1. Taxonomy (GTDB): domain Bacteria; phylum Myxococcota_A; class Polyangia; order Haliangiales; family Haliangiaceae; genus JABFXX01. The sequence continues at coordinate 5,107 of JAYWCI010000370.1, read as the reverse complement.
TCAGCGGCGGTGTGGGGCACGCACTGCGTCGATGTTTCAGCCCGAAATATTTCGGCTCGAACTGCGCAGCAAGCTAGGCGCGTCGGCGACGACGCAAGACCAGGGCACCGAGCGCGATGCCGATCGGTGCGAGGCCGACCGGGCTGCCCGTGTTGCACGCGTAGTAGCTCGACTTCGAGCCGTCGCCGCCATCACCGCTTCCGACTCCAGATCCGAGACCTTCACCGATCAGCGGAACCGCGGTCGTGCCGCCATCGAACAGCGCGTTGAACACGGCCGCCTTCTCGCCGGTGCTGTGCGGGTCGAGGATCACGAGCCACTTGATCGAGGCGGCCGGCATGATCGTGAGCTCGGTCGGTTGATCGACGAGCGTGAAGTCGGCGGCATCGGTGCCGCTGATGTTGACCGACGTGATCGTGACGGGCGCCGCGGTGCAGTTCGAGATCTCGACGTGCTGACCGAGCGAGGTCTGGTTGACGAGGTTGCCACCGAGATCGACCGATGGCGGTCCGTTGACTCCCTCGGTCAGGCCGAGCATGTGGAGGTTGATCGTGTGCGCCGTCCCCATCGGGATATCGGTGTCGAACATGAACGACGCGGTGATGTCGCCATCGGTCGTCGGTGCACCGGCGACGGTGAGCTTGACCCTGTTTGCGGCCGCGCCCTGCACCGTCGCGGGCAGCGTCGGCGTGGTCAGCGTGAACGGCGCGGCGAGCGTGCTCACGCTCGTGAGCTTGAACGAGCCTTCATCGGTGCCGATCATCGCGAAGTCTTGCGACTTGGTCTGGCCGATACAGATCGGACCGAGGTCGACATCGCCATCGGGCGTGAGCGACAGCGACGTCGCGACCGCCTTCGCGGTGATCTGCGTGTCGATCGATTTACCATTGTCGTAGTCGACGTGAAGCGTGCCGCTCGTCGAGCCCGCGGTCTGCCCCGCGAACGAGATCGTGACCGATGCGGAGCCGCCCGAGGCCGGCAGGAGCGTGCCGCTCGCGGGGGCGGACACCATCGTCATGCCCGTCACGGTGACGCCCTGGATGCTCGTGTCCGCCGCGCCCATGTTCGTGATCGAGAGGGTCTGCATCTCGGATTCACCCACGCGGATCGTCGGCAGGGTCGCAGGGCTCGGGGAGATCGCGAGTACCGAATCGATGCCGGAGCACGCGAGCGGGATCGAGATGTTCGGCGCGGTCGGATCGTTGCTCGAGATGTTGACCGAGCCATCGAGCGGGCCGACGGCGGTCGGGTGACAGACGACGCTGTAGCCTTCGCCGGTCCCGGCGGCCAGGGTGTGAGCGCCGGTGTTGCCGCTCACCGTGAAGCCGGCGGAGGTGGTGACCGAGTTGATCGTCGCGGTCGCGCCACCACTGTTCACGACGGAGATGGGGACCGCGCTCGACCCGGTGTTGATGCGAACGCCACCGTAGCTGACGCTCCCCGGTGAGGCGGTGACGTGGATCGGCGGCGCCGTGCCCGTGCCGTACAGCGTGAGTCCGAGATTGCCAGCATCGGTGACGATCGTGACGACACACGAGGTCGCGGCGGCGAGGCTCGGATGGAACACCGCCGAGAAGCTGTAGTCGTAGTTCGAACAGATCGGCGGCGGAGGAGTGTTCGGCGAGGCCACCGGGCACTGCAAGGACGGCGCGTTGGCCGCCTGCGGGCAGGTAGTTGTGCAATCGCGCTCGGCGTACCCCGGCAACGTGCCGGTGACGGTGTAGTCCGGGCAGCTGTAGCTGATCGCGGTGATCGTGAGGTACGAGTTGCTCGAGGTCGTGCGGACGCCGAACGCCAACGTGTTCGACGTCTGGCCGACCTGGGTCGAGTTGAAGGTGTTGCTCGGATAAGGAAGCAGCTCCGGCACCGCGGTGAGCCCTTGTTCGACCTGGCCCGTATCGGGCGCTGCCTGGCATGCGGCGACAACCAAAACACCGAGCGCTAAAAATAAGCTTCGCAAGATGCGCCTAGGATCGGGCACCCCGACGCCGAGGTCAACCTCACACGAGTGTAGGCAACTGTACGCAATACCGTCGGCGGTTTGACTCTTGGACCACCAACCGTAATCATCCACCGATGCCCGACGGCCTTCCAGGCACGACCGCCGGCAATTACCGCATCATCGACAAGCTGAGCGATGGCGGGATGGGCGCCGTGTACCGCGCCGAGCACACGATGCTCGGTCGCCTGGTCGCGATCAAAGTGCTGCTGCCGGAGCTCACGCACAACCGCGAGATCGTCAATCGCTTCTTCAACGAAGCCAAGGCGACGACCGCGATCAACCACCCGGGCATCGTCGAGGTGTTCGACTTCGGCTACCTCGAGAGCGGCTTCGCATACCTCGTCATGGAGCTGCTCCAGGGCATGACGCTCGCGAAGCGGATCAAGATGCGCGGAGCGATGCCCGAGGGCGAAGCCGCAGCGATGTTGCGCGGCGTGTGCAGTGGGCTCGCGGCCGCGCACGACAAGGGCATCATCCACCGCGATCTGAAGCCGGATAACCTGTTCCTCATCGAGGATCAGGATGCGCCGAGTGGCGAGCGGATCAAGATCCTCGATTTCGGAATCGCGAAGCTCACCGATATCGGCTCGGCCCACGCGGCGACCAAGACCGGCGCCGTGATGGGCACGCCGACCTATATGTCGCCGGAGCAGTGCAAGGGCTCGGGCACGGTCGATGCGCGCGCCGACATCTACTCGCTCGGCTGTATCTTTTATCAACTGCTCACCGGGCGTCCCCCGTTCGCGATGGAGGGTGCGGGTGAAGTGATCGGCATGCACCTCTACGTGCAACCCGAGCCGCCATCGCGCGTGCAGCTCGGCATCTCACCGGATACCGACGCGCTCGTGATGGCGATGCTCGCGAAAGATCCGGGCGCGCGTCCGCAGACAGCGCGCGACCTCGCGCAAAACCTCGCCGGGATCGCGCATGCCCACGGCTGGCCGACGACCTCGAACGCGCGCTGGTCACTCGACGGAAGTCAGAGTTTTCAGCAAGCGCAGTCCTACACGCCCGCGTTCAATCCCACGCCTGCCCCGCCGGGCACATACCCGCCCGCGGTGCTCGCCACGCCGAACCAGCCGACGACCCTGAGTGGTGCCGCTAGTCAATCGGTCGCCGTTCCGCCGAAGAGCAAGCGCGGCCTGTGGTTCGGTATCGCCGCGATCGTCCTCGTCGGTGGTGGCATCGGTGCGGTCGCGGCGCTGGGTGGCAAAGGTGCTCGCGGCACGAAGGCGGCGGCACAGGTCGCGATTCCGATCCCGGCACCCACACCGCCACCCGTCGCGACGCCTGCGCTCGTCGAGACCAAGCCCGTCCCGGTGGAGCCAGCGAAACCTGTCGAGCCTGTCGAGCCAACGAAGCCCGTCGAGGAAATCAAGCATATGCCGGTCAAGAAGGCGGAGGTCGTCGGCAAGAAGCCGACCGAGAAAAAGCCGACGGAAAAGAAGCCCGCGAAGCCCGACAACGGCGATCTTCCGATCGAAAATACGGTCGAATGAGCTCGGTCGTCGAATGATTCGCAAGGCACTCGCCGTTCTCGCGATCGGATCCGCGATCGGATCGGCGCAACCCGCACCGGACACCAAAGGCGACAAGACCGACGCGCAGTCGCTCATGCAGTCGGGCGTGAAGCTGCTCGACGCGAAGGATTATCTCGGCGCGCTCGCCGTGTTCAAGACCGCGTACGAGCGGTTCCAGGGCGCGAAGATCCTGCTCAACATCGGCACGACGCTCAAGCTACTCAAGCGCGATGCCGACGCCGCGAACGCCTACCAGCGCTACATCGATGCGAAGGACTCCGATCCGAAGCGGCGCGCCGACATTCAGAAGCTCGTCGACAGGATCGATCTGACGTTCGGTCGCTACGACATCACGCCGACGCCCTCCGACGCGACGATCACGATCGACGACGAAGATTGGCTCCACACGGTGTACGGCGGCAAGTGGCGCGTCGTGCCGGGGCGCCATCAGATCTCGGTCAAGGCCGAAGGCTACGAGGTCAAGACCAAGTCAGTCACCGTCGCTGCAGGCGAACAGATCGCGCTCGAGATCCAGCTCGCGCCGATTCCCAAGCAGGTCGCGAAGATCATCACCGTGCCGGTGGATGGCGGCATCGTCGCGGTCAAGCCGGACGAGGGTCCGCGATCGCGGTTCGGGGCGCTCGTGTTCGGCCACTTCGATATTCCGCACGGCGGCGCCGCGCTCGTCGGCCTCACCGCCGACCTCGTTCCGCACGTCGAAGCGCGCGCCGCGGCGATCCTCGGGCCGAAGATCGGTGCCTACGCCGGGCTCTCGTACGCGTTCCTCACGAAGGAATATCGGCCGTACGTCACCGCGGGCGTTCCCCTGTTCTTCTCGAGCGGAGCGCGCTACGGCATTCGCGCCGCCGGCGGCCTCGAGTGGGTCGTGAGCCGTCACCTCGCCTTGATCATCGAGGCTGGCGTCGAGCACGAATTCAATCCCGAGATGGGCGCGACGAAAGCAACGCTGTTCGTGCCCGCGGCCGGTGTCGTCGGCCGCCTGTAGTCGTACTCCACCAGTATCGAAAAGCGGGACGGGGCGATCGTGATCGCCCTCGCGGCCACGGACCCGACGAACGCGATCTGGCAATCCGAGGTGATCGATAGCCATCAAGCGGTCGCGAAAGTCTTGGCGGCGATGCAGCGGACAGCGGAGGCCGCGACCGAGCTCCAGGCAGCACTCGATCTCGCGGAGGCTGTGAGCAAGAAGGATCCGACAGTCACCATGAAGCCGACTTTCGCTGTCTGATCGAGTGCAGTTGCTGTCAGGACCACCTGGCCTGCAGCGAGCCCCGTCACTTTCTGGATCCCGTTGGTCGGCGTCAGCATCGCGATGCTCTCTGGATCGAGTGAGAACGACGCATCGACGGGATGCAGCGAGGCGGAGCCGGTACCGTCGTTGAGGTAGGCGGTGACGAACGTAGACGTACCTACATCGATGCTGAAGGTATCGGGCTCGAGCGCCAACGTTCCGTTGACGTCCGTGCTGCAGCCGATCACGAACACCGTCAATCCACCGAGCAGAGCGCGAAGCATCCACCGAGCGTAGTCGTCAACCTTGTCGGGTAGTGAGCGTGACGCGCGT
>JAYWCI010000369.1:0-20379 GCA_043780895.1 Kofleriaceae bacterium | reverse complement strand
TCGGCGTGGACCGTGAACTCGCGGCTCGGTGGCGAGCTCCACATCTCGGTCGACCTGCGCAGCGGCGCGGATCCAGACACCGTACGCAAGATCCTCGACGAAGAAGTCGGCAATCCGCCGGATCCCGAAGGTCTCGAGCGTGCGTTGACGCGGCGCGAGGCCGGCGCGGTCTGGGGCCTCTCCGGGCTCGCGCGCCGAGCCCAGCTGCTCCAGCGCTACGCGATGTACACGCCCGAGCCCGACGGGCTGGCCGCAGATCTCGCCAGCTATCGCGCTGTCACGCCCACGTCCGCCGCGGCTGCACTCTCCCGCTGGGCCCGCCCCGAGGCGATCGTCGAGATCGAGACACGGCCGCTTTAGAGCCGCGCTAGCGTCGACCGCTAGAAGCCGACCGCGAAGCCGAGTGACGCGTCGGCAGAGATGCCGCTGTTCATCGGCGAGGCCCCGACCGAGCTGACGACGGCGATCGCCGCGATCGCATCGAGGTCCGCGATGAACGTGACGGTGTTGCCGAGGCGCTTCGAGTAGCCGATGCCGCCGCCGATCAGGAATGGACCCTGCGCGACGATATCGGTATCACCACCGGTGGTCATCGTGGCGTCGAGCTTGATCGTGTTGCGCAGAAAGCCCGCGCCGACCTGGCCCATGACGCGCAGGCCCTCACCACTCGCGGCGAGCGCGTAGCGCACGCGGAGCAGGACCGCGGGAGCCGCGGTCGCGTGACCCGCGAGGTTCGCGTCGAGCGGCAGCCCGATGCGAGCAGCGATGCCGATCGAGAGCTTCTGATTCACGAAGTAGCCGAGCTCCGGCGTGATCACGAGCAGGCTCTTGCCGATGCAGCAGTTCTTGACCGTGTTCATGCCCTCGGTCGTACCGGTGACGTAGCCGAAGCCGGTGCCGCCGGTGACCCCGATGAACACCTTCTGCGGACCCTTCGGCGTGGACGGGCCCGCGTCGACGGTGACCTCGCCGCCGCTGTCGCTGCCGGTCGACGCGACGACGACCTTCTTTCCGCCGCCGATCGGATCTTCATCATCCCCGGGGCCCGCGTGCTTCGCCGCGGCGCCGCTGATTTCGATGATGTTCGGCGAGCCCGACGAGCCCTTCGACGCGATGGACTTCGACGCTTCGTTGAACGCGGCGACGTAGTAGTGGACGAGGCTGCCCTTCATCGCGCCGGCCGGGATGGCGCCGGTGTACTTGCAGCCACCCTGCTTGGACAGCTTGACCTCGGTGAAGTCGGTGGAGCCTTCGACCCGGAACATCACGGAGACCTTCGCGACCTTGAGGTCGGTGCCGACCATCGCTTCGATCGGTTGCGGTGCGCCGGCCTTGGCAGAATCGACGATCGTGTGCTCGAGACCCTTCACGCTGGAGCAGTCCGCGCCGCCGAACGAATCGTCGGTCAGCGTGGGCTCCGTCGCAGCGCCGCTGCCGTTCTTCTTTGCTTCGGAGCGCGCGGTGTCTAGCAGCTTCGCGAGCTCGGGCGACTTGTACGCGACGTCGATCTGGATCTTCGGATCGATCTTCACGGCGTCGACGAACGCGGACTTCGCCGCATCCATGTCGGGCACCGCAAACGCCACGATGCCGAGATCGAGGTACGCCTTCGCGGTCACCGGATCCTTCGCGAGGTTGCTCTTCTTCGCGGAGGAGATGGCCGTGGCCAGCTGCTTCTTGGCGCCGTCGTAGTCAAACGAGTCGTACGCCTCCATCGCGGCCTTGATCTTGGAGTTGATCTCGCCTTTCCCCTCTGCGTGGACGGGAGAGGCTAGCAACATCGTGGCGACGATGGGCGTGACGAAACGAATCACCCGCATGCAGGTGTCATAACAAAGAAATCAGCGTTCCGTAATCAGGAACTCGACCCGTCGGTTCTGAGACCTGCCGGCCTCGGTCCTGTTATCGGCGATCGGTACATTCTCGCCGAATCCCTTCGGAACCATGCGGTTAGAGGCGATTCCGCGCTTGATCAGGTAGGTCCGCACGCTCTCGGCCCGGGATTGGCTGAGCTTGAGGTTAGAGGCGTCTTTGCCGACGGAGTCGGTGTGGCCGCCGATCTCGACCTTGATCGTGGGGTTATCGACCATCGCCTGACCCACCTCGTTCAGGAGGGCGAAGGAGACATTCTTGATCGACGCCCTATTGAAGTCGAAGAACACGGTTTGTTTCAGCTCGATCTTCTCGGCCGTGACGACGACCAGGTTGTACTTCTTCGGGCAGCCATCAGGCGCGACGCCGGGGACGTCCGGGCACTTGTCGTCCTTGTCGGCGAACCCGTCCTTGTCGTTATCGAGGTCCGGGCAGCCGTCGTCGTCCTCGAAGTTGTCCTTGTCCTCGGCGTCGTTCGGGCACTGGTCGACCTTGTCGCTGAGGCCGTCGCCGTCGTTGTCGAGGTCGGGACATCCGTCTTCGTCCTGGAAGCCGTCCTTGTCCTCGGGCTCCATCGGGCACTTGTCGGTGACATCCGGGATGCCGTCGCCGTCGTTATCGGGATCCGGGCAGCCGTCTTCGTCCTGGAAGCCGTCCTTGTCCTCGGGCTCGCTCGGGCACTTGTCGACGTTGTCCTTGATGCCGTCGCCGTCCTTGTCGCCGTAGCCGACGCAGCGGTCCTTCGGCGACTTGTCGAGAGCGGCTTGCGCGTTGGTCTCGGCGACCTGCGCCTCGCGCTTGCCGTCGAAGTAGTTGCCTTCGTCGAGCGCGTGTTGCGCATAGTCGTTATGCGACTCGGCCATCGCGAGCTCGACGGGGGCGCACTTCTGCGCGCCGTGGTCGCGCGCGGTCGCGATCAAGCCATCGGTCGCGGTGGTCTGGGTGCGCACGGTCGTGCCGGCGCAGGCAGTCAGGAACAGGACGAGGAGCCATTTCATGGCGCGTCGTCTTTCGCGGGCGCGACGGTGTTCGGCTCTTTGGCAGGCGCGATAACGGGTCGAACGGGTCGAACGGGCCGAACGGGCTCGATCGCCGGGCCGGTCTTCGGTGCCGCGTCGGCTTCTTCCTTGGCCTTGTCCGCGGCTTCGGTCGCGAGCCGGCCGAAGTGATTCGCGCCCTGAAAATCGGCGTGGCCCGCGACGTCGCGCGCCATGTGGAGGTACTGCGTCGCGCGCGTCCACCAGTACGGGCTGTACTTGTCAGCTCCCGCTTGACGCGCCGCTTCGACCGCGTCGTCGGCCTTGAGCGTGACCTGACCGATGTACGCGACCGGGCCGCATGCACCGAGCACACAGGTCAGAACCAGGCCACGCATCGCGCGCATCATAACGTCTGTACGCGCCGGCTGTCTCGGCCGAGCTCGATCGCGACGTAGACCGCCGAACTGAACAGCGCGAGGAGCGACACGACGAACGCCCAGCCGAGCCGGACTGCGAACAGCGGCACGCCGGATTTTCCGTCGGTGAAGCCGAGATAATCGGCGGCTGTACCGAGACGGCGGATGCACGCGACGATCAGGATCAAGAGCGTCAGGGCGAGCGCACCGCTGACATAGAGCAGGGCGCCTTGCAGGCCCTTGCGGATCAGCACGGCCGAGACGTACCAGGCGCCGATCACGAGGCCGGCGTGGCCAACCATCAACGGCAGGACCGCGACGCCACTGATCTTCTCGGGGTCGACGAAGTACATCCAGCTCCACGCCGGATGGACCGCATAGAAGTAGAGAGCGATCGGGGACACCACGACGCCAGCGTGCAGCGCGACGAGCGGAAACGCCGGCGAGGCGAACGGCCCATCCGCCTTGAGCCGGTCGCGCGCGATCAACGCGAACCCGATTCCGAACAGCAGATTCACCAGCGCGACGACCGGAATGACGCTCTCCCTGCCCCCAACGTACTACGGATTGGCTACGGATTGCGCCGCTCTAGCGGCGGCGTGCGGCTTCCCGTGTCGGGATCTGGATCGGTATTGCTCAGTAACGAGCTGGCGGCGATGAACTCGAGCGCCTCGACAGCCACCTGAGGCTGGGTCGCGCGCAGCTCGGGTGGCGGGGTGGGGACGTCGATCTCGCCGGCGACGAACACGTTCTCCGAGGTGGACGCGGGTGAGCCAGGCATCGCCCGCTCGGTCCCTTCGACGGGCGTGCCCTCGTCGAGATCGATCTTTTCGACCGCACCGGTATCGATCTCGATCTCCTCGAGGTCGGCGCCGGCGACATTCGTGACGACCCAGTCGTCGGGCAGAGGCGGCGACGCGAATTCACCCGTGACGTTCCTGGGAGCCGGGGCCGGTGCAGGAGCCACCGGCGCGCGATCGATCGTGTCGTCGGTGGGTGCCACCACCTGGCTCGAGCTGGTGCTGCTCTCCATCTGTTCGAGCGCATCGGAGAGGGCGTGGTGAGGCGCCGCGATCGGCGCCTCTTCGAACACGGTCGCTTCGAAGTCGTCGTCGGTCAGCATCTCGACCCTCGGCGAATCGTCGTCGGCGTGCTCGAGCGATCCGAACCGCTCGGCGAGCACACCGTAGACCTTCTGGATCGCACGCCGCGTCGCGCTCGCGGTGAAGTCGCGGCGCACGCGCTCGTAGGCGTTCGAAGCGAGCAGCGTGCCGAGCGCGGGCTCGCCGAGGATCCGCAGCACCTTGCGCGCGAGATCGATCGGATCACCGGGCTCGAACAACAGCGCCTCGCGCCCGTTCTCGACGACCTGCTGCACGGTCTCGCGCCGCGGCGCCACGATCGGCCGCTTGCAGGCCATGTACTCGAGAAGCTTCGTCGGAAACACGACCGTCGGGTTCGGCGTGAGATCCGAGGCCGCGGGCACCACGCAGACCGCCGCGGTCGCGAGCAGCGCCGGAATCTGATCGTGATCGACGACGCCGAGCAGATCTACCTTGTCGGTCAGCCCGAGCTCGCGAATGCCTTCCTTGAGCGCCTGCTCGAACTTCGGCGAGACCACCGGGCCCGCGAGCACGAGTCGCGCGTCGACCTCGCGCACGATCGCGGCCATGGCTCGGATCAACACGCGGACGCCGCGGCCCGCATCGACCGAACCGGCGTAGACGATCCGCGGCGGGCCGCCGCTCGGCGCGTCATCCCAGTCGAACCGATCGACATCGACACCGGGCGGCGCGAGGAACACGCGGTTCGGCTTGCCGCGCGCTTCCATCGCGCGGGTCGCCGCGAGCGTCGGCGTGAGCACGATATCGGCTGCGAGCACGCACGCCTCTTCGTCGCGGCCGTACTGCGCGTCGAGCTCGGGATCGAGCGCGCTCTCGCCGATCGGCGCGCGCGTCAGATCGTAGACCACGGCGTAGCCGAGCCGCTCGCGCGCTTCGAGCACGGTCAGCCCGCTCCACGAATCGCGGCAGTGCACGACGTCGTAATCCGCGCCCTCGAGCTGGCGCTTGAGCGCGCGCTGGAACGATTGGATCTGGACTTTGAGATCGCTCGGGCCGCTCGGGCCGGTCTCGGGCGTGGGCACCCGGAGGATGCGGACCGAGCCCTGGCGCTCGACATACCCTTGGTCACCCTCGCGGACGACCAGCAGATCGACCGAGTGCATCGGCGTCAGCGCGCGGACGACGTGGCGGAGTTGAACACCCGCGCGGCGTGGCCCGGGAACGCTACAGAAGCCCGTCAACAGCACCCGAGGCATCGCTCCTTATCGTCGACCGATTCAACAGTCGGTGCAAGGTAGTCGTCACGCGAAGCCGTCTTGATCCTGTCGCTGTGGTGCGTTATCTCCCCCGACGTGAATCGCCTCATCGACTACCTCCGTCAGAACTTGATGATCGACTTCCAGGGTGATCTTTCGGTGGAGAAGGTGCGGGAGCTACTCGCGGGTGACGACAGCCGCGACGTCAAGGTGCTGCTCGCCAGGCTGACCCGGGAGAAGAACGTCGAGGACATGATGCTCGTCCTCGCGGACTGCCTACTCGAGCCCGTGCAGTCGGCACTCAGCGACGACGTGATGCGCGAGCAACTTCGCATGTATACGGAAAGCTGACGGACCCCGTGCTAGGTTTCCGGAATGGGTGACCCCGTTCCGGACTCCAAGACGCCTGCTTTCGCTGCGGTCGGTCTCGCGATCATCGGGATCGTGATCGCCGCGCTGACCAACGGTGGCATCACCCACGGTTCGATCCTCGGTGGCATCGTCGCCGCGATCGGCGCGATCCCCGCGTGCTACGGCATGTGGAAAGGGATCCAGCAGGAGGGCCAAGGCACGCTCGCCGTGTCGGTCGGCGCCATCCTCGTCTCGCTGGGCGTCGGCGGAATTCTGATCGTGCTCGGCATCGTCACCGCGATCCGCACTCACGCCTGATGCGGTCCGCTCTCGCGCTCTTCGTCCTTGCCGGCGTCGGCGGGACCGCGCTCGCCGCGCCGGGCAAGCTGACCTATCAAGACCACGCGATGGGCACGAGCGTGTCCGTGTGGTTCTGGACCGATCGCGAAGCCGATGCGGCGAAGGCTGCCGAGGCGCTGTTCGGCGAGATGAAGCGTCTCGATAAAGAGATGACGACCTGGCTGCCGGATTCGGATCTCTCGAAGATCAACACGGCGGCCGGCGAGAAGCCGGTCAAGGTCTCCGGCGAGACCATCGCTGTGATCCAGCGCGCGCTCGATGTCTCGAAGCGCTCCAATGGTGTGTTCGACATCACGGTCCAGGCGTTCCACGGGCTGTGGAAGTTCGACGAGGACATGGACGGTACGCTGCCGGATCCAGCCGATGTGAAGAAGCGCCTGGCGCTGATCGGCTGGAGAGACATCGTCGTCGACAAGGCGAAGCAGACCGTGTTCCTCAAGCGCAAGGGCATGGCGATCACGCTCGGCGGCATCGCGAAGGGCTACGCGGTCGACAAGTGTGTCGCGCTGCTCGAGGCCAAGGGCTTCACCGATTTCATGGTCCAGGCGGGCGGCGACATGTACGTCGCTGGATCGAAGGGCAAGGACCCCTGGACGGTCGGGATTCGCGATCCGCGCGGCCCCAAGGAAGCGATGTTCGCGGTCGCGCCGATCAAGGACCATTCGTTCTCGACGAGCGGTGACTACGAGCGCGGCTTCGTCAAGGACGGCGTCCGCTACCACCACATCCTCGATCCGCGGACCGGTCAGCCGGCCCACGCATCGCGCTCGGTCACGATCCGCGCGAAGGACGCATTCACGGCGGATGCGTGGAGCAAGGTCATGTTCATCGACGGCGTCGAAGTAGGCCAAAAGATCATCAAGGACAACAAGCTCGACGACTTCGAGGTCGTCTGGGTCGATGAACAGAACAAGGTCTCGACGACGCCCGGCATCGTCAAAGATCTGAAGCGGCTCAAAGAGCCGACCCCGGGCATCTAGCGTCTTCGAGATGCGTCTAGTTCCGGAGTTTGCCAGACCCGCACCGATCGAGCACTGGTACGCTGTGCGGATGTTACAGGTCTCGCTGATCGCGGCTGCTGTCCTCGCTTCCGTGCTCGTCGTCGCGTGTGGTGACGATGCCGACCGCCATCTCGCGGACGCGTCGATCGATGGAGGAACAGATGGTGGAACGGGGAGCGGAAGTGGGAGTGGGAGTGGGAGTGGCAGCGGTAGCGGTAGCGGCGCGGTCGCCTTCTCCGTTCATCTCCGCGATCACAACACCGAGTTGATGGTCGCCCTCTCGAGCATGATCATCGTCATCGGACCTGCCGGTGCGGGTCTGCGTCGTCGCCGCGAGCACGTCTGAACGCGTCGCGCGAGCGCACGATCTTCGTCGCTGCAGCGCTCGCACTGTGGCTGGTGTTCTTCGTCCAGGCGGTGAATACGCCGTTCCTGCTAGACGATTGGTTCCAGCTCCGCTACTGGCGCGATCACGATTTCGGGCTCGCCAATCTGTGGGCGTTCGCGCATCACAACTACGAGCACTACAACCCCCGGATCGGCGAGGTCTGGCTCGCCGTAGTGGACGGCTCGCGCGCGATCCACCTGATCGTGACGCCGCTAGTCGAGCTCGCGCTGCTCCTGTTCGCGTTCGTGATGGCGTTCGCGCGCTGGCCGCGCCCGACGCTGCGTGACCTGCAGCTCCTGCTGTTTCTCCAGACCATGATCTGGGTCGCGATCCCGATCCCGGGGCTGATGTACTTCTATCGCCCGTACGCGACGAACTACCTGTGGGGCTTCGCGACGACGCTCGCGTTGTGCGTGCCGTATCGGCTGGCACGGGTCCCGGGTCGGTCACCAAGGGCGTGGGCGGTGCCGCTGATGCTCGCGCTCGGCTGGGTCGCGGGCATGTGCAACGAGCACACCGGGCCGACCGCGATCGTCGTCGTCGCGGCGTTCGTCGTGTTCGCGTGGCGGGAGCGCCGCTTGCGCGCGTGGATGATCGCCGGGCTCGTCGGCGTGATCGTCGGCTACGCGATGTTGTTCTTCGCACCCGGGCAGACCGCGCGCTACGGCGGCGCCGCCACGCATGCGACGCCGTTCGAGCGACTCGCGGATCGAGGCCTGCCAGGGTGTGCGTGGATCGTGCGCGAGTTCTTGTTCGAGTCGCGGCTCGGGCTCGTGATGTTCGCGGCGGTCGTCGTGCGGTACGTGCTGACGACGCGCAGGCTCACGCTACCGCGCCAGACGTGGCTCGCCGCTGGCTGGTTGCTCGCGGCGTGCGGCGCGATCCTCGCGACCTTGTGCTTCTCGCCGACGACGATCGACCGGATGTACTTCGCCTCGGGTGTCCTGTGCGCCGCGGCGTTCACGGTGCTCGCCGAGGCGATGTTGCACGAGACAGTCGTGCGCTGGACGGTCTCGTGCGCGTGTCTCGTCGTGTTCGGCTATCACGTCGAGCGCTTCATCTCGACCCTGCACGAGGTCAAGGTCGAGAATGCGGCGCGGATCGAGATCATGCGCACGGCGCGGGCCGGTTCGATCGTGGTCGTCCCGACGTACACGCATCCCGATCGTTCGCGCTGGTTGTTCGGCGATGACTTCGCGCACTTTCCATGGTTTCGCGAGTACGTGGCGGGCGAGCTCTTCGGGCTCGCCCGTGTCGATCTCGATCGGCTCGAGTCGCAGCCGGCGGTCGAGTTCACGGCGATCTACGCCCCCCCGAGGTCGACGACGCCGTCGAGCCGCGTCCCGACGTATCGCGAGCTGCTCGATGCGGAGCAGCCGTGGGCCCTCGCGAGCGCCGGCGCGACTCGCGTCACGATCGAGGCGCACGGCGTGTTCCCCGATTCGCAGCGTCGCCCGGTGATCGTCCTCGACGGTACGCAGCGCAGCTACGCACTGGTCGATGGCCGTCCATTCGACGATGCGCGCGGCCACTTCATTCGCGTGCGGGGCGGAACGAGTCCCGCACGGGTCGAGGCGTGGTACGTGCTCGGTTGCGGCGAGCGGCCCCAGGTCATGCCGCAGCGCGAAGGCGCCGACCTCCTGCTCGTTGTCGACGAGCGCACGTGCCGCGGCCCGTTCACCGCGATCGCGTGCGAGCCGGAGCGCTGCTGGATCGCGGGTTGGTACTGAGCCTGGTGACCGGTGTAGACCGGCTTACGCTTCGCGCGGAACGCGCGTGATCTCTTCGCCGAGCTCGAGCGCGGCGTCGATCAAGCGGTCAGCCATCCGACTGTCGCGCTACCTCGCGTTAGAAATCGGACAGGAGGCCACCGGTTCGTTGTCACGCTGCGTTACGAGAGCAGCACGCGCAACGGATGCAACACGAGGTAGATCTCACCCGCCGTGACCTCGGCCGCACTCGGCGCGGAGGACAAGATGATCGCGGCCTCCACGACGCGATCGCCACCTTCGTTGAGATAGAGGACGCGTTTGATCGGCTGACGCTTGGTTGCAACGGTCTCCAGATCCGCGAACAGCGTCGGATAAACCTCTGGAAGTGCCGAGTCGCGAAGCTCGAGCCCGGCCGCATCACCGGCGGCGCCGAGGAACTCGAGGAACGCGGGATTCGCGGTGCGGACGCGACCGCCCGGATCGCAGACCGCCATCGGGAGTGCGACCGCGTTGAAAAATTCAGCGGATGCTTTGACCGCATACGTGACGTCGCGACGTTCGCGCGCAGCATCCGGAGCGAGTGCGCGGCGCCGTGCATTACCTTGTTCCATGCCGAGCATGCCCATCAACGCACGGAGCTCGTAGAGGAACGCGGGCACATCGGGGTGGCGGTCGGCCGGATCTTTCGCGGTCGCGCGCGCGATGATCTGATCGGCACGGTCATCGAGCGGCTCGTCGATCACGGATGAAGGCGCGGGGCAGGGCATGGCGAGTTGTTTCTCGAGCACTTCTTTGGCATTCGCGCCGCGGAACGGGAGCTGACCGGTGAGCAGCTCGAAGAACACGATGCCGAGCGCGTAGATGTCACTCGCTTGCGAGGCTGGAGCTCCGCCGATCCGCTCGGGCGCGATGTACTCCGGCGTGCCATCGATGCCGTCGTCGCGACCGAGGTCGGCGCGCGACAAACCGAAATCGAGCAGCTTGACCAGGCGCCGCTGTGCGGGCGTGCGGACGATGAAGAGATTTTCGCTCTTGAGATCGCCGTGCAGAATCTGGCGACCGTGGATGAAGCGGACGGCATCACCGACCTGCCACATCACGTCGCACGCGACCTTCGCGTTGAACCGACCCGACTGGTGCAGCTTCGCGTGCACGGTCTGGCCTTCGAGCAGCTCCATCACCATGAACAAACCCTGGCTCGGGTCCTGACCGAAGTCGACGATCGAGCAGATGTTGTCGTGGGTGAGCGCCGATGCGATCCGCGCCTCGCGATAGAACAGCTCGCGGATCTGCTGGTTCGTCGCGATCGCGCTCTTGATCAACTTGAGTGCGAACGGCTTGCCGAGGGCGGAGTGGCGCACCTTCATCACGCGGCCCATGCCGCCGCGACCGAGCTGACCCTCGACCACGTAGCGCCCACCGATCACGTCGCCCGCGCGCGCACCGCGGTTGCGGTTGACGAGCGTAGGCGGTTCATCGCCGGCGAACGCATCATGTTTCGGGTGGTTGGTGACCCGGACCGAGCGGGTGACGCTCGGAAGCAGGGTCTCGTGCCCCTCACGCTCTACTGGCTCGTTCGGCTCGTTCGGCTCGTTCGGCTCGACCGGCTCGTCGGGATCGTCGGCCACCTGGTCATGCTATATCGCACAGATGGACGAGTCCACGTTCGACCACGAAGCCCACGAGGAAATGATCGCCCTCGAGGATGCGTTCGCGGAGGTCGACCCCGATCAGATCGAGGTCGAGGTCTCCGACGGAGTCTTGCGGCTCGATCTTCGCGACGGCACCAAGATCGTGATCAACAGCCACCGCGCCGCGCGCCAGATCTGGATGGCCGCGGTCTCGACCGCATGGCACTTCGATCCCACGGGTGGCAAGTGGGTCGCCTCGAAGACGGGCGAAGAGCTCCGGCCGACGCTGGCGCGCATCGTGCGCGAGCGGATCGGCCTGGCGATCACTCTGTGAGAGGATGATCGCATGGCCGAGTCGCAGATCCTCAGCGTCATCCGAGTGTGGGCCGCGGTCGCGTGGGCGGATGGCGTGCTCGCGGCGTCCGAAGCGGATGGCATGCGCAAGCTGATCCGCGCGGCCGAGCTCGCGGTCGAAGAGCGTGTCACGGCGGCGCGCTATCTCGACCAGAAGGTCGATCTCCCGGACGTCTACCTCCAGAACCTCAACCCCGAGGCGCGGCGCGGCATCTATCGCGCGGCATGTCGGATGGCGGTCGTCGATCACGTGTTCGCGCACTCCGAGCGCAAGATGCTCGACAAGCTGCAGACCCTGCTCGGCATCCCTGGCGAGATCGCCGTCGAGATCGAAGCCGACGTTCCGGGCGTCGAACTCTAAGCTTGCCGCGTCGTCGCCTGGTCCATCTGCCGGTGCCGCAGCACGCGAAGCTCACCACGATCCTGTCGAATGCGTCGCGCGCGATGTGACCTCACGCTTGGCGCTGTAGCAGCTGCACGATGTCTTCGAGGCGCGCGAGGATCGCACGATTGACCTCGGCGTCCTCGGTCGCCCGCGCGGCGGCTTCGGCGGCGGCCGCGGCGAGCTCCTGCGCCGTCGGGTCGAGGGCCATTCCCGAGAGCGCGGGACCGAACGTCTGCGCGAACGTCGCGAGCGCGTGACCGATCGGCGTGGTCGGAAACAAGTTGTCGTAGCCGACCGAGAGCGAGGTCGACATGTAGAGGATGCCGTCCCACGGGTTCGCGCAGTTCGGGTTCGTGTCGCGCTCGGCGAGATAGAACGCGACGCCGCCGCCGAACACCACGGCGATCAGCGCGTCGATCGGATCCTTCTTCGCCCACGCGCGAATCTCGGACTTCATCGTCTCGAAGTCGTCGCTGGAGTCCTTCAGTGCGTAGAGGCCAAGGGCGATCGGGAGCAACCCACCGAGCTCCTCGACCACGCCAGGACGCATCATCAGATCGGCGTTGTATCGTGCCAACGGTTGGTCAAGGGCCTCCAGCGCTTGTAAACGAGGCCCGATCAGTCGGATCGTACGCCTGACTAGCTGGCAGGGCTGGACCTTCCCATTTCCGGGTAGGACGACTTACCGATGATGGACGAGCGATAAACGATCGCTCCTGAAAGAGGGGCTGACATGACGGAGCTGGTGCAGGCCTCTCTGAGGTTTCCGTCGGTGGTGTTCACGATCGCCCTCGGGATCGTGCTCGTCTACTGGCTGTTCGTGCTGATCGGCGCACTCGATCTGGACCTCCTCGGAGGCGGACACGGCGACCTCGGGGTCGGCGGTGGTCATGAGATCGGCGGCGGCGGTCATGACGTCGACGGCGACGCCGATCTGGACGGTGCAGGCGTGTGGGCATCGCTCGGCCTGGGCGTCGTGCCGCTCACGATCTCGCTCTCCGTGATCATCATCGTCTCGTGGTGCGCGTCGCTGTTGTCGACGGCCTACATCGTTCCGGACTCGGCGACGTGGTTGCGATACCTGCTGTTCCCGGTGGTGTTGCTCGTCGCGTTTCCGATCGCGGGGCTGCTCGTGCGCCCGCTCGCACCGGTGTTCAAGATCAAGGAAGGCAAGTTCAACGCCGACTACGTGGGCAGCCAATGCACCGTGACCACGGCGACGGTCGACAACGCGTTCGGGTTCGCGAACATCGAGGATGGCCACTCGCTCGTCCAGATCTCGGTGCGCTGCGACAAGGCCGGGATCCGGACCGGCGACAAGGCACTCATCATCGAATTCGATCCGGCAACGCGAACCTTCATTGTTGAACCGCTAGCTGACGTACTGCCTGCGCAAGGCGAAGAGGACAAGTCCCATGGGTAAAGAGATGGTTGTCGTTCTGATCGGTGTTGGCGGCGTGTTGCTGTTGGGAATCCTCGTGCTGATCGCGCGGACGTGGCGTCAGGTCCATCAAGGCCAGGCGATGATCGTCAACAAGATGGGCAGCGAGCCCAAGGTCACGTTCACTGGCGCGATCGTGCTGCCGATCGTCAACAAGGCCGAGGTCATGGACCTGTCGGTCAAGATGATCGAGGTCGCCCGCAAAGGGAAGGAGGGCCTGATCTGCGGTGATAACATCCGCGCGGACATCAAGGTCACGTTCTTCGTCAGCATCAACAAGACGGTCGATGACGTGCTACGCGTCGCGTCCACGATCGGCTGCGTGCGTGCCTCGCAGCAATCGACGCTCGAGGAGCTGTTCTCCGCGAAGTTCTCCGAAGCGCTGAAGACAGTCGGCAAGAACATGGAGTTCGAGCAGCTGTACACGCAGCGTCAGGACTTCAAGAACAACATCAAGAAGGTCATCGGCGAGGATCTCAACGGCTATGTCCTCGATGACTGTGCGATCGACTACCTCGAGCAGACTCCGATCGAGATGCTCGACCCGAACAACGTGCTCGACGCGCTCGGCATCCGCAAGATCACCGACATCACGACGTCGGCCGCGATCGATACCAACCAGCTCAAACAGCGCCAGCGCATGGAGGTCGGCAAGCAGGACCTCACCGCGCAAGAGGCGATGTATCGCTTCGAGCAGGCGCAGGCCGAAGCCGAAGCGAAGAAGAACAAGGAAGTCGCGGTCGCTCAGGCGCGCGAGCAGAACGAAGCGCAGCGGTTCGCAATCGATGAAGAGAAGCGCACGCACGTCGAGCGCCAGAAGGCCGAAGAGCAGATCCAGATGGCGGAGCAGGCGAAGCTGCGCTCCGTTCAGGTCTCGGAGCAGGGCCGCGTTCGCGAGGTCGAGGTCGAGAAGGTTCGCGTTCAGAAGGCCAAGGACCTCGAGGAGGTCGGTCGTACACGCGAGGTCAACTTGAACCAGATCGAGATGAACAAGCAGCTCGAGACCGAGAAGCGCTCGATCGCGGACATCATCCGCGCCCGCATCGCGGTCGACAAGACCGTCGCGGTCGAGGAAGAAGCGATCAAGGATCTCCGCGTCGATGCCGAGGTCAAGCGCCAGAAGAACGTGACGATCGTCGGTGCCGAGGCCGAAGCGCAGGGCATCTTCATCAAGGACATCAAGCAGGCCGAGGCCGAGCAACAGGTCGCGCAGGCGCACGCGAAGAAGCAGATCATCCTCGCCGATGCGGCGATGGAGGCGAGCGACAAGGAAGCGCGCGCCGCGATCCGCCGTGCCGAAGGTACGCAAGCCGAGCATGCCGCGGCGGGTCTCGCGCAGGTCCGCGTGAAGGAAGCCGATGCACTGGCGATCGAGAAGGTCGGGCTCGCCGAGTCGCGCGTCCGCGATGCTCAGGTCCAGATCACGGATAAAGAAGGCGTCGTGCTCGCCGAGAACGTCCGGCGCAAGCTGATGGCCGAGGCGCAAGGTCACGAGGCCGAAGCGGCCGCGATCGAGAAGACCGGGCTCGCGAATGCGGTGGCGCTGCGCGAGAAGCTGCTCGCCGAAGTCACGGCGCGAGACGCGGACGCCGGTGTGATCCAGAAGCGGATGCTCGCCGAAGCGATCGGCCTCGCGGAGAAGGCGAAGTCGATGCAGGCGCTCACCGGGGGGGCACGCGAGCACGAGGAGTACCGGTTGCGGCTCGATGCCGACCGCGCGATCGCGCTCGAGTCGATCAAGGCGCGCGTCCAGATGGCAGAGAACCAGGCACACGTCATGGCCGAGACGATGGGTCACGCCGACATCAAGATCGTCGGCGGCGACGGCCAGTTCTTCGACCGGTTCGTCAAGGCGGTCTCGCTCGGTAGCTCGATCGATGGCGTGTTCGACAACTCCGAGGTCGTGCGCAGGGCGATGGGGCCGGGTGGCGCGCTCGCAGGTACTGGGAGCAATGGCGGCAACGGCAAAGACCACGAGACCCTCGCGCTGTTGCTCGGAAGCCTGATGAACAAGGCCGACGACTCGACGAAGACGAAGCTGAAGGCGCTGCTCGAGCAAGCCAAGCAGCTCGGAGTCCACGACGACAAGGTGAGCTGAGCCATGGCGGCGCCCCAAGCGCCCGCCAAGGCAGGATCGGCAGACGTCGATGCTGCGCTGACTGGCGGTAACTACGAGGTCTTGCGTGCGCGACTCGCGACCGCGGGCGCAGAGCTCGCGAAACGCGCAGACGCGCTCAACACGCGGCGCAAGGCCTTGTTCGGCGGCGCGGCGCCTCAGCTCGTGGCAACCGAGCGGTTGCGCACCGAGCACAACTGCGTCCCCGTCGATCTCGTCGGCGTCGGCGACAACGTGCTCGTCGGCTTCGACGTGTTCCTGGGCCTCAAGGCCGAGACCAAGGTCACCGACGTGCTCGCGCTCCATCGGTTCTCCAAGACCGACAGCGGCTACGACACGATGCCGATTCCGGCGGAGTTCCTGGCCGGTGCGGAGCTCGAGCGCGACTTCGCGAACCTCTATCGCTACTACCGCGATGCGCGCTTGATCCAGCTGGTCAAGCGCGAGACCCAGCTGCTCGCGGTGTTCCAGGCCGGCACGACCTGGCGAGATGCGAAGGTGTTGCGCTGGCGGATCGAGCCGGATGGCAAGGTGGTCTACGTCGACGATCGCGGCGATCGCGATCACGCGGCCTTGTTCCCTCCACCGTATGACTTCGAGTGGAAAGAGGTCACGCGCGATAACCAGGTCTCGGGCAAGCACCCGCACTACAACCTGCTCGACACGCTGTTCGTCGAGTGCGTCGAGGGCGACCTCACGATCAAGGTCGAGAACAACACCGAGAGCGGTGAGGGAATCTATTCCGAGCTGGTCCAGGACCCGAATCAATCGCTCGATGACGCGCGCGTGTTCTACGCGTCTATTGGGCAACCGCAGGGCGGCAAACCAGGAGGCTTGATCGTGCTCAAGATCCTGCCGTTTCGCGAGACCGCCTGGCGCTACCTCGTGTTCGATACGCGCTCGCACGAGGTCGTGCGCGCCGATGGCATCGGTCACGGCTGTCGGTCGCTGCCCGAGGATCACGGCATCGTGTTCCCGGGCGGCTACATGCTCGTCGGTGGCGACTACAAGCTGTTCGATGGTGATGCGAGCGGCTACGTGCTCGAGCACGAGCTCCGATCGCCGAACGGTGAAGATGTCCAGTACGTCTACTTTCGCGGCGGTGATGGCAGTTACTGGCTCTACGTCTACAACCTGATCGACAAGGCGATCACCACGCCGATCCAGTGCAACGGCTATTCGTTGTTCGGCGATGGGCGGATGGTCGTGATGCGTGGCGTGGTCAGCGAGCCCACGCGCGTCCACCCGATGCAGGTGTGGCAGACCCCGTTCACCTCGGCGGAGCACGCGGCGAGCGCGCCGACCGACGGCAGCTACCTCGGCAAGGTCGGCAATGCGGACCTCGTGCGCGGGCTCTCCGATGCCCTGTCGATCGCGCGGCTCGCGAGCAACGACCAGCCGCAGCGCACGACCTTCGAGGACATTCTCGCGCTCGCGACCAAGGCGACCGATGCGTACTACTGGCTCGGCAACGCCGAGGCCGGTGATCTCAAGACCGCGGTCGGGGACGTCAAATCGACCGCGAAGCTGATCCTCGACGAGTACGAGAAGGTCGTCGCGCTCGAGCGCGAAGCCAAGCGCGTGCTCACCGAAGCGGAAGCCATGGTCGCGCAGCGGCTGGCTGCGACCCGCTCCGAAGGCTACGACCGGGTCGAGCAGTTCCTCGGAGCGCTCACCACGCTGCGCAGCGCGCGCGGCGAGCTGATCACGAAGCAAGATGTCAGGTTCATCGACAAGGCACGGGTCCGTGCACTCGAGACCGCGGTCACGGTCGCGTTCGATCGGGTGACCGCCGACACGGTCAACTTCCTCGCGAAAGGTGACGCGTTCGGCTCGCTGGTCACGGCGGCAAACGAGCAATCGCAGCGCGTCGCGGGCATCGAGCGTGCGGTCGAGGTCAAGGCGGTCCGCGAAGAGATCGATAAGGTCGCTGCCGGGGTCGACTTGCTCGGCAACGTGATCGGTTCGCTCAAGATCGACGACACCACGAAACGCACCGCGGTCCTCGAGGCGATCACGGATGCGTTCGGTCAGGTCAATCGCGCGCGCGCGACCGTCGATGTTCGCTATCGCGAGCTCGCGACCCGCGAAGGCCGCGCGGAGTTCGGCGCGCAGATCAAGCTGCTGACCCAGGCGGTCGCCTCGGCGCTCGCGCAGTGCGATACGCCAGAGCGCTGCGATCAAGAGCTGACGCGGTTGCTCGTCCAGCTCGAAGATCTCGAGGGCCGGTTCGCCGATATCGACGAGCTCACGGCCGAGCTCGCGACCAAGCGGGTCGAGATCGTCGAAGCCGTCGGTGCGCGCAAGCAAGTCCTCGCGGCCGAGCGGCAGCGCCGCGCGTCGAACCTCAACAAGGCGGCGCAGCGGATCATGGAGGGCGTGACGCGGCGAGCGACCCAGCTCGCGACCGCCGACGAGATCAACGCGTACTTCGCCGCCGATGCGATGGTCCAAAAGCTCCGCGATATCTGCGGCGAGCTGACGACGCTCGGCGATGCCGTCAAGGCCGACGAGCTCGAGGCGAAGGTCAAAGCGGCGAAGCAAGATGCGCTGCGCGGCCAGCGCGATCGCGCCGATCTCTTCGAGGGCGGCAGCGGCGAGCTGATCCGGTTTGGCGATCACCGCTTTGCGGTCAACACGCAGCCGCTCGAGCTCATGATCGTTCCGTACGAGGAAGGACTCGCGGTTCACCTGACCGGCACCGATTTCTACGAGGCGATCAACGAGCCCGCGCTCGAAGCCGCACGTCGGCTGTGGGCGCAGGATCTTCCGAGCGAATCGCAAGGCGTGTATCGCGGGGAGTACCTCGCGGCGAGCATCCTCGCCGATCACGATCCGGAGGCCCTCGCCCTCGCGGCGCGCGGTAGTGGGCTAGAGGCGCTCGTGCGCGACGTCGCGCAACAGCGCTACGACGAGGGCTACGAGCGCGGCGTCCACGATGCCGATGCCGCGAAGATCCTCGAGAAGCTGATCGCGATGCGCGGCGGTGCGGGCCTGCTGGCGTATCCGGCGGCGCCGCGCGTGCTCGCCGCGCTGTACTGGGCGGCCACGATCCCCACCGAGACCGACGCGCGCAAGCGCTGGCAGCGCAGCGCGCAGAGTCTCGCGCGCCTCGCGGGCGTGCTCGGCGACCGCGGCGCGCGCAAACAGCTCGCCGCCGAGATTGCGAGCTCGATCGCAGCCTTCGGGGCACGCGAGAAGCTCGCGGGTGACGCAGAGACTGCGGCTGCGTATCTCGTCCACGAGCTCGGCGCCATCGAGCCGCGATTCACCACGACTGGCACCGCGGTCGCGATCGTCGAGGCGCTGAACGCCGAGCTCGAGGCGCGTCAGGTTCGGACGTTGTTCGAAGACGACCTCGCTGCTCTCACCGGGTCGCCGGGCGAAGCGTTCGCACTCGCGCGCGCATGGGTCGCGGGCATCCTCGCGCAGAAGCCCCAGCTCGCGGGCGCTGCCGGAGCCGATGAAGCCGCCGGCATTCTCGTGACGGGCGGGCTATCGCGCGTGACCTCGAGCGCGCTGATCGAGACGGAAGTCACCGGGCTCCTCGGTCGCCATCCGCGCATCCTCAGCGGGACTCTCGCACTCCGCCTCGACGAGCTCACCGCGCGGCTCGATCGGTTCCGCCTGATAGATGCACCCGCGTTCCGCGCGCATCGCGCGCTGCGCACCGAGATCGGCGAACGCGAGAAGAAGCGGCTGCGGATCGGCGAGCTCGCGCCGCGCGTGATGTCGTCGTTCGTACGCAATCGCCTCATCGATCAGGTCTACCTTCCGCTCGTCGGCTCGAACCTCGCGAAGCAACTCGGCGCCGCCGGTGCGAACAAGCGCACCGATCAGATGGGCATGCTGTTGCTAGTCTCGCCGCCGGGCTACGGCAAGACCACGCTCATGGAGTACGTCGCGGCGCGCCTCGGCCTCGCATTCGTCAAGGTCAATGGGCCCGCGCTCGGCCACGCGGTCACCTCGCTCGATCCGGCCGAGGCGCCGAATGCAACCTCGCGCCAGGAGATCGAGAAGGTCTCGCTCGCGCTCGAGATGGGCACGAACGTGATGCTCTACCTCGACGACATCCAGCACACCTCGCCCGAGCTCCTCCAGAAGTTCATCTCGCTGTGCGATGCACAGCGCAAGATCGAAGGCGTCTGGCACGGCAAGACCCGCACCTACGACCTACGCGGCAAGAAGTTCTGCGTCGTGATGGCGGGCAACCCGTACACCGAGAGTGGCGAGACCTTCCGGATCCCCGACATGCTCGCGAACCGCGCAGATGTCTACAACCTCGGCGACGTCCTCACCGGCAAGGGCGACTCGTTCGCGCTTTCGTTTCTCGAGAATGCCTTGACCTCGAATCCCGCGATCGCACCGCTCGCGACGCGCGACCTCGGTGATGTCTACAAGATCATTCGCATGGCGCAGGGCGAACCGATTCCGACGACCGATCTCAGCTACGGCTACTCGGCCGTCGAGCTCGGCGAGATCCTCACGGTGATCCGCCACTTGTTCGTCGTCCAGGCCGCGCTCCTCCAGGTCAACCAGGAGTACATCCGCTCGGCCGCGCAGGCCGACGCGTTTCGCACCGAGCCCCCGTTCAAGTTGCAGGGCAGCTACCGCAACATGAACAAGCTCGCCGAGAAGGTCGTCGCGGCGATGACGCCGCAAGAGCTCGAAGCGCTGATCGACGATCACTACCAGGGTGAATCGCAGACGCTGACGACGGCCGCCGAGCAGAACATGCTGAAGCTCGCCGAGCTTCGTGGTCGCATGACCTCCGCCCAGCAAGCACGCTGGGCCGCGATCAAGACCGAGTTCGTGCGCCAGCACCGCATGGGTGGTGGTGCGGATGATCCGGTGACCCGGCTCGTCGGAACTCTCTCCGGCCTCGGCACCGAGCTCGGCGAGATCCAGAAGACGCTCGCGACGCCGAAGGCGGTACCGATCGACTCCGAAGGCTGGCTCGGCCCGCGGCTCGATGCGTTGGCCGCGTGGCTGGCTGATACCGTGAACAGTCACGCGACGCTAGCGGCGGCGCCGCACGCGCCGCAAGTAAAT
>JAYWCI010000368.1:0-12102 GCA_043780895.1 Kofleriaceae bacterium | reverse complement strand
CCTCACGGCAGCAGGTCGCGCGCTGCGCACCAAGGCGAAGAAGATTCCGGTGCAGCTCGCAGCGAAGGCCGGGTTCACCGCCGCCAACGCCGGAGAGCTCGAACGGCTGCGCGGCGAGCTCGCGGCCCTCGCCGACCGGCTCACGTCGTCGTGAGGAGCTCGGTGCGATGCGCGCGGGCATCCAGGCTGTACGCGCCTGCGCCCATCGCGATGAAATGGATCGCGCCGCCCATCAGCGCCACGTTCTTCATGAAGTTGATCATCTGCATCTGATGTTGCTGCGCATCCGCGACACCCCAGAACTTGTGCATGAAGCAGGTGACCGGCACGAGGAACACGAGCAGGGCGATGCCGCCCGAGCGTGCGCGATAGCCCAACGCGATGCTCAGGCCGCCAAGCAAGGCGAACAGCCCCGCCATCGGGACCGCGACGTCCGCGAGCGGCACCCCGGCGGCGGCGGCGTAGGCGACCGTCTCGTGTTTGAAGTGGTTAGGCACGCTGAGTAAGAAGATCAGCGAGAACAAGACTCGGCCTACGGGAGCTAGCGCATTCGGGTTCATGCGCCGGGTAGAGCAAGGACCTGGCCCGTTAAGCGTTAGGATGCCCTCGTGACCGAGCTCGACCTCGTGCGTGACCAGCGCAGCGACGAAACCGTGGAGTTGTTGGCGAAGCGTATCGAACCGACGATCGGCTTTGTCGTCTACGGCGTCGTGTTCTTCTTCGTGAGCTCGTTCCCCGCGCTGTTCGGCGGGGTGATCGGTGCGCTCGTGATGCACGCGATCGGGTTCGCACAGGAAGCGGTCGCGACGCAGGTCGTCGCGCTCGTGATGTCGATCGTGTTCTGGGTGATCGCCTGGATCCCCTACGTCCGCTGGGCGCGAAGGCGGCGTGCCGCGGCACGAACGATCGTTCGTACCGGCGCGCTGTGCGATGCGATCGTCGCGACGAGCACGACCGATCGCATCGCGCAGCTCGCGGTGCGTGTCGCGATCAATGCCGCGGGGAGCGCCGGCCTCACGCAGACCTGGGAGCGCGTGGTGTTCGCGCACGCGGGTCTCGAGTACGCGGGAGTCGCGCCGTTCGACAAGCAGCCCGAGGCGGGCACGCAGACCAGCGTGTTGTTCTCGCCGACCGCGCCGTATGCCCTCGCGTTCGCGCCGAGCGGCAAAGCGTTCGTGATCAAAGTGCACCTTCATGCATGACGCTTGGCGTTAACGTAAGGCGCACTACTGTTCTCATCAAACGTGTGTACCTCGCGCTCGTCCTGGAGCGCGGGCGGAACGGCGGCATCGGGCGCGGAGTGAACGAACTGCTCGACCGTGGCGACTAGCGCACGCGCTTCTTCGATCGTGGATCCAATCGCGCGATCGGTGAGCATGGAAGAGGCGGAGAGAGAGAGGGAGCAGCCGCGACCTTCGAACGCGGCGTCGACGATCGTGCGCTACGGCATGCAGGTCGATCCGGGCAACCTCTTGCTGCTCGGCACGCTCGGCGCCTCGACGGTGATCGGCCTGCCCGGCTGCGCGCGCTCGGTCGAGCGTTCGGGCTTCGATTGGGTGCTCGAGCGCGAGTGCGCGAACTGCCGATCACCGCCGCAGCCGTCGGTGCGCTCGGCGTCGGAGGACTGATCATCGATGGCCCACGCCCGTTTCCGATCACGCCGGCGAAAGATCGCGTCGCGAGCCCGGTCGCCGCCGTGATCCTCGCCGCCGGTCACAGCTCGCGGATGGGCGCGAACAAGCTGCTCGTCGAGCTCGAGTGCGAGCCCCTGTTGCGCCACGCGGTGAGGGCCGCGCTCGCCTCGCGTGCGACCGAAGTCATCGTCGTGACCGGCAACGACCAGGACCGCGTGCACGCCGCGCTCGCAGGCTTGAACGTTCGGTTCGTGCACAACCCCGACTACGCGACCGGCATGGCGAGCTCGCTACGCACCGGAGTTGCCGCTGCTGCGCGCGCGCACGCCGCGATGATCTGCCTCGGTGACATGCCGCGGATCACGGCGACCCATCTCGACGCACTGATCGGTGCGTTCACCTCGGCCGACGACGATCGCGCGATCATCGTGCCGACCTTCGAGCGCAAGCGCGGCAACCCGGTGGGATGGGGTTGCGTCCACTTCCAAGCGATCACCGAGCTCGCCGGCGATGTCGGCGCGCGTGCAGTGATCGAGCGCAACCTCGCGGATGTTCGCATGGTGCCGCTCGACGATGCCGCGATCCTCATCGATGTCGATACACCCGAGGCACTCGCAGCGGTGCGCGCGACCTCGAGCTAGGCCTTTTCGCGCGAGGCGAGCATCGCACCACCGGCACCGATGATCGCGAGCACGATCCCGACGACTGCCATCGGGCGCGGCGCGGCACCGTCCATCGGGCCGGTCTGGATGTACGGATACAAGATCGCCGAGAGTGCGGTCGCTCCGACCGTCAGCACCGCGAGCGTCTTGACCGAGGACTTCTTCGCGAACGCGGCGATCAAGAGCGCGAGCGCTGCGAGCCCACCGATCGCACCGACCGCGGCCGCACCGTCGAGGCGCCCCGCCGAAGGAATGCCGCCGGCCTTGTCCTCGATGGCTGACTTCTGCGCATCGCTCATCCCCTTCATCATCTCGGAGACCTGGGCGAGGTCACCGGCCAACTTGTGAGCTTTGCGGGCGCCCATCAAACCGACGAAGGCGGTGCTGAGGAGCAGGAGGACAGCGAGGACGTATCCGAGGATCTTCATGGCGGACCCTCGAGCACCCGGCGTGCCGTGGCTAGGTACCTGAAACCCTTAGCTGGGTTGGGTGCGGCTAGACCCGATCGTGCAGCCTGCACCGGCTCGGCAGACCCACTACTTGAAGTCGTCGAGCCAGAACTCGTAGGTGCCGCGCTCGTCGTTGTCGCGGCGGACCTTCTCCGCCGCGCGCAGCTCGACCCGGCGAATCTTGCCGGAGATGGTTCTTGGCAGCGCCGAGAACTCGAGCCGGCGGACGCGGCTGTACGCGGGCAGCCGACCGCTGCAGTGCTCGAAGATGCTGCGTGCGGTCTCCGGAGTTGCTTCGACGCCAGCGCGCAACGTGACGAACGCCTTCGGCACGCTGAGCCGCACCGGATCCGGACTCGGAACGACCGCCGCTTCCGCGACCGCATCGTCGCTCGACCAGCACGCTCGAGCTCGAACGGGCTGATCCGATAGTCGGAGCTCTTGAATACGTCGTCGCCACGGCCGACGAAGTGGATGTAGCCGTCTTCATCGATCGAGGCTTCATCGCCAGTGCGGTAGTACCCCGCCGCCATCACCTGCGCGGTGCGCTGCTCGCCCGCGCTAACCAGCTCGCGCAAGGCGGCCGGCTTCGCGCCGAGCGATTCGAGGATCAACATCGCGCCACACCGTCGGGGGTGCACACAGTCTGGTGACCTCGTAGTCGCGCAGCACCGCGAACGTGCGGCTCGCGGCGAACCGCGCCTGATCGTGGACCAGGATCGTGGCGCCCGCATTCCACGTGCGAACAGGCTCGACCACGCGTGCTTGGCCCAGCCCGGCGAGCTGATGTTGTGGTGGATGTCGCCTTCTTGCAGGCCGATCCAGTACATCGTCGAGAGGTGGCCGATCGGATAGCTCGCGTGCGTGTGCAGCACGAGCTTGGGCCGCGCGGTCGTGCCCGAGGTGAAGTACAGCAAGAGCGGATCGCGCGCGAGGGTCGGCACCGGTTCGAGCTCGGCCGGTGCTTCGCGTGCAGTCGCGAAATCGACCCAGCTCGCAACTGGATCGGTGCAGAGCTTGAGGTCGACGCGGCTCGGATCGGTCAGCTTCGCGGCGCCCTCTTTGTCGGTGACGATGTGCTTCACGTCGCCGCGCACGAGCCGTCCTCGAGGTCGCGCGCGGTCAGCTGAGGCGTCGCCGGAATCACGACGAGGCCGAGCCGGATCGCGGCGAGCATCGTCTCCCACAGCGGCGTCATGTTCGTGAGCATCACCAGAATACGCTCGCCGCGCTTCGCTCCGTGGTCTTGCAACCAGCGCGCGACCCGCTTCGAACGATCCGCCATCTCGGCGAACTTGGTCTTCTCGGCGCCGCCATCGCGCACCACGATCAGCGCAGGGCGGTGATTCCCCGTCGCGTACGGGTCGAACCAATCGTTTACCCAGTTGAACTGCTCGAGTCGCGGCCACTGAAACGCGGCGCGAGCTGCGTCGGCATCTTCGCGGTGGTGAAGCAAGAGGCCGCGAGCGGCGCGAAAGACATCTGCGGAGGTCACTCGCGGAGCTTACGCCCTCGACGTACGAGTGGCAGTACACTGCGCGCGATGGTCCGTTTCGTCTCGCCCTCGATCGAACGCGTGCCGCGCCCCGGCGGCGGATTCATCTTGCGGTCGCTTGCCGATGCGCCGCCGTACGCGCGCTGCCTCGGCGATGCGCTGGTTCACTGGGCTCATCATGCACCGGAGCGCACGCTGTACGCGGAGCGTGACGGCAGCGGCTGGCGGCGAGTCTCGTATCGCGAAGCACTCGCCGCAGTGCGTGGGCTCGCCCAGGCGCTACTCGATCTCGGGCTGTCGACGGACAGGCCGCTGATGGTGCTGTCGGGCAACTCGATCGATCACGCCTTGCTCGCGCTCGCAGCCATGCATGTCGGCGTGCCCGTCGCCCCGATCTCGCCCGCGTACTCGTTGATGTCGAGCGACCACGCGAAGCTGCGCACGCTCGCGAACATCATCCGACCGGGTGCGTTGTACGTCTCGGATCGCAAGATCTTCGGGCGCGCTCTCGCCGCACTCGAGCCGAGTGTGTTGCTGCTCGAGCCGGCGAGCGTCGCAGACTTCAGCGCGACGGTGCCGACCACCGTGGACGCCGCGTTCGCGAAGGTCGATGGCGACACGATCGCGAAGCTTCTGTTCACATCCGGATCGACGGGCACCCCGAAGGCCGTGATCAACACGCAGCGGATGCTGTGCGCGAATCAAGCCGCCCTCGCGGCAGGTTGGACCTTCCTCACCGACAAACCTCCCGTGATCGTCGATTGGCTGCCGTGGTCGCACACGTTCGGCGCGAACCACAACGCGAACTTGATCCTCACGCACGGCGGCACGCTCTACATCGATGGCGGCAAGCCCGCGCCCGGTGCATTCGACGAGACCGTGCGCAACCTGCGCGAGATTCCGTCGACGATCTACTTCAACGTGCCGCGCGGCTTCGACATGCTGGTCGGTCATCTCGAGACCGATGCCGCGCTGCGCGAGATGTTCTTTCGCGACCTCGACGTGATCTTCTACGCGGCCGCGGCCCTGTCGCCCGCGACGTGGCAGCGACTCGCTGCCGTCGCGAAGGGCAAGCCGATCGCGATGACCTCGGCGTGGGGCTCGACCGAGACCTCGCCGCTCGTCACGCAGGTCAGCTATCACATCGATCGCGCGGGCGTGATCGGCGTCCCGATTCCCGGCGACGAGCTCGCGTTCGTGCCGGTCGGCGACAAGCTCGAGATGCGCGTCAAGGGACCGAACATCGCGCCTGGATATCTGCGCGCAGACCGCAGCATCGAAGCGCTGCCGCTCGACGAGCTCGGGTTCTATCCGATGGGTGATGCGGGCCGGATGGCCGACGCATCCAACGCGAACGCCGGTGTCGTCTTCGAGGGCCGAACCTCGGAGAACTTCAAGCTCGCAAGTGGCACCTGGGTCCACGTCGGCGAGGTCCGGATCGCGCTCGTCGCGGCCTGCTCGCCGCTCGTCGCCGATGCGGTGATCTGCGGCCACGATTGCGCCGTGCTCGGTGCGCTGGTGTTTCTCGCGCCGGGTCGAGATCCAAACGATCTGCGCGCCGCACTCGTTCGCCATGCGGCGACTTGCGGATCGTCGAGCACGCGGATCGAGCGCGTGCTCGTGCTCGCGGAGCCCGCAAACATCGACGCCGGTGAGATCACGGACAAGGGCTACCTCAACCAGCGCGCGATCCTGGATCGCCGCGAGGCCGACGTGACGCGCCTATTCTCGGATCACGCCGACGTCATCACGATCTAGCAGCGCGCCAGAATGCTTCGAACACCGACGGTGGTTTCGGCGACGTCATCGCGCGATTCGACAGCAGGATCCGGATCGCACCTTCCGCCGGATCTCGCGGCGATCGAGCCCGAGCTCCGCGTGCACGCGAGCGCTTCGAGCAGCGTCGACTTGCCCGCACCGTTCTCACCGACGAAGAAGGTGACGCGTGGATCGATCTCGAGCTTGCCGAGGGTCGCGATCGCGGGAATCGAGTACGGGTAGGCGCCAAAGCTCGCGACCTTGTCGCGCAAGAGCTCGATCGAACATACGAAGCCAACCCACCCCGCCATCAGCGCTCTACGCGAGGTTCGTGTAGACGTTCTGCACGTCGTCGTCTTCTTCCATGGCGGCGACCATCTTCAAGACTTCATCGGTCTTGTCGTCAGTCAGCTCGGTCGTCATGGTCGGCACGTACTCGAACTCGGTCGACACCGGCGTGATCTTCTGGGCGTCGAGCGCGCTCTGCATCGTGCCGAAGTCGTTGAAGGCGACGCGCACGAGCAGCTGCTTCGCGCCCTTCTCACCTTCGCCATCCTCGAGTGCGATCAGGCCGTGATCGATCAGCTCGAGCTCGAGCGTGTCGCGATCGACGCCTTCGGGATCGAGGCGAAACACACCTTGGCGCTGGAACATGTGCGCGACCTGGTTCGTCGTACCCATGTTGCCGCCGTTCTTCTTGAAGTACGTGCGGACGTTCGCGACCGTGCGCGTGACGTTGTCGGTCGCGGTCTCGACCATCACGGCAACACCGTGCGCGCCGTAGCCTTCGTAGACCACGGTCTCGTAGTCCGCCGCGCCCTGCCCGCTCGCCTTCTTGACCGCGTTGTCGATGCGCTCCTTCGGCATGTTCACCGCGCGCGCGTTCTGCAGGATGCGGCGAAGCGAAGGATTCCCGTCGGGGCTCGGGCCACCCGCCTTCACCGCGATCGCGATGTCCTTGCCGATCTTGCTGAACTGCTTCGCCACGCGGTCCATGCGAGCGAAGATCGTGTGCTTGCGTTTCTCGAAGGCGCGGCCCATGGCGACTCCAACCTAGCAACCGCAGCCCCTCGTTGGCTAGCCCCACCGTGCCCTGGTCTCGACCACCGAGCTAATCACGAGGAGGCCTAGCATGGCTCCGTCGACGATGAGCTGGATGAGCGGCTGGCCGGGGTGCGCAAATTCGGGTTCGATCAGCGCGGTCCGCGGCGCGCGAAAAAGGCACGCAACCTCCGCGAGCCCGGGTCGATACCGCGCTGCATGAAATCACTCCTCGAAGAACCTGTCCTGTTTGCTCGCCCTCTCTGGGCGTATGTCCTCGGCTGCATCGGAGGCGCCGCCATCGCGCTGGGGGCCTTGGTCCTCATGCTCGTGTTCGGCACGAACGACTATCCCGATCTGGCGCGGTCCGGCCTCGAAGCGTTTGCGGCGGGCGCCGCGATGCTGGGAGTGAGCTGGATCGCGATCGCCAAGCATCGTCGGACCTCGATGGTTCCCACCTTCGGATGCGGCGCGATCATCGCGAGCCTGCTCGTCGTACAGGGCGGATTCAAATCGCTCGAGGCGGCACGCGCGGGTGGCTTACTCGTCATCTACGCGTTCGCCATCTGCGCGGTCAGCTTCGTGTTTGCGACCGAGCTGGTGGCGGCTCGCGTGGTCGCAGCAGTGGCAGGCGCACTTGCCCTGATCATCGCGATCGGCGAGACCGCGCACGCGGTGGGCCCTGGATCGATGTTTCTCGCGCAGCTGATGTTAGTCAGCTTCGTCATCCTCGGCACGACGCTCGCGATCTCGATTCCAGCTCTCAGGAATCAACCGTTCGAGCCTGCATAGAGATTACTCAGGGCGTCGGAGCGTTGTCGGCGGGCGTGAGCTTGGATTGATAGCGGCCCGGAGTTGCACGGCCCGACACGGCCATGCGGTTCCACGCGTTGATCGCGGCGACGAGATACGTGAGATTGGACATCCCGATCTCGTCGAATTGCTTGCTGACCTCGGCGAACACGTCGTCGGGCACACCCTCCTGGACCTTCGTCACGGCCTCGGCCCACAGGAGCGCCGCACGCTCGCGCTCGCTGTAGAGCTTGCCCTCGCGCCACGCGTCGAGCATGTACAGGCGCTCTTCGGTCTCGCCGAGCGCCTTGAGATCCTTCCAGTGCAGATCGATGCAGTAGGCGCAGTGGTTGAGCTGCGAGCAGCGCAGCTTCACCATGTGCATGAGGATCGGTTCGAGCCCGCTGTCGTGGAGAAACTTCTCGACGCCCATCATGGCCTCGTAACCGTCGGGGACTCTGTGGACGTAGTTGAACCGCATGGCCTCATTCTAACGTCGTGTTGAAGCCCGGTGCGAGCGTCGAGCCCGCGGCCTTGATCGAGCACGCGAAGGGCAACCTCTGACCGTTCAAGATGCCAAAGGAGGTCCGTCGGAGATCGCGCTATTTCGTCATTCACGTGCGGTGGCGCTCGTACGAGGTGGTCGAAACACCGTCATTCCGAGATTTTCGCGTGGAACGAGTTCTGCACACATCGCGCGCATGGCATTCCTCACGGTTGGCAAAGAGAACAGCGCGGACGTCCAGCTCTACTATGAAGACCGCGGCAGCGGCAAGCCGGTCATTCTGGTGCACGGGTGGCCACTCAGTGGCGGCTCGTGGGAGCGCCAGTCGGCGATGCTCCTCCAGTCCGGCTTCCGCGTGATCACGTATGATCGACGCGGCTTCGGCCGCAGCTCGGCTCCGGAGGCGGGCTACGAGTACAACACGCTGGCCGGCGATCTGGCGAAGCTGATCGACAAGCTCGGCCTCCAGGATGCCGCGCTCGTGGGCTTCTCGATGGGTGGCGGCGAGGTCGCGCGCTACATGAGCAAGTACGACGGCAAGGGCATCGCAAAGGCCGCGTTCATCTCGTCGATCGCACCGGCGCTGCGCAAGGATGGCAACAACCCCGACGGCGTCGATCCGGCCGTGTTCGAGGGCCTCAAGCGCGGCATCGAGGCCGATCGCTACGCGTTCCTCGCGGGCTTTCTCAAGGACTTCTACAACAAGAAGATCCTCGGCGGCACGCACATCAGCGACGAGGCGATCCAGGCGAGCTGGAACGTCGCCGCCGCTTCGTCGTCAGGCGCGATGTTGAAGTGCGTCGATGCGTGGCTCGAAGATTTCCGCCCCGACCTCGCGAACCTCAAGGTGCCGACGCTCGTGATCCACGGCGATGCCGATCAGATCGTGCCGTCGAAGGCCAGCGGCGAGCGCATGATGCAGTACGTGAAGCAGGCGCAGGTTCACATCATCAAGGACGCGCCGCACGGCTGCACGTGGACGCACGCGACGGATGTGAACAAGAAGCTGCTCGAGTTCGTGCGCTAACTACGGACAGACGACGTCGCAGCCGCCGAGCGAGAGGTGCACGGTCTCGTCCTTCGAGATGTCACCCGCCGGTGTCTGCACGGTCAGCGTATACGTCTCGTCGCACTCGAGTGGCGACGGACACGGGCCTGGCGCGGTGCAACAGAACATGTTGCCGGTGAGATCGAGGACGGTCATCTCGCCGCCCGCAGGCACGGTCGTGCCCGCGTACGTGTAGTCGCCGGGCGGCATACACGCGCCCGAGCTCGTGATCGCGTGAATCTTCACGCCAGTTACTTTGAGCGGTGCGCACGTGTTGTTCGTAAATGTCACGAGGCTCTTGAACGGGTCGTGACACGCGTAGGTCGCGGGGCCGGTCAGCATCGAGGTGTTGACGCCAGCGACGCACGCATCGTCGATGTGTCGGCTGTCGTTGCTGCTACCGCAGGCAGAGGCAAGAAGGCTCACGAGGAACAAGGCGCGGGGCATGATCCGGCATGTTACCCTAGATCCTCGGCGACGAGGACCCGCCGTAAGATCTTACCGGACGCCGATTTCGGGATCGCAGCGACGAGCTTCATCACGCGCACCTTATGCGAGCGCCGACTCCGGCGTGTTCGGCACGACGAACGCGATCCGATCGCCGGGAACAATGCCGCGCGCGACGAATGCGTTCGCGATGCTCGCCGAGTGGTCGAGCACCTGCTGGTACGTATAGCTGCGCCCCGTGGGACCGTCGACGAGTGCGGTCTGAGCCGCGAACGCCGAGACGGTGCCGCGGAACAATGCAGAGAGCGTCGTATCCGGAATCGGCTGGGACGTGTAGCGGCTCGCGATCACCATGGAGCGCGAGCGTACCTGAACTCGCTACATCAACCCGAGCGCGAGAAATAACAGTCCGGCGAGCCCCATCGCGAGGCTCACGAACCACAGCTTCGGCCTGCGTGCGAGGACCGCGATCGCTCCCATCGCGATCGCGATCTGGAACGCGGTCACGCCGCGCGCGAGCGACACGTGGTGGTGCATGTGGGATTCGGAGGATTCGGAGAGCTCGGAGCCCTTGTCCTTGATCTCCTTCATCGCCTTGTCGTACTCGGCGACCTTCGCGAGCCGATTCGGATCGACGGTCTTGCCCTCGGTCGTGAGTTGCTCGATGTTGCCCTCGAGGATCGCGGATTTTATACTCTTGGCTTGATAGAACGACCACTGATCGGTCGCGCGCATCTGCTCGAGGATCGCCTCGTCCGAGTGATGGCTCGCGAGCAGGGCGGTGATCGCGGCTGCCACCGCGAGGATCGCCGACGACACCGCGACGCGCGAGATCCACGCGTGCTCCTTCGCTCGGCCGGCTTCTTCGCTCTCCTCTTGCATGCTCTCGTGGAGCTGTTCGGTTGGGACTTCGATCTCTTCCGGCATCGCGCGAACTATACGCCCCCATGCGCTACGCTTTCCAAGTGGAGAGCGAGATCCGGCACGGCTCGAAGATCGGCCGCTTCGTCGTGGTCGGCGAGCTCGGCTCGGGCGGCATGGGCGTGGTCTACACCGGCCACGATCCCGAGCTCGATCGCCGTGTCGCCCTGAAGGTCATGCGCGCCGCCGCCGCGACCGAGGAGGAACGCCTCCGGATGCAGCGCGAGGGTCAGGCGATGGCGCGCGTCACGCATCCGAACGTGATCACGGTGTACGAGGTCGGCACCCAAGGCAACCTCGTGTTCCTCGCCGAGGAGTTGCTCGATGCGGGCACCCTGGGCAGCTGGCTCGAGGCGCCGCGCACGCAGGGCGACATGATCGCGAAGTTCGTCGCCGCGGGCCGCGGGCTCGCGGCCGCGCATGCCGCCGGGCTCGTCCATCGCGACTTCAAGCCCGACAACGTGCTGCTCGGTAAAGATGGTCGCGTGCGCGTCGCCGATTTTGGCCTCGCGCGTGCGATCGGTCCGGCTGATGAAGACCTGCCGGCGGCGACGCGCGCGAACATGGCGCGCGCCCAGCTCGATCTATCGCGGAACCCGATGGACGCGCTCACTCGCACCGGCGCCGTGATGGGCACGCCGATGTTCATGGCGCCGGAGCAGCACAATGGTGATCGCGCCGATGCGCGCTCGGATCAGTTCGCGTTTTGCGTCGCGCTCTACCACGCGCTGTATGGCGAGTGGCCGTACGCCGGCAAGACCTCCGTCGCACTCGCCGATGCCGTGATCGCCGGCCGGATGGCGAAGCCGCCAAAGGCGCTGGCAGCGTGGTTGCGCAAGATCATCCTGCGCGGCCTGGCGACCAGGCCCGCCGATCGCTATCCCTCGATGACCGCGCTGCTCGCGGAGCTCGAGAAGTCGCCGGCCCGTCACGGTAAAAAGATCATGTTCGGCGCGATCGGGCTCGTCCTCGTCGGCGGCGCGGTGGTCGGCGGCTACACGCTCGCGACCCGCGAGGAGCAGCCGGCGGCCAAGGCCGTCCCCACGAAGATCGATCCGACGTTGCTCGCGACCGATCGCGGTGTCGAGTGGCTCGCGCTCGCGATCGAGCGCGATCAACTCGACGATGCGATCGAGAAGTACGACATGGCCGGCGCTCTCGCGCAGCAGACCAGCCAGCCCACCGCGGCCTCGATCGCCGCGTCCGAAGGTGCGCTCGTGCTCGCACTCCGCGGCAAGCTCGAGCTCGCACGCGACCGGCTGAAGACCGCCGATGCGCAGAAAGGTACCGACGCGATCGCGCTCGCGTACGCGGACCTCGCGTCCGCCGCGATCGCGTCCGAGGCCGGGG
>JAYWCI010000367.1:0-14669 GCA_043780895.1 Kofleriaceae bacterium | reverse complement strand
CGAACCGCGACCGAAGTGGCTCCAGATCCGCAGTCGCACGGCCTGGGTCAGCAGGTGCGCCTTGTCGTGCTCGAGCCGGCGCTCGGCGTTCGCGATCCGCCGCAACTCCCGATCGACGGCCTCCGGCCCCATCGCCAGGTTCGCGATGACTCCGTCGATGTGATTCGACTCCGCAGACGCTTCACCCACTTCGATCATCACCCACTCCTCGTTGCGTTGAGGAGGTCACCGTAGCACTGGTTTTTTCGGCTCGAGGGCGTGCGTTCTCGACGACGATTCGATGGCGCAGGACGTCGTTTCGATGTGCTTGGCGAAGGCGCAGCGAGACGTGAAGCCAGCGCGTCTCGTGAGCGAAGAGATCGAGGTCGCGGGGACGCGTGTTGCGACCCGACAAATCACGTCAACGACAAAGCGCATGCAGCGAAGGAAATCGTCTGGTGGAGATCTTCCCGAGTCACACACTGTCCGCGGTCCGGACGACGTTGCACTCGATCGCGTTCACGAGGACGACCCCACGTGGGCCACGTCGCAGCTTCGATGGCGCTCTTTCGATCTGGTATGGCGCATCGTCGACAAAACGATCTACAAGACGAGGACGTGGCCCTGGCACCTCGAACGAACCATCGCCGCGAACATCGATGACCGCCGCTTGTTGCGAGGCCGTGCTGCGGTCGATCGACGGTCCGAGTGACGCCGCGCCGCGTCGCACCGCGCCGCACGTGCGATCGACGAACATCGACGGCCCTGGACATCGAGCGCCGTGGTCGGACTGCGGCCGATGATGATCGCGGGGGAGCTCGCACGCAGACGTCCTTTGACGGTCCGAGTGATGCCGCGGGCACATGCGACCGACGAACATCAACGGCCCCCGTGGGACATCGAGGGCCCGCCGACGAACGGATCTAATACGCCGCGCGAAACACGACGAACAGAGACCGCGAACACGAGCCCAGCCCATCGACGTGTCGATGTCCGCTCGCACGGCGCGCTCGACCCCAGTCGGCGAGGTCATTCTAGGCATCGAGCTGCTCGAGTCGCGGTCGACGCGCGGGGCGGATGGCCTGACCGGCCTTGGTTCGATCCACGATCGAGCGACGATGACCCTCCGGTGATCGGTCGTCCAAGCGTGGATCGCAAGCCGCGCGATTCTGCTTAGCGCCAGTCGGAGCCGAGCTCGGCTTCCATCACGTCGCACGCGAGCGCGATGCACTCGTTGCACAGCGCGGCGTTGCCTCGACCGAGCAGCTTCTTGACCTCGGGCTCGAGCTTGCCGCACCACGAGCAGACGTTCGTCGATTGAACGTGCTCGCCGGGCTCGGCTATCGCGGCCTCGCAGATCGCTTCTTCGCTCGGCACCTTGAACTCGCCGGTCGCGCCGACCGACAGGCCGCCGCCGAGCGTCTTTTGGCAGTGGCCGCACACCATCACGAGCTCGCCGCCTTCGAGAGGCTGGGTACAAATGGGGCAGTGCACGGACCCAGGCTAACGCATAACATGTTGTCTGGATGAGAGACCCCGAGCGGATCATCGTTGCGATCGGCTCGCTCGGGACGCCGATCGAGGTCGAGGCCAAGGCGCTGGCCGCGGACCTGGGGACCACGCCCTACGAGGTCCGGCTCAAGCTGACCGCCGGGCTGCCCGCGATCGTGATGTCGACCGTCGACGAAGAGGCGGCGCGCGCGGTGCTCGCGAAGCTGCACGGTCGCGGTCACCGGGCGATCCTGGTTCACACCGCGGCGGTCATCCCGCACGACGCGATGGTGATCATGCGCAGCTTCGGGCTCGAGCCTGAAGCGCTCGTCCAGAGCGAGGAGCGGCTGCCCTGGGGCGACATCACGGCGCTCGTCCGCGCGCGCCACCATCAGCAGCACGACACGGTCGCGAAGGTGAAGGAGAAGAAGTTCGATCTCGGCCGCGCGGTCGCGAGCGGCGGGTTGATCATGCGCAAGACGACGACGAAGGAGGTCGTCACGCATCACGAGAATACCGAGCAAGTCGTGTACGTGTTCCACGGCGCGGCCGAGGTGCCGTGGTTGCTGCGTCAAGAGCGGGCGAACTACAGCGGGCTCGGCGCGCAGCTCGCTCCGACCTCGATCCTCAACTTCGGGATCGCGGTGCAGGAGTTTCGCAAGCGCGCGCCCGGTGCTCGCTTCGACGACAGCTTGATCCGCCGGCCGATCGACGACCCGGACCTGTTCGCGCACGTGATCGCGAACAGCTAACGTAACTTAGTTAGCTCGCGGTCAGGGTCACGCTCATCGTCGTGCCCTTGCCGAGCTCGGTCTCGACATCGATCCGCCCACCGTGCTCGGCGACGATCGCGTGGCTCGTGGAGAGGCCGAGACCGGTGCCCTTTTGCTTCGTCGTGACGAAGGGATCGAAGATCCGCGCGACGAGCTCCTTCGCGATGCCGAGCCCGTCGTCTCGCACTTCGACCACGGCCTTACCGTCGCGCAGCCGCGCGGTGACGTGGACGTGCTTGCCGCCCGCCGCCGCTGCATCGCGCGCGTTGCGCACCAGGTTCCACAAGACCTGCCGCAGCTTCGCCGGATCGGCGCGAACCGCGAGCGGACGATCGACCTCGCTAGCGAGCGTGATGTCGGCGAACGCGGCCTCGGCGCGCGCGATACGTAGCGTCTCCTCGACGAGGCCGCCGAGATCGAAATCGACCGGTTCGCTAGGCCGTGGATTCGCGTAGTCGAGCAGGTCACCGATCAGCACGTTGAGGCGCTGGATCTCGCGGTTCACGATCTGCATCAGCGTGCGATCGTCCTCGGTCGCTTGCGGGGCCGCTTGCAAGAGCTCGATCGATCCCGAGATCGACGCGAGTGGATTGCGGATCTCGTGCGCGATGCCGGCGGCGAGCTGGCCGACCGTCGCGAGTCGCTCGACGCGCCGCGCGTGCAGCTCCAGGCGCCGGAGCTCGGTCAGGTCTTGAAAGTTCACGACCCGACCGATGACCTCGTTGCGTA
This sequence comes from Kofleriaceae bacterium, assembly GCA_043780895.1. Taxonomy (GTDB): domain Bacteria; phylum Myxococcota_A; class Polyangia; order Haliangiales; family Haliangiaceae; genus JABFXX01. The sequence goes on along the minus strand of JAYWCI010000367.1, from coordinate 11,697 downwards.
CGTCGCGCAGCGGCGACACGGTCACGCCGAGCATCATGGTCAACCGCTTCTCGGTGACCAGCGGGAGGTCAGCGCGCTGGCGGTTCTCCGCGATCAACACCGATACCCCCGGCATCACCTGGTCGATCGCGATCCCGGGCAAGGCGTCGGGGCCCCAACCCAGGATGTCCGCCGCGACGTGGTTCGCCGAGAGGATCGTGCCGTCGGGTTTGATCGTGATCAGGCCCGAGCTCAGCGAGCGCACGATGTCTTCGTTGAGCACCGCGAGATCTGCGGCTTCACGCCGCGTCGTCGCGAGCGTCTCCGCACTGTGCTGCAATTGATCGCCGAAGATCGCGGCGAGCGCGCCGACGCCGGTGAGCGCCGCGAGGTTGATGCCGAGCGTGCGTGCGAGGTCGAGCCAGCTCTGCTCCCACGGCCGGATCTGGCCGATCGGCAACGCGAGCGCGTGCGAGTGCGCCGCGACCGCGACCGCCGTCGCGGCGATGACCGAGGCGGTGGTCGCGTAGATCGCGCCCCGCCGAAACGACAGCGCACCGGCTGACACGATCGTGAGCGCGAACAGGAACACGTAGGGGCTGAGCGCGCCGCCCGTGATGAACACGAGCACCGCGGTCGACACGATGTCGTTGACGTGCATCTGGCGCGACACCGAGCGCGGATCGACGCCACGGCGGAGCTGGAGCCCGAACACGATGCTCGACAGATACGTCGCCGCGATCACGGATGACTGCAGCCAGATCGCGAGCCGCGCCGCGTTCTGGCCGTTCGCCAGCAGCCAGACCGAGAGGCCGAGCACGGCGGTGATCACACCCGTGCGGAGCAGCAGGTGCCGGACGATGCGCTTGCCCGGATCGTCTCCCGAAGGCGAGAGAGGCGCGCCGGGCGCCGGACTGGTCAATTGCCGACGGTGCCAGCTAGCTTGAAGATCGGCAGGTACATCGCGATGATCAGACCGCCGACGACGACGCCGAGGAACGCCATCATGACCGGCTCGATCAGCGAGGTCAGACCGGTGACGGCGGCATCGACTTCTTCCTCGTAGAAATCGGCGATCTTCTGGAGCATCGCGTCCATGGCGCCGGTCTGTTCACCGACGCCGATCATCTGGACGACCATCGTCGGGAACACCTTGGACTCGGCGAGCGGCGTCGCCATGTCATGACCTTCGGAGATTTTTTCGCGCGCTCGCATGATCGCCATCTGGACGACCTTGTTGCCGGCGGTCTTGCCGCAGATCTCGAGCGCATCGAGGATCGGCACGCCGGAGGCGAGCAACGTCCCGAGCGTTCGCGTGAACCGCGCGACGATGATCTTGCGTAGCGTGGGCCCGATGACCGGGATGTTCAGTAACAACCGGTCGAAGAGCTCCTGGCCCTGGGGGGTCCGCCTCGCGAGGTTGATGCCGATCACGACGCCGGCAATGATCGCGAGGATCAGGTACCAGTTGTTGATGAGGCCGTGCGAGATGCCTACGACGACGAGCGTCGCCTGCGGCAACTTCGCGTTACCCATGTCGCGGAACATCTTCTCGAAGGTCGGGATGACCTTGAGCAGCATGACCGCGATGACGCCTGCCGCGACGAACATGATGCCCGCCGGGTAGTACATCGCGCTCTTCAACTGGCCGCGCAGCTTTACCGCTTTTTCGATGTAGATCGCGAGCCGGTTGAGGATCGTGTCGAGAATACCGCCGACTTCACCGGCGGCGACGAGGTTGACGTAGAGCTCGTCGAACACCTTGGGGTGCTTGCGCAGCGCATCGGAGAACGTGGCGCCTTGCTCGACGCTGTTCTTCACGCCACGGAGCACGTTCTGGAACGACTTGTTCTCGCTCTGGTTCGCCAGGATGTCGAGGCACTGCACGAGCGGCAGGCCTGCATCGATCATCGTCGCGAGCTGGCGCGTGAAGATCTGCAGATCCTTCGGCGTGACGCCGGAGCCGAGCTGGATGTTGATGTTGATGCCACCCTCGCGGCGCACGCGCATGTTCGAGAGGCCATCGCTCTTGAGCCGCTCTTCAGCGGCGCCGGCGGTGTCTGCATCGATCACGCCTTTGCGTTTCTCGCCGGCGCGAGTCGTGCCCTCCCATTGGAATTTGGCCATCTCTTACCTCCGTGCCGGGGGTTGCTGCTTGGGCGCCTGGTCGCCCAGGCTGCCGCCGCCGTTCGCGATCATGGTCTTGAGCTCGTCGACTTCGCTCGAGTGACCGATCGCATCGTCGAGCGTGATGGTCTTTTTCAGATAGAGCTCGCAGAGGCACTGGTTCATCGTCTGCATGCCGAACTTCGACTGACCGATCTGCATCTGCGAGTAGATCTGGTGGAGCTTGTCCTCGCGGATCAGGTTCCGGATCGCGGCGTTCGGCACCATGACCTCGACCGCGAGCGCGCGGCCCGAGCCCGAGGCCTTCGGGATCAAGGTCTGCGAGATCACGCCCTCGAGCACGAACGACAACACCGTGCGGATCTGCGCCTGCTGGTGCGACGGGAATACGTCGACGATACGGTTGATGCTCTGGATCGCCGAGTTGGTGTGCAGCGTGGCAAAGCAAAGGTGACCGGTCTCGGCGACGGCGAGCGCTGCCTCGATCGTCTCGAGGTCGCGCATCTCGCCGACGAGCACGACGTCCGGGTCTTGGCGCAGGATGTACTTGAGCGCGCGCTTGAACGAGGTGCTATCGCGACCGATCTCGCGCTGGTTGACCAGGCACTGCTTGTGCTGGTGCTGGAACTCGATCGGATCTTCGATCGTGACGATGTGACCGCGCTGGGTCGAGTTGATCCGATCGATCATCGACGCGAGCGTGGTCGACTTACCCGAACCCGTCGGGCCGGTGACCAGCACGAGGCCGCGCGGCCGGTCGCAGAGCTCGGTGACCACCGCGGGCACGCCGAGGTTCTCGAGCGGAATCACCTGATACGGTACGAGCCGGAACGCGCCCGCGACGCATGACTGCTGCATGTAGACGTTCGCGCGGAAGCGCGCGAGGCCACGGATGCCGAACGAGAAGTCGATCTCGAGGTCCTCTTCGAAGCGCAGCTTCTGCGCGTCGTTCATGACCGAGTAGCACAGCGTCTTGGTATCGACCGGACCGAGCGGATCGGTCTGCAACCGGACGAGCTCGTTGTCGATGCGAAGCCGCGGCGGCGAGCCTGCGGTGATGTGGAGATCCGACGAGCCCTTCTCGAGCATCGCCTTCAAGAGTGCTTGCAGGCTGAGCTGAGCCATTAATCATCCCCTCGGGGGGACTTCTCCGATGCAGGGAATTTTTGTTCCTTGCTTCGCGGCGGACCAAAAATCGATCTCTTCATCTTAGTCGTCCACCGTGGTGCGCAGGACTTCTTCGGGCGTCGTCATGCCCTCGAGGATCTTCGCGATGCCGGCCTGGCGAAGACTCTGCGTGCCGCCGCGAATCATTTCGGTCTTGATCTCGGCGCCCGATGCACCCTGGAGCACGAGCTCCTTGAGCGGATCGGTGAACGGCATGACTTCGTAGAGCGCGACGCGGCCCTTGTAGCCGGTGTTGTTGCAGATCTGGCAGCCGCGGCCCTTCATGATGGTCGCTTTGCGAATCTGCTCTTCGCTCATGCCCATCTTCGCGAGCGCTTCGGGATGCTTCTCGCCTGCGCTCTTGCAGCCTTCGCAGATCCGCCGCGCGAGGCGTTGCGCGACGACGAGGTTGACCGAGGCCGTCACGAGGAACGGCTCGATACCCATGTTCAAGAGGCGCGATACCGTCGACGGTGCGTCGTTGGTGTGGAGCGTCGAGAGCACGAGGTGTCCGGTGAGTGCAGCCTTGACCGCGATCTCGGCCGTCTCGAAATCGCGAATCTCGCCGACCATGACGATGTTCGGATCCTGGCGAAGGAACGCGCGCAGCGCGGCCGCGAAGTTCAACCCGATGTCCTCGTGCATCTGCACCTGGTTGATGCCGTGGAGGTTGTACTCGACAGGATCTTCGGCGGTGCTGATGTTGCGATCGGTGGTGTTGAGCTCCGAGAGCGCGGAGTAGAGCGTGGTGGTCTTGCCGGATCCGGTGGGTCCCGTGACGAGCACCATGCCGTACGGCTTCTTGATCGCGTACTTGAAGTCTTCGAGCGGCTTGATGTCGAAGCCAAGCTTCGTCATGTCGAGCTGCAGCGACGTCTTGTCGAGCAGACGCATGACGATCTTCTCGCCGTACAGGGTCGGCAGGACCGAGACGCGGAAGTCCATCTCGCGATTGCCGCCGATCTTGAGCTTGATGCGACCGTCCTGCGGCAGCCGGCGCTCGGCGATATCGAGCTGCGCCATGATCTTCAAACGCGACGTGATCGCGTTACGTAACTTCAGCGGCGGCCGCATCTCCTCCTGGAGAATGCCGTCGATGCGGAACCGCACGCGGAAGCTCTTCTCGTAGGGCTCGACGTGGATATCCGAGGCCTTCTTCTTGATCGCCGACAACAGGATGGCGTTGCACAGCTTCACGACCGGCGCCTCGCCGGCTTGGTTCTCGAGATCGACGACGTTGACGGAGTCGCCTTCGCCCGTCGTGTAGTCGACGTTGTCGACGTCGAGCTCGCCGACCATCTGATCGAGGTCGGGACCCTTGTCGTAGTAGCGCGACAGCGCGGCCTCGACGCCCGCTTCGGACGCGACCACCGGCTCGATGTTGTACTGCGTGAGGAACTTGAGCTCGTCGATCGCGTAGATGTTCGATGGATCGGCCATCGCGACGATCAACGTCGGGCCGTTGCGACGAACGGGGATGACCTGATGCTTCTCGCAGATCTCGCGCGGCACGAGCTTTAGCACCGCGACGTCGATCTCGATCTCACCCAGGTTGATCGAAGGCAGGCTGTACTGCTTTGCGACGAACTGCGTGAGTGCTTGGTCGTTGACGTACCCCAGGCGCGCGAGGGTGGCGCCCAAGCGCTTACCCGTGCGCTTGGCTTCATCCTGCGCCTGTTGAAGCTGTTGGAGCGAGAGCATCTTCTCTCGTACCAAGAGCTCACCAATTCGGCTCATTGATTACCAGTCTCCCTAAAAAAGCTCAGGTTTTCCACAAGGTAGTCCCCAAATCGAGCGCGGGTCAAAGATCTTGCGCCGAGGCCGCGCGGTCGGCTCTCACGAGAATGTTTCGGCCATGTCGACGTCAAATGGACGCCCGAAATCGTCAGAAAGGTTACCACCTCAGCGCCGCGTCCCAGTTCTATAACCAGTTAACGTCGGGCCGTCATTTTGACGAAAGCACATGCAATGACCTACGCCGAAGCCAAAGCCATCGCGCTTCTCCGCCTCGAGCTTAGAGCGTGCTGGGAGCGCTCGGATCATCCGGGCGCCCGATCTGCACTCGCTCAGCTTACTCAGCGGGCAGGAAACGACAACGAGCTAGCGGCCGAGATTCGGCGCTGGGGCTTCAAGCTCGCCGCCTGATTACAACGACTACGGCGTTTCGGTGATCGATAGCTTGTAGTTGTTTGTCCGTAAAGTCGCACCCATCGCCGGACCGCTGACCTGGACGTACTGCGCGCCCATCGCGTCGTTGGCGATGAAAGCGCGGATCTTGCCGGGGGTTCCTGTGACCGGATTCGCCGTCGTGAGGACCGTGCCGTTCGGGCCCAGAATGCTCGCCGACAGCGTGGCGCCGTTCGGATCGAACTCGACGATCACTTCGACGCTTTGTGGCGTCGTGGATGTCCCGCCAACCGTAAACTTGTACGTGTCCTTGTCGCCCGCCGGGCAGATCGCGAGACCCGCGTACGAGATCGATTTGGTCGAGCCGTTGACCGGCGTGATGTACGCGGTCGCGATCGTATCGTTCGGCTCGAGGTTCGAGTCATCCGCGCAGACGCCGATGCTCGCATCGGGGACCGTGCCGCCGTTGACGAGGCAGTAGCTCGCGCTACCGCTCGGCACGCACGCGTAGCCATCCGGGCATGCGGCGCCGTCGCTCCCCGCGCCAGTGCAGGTGAACGGCGTCTTGCCGAGATCTGGCGAGAATGACGAGCACGCGTAGACCAGGGCGAACGAAAGCAAAGCAAAGATCTTCATAGCCGTTTCCTAGAACCGGACCGCAGCGGCGGCGCCCTGGTAGTGATCGCCAATGCTCGGCGCGACGATCCACGTCATCTCCGGCGAAGCGTTCGTGCTCTTCGCCGCTTGTCCCGACGCGAGCTTGTGCTGCGAGTCCTTGTACCAGAAGTAACCGGCAACGACCGCGCCTACGATGCCGACGCCGAGCGTGATGTTCGAGATGGTCTGATCGCGCTGACCCGCCGATTGGAGGTCGCGATCGTAGCTATCGAACGGGCAGGGCGTCTGTGTGCAGGTGCCGTGCGGCGTCTTGGTGTCGTCGACGAGCGCGCTAGCCTGGTTGCCGGCGAGCACGTAGAAGCCGACGCCGAACCCGAGGAACGCGACCGCACCGATCGTGGTGCCCCACTTGATCTTCTCGAACTTCGCCGAGCCGGCGTCCGTCGGGCCTTCGCCGGCAGGACCGGTGACGATCGGCTGGGTCTCGACCGGATCATCGGTGTGCTTGTTCTTGTTCAACGGATCTTCATCGTCGTGATGAAGGCGCTGCGCCGGCGTCTTCACGGCGGGCGTGCTGTCATCCGTGAAGTCCGGGAAGAAGCGCGGCTGGACGGTCGCGTCGAGGTTGACCAGGTTCGGGCTCGTCGACTTGCCCGACTTCGCGACCGACGTGCCGGCCTGATCCTTGGCCTCGACGTAGTACTGGATCGACGTGCCCGTGACCTTCGTCGCAGGGATGCGCGCGATCAGCTGCTTGTAGTGCCACACCATCGGCTTGGCGACGAACGTCGAGTCGCCGGCGGCGCGGTAGTAGAGCGTGACGGTCCAACCCGAGTCTTCCGGCACGAACGCCGAGATATCGAGCGGCTTGCCCGGAGGCGCGTCCTCGACGACCTGGTGCTGGAAATCGGTCGCGGCGTACGTGCCGGCCGGCTTGAGCTTGACGTCCTTCTTCACCGGTCCCTCGACCGGCTTGGTCGCCTCGGGCGGCTTCTCGGCCGGCTTGCCCGAGAGATCCGCATCGAGCTTCTCGGTCTCGAGCGTCTTCACGCGCTCGCTCGCGGTCTTGCGCTGACCCGCATCGGCAGGCGCGTCGGAGAGGAACTTGCGGTAGTAGAACAGCGCGTTGTCGGTCTGCTTGTTCTCGTCGAGCGTGAGCGCGATGTTGTAGAGCAGCACCGGGTTGCGCGAGAGCCGATACGACTCTTTGAACTTCTCGATCGCTTCCGGAAGCTTGCCGGCGTCATGCGCCTCCCTACCCTCACCGAACGCCTTCTTCGCGGCGTCGATCTGGTCCGGCGTCGGAGCGCCCTGCGCGTGCGCCTGGTGGGCGAGCGGGGCGACGAGTGCGGCGAGCGCGAACGTGATGATCGAGAAGTATTTACGAGCCACAGACCCTCCGGAATGCCCGAGCGCGAACCGCACCCGGGACGTGGGTCTTTATCGCAGACGTTGGGGCGATGCAACGCCTTTACGACGTCGCTCAGCGCTTGGTTTCCCGAGGAGTAAAATCAGAACGGATCGACGATCGCGCCGCCGCCCGAAGCCGGCTTCTTCTCGGGCGCCTTCTTGCCCGCCGGTGCCTTCTTCGCGGGCGCGTCACCGAACGGATCGGCGATGCCACTCGCGGCGGCTGCGGGTGCTGTGTGTTTCGGCGCCGTATGCTTCGGCGCAGGTGCCGGGTGCTTTGGCTCGGGCGTCGCGACCTTCGCGGGCTCGGTTTTCGCCGGCACGGGCTGCTCGACGACTGGCTCAGGCTTGGTCGCGACGGCAGCTGCGGGCGCAGTCTCGACGGGCACCGCCGTGGGCTTGGGTTCTTCGATGGGCGTGACGATCGGCTTTGCCGGCGCGGGGTCCGCGGCGGGCGGGGCGGCGACGGCGGGAGCCGGATCCTTCTTGACCGCCATGGCGATGCCGAACGCGACCGCTCCGCCGACGACGAGTGCGCCGACGATCGCGAGCCAGTTCGTGCCCTTCTTCGGGGCCTTCATCGGAACGACCAGGCCGCTCTCGATCGCAGCGATGTCAGCGGGGTTCACGGTGAGCCCGGCCGAGACAGCGTGCGCGATGGCGATCGCCTTCGCGGCTTTCGCTTCCGCCATGCGGACGCGCTCGTCGGCGTCGGCGGCATCGCCACCGGCGAAGAACTGCGAGCTGTGGGTCGGGACCGAGGCGGCGGAGGCCTTCGCGCTCGCGAGCTCGCTCGAGATCGCCTGGACGCGACCATCGGCTTGGTTCGCGAACTGCTCCGCGACGACGATGCGCTCGTCGGCGCGCGAGAGGCGCATCTTGAGATCGGCGATCACGCCGTCTTGCGTGCCACCGCTGTTCGCGACGGCGGCGCGGGCTTCGGCCTCGGCGAGGCGACCCTGGAGCCCATCGAGCTGACGGCGCAACGAGGTCTCGCGCTGTTCACCTTCGCGCAGCTGATGCTCGGCGGCGCGGGCACGGAGCTGGTCCGCTTCGCGGCGCTGCTCGTCTTCGGCCTTGGATGCATTCTCCGCGGCGTGCCACTGATCCGGATCGGTCAGGGTCTGGTTCGCGCGCGAGATGAAGTCGTCGAGCGAGTTCTCGACCGAGGGCAGCTGGTTCGCTGCCGCTAGCAACGAGGAGGGACGCTTGCGACGGTTGGCAGCAGCTTTGCCGTTCCCGTTCGGGCCCGAACCGTTGCTTGCCACAGCCGCGGCAACCCCGGTGAGGGTCTGCGCGGGAGAAACGTTTGCGTCCTTGTTCGTTTCAACAGCCATCATTAGTCTCCAAGAAGACGCAGTAGCTTAGCACCAGATCGCCCCGCGACTCTGATCGAATTTCGCTCTCTACGAGCGATACGGCGAAGGAATAGTGACGCGCTCTGAACGCGGTGCAGTCTCGATGATCTCGACCACGTCGATCTCGTCGTGAAACGCACGAGCTTCGCGTTCGACCACCTCGGGCGCGAGAAACCCGTGCTCGACGATCGTGTTGCCGATGCGCGAGCGCTTGCCAACCGCGGCCAGGCTCCAGTGCTCCGCCAGCGCTGCGAGCCACTGCTCGTCAGAGATGAGGTTGCGATGGAGAAGGAACTCGCCGAACCGAACAGGCTCGAGAGTGGGTTGAACGGTCGTCGGCGGCATCGTGAGAACGGCGGGACCTTACATACGGGTAGGAGGTCTGTCTACCGAAACGTTTTTCGGCAAACAGCCCACGGGCTTGGAGTTACGGGCTAGTTCGGGCATAAGGCTGCCGATCCCATGGAGCCCATCCAACGCAAAGGCCGTCGCGCGCCGATGGGCGCTCAGGTTCGCAAGAACACCGTCCGACTTTCTCAGGATGTCGCTCACCGGGTCCGCTCGGGACATCCGTGGGTCTATCGCGAGGCGCTTGGCCCGCGCCCGCTGTCGCCGGAGCCGGGCACCCCGATCGATCTCGTCGACCCGGATGGCGAGTTTGTCGGCCGCGGTCTCTACGATGCCGATTCGATCATCGCGCTGCGGGTGTTCGTCCGCAATCCAGACGTCCAGATCGATGGCGCGCTGATCGCCGAGCGCGTTCGCGCCGCGGTCGCGATGCGCAAGCGGATCGTCGCGAACGACAAGCTGCAGTGCATGCGCTTGATCAACGCGGAGTCCGATGGTCTGCCCGGCATCGTCGTCGAGCAGTACGGCGACTATCTCGTCCTCCAGCTCTACACCGCCGCGATCGTGAACGTGCGCGACAGCCTGCTCGACGCGCTGATGGCCGAGGTCAAGCCGAAGGCGATCTACGAGCAGCGTCGCTATCGCTCGCTCGGTGGCGATGCTCCGCGCCAGGCCGGCGCCGATCTCGTGCGTGGCGATCCGGCGCCGGTCGAGATCACCGTCACCGAGGATGATCTCAGCTTCGTCTGCGATGTCACCTCGCCGCTGTCGACCGGCTTGTTCGCCGATCTGCGTGAAGGTCGCCGCGCGGTGCGCCAGTGGGCGAAGGGGCGGAGCGTCCTCAACCTCTTCTCGTACACCGGTGCGATCTCGGTCTACGCGCAAGCCGGTGGCGCGACCGAGGTCGTCGCGATCGATGTTGCCGCGAAGGCCCACGCCCGCGCGCGTCGCAATTTCACCGCGTCGGGTTTTGATGCCGAGAAGCCGGAGCACATCGTCGGTGACGTGTTCAAGGTGCTCGCGCGGTTCAACGAGCGCGGTCGCAAGTTCGACATGGTCGTCGTCGACCCGCCCGCGTTCGCGAGCGCGGCGGCGCGCGGCGGCAAGCCGTGGAGCGCGATGCGCGACTACTCCGAGTTGATCGCCGCGGCGCTCGAAGTCACCGCGCCGGGCGGCCTGCTCGTGGCTGCCTCGTCGACGCACAAGATGACCTCGCAAGAGTTCGAGATGGCGCTCGCCGATGGTGCTTATGCCGCGGGCACGCGGTTGCAGATCGTCGATCGTCGCGGCTTGCCGTCCGATTTCCCGACGCTGCCGGGCTTCCCCGAAGGCAACTACTTGAAGTTTGCCGTCGCCGTTCGCGGCTAGTTATCGCGCGGTCGCAGCTTGGTGATTCGATCGGCCCCGCCCGCAAGGCGATCGATCGAGACGTCGGGGGTCGCGATCTTCGGCGGCCGATCCGGCATCGGCTCGAGTGTCGCGATCTGATAGGTCGCCGCGTCGAGCACGCGTTGATCGACGTGACCGCGGACGCCTGCGACGAGCGTCGCGCAGGCCTCCGCGAGCGCGAGCAGGGCGATGCCCGGATCGACGAGCCCCTCGTCGACGTACTCGACTGTTCGCGCGATCACGAGCGCGAGTGGCGACCCGACCTCGCGCAGCGCGGTCAGCAGGAGCTGCATGGTCGCGGCATCGCGATCGGGTGCCTCGTGCACGAGCTTCGTGATCGCCGGCTCGATCTGCTCGAGGCTGTCCCCGGTCACGACGCGGGCCCGATGGCTGGCTCGGCTGGCTCGGCTGCGGGCGGTGGCTCGAGCGTGTCGCGCTCCGAGTCGAGCGGATCCGGACCGCCGTCGCGCACGAGCGCCTGCGTGCTGCGCAGCTTCAAGAACTCGAGGAACGCGATCGCGGTCGGCAGCTCGATCGCGGCGATCGTCTCGATCAGGTCACGCGCGCGGCGGCGCAGCGCTTCGCCCGGTGCTTCGGTGCCGTGAACGACGGGCGGACCGGCGGCGGGCAGCTCGCTCGGCGCTTGTACCTGACCCCACGGCGGCTCGTTCGTGGTGGTGATTTCGTGTTGCTCGAGCCAGGTCTGGATGTGCCAGTGCAGGAGCTCGGCACGATACGAGAACCAGCGTTCGCGCTCGGCGGGGTAGGCGAGCAGCACGTCCTTGAACCGGCGAAACGCGCCCTTGCCATCGACCGAGATGATCAGGCGCTCGCGCAGCGGCTCGTCGGTGACCGAGCCGACGAACTTCTCCATCCAGCGGTACTGCTCGCGCGACGAGGCGGGCTCGACGCGGAGGTAGTTTCGGATGTTCTCCGAGACCTGCTGGTGGTTGAGGGCGGCCTCGGGATCGCCCGTGGTGATGGTGGTCACCCGGCCCGACTGGAGGTCGAGATAGCTGTCGGTTTCGGGCGAATTTCGTTCCACCGCGATCTCGAGGGCATCCCAATCGAGGTCGAGGTGAATCGGCCCGCGCGCAGCGGCGGTCACAGGAGGTCGAACAGGCATAAGTTAAGGAGGTCGCCCACTTGCCGGTGGGACAGACAGCACCGAGGC
>JAYWCI010000366.1:0-47969 GCA_043780895.1 Kofleriaceae bacterium | reverse complement strand
CTCGCCAGCTGCGAGCTCTTTGACGCGCGCCCGCCACACCGGCTTCGCGGTCTCGACCCAGCCCGGTTGCCAGAACTCGCGATCGAGGTGCACGACCGGCAAGCCGGTCCGCGCCGCGATGCGCTTCGCGAGCCACGACTTGCCCGCCCCACTCGGCCCGACGATCAGCACGCGCTGCATCGGTTACGCCTTCTGGATCGCGAGCTCGCCGAGTTTTCGTCGGTGGACTGCACGCACGATCGGTTCGTCGGGATCTCCGGTTATCTCGGTCCACAAGCGGCGAAGCGACTCGACCTCGAGGAATCGCTCTTCGATGGAGCGGGTCTTCCAGTACGCTGCACGTTCTGCGTACTCGTCGCTGCCGTCCAGCGCTCTACGCCGAACCACGGTGGCAATCTCTCGCTCTGTCATTTCTCGAGCCCCTCCGCGTCTACGAGATCCTGGGGACGACCAAAAGCACGCTTGTTAGTCGCGAGCGATGCCCGATCGATCACTGGAACGTTGATGCCGTCGAGCGTCGCGCTTACTCGCTTCGGAAATGCATCGGCGAACTTCACGCCCGTCAAGCCAGTCAGAAAGTCGATGCGATTGGGCTCATAGCCGAGCTGGATCACCAGATCCGGCGTCGTGAAATCTCCTACCGTTAGGTCTAGCGACCCAAACCCGAAGGCCTCGAGTACAACGAGAAGCTTCTTCGCATTATCCTCGGAACATTCGATCCAGATATCGAGGTCCTTCGTGTAGCGGGGAATCCCGTGAACCGCGACAGCAAATCCGCCGACCACGAGAAATCGCACCCGATGCTCGTCGAGGAGCCGCAGCAGATCACGTACATCTTTGCCAAGCGCCTGGATGCCCGACTCTAGCAGCGAACGGCCTACTCCGGGCCGTTCTTGAACGTCTCGGCGAGCAGGTCGAACAGGCCGCTCGAGCTGATCGCGAGATAGGCGATCGCGACGACACCGAGCGCGCACAACACGATGTGAGCGAGCGACCGCATGCGGAACGCACGGCCACGCGTTCGCAAGAGATCGAGCGTCGCACCCGAGATCCAGGCGAGCACGACGCCGGCGGTGGCGATGCGAAGCACCGCCGGTGCGATCGCCTGGTTCGCGGTGAACGAGGCGATCACGAGCACGAGCGAGATCGGGCCGAGGAACCAGATCTCGAACGGCGGGCGCAGCGAGGGCCGGCGCCAGCCACCGCGCGTGGCCGCTTCGACCAGCGAGCCGAGCAGCAAACAGAGCGCGAGCACGAGTACGATCTGCGCGACGAGATCGAGGTGCTCGCGCAAGACCGCCCGCGCCAGGGCCCGCCACAGATCTGCCTGGACCGCGCTCTCTTCACCGGTCGTAGAAGGAAGCGCCGCGATCAAGGTCGTCGCGCGCTCGAGCGCGTGCGCTTCGATCGCGCAACCGGCCTGACCGCTCGCGGCGAGGCGTGCTTCGGGCGCGTGTGGCCAGGTCGCGAGCAGCGTCGCGAAGTGCGCGTCGGCCTCGTGCAAGCGGCCGTGACCGCGCAACCAATCGGCGAGCCACAGCGTCGCTTCGGGCGCACCGGGCCACGCAGCGGTCGCGAGTGCTTCACCGCGCGCGACGACATCTGCTTGCGCGAGCCGATCGGCCTCTGCAACGAGCTTCGCGTATGCCTGCGCCTGGTGCGCGTGACCATCGCCGGTGAGCGACCGCAGATGTGCCGCGCGATGCTCGGCGCCGAGCGCGGCCTTGGTGTCCGGCTGCTCGCGGAGCAGGCGATCGTAGAGCACGAGCGCGCGCGCTGGATCGGCGAGCTTGTCCTCGCACGCGCGACCCGCGGTGTAGAGGAGGTCGGCGAGATCCGGAGTCGTCGAGGGCGCGTGCTCGATCTCGGTGACCGCCGCTGCGAGCGCGCGTGGATCATCGCTCGCGAGCCGATCACTCAGCTCGCTCGCACCCGCGATCGCACAGCACAGCAGGATCGCGAGCGCGCTACTCGGGATCGTTCTGCGAGCCCTCACCACGATGGATGCCGAGGGCGCGCAGCTTCTTGTGCAGGTTCGTCCGCTCGATCCCGAGCGCCTGCGCGGTGCGCGAGATGTTCCATTCGAACTCGGCGAGGCGGATCCGGATGAACTCCGATTCGACCTCTTCGCGAAACTCGCGCAGGCTCTTGCCGGCGTAGCGACCGAGATCGATCGCGGTGATCGGGCCCGAGCTATCGCGGCGCTGCGTGGCGCTGCGCGGACCGCCGAGGTACGGCGGCAGATCCTTCTCCTGGATCACTTCGTCGGACATGATCACGAGCCGCTCGACCACGTTGCGCAGCTCGCGCACGTTGCCCGGCCACTCGTAGAGCTTGAGCCGCGCGAGCACGGGCTCGTCGACGGGCTTGTAGCCGAAGCCGTTCTCGTCGCAGCACTCCTTGACGAATGACTCGACGAGCAGCGGGATGTCGTCCGCACGCTCCTTGAGCTCGGGCGAGCGGATCGGCACGACGTTCAAGCGGAAGAACAAGTCCTCGCGGAACGTGCCCTGCTTGACCATCTCTTCGAGATCGCGATTCGTCGCCGCGACGACGCGGCAATCGGTCCGCATGCTCTTCTCGCCACCGACCCGCGTGAACTCGCCGGTCTGGAGCACGCGCAACACCTTCGCTTGCGCGGGCAGCGCCATGTCGCCGATCTCGTCGAGAAAGATCGTGCCACCATCGGCAACCTCGAACAGGCCGCGCTTCTTCGCGACCGCGCCGGTGAACGCTCCGCGCTCGTGACCGAACAGCTCGCTCTCGATCAGCTCGGGCGGAATCGCCGCGCAGTTGACCTTCACGAACGCGCCGTTCGAGACGCTGCTGTTGCGGTGCAATGCGCGCGCGATCAGCTCCTTGCCGGTGCCGCTCTCGCCGGTGATCAGGATACGGCTGCGCGTCGGCGCGACCTTCGCGATCTGGCGACGCAGCTCGTGCATGATGGGGGTCCCACCGAGCAGCTCCCAGCGCGCATCGACTGCGCGGCGAAGGTCGTGGACCTCGCGCCACATCCGGCGACGCTCGAGCGCATTGCGCACGGTCACCATCACGCGGTTGCGATCGAGCGGCTTCTCCATGAAGTCGAATGCGCCGAGGCGCGTCGCCGACACCGCATCTTCGATCGTGGCGTGGCCCGAAATCATGACGACCGGAATCTCGGAGGTCTTGCTCGCCATGCCGTCGTCGCCGCGGCTCTTGAGCGAGCGCAACAGGTCGAGCCCGTTGTCCTCGCCGAGCTTGACGTCGAGGAGGATCACGTCGACCGCTTCCTTCGCGAGCACCGCATCGGCCTCGAGGATCGAGCTCGCCTCGTGGACGACATGACCTTCGCCTTCGAGGACCATGCGCAAGGTGCGCCTGATGTTCTTCTCGTCGTCGACGATCAGGACAGGGTCCGCCGCCGGCGAGGCCGAAACCGATCCAGGTGCAGCTACTTCGTCGGTCATTCCTGATCCTCTTCGTCGTGTTGCTTCGCGCGACGCTTCATGTTCCACCAGAACGCGCCCGCGAGCAGCACGATGCCTGCCCCGATGAACACCGGACGGCGGTCGGCGGATGGCTGGCCCTCGGGTTGGATCACCATCGGCGGGATCGGGATGTGCGATCCGTCCGACATCGACGGTCCCGTGTTGTGGATCTCTTCGCGCGCGGGCGGCGGCGTGCCGGCGGGTGCGAGCGTGATCGCGGTCCGCGTGATCGCGCCCGGATCGAGCGTGGCGAGGGCCGCTTTGCATGCGATCAGCGACGGCGCATCCGCGTCGTCGCGCGCGATGCATTCGCCGGTCACCGAGATCAGTTGCTCGGAGGTCGCAACGATCACGAGCCGCGACGTGATCGCGACGTGGTTCGCTGGATCCTTGTATGCGAGGGTCGCTTCGACTTGCTTGCCGGCGTCGTCGACTTTCTCTTGCCAGCCCTGCTCGGCGATCGTGGAGCCCGAGAGCCGCGCGCGCCGCGACGCGCCATGGAACTGATCGATCTCGGCGCGCACCGCGGCGGGATCGTTCGAGACGGTCATCGCGACGCGCGTGACGAACAGCGACACGCCGGCATCGGCCTTCGCGGGCTTGAGCTCCGCGGCCGCGATCACCTTCTTGCCGGGCTGGCCACCGAAGTGACCGGCCTCGTTCGCGCGCGCGCCGAGATCCGAGGAGTCACTGCCGGTCCAACCGAGAGGTGGGACGACGACATCGGCGGCCGCGCCGCCGCTCGCGAGCATGATCAAGAGGAGGGCCTTCACGTGGGCCCCCCGAATAGCGCAGTGCAGCCCACTTCGCACGCTTTCGGCTCGCGTCGATTCCACACGCACGCGAGCGCGTGGACCTCGCCGGTGCTCGCGAGCTCCGCGCGCAGCTTGCCGTGGAAGCCGCGCGCGTCGAACCCGAGCGTGAGCGTGCCGTGATCGGTGGCAATGGGCTTGGCGACCTCGCGCAGCTTCACGTCGGGGAGCTCCTTCGCGAGCGCCACGAGTAGCTGCTCGGCGGCGACATCGATCGGCGCGGCACCACCGCTCACGCCGATCCACACCGCGTAGCAGCCGCGCGAAGGTGCGCTCCACGCTTCGCTCCCGGCGACCGTGATCCCGGCCTTCGGATCGGCGGCGGCACTCGAGGCGGTCTTTGCCAGCTCGCCATCGAGCTGCCAGCCTTTCGGCGTCGCGAGCCCGGAGGTTTGTGCTTGCGCCTGCGGCGCGGCCTCGCTGCGGCCGCAGCTCGCGATCACGAGGGTGATCACGAGGCTTGGAGCGATCAACCGTAGCTGAGCCATACCTTCTGGCCGTCCTCGATCGCGAGGCGGCGACGCGCATCTTCGGAGAGCCCGATGACGCCACTCTCGAGCGCCGTCACCCGGGTGCCGATCGCGCGGAAGGCCGGGTTCGCGCCCACGAGCTCGTGCCCGAGGATCGCCCAGCGCTTGCCCTCGCCCTCGTGGGCTCGCACGATCGCTTCTTTCGCATCGCGCACGACGCTGATGTCATCCGTGGTCGCGACGAAGTGCGGCCCACCATCGAACGGATCGATCTGCTCGGCATACTCGAAGCCGATCCGGCGGAGCATCTTCTCGACGCCGCGCGTGTCCTCACCGACCTGGCCGATGATCGCGCGCACGTCCTCGGGCAACAGCTCGGTGTGGATCGGATCATCCGGGAACAGGGCGTGGATGAACTCCTTGTTGTCCTTCGACAGCCGATCGGCCTCCTGGTACGTGAGGCCGGTGAAGTGGCGACCGAGCGCCTCCCACAGCTTCGACGTGCCGTCGTCGCCGAGCGGCGGCAACAGCTCCGAGAGCACGTGATCGCGGAACAGCTCGCGATGCATGCGCATGAACAAGAACCGCACGTACGAGAGAGCCTTGCCGAGCGCGTCGGTGTTGCGGCGATACTCCGGCAGGAGGATCAAGCCACCGATCTCGGTCGGGCCGTTGTAGTTGTAGCCGATGCGCAGGGTCTGATGGACCATGTAGCGATCGAGTGTGACCGAGTAGCGCTCGTCGTTCTCGACGCGGAAGAAGATGTGCGGCGCACGCTTGGTGCCGTGCTGCGCGTAGATCATCGAGGTGCCGATGATCCGCTTCGCGGCGAGGTCTTCGAGCACGAACAAGAATTCCCGATCGACGATCGGGAGCTCGGCCGCGAAGGACCTCTGTGAACGATCGAGAAGGCCCTCGATGCTCTTGCGATCCGCTGGTAAGTTGACCGTGTCGAGGTGCTCGGCGACGGCCAGCACTTGCTCGACATCCTCACGATAAGACTGGCGAATTCGAAACATGCTCGCTCGCTTGGCATACCACCCTACCACTGATCGTTGCAGGTTGTGGTGACGACACCTCCACGGGTCCAGCCTCGGGGAATCGGCTCGCGCTCACCGGCTTCCGTCACCCACATCGTGCTGTAGAGTCGCGCGCATGGCGAGAAGGGGGCGAATCCTCGCAATCAAGTGGGGCATGAACCCGAACTCGTCGAGCCTCGGCGTCGACGTGACGTTCTTGCTCGTCGGGGCGACCGCGCTCGCGATCGTGACGCCGGTGATCGGCGCGCTCCTGCGCTGGCGCGCGAACAAGCCCTCGGCCGTGCCCGAGACGACCGAGCTCACGAAATGATCCGCGAGCTGGTCTCGTCGGTGCGCGCGCGC
The DNA here is from genome assembly GCA_043780895.1 of Kofleriaceae bacterium. GTDB lineage: Bacteria > Myxococcota_A > Polyangia > Haliangiales > Haliangiaceae > JABFXX01. The sequence goes on along the minus strand of JAYWCI010000366.1, from coordinate 41,835 downwards.
CTCGCCGCGGCCCGCCCGATGAAACGCGTCCGCCTCGAGCGGTTCGGCGCGATCATCCAGCTCGCGTTGCCGCGCGCGCTGGTGTTCGTCGATCGCACGATGGCGCGCCGAGTCGCGCGGGTCGCGGCGACCCCTACCCAGTGGCGCGATCCCGAGGACGAGCTCGGCGATCACGTGCTGTCCGCGCCGCTCGAAGCGCACCTCCAGCTCACTAATCGCTGCGGCGCCGGCTGCACCGGATGCTACACCGGCGCGTCGCCGAACGGCATGCCGAACGAGTGGGGCCTCGTCGAGTGGAAGCGGGCGATCGACGTCCTCGCCGAGGCCGGCGTGTTCCATCTCGCGCTCGGCGGTGGCGAGAGCGCGGTCCTGCCCTGGCTCGGCGAGCTCGCGAGCTACGCGCGTGAACGCGGCCTCGTGCCGAACCTCACGACCTCGGGCCTCGAGGGCTTCGAGGCGCTGATCCAGATCGCCGATCGGTTCGGCCAGATCAATGTCTCGCTCGACGGGCTCGCCGCGACCTACGCCGCGGTCCGCGGGTTCGACGGCTTCGCGCGCGCCGATGCCGCGCTTCGTCGGCTGCGCGCGAAGAAGCGCGAGGTCGGGATCAACGTCGTCGTGACCCGCCACAACTTCGCCGAGCTCGACGCCATCTTCGCGTATGCCTCCGAGCAGCGGCTCTCCGAGGTCGAGCTGCTGCGCTTCAAACCCTCGGGCCGCGGCGCGAGCGCATACAAAGATCTGCGTTGCACCGCTGCACAGCACGCCGCATTCTTGCCGACCGTGCTCGCCGCCGCGAAGCGCCATCGCGTGCGAGTCAAGGTCGATTGCTCGTACACGCCGATGCTCGCGCACCATCGGCCCGATCGCGCGCTGCTCGCGGAGCTCTGCGTCTACGGCTGCACGGGTGGTGATTTCCTGATCGGCGCCAAGCCGGATGGCCGGATCACCGCCTGCAGCTTCGCGGCGCCGCCCCCGCTGCTCCAGCTCGGCAAGCGGCCCTCGGTCACCGAGCTCGCCACCTACTGGAACCAGCCGGGCGCCTTCGGGGCCTTCCGGACCTGGCGCGAGGCCGCGGAGCCCTGCCGATCGTGCGAGTACCATTCGTTGTGTCGGGGAGGTTGCAAGGTCGTCTCGGCGCACGTCGGAGGCGATCCATCGGCTCCGGATCCCGAATGTCCGCGCGTGCTTGCCCACGCAGCCGCGTGATATAGAGGGGCCGATGAAGACGGTCATGATCATCAGCGACGCGACCGGCGAAACCGCCGAGCGCATGGTGCGCGCCGCGACGCTGCAGTTCAGCGAGCCGGTCCAGATCAAATTGTTCTCGCGCGTGCGCACCGAGTCCGAGCTCGAGCAGCTCGCCGAGAAGGCCGCGGAGCTCAAGGCGCTCGTCGTGTTCACCGTCGTGAACCAGGAAGAGCGCGACTTGATCGCCAAGCTCGTCGAGCGCCACAGTATCGAGACCGTCGACCTCATGGGCGCCCTGATCTCGAAGCTCGCGCTCTACTTGCAGTCGCCGCCCGCCGGTGTGCCGGGCCTCCTGCACATGATCACCGACGACTACTTCCGCCGCATCGAAGCGGTCGAGTTCGCGGTCAAGAACGACGACGGTGCCGAGCCGCGCAACCTGCCGAAGGCCGACCTCGTGCTCGTCGGCATCTCGCGGACCTCGAAGACCCCGCTGTCGACCTACCTCGCGCAGCGCGGCCTCAAGGTCGCGAACGTGCCGCTCGTGCTCGGCGTCGATCCGCCGGAGGAGCTGTCGCAAGTCGACGATCGCAAGGTGTTCGGCCTGATCGTCCAGCCCGACATGCTCATGCGCATTCGCCAGGCGCGGCTGTCTCATCTCGGCATGCCGAACGATTCGAGCTACGGCCAGCGCGCTCACATCGACAACGAGATCGCGTACTGCCGCGAGATCTTCCGCAAGCACGCGAACTGGCCGGTCATCGACGTCACGAACCGCGCGATCGAAGAGACCGCCGCCGATATCCTGCGCATCTTTCAAGAGCGCAACCAGCAGCCGAGCTAGCGCCGGCGCCAGCCGACGTTCGGTGTAACGTGAGAGATGGCCACTCTCACCTACGGTCTTGGTGCTGCGCTCGTCATCGCGAGCGCGTGCAGTAACCACAATCCGACACCCGAGCAAGGTTCGAATGCCCCCGCCGTGGCGTCGTCGGCGTCGTCGGCGTCGTCGGCGTCGTCGGCGTCGTCGGCGTCGTTGAAGGTACGCGATGCGTGCAGCGTGATCACCGACGCAGACGCGGCCGCAGTGCTTGGCGGTCCAGTCAAACACGAAGACGAGGGCTCTAGTGACGCCTCGAACGGCAATGGAGTAAAGGTGACCGAGGGCCGCTGCAGCTACGTCAAGATCACGAGCGACCAGCTGGGTCACCAGCTCTACATCGCCGTGTACGCAAACGCCGATCGCGAGTATTTCAACCAGACCGGAACCAAGACCGGGAACGGCGTGATTGCCGGGCTCGGCGACGCCGCCAAAGGGACCGAAACCAATCACATCTACGTGTTCAGCAAGGGCACGATGCTCCAACTCTACGGCAGCCTCGATGGGGCCGGGCTCATGAACATCGCCCGCGTTGCAGTCGCAAAGCTCTAGGAAATCGGCAGGGGCTACGGGGGAGCGGTCAACGCGGCGCGCGAGCCCACGCAGTGAGCGCGAGCCGTGTCGGTGTCACGTGGACGTCGACATCCTCGAAGCCCGCCGAGCGCAGGCCGCGTTCGAGCGAGCGGCGCGTGAACCGGGTCGGATGGATGTCACGGCGCGTGAAGCCCTCTTTGCGCGCGACGAGCTCGAGCACGGTGGACTCCAGCGCGGGCAGCCACGGCTCGCCATAGTTCGGCGTCGATAACCAGAGCTGACCGCCAGGCACGAGCGATCGGCGAAGGCCGGTGAGCCACGTCGGCCACGCGAGCACGTGCTCGACGACCTCCTTCGCGTAGATCGCGTCGAAGCGCTGCGGAAAATCGAGCGCCGCTTCGGGCGGCACGACGATGCCTTCGACGATGCGCGGGTCGGCGCGCTCGAGCACCGCATCGACCGCACGCGCATCGACATCGGCGACGACGAACTGGACGCCCGGCGGCGCGACGTCGAGCTCGTGCAACAGGCCACAGCCGACGACGAGCACGGTGCCGTGGACATCGGCGAGGAAGCGCGCGAGGTCGCGCTCGAGGGGACGGTGATAGAGCGTCCACGGGAACTTGCGCGCCTTCGCGTGGTTCGCGAAGTAATCGCTCTGTCCGGGCTGCGTCACGACTGCCCGGGCACAGGCGCGGCGTGGGCGACAATCAGATACTCGTACGCGTGCGGCGAATCGGCCGCCACGATCGGATCGGAGACCGCCCAGCGCACGAGCTTCGCGAACGGCCGAAGCGCCGCATCGGGCAGCAGGCGCGCGAGCCGCGAAGGATAGAAGCCGGTGACCTTCTTGACGACGAACTCGACGAACGCGGGCGGCATGAACGCGCGGAACAAGAACTCCGAGCGCGCGGAGCCCAGGCCGACCGTGGTCTCGACGCGCCAGCCGTTCTGCTCGAGCAGGCGTTGCCAGACCTTCGCATCGTAGAGGTGCCAGTGCTGGAAGAAGCCATTGAGGGCACCCGACACGCTCATCGCGATGCGAGGCGCGTACTTGAGCAGCAGCTTCTGGGTGTTGCCTTGATAGGCCCAGCGCGGCGTCGGCACGAACATCAGGAGACGCGCCGTGGGGCTCGCGGCACGGCGCAGATTCGACAGCGCGGCGTCGATATCGGGGACGTGCTCGAGCGAGCAGTTGCCGATGATCTCTTCGAACTTGGTGCCGCGGAACGGGGTCTCGCGCGAGACATCGGTGAGCTCGGCGTGGATCCGCTGCTTCGCTTGGGCGATCTCGGAGGCCGAGATGTCGATGCCATAGATCTCGCGATCGTCCTCGCGCACGGTCCACCAGAAGCCATCGCCGCACCCGACATCGAGGACGGGGCCCTGCTTCGGCGAGCGCGCTTGAAACGCCTGGAACGCGACGAGCCGGTTGATCTCGCGCAGCGAGAGCGACAGCGGCGCGTGGCGCAGATAGGCGAGTGCCCAGCGCAGGATCTCGTCGTCGGTGAGCTCTTGACTGAACGAGGCAGGCGGATTCGGGACCGGGCGCAGCGTCATGGAGACGCTCGATGGTACCGCACCCACCCCAGAACGCCGACTCCCGTACCACCAAGCATCACCAGCAACAGCGCGATGCCGAGCGTCTGGGTCTCGGGCGCATCGCGCCACCACAGCATCACCCACCAATCGAGGCGGGTCCGGCCCCAATCCTTCTCGAGGTCGAGCTCCAGGGACGTGTAGGTCCGCCACGGTGCCTCGCTCTGTGCCGTCCTCGAATCGGCGTCGCGCGCGAGCGACTTCACCAACCACCAGTGCCCGCGGATCGGCTGGAACGCGGGCGTCCACGTGATCTCGTAGGTGTCCTCGAAGCACGAGTCGCAGTGACCGCGGCCGCGATCCTTGATGTACGAGCCGCTGCGATTCGGAGTGCCGAGCCACTGATTCTTCGCCGTGATCGCGAGCCGGATGAAGTGATCCCAGTAGAGCGCACAGCCGAGCAGCTGGACACAGATGCCCGCGCCGACGATCGCGGCGACGAAACCGCGCCTCCACCCAGCGGTCGAATCGACGAACCACGCCATCGGGACGAGCAGCACCGGCACCATCCACACGAAGAACCGCGGGCCCCACGCGTAGTCCCCGCTCCAGGAGCGATAGGTGCAGTAAACGACGAACGTCGGCACGACGAGCGCGAGCATCGCGAGGCCGAGGCGTGGCACCGCCCGGAAGGCAGCGGGAGCCCCGAGCACCGCGAGCACGAGCGGTGGCGAGTACAAGAACGCGCTCTTGTTCGGCGAGGCGAGCATGCCCCATGCACCGTCGAAGATGCTGCCGCCAAAGAAGGCATCGAGATACGGGCCATAGCCGGTCGCCGTGATCGAGCCCCAGCGCGCGTAGTTGTAACCGAACGCGAGGAGCACGAACGGTAGGCCGGCGATCACGGCCCACGCGATCGCGCGCCCGAGCTCTTTGCGCCGCGCGCGCAGCGTCCAGCCGACGACGATCGCCGCGCCGATGATCGCGAGCGCGAACACGTACTTCGTATCGAACAGCATCCCGGCCCACGCGCCGAGCCACAGCGCTTCGCGTCGCGATGGATCGTTGGCCGTGCGCAGCGTTGCGCGAAACAAGCCGAGGAAGCACGCGAGCTGGAGGATCTCGGAATAGGGATAGTGCGCGTAGACCCAGGTCGTCGTCGCGAGCGCGAGGATCGCGGTGCACCAGCTCGCGGTGCGTGCGCGAATGCCGAGATCGCCGAGCAGCAAGAAGAACAGCATCGCGGTGAGCGCACCGAGTGCGGCAGGCGCGAGGTGGGTCGCGAGCGGCCGCACGAGCCGCTCCTGCGCGGGTGCGAAGCGATGCGCGAGCGCGTTGATCGCCGCACCCGGCACGAGCATCAGCGGCGGACCGATCGGCGTGATGCCGTAGATCTTGCCGTCGCGCCCGAGCGGAATGTCCTCGGGCCAACGGGTATTGATCGCGATGCCATCGCCCGCGACGATCCGCTCGGCGACCTCCCACATCGGGTGCGCATCGCCCCACGCGACCTCGCGGCTCGACGTGAGCAGATAGAACCCGAACACCGCGAGCCAGATTGCGAGGGCGGGTCTCACCACGCGACTACGCACCGCCGGAGTTCGGCTTGTCGGGCGCGTAACGTGTGACTCCGACACCACCGATCGTGTACGGCAAGTTGAACACTTCGAACAAGCCGTGGCCAATCTTACGCAGGGTCTCGTGCTTGCCGTCGCGGCCGAGCCAGTCGATCACGCCTTGCACGTTGAGCGACACGCCGACGAACAGCGTCTGGTGCGCGTTGAGCTTGTCGCCCGGATCCGGGGGCGGCTTGTAATCGCGGGTCTGGAAGCCGACGCCGACATCGACGAACCGCGACCACAGCCCGTACTTCGAATCGCGCAGCGCGTGGATCGAGCTCGGGTGAAACGCGATGAAATAGGTCTGGCCCGAGTAGTCCTCGGCGATGTTCCAGCGCGAGCACGCGGTCTTGCGGCACGACGGCGTCCCGTCGCGGTTCGAGCCGCCATCGAGGTTGTCGAGGTAGCGCGGGCTCGGAAAGTACTGGACGCGGTAGTCGAACATCTCGTCGAGCTTCGGCCACAGCTCGAGCGCGAGCGCCGCGAACATGCCGACCGTGTCCATCGCGAGGTCGCCGTACGAGAACTCGAAATAGAAGCCATCGCGAATCTCGACGTTGAGGAATAACAGCTCGGAGAGCCCGGCCGACAGCAACGTTGACTTCGTATGATCCCAGCCACCCTCGGTGAGCACCGAGGTGCCGAGCCGGGCGAGCGCCATGGTCGCCCAGGCGTGCCCCATCTTGTCGGCGCCGCCGGCGTAGGTCTCGACCCCGAACATGCCGTCACCGCCGAACTTGTAGTTCGAGAGCGGGGGATGGTTGCGGTACCACGCAAAATACGCCCAGACCGAGAACCCCGCGTAGAAGCTGCCGAGCTCGATCGCGGCCCTCGTGCGGTGGTTCTCCAGGCTGGAGGCGGCCTGGAGGTCGGAATCTGTCGCTTCCGAATGTTTCGCGAGCACCGCGCTGGGAGCCAGATCGATCCACGGACTCGCGCTTCCGGATCCGGACGGCGCCGTGACTGCGCCATTTGGATCAGGGTTCTCGGCGGGAGCGTCCGGTCCGGCCCCAGCCAAACCTTCCAACACCGCGATCAAACACAGCCCTCGAAGCACGAGCCCGTATCGCACCCGGATCGCGGCAAAACAAGCCAGCCCCCTCAGGATCCTGAGGGTGGGGTACATCGGTCACGGACATTCTGGCAACCTGCGTCAACCAACTTGATGTGATCGCCGAAACCTATTAGTTTGCTGGCATCTCTTGAACTTGGCCGCTGGTCCGGGCCCCTTTAAAACCCTCCCCAGCACCCCGTTCCCTTAGCTCCCCTTATGACCACGCACGTACTTTGGGTACTCGTCCACTCGCTCGCGCTAGTGGTGTTCATCAATCGCTACGTGGCGGGGCTCTTGCTGCGTACGATCCGCGGCGCGAAGTGGGACGAGACCGTCGAGTTCGAGCCGACTGTCACGGCGGTGATCCCGATGTTCAACGAGGGCCGCGCGATCCTCGAGACGCTGCAGAGCATCCTCGATTCGGACTATCCGCACGCGAAGCTCCGCATCATCTGCGTAGATGATTGCTCGACCGACGACAGCTACGAGCTCGCTCGCGGCTTCGCGCGCAGCTCGAAGGGCCGCCTCTCGGTGATGCGCAACCCGAAGAATATCGGCAAGCGTTGCTCGATCATTCGGGCCGTCCGCGAGGCCGAGAACGCCGAGATCATCCTGTCGGTCGACTCCGACGTGGTCGTCGACAAAGACGCCGTTCGCCAGCTCGTTCGCCGCTTCACCAAGCCCGAGATCGCAGCGGTCGGAGGATGGATCGACGTCCGCAACAAGCAGCAGAACTGGCTGACCCGCATGCAGGTCATCCGGTACTGGTTCGCCTACAACTTCTCGAAGAACCTCGAGTGGGGCTTCCGCCGCGTGATGTGCCTCTCGGGCTGCCTCACGGCGTATCGCCGCAGTGTCCTCGTCGAGCTCGAGCCCGTCCTCGAGAACCGCGCGATCTGCGGCGTGCCGATCAAGTACGGCGAGGATCGCTTCCTCACCCGTCAGGTCGTCAAGGCCGGCTACCTCACCACGATGACCCTCACCGCGCGCTGCGCGACGACGGTCCCGCACGACCTCTCGGGTTACTTCTCGCAGCAGCTCCGCTGGCGCCGCTCGAACACGATCGACTACGCCGGCGGCTTCACGCACGTCTGGCGGCTCAACCCGATCATCGCGATCCACTACTTCTCGCTGTTCGCGCTCCAGTTCGCGTACCCGCTCGCGATCATCCGCGCGCTCGCCTCGCACAAGTTCTTCGATGCGCTCGAGATCCACATCGGCGTGATGGCGCTGTTCGGCCTGTTCTATCGCTGGAAGGTCCGCCATCTACCCAAGGAAGAGCGCGTCGGCGCGTTCGACTTCCTGCCACTCTCGGTGCTGATGCCGGTCGCCTACGCTCTCCTGGCGCCGCTGGCGCTGTTCACGCTCGACTCCGGCAGCTGGGAAACTCGTGGCACCACCGAGGCTGCGCCCGAGTCGATTCCCGTCGAGCCGATCACGGATATCTCCTCTGCTGCGCACCTGGTTCCCGAGAGATCTCGCAACGTCGGTCGTCAGACCGGTGCCGAGGTTGCTGTTCGGCAACTACCTGCTGCGTAGGCCCGGTTTTTGGAGTAGGACTCCTCCGTGGAAGCGTCGCGAAAGCAGAGCCGTAGTTTTTGGGAAGCGGCTCAGCCGGCGATCGTCAAGCTGTACAAGCTTGCCGGCCTGTTCGCACTGACCGCGATCTTGATCGGCCTGCTCGGCTTCTTGGTCGTCAACGTCTTCTACTTCTTCGATCACACCTGGGTGCGCCCGATCAAGTTGAACTCGAACCACGCGAAGGTGGTCGAGGCGACCAACCAGCTCGCCGATGCAAAGCTCCGCGCGAGCCAGCTCGACGCCGAGCAGATCGAGATCACCGCTGCGCTCGAGCAGATCGATCGCACCGTCGCGGCGGACGATAAGTTCTTGAAAGACGTCGGCGTCACCGCCGATGCGCCGAAGGCGCCGGAGCAGTGGACGCTGCACCACGACGTCGAGAACACCAAGCTCGACATCGCGAACCAGACCGGCAAGAAGGCACCGCTGACGAGCCGTCGCGAGAGTCTGAAGCTGCGCGTCGAGGATCAGAAAGCGGTCGTGCGCCGGCTCGAGCAGTCGCCGTATCTGCGCGCGACCACGCACGACGTGGTGCTCGCGTTCGTGCCGAATAGCAACCGCCGTAACGTGGCACTCGGCACCAAGCTCTATGGCTGCTCGTGGGGTCTCGTGATGTGCTCGCGTGTCGGAAAAGTCACAGCGACGATCGATGGCGAGGTCCAGGACACCCACCCCCACGATGAAACCATCGAGCGCGGCTTCATGGTCGAGATCGAGCTGACGACGCCATCTGCCGCGGACAACAAGGTTTTGTTCGCCGGCGGCAAGCCCCTCGGCTTCTTCTAAGCCTTATCTAAGTAAGTTCTGGAGCCAACCATTTGTTGGCTCCTCAAAGACTCCTCCCACACGTACCCCATTGGGGATGATCTAATTATTCCGGGCGCGTAAGATTGCGGGTCGCGGGGATCAACAACGATGAGTGACGAAAAACCGTCTTCAACGGACGCGAAGACGAGCATCGGCACGGAAGGTAGCGGCGCTCATCGCCGGCCTCTCGCGTCGAGCGAATACAGCATGCGGAAACCGACGGGTCGCTTCGAACAGAGCGGTCTGTTGAAACCTAACGGCACGAATGCCGGTGTTTCGCCGTCGGGGCCAACCGAACGAACGCACCGACCGAGCGAAACGCCGGCGCCAACATCGAACGCGGCGCCGATGACGATCATGCCGAACACTGCAGCGCCGTTGCCGACCGGACCCGGGACGGTGCCGCAAGGCACACCCGCACCGTTTAACAACGCGACGCTCGCGGGACAGCCGCGTGCGAAGCGCACCTCGTCTGAAGGCTCGGTCGCCGATTCGCGCAACCAGTGGGACCGGCACTCGGAGCCGACCACACCGACCGCCGATACGTTCGAAGGCGACTCCACGGGTGTGCACGCGGTGTCTGCGCTGCCGCATCCCGGCGTCCGGATCAATCAGTACGAGATGATCAAGATGATCGGCGAAGGCGGCATGGGGTACGTGTACCTCGCCCGCGATCTTCGTCTCGGTCGTCGCGTCGCGATCAAGTTCCTCCAGAGCAACCAGCCCGAGCTCAACCAGCGCTTCCTCGTCGAAGCGCGTGCGACCGCGCTCTGTCAGCACGACAACATCGTCGTGATCTATGAAGTCGGCGAGCACGTGGGCTCGCCGTACATGGTGCTCGAGTTCCTCAACGGCAAGCCGCTGACCGAGACCATCAAGGATGGTCAGAAGCTGCCGTACACCCGCGTCATCGAGATCATGATGCAGGTGCTCAAGGCGCTCGACTGCGCGCACGGCCAAGGCATCGTTCATCGCGATCTCAAGCCCGACAACATCTTCATGTTGGACTCGGGCACGGTGAAGGTCCTCGACTTCGGCATCGCGAAGGTGCTCGAGGCGCAGACCACGAGCAATCCCGTGATGTCCGGATCGATCCGGATGCCGAGCCCGCTCGAGCTCGCGACCGGTTCGAACAACGCCCTGACTCGTCACGGCACGATCATGGGCACGCTCAAGTACATGTCCCCCGAGCAGTGGGGCATCGGCGTCGAGATCGATCGCCTGAGCGATGTCTGGGCGTGTGGCGTGTTGCTCCACCGCATGATCTGCGGTCGCCACCCGCTCCACCCGCTCGATGGCAATCAGCTCGTCGTCACCGCGATGCTGGAATTGCCGATGCCGTCGATGGCCGAAGCCGCGCCGCCAGACGTGCCGCGCGAGCTGATCCAGATCGTCGATCGCTGCCTACTCAAGAACAAAGAGCAGCGCTGGCAGAGCGTCGCCGAGCTGACGCAGGCGCTGCAGCCGTTCATGCCGGGCCGTCGCACCGCCGAGCTCCAGCTCGACGAGACGCCGTACGCCGGGCTGTCGTCGTTCCAGGAAGCGGATGCCGGCAAGTTCTTCGGCCGCAACCGCGAGATCCAGGCGATGGTCACGCGCATTCGCGATCAGCCGTTGATGGCGGTCGTCGGTAGCTCGGGCGTCGGCAAGTCGTCGTTCGTGCGCGCGGGTCTCGTGCCGGCCCTCAAGCGCTCGGGCGAACAGTGGGAGACCCTCGTCATCCGCCCCGGTCGCAACCCGATGGACGCGCTCGGCGCGATCATCTCGCCGATGATCGCCACCGCGGTGAACCTCGCCGACGAGATGATCGAGCAGAACAAGCTCGTCGAGAAACTGCGCAAGGAGCCGGGTCACCTCGGTCACTTGCTGCGCGGTCGCGCGCGGCGTGATTCGCGGCGGATCATGCTGTTCGTCGATCAGTTCGAGGAGCTCTACACGCAGGTCGCCGATGCCGAGGAGCGCGCCGCGTTCACGGCATGTCTCTCGGCCGTCGCCGACGATGCGACCTCGCCGTTGCGCGTGGTGCTCTCGATCCGTTCGGACTTCTTGGATCGCGTCGCCGAGGATCAGCAGTTCGTCGACGAGCTCACGCAGGGCTTGTTCTTCCTGGGCCCGCCGAACCGCGAGGGCTTGCGCGACGCAATCCTCCAGCCAGCCGAGCTCGCGGGCTTCAAGTTCGAGCTCGCGGCGACCGTTGACGACATGCTCGATCACCTCGAGACCACGCCCGGCGCACTACCGCTCTTACAGTTCGCTGCGAGCAAGCTGTGGGAGAACCGCGATACCGCGCGCCGCATGCTCACGCACCAGGCGTATGCCGCGATGGGTGGCGTCGCCGGTGCGCTCGCGAGCCACGCCGATCGCGTGATCCAGGAGATCGGGCCGACGAAGAATGCGCTCGTGCGCGCGTTGCTGTTGCGGCTCGTGTCGCCGGAGCGCACGCGTTCGATCGTGCCGATGGAAGAGCTCCGCGAGCTGTCGCGCGAGGTCGGTGAAGTCCAGCGCCTCGTCGATCAGATGGTCGATGCGCGCTTGCTCGTCGTCCAGAACACCGCCCCCGGTGCGACGGGCAAGGGCACGACCGTGGAGATCGTCCACGAATCGCTGATCCACAGCTGGCCGGCGTTGCGGCGCTGGCTCGACGAGACCCAGGAAGATGCGGTGCTGATCGATCAGCTCCGCACCGCGGCGCGCCAGTGGCACGTCAAGGGTCGCTCGCCGGACTTGTTGTGGCGTGGCGATACCGCCGACGAAGCGACGAAGTTCCGCAAGCGCTACAAAGGTCCCCTCTCGGATGTCGAGCGCGCGTTCCTCGACGAGATCACGAGCTACGAGACCGCGGTCCAGCGCCGGCGCCGGTCGGCGATCATCGCGGGCTTCGTCGGTCTCGGCTTGCTCGTCGTCGCGGCGATGGTCGCGCTCGTGTTCATTCAGAAGTCGCGGACCGAAGCGAAGAAGCAAGCGATCGTCGCGACCGAGGCCAAGGCCGCGGCCGAGAGCGACAAGAAGATCGCGGTCGAGGCGAAAAAGACCGCGGAAGATGCGAACGCGCAGGTCGTTCAGAAGCAGAAGGAAGCCGAAGACGCGCTCCACGCGATGCAGGAGAAGGAGCGCGAGCGCCAGGCGGCGTTGACCGAGGTCGTCGATGTGAAGCATCAGTCGGCCGAAGATCTCGCGAAGAAGAACGGCGAGCTCACGAAGGCTCTCGAGGAGAGCAAGAAGAGCGAAGAACGCGCGAAAGTGAACGCCGCGGCGGCCGAGCACGCGAAGGCCGATGCCATGTCGGCGAAGTCACAGACCGAGGTGCTGCTCCGCCAGGAGCAGGAACGCGTGAAGAAGATCCAGGCTCAGATCGGCAGCTCGATCGTCGACGATTTGAAGTAGCGACTGTTTCAGAGAGGGTGATTACGTGATGACCAAAGCGATTCGCTTATCGGTAGGGCTCGGCCTCGTGCTGGCAGCTTCGGTGTTCCAGGTCGGAACCGCGCACGCCGATGGTTCGGCCGACGCGACCTCTGGATCCGGAGGCTCGGGATCCGGAACCCAGACCGCGACGTCGGAGAAGGCCGGCACCGACGAATCGCTGCAGAACGGCGGCGACGCCCGACCGTGGGCGGCCGGGGTCAAGGAGAGCGCGCAGAAGGCGGCCCTCCAGTTGTTCCATGACGGCAACGTCCAGCTCAACGACGCGCTGTTCGTGAAGGCGGCCGAGGCGTACAAGCAAGCGCTCACTCACTGGGACCACCCGGCGATCCACTACAACCTCGCGCTCGCGCTGATGAACCTCGACCAACCGATCGAGGCATCGGCGAACTTCCAGACCGCCGTGAAGTTCGGCGAAGCGCCGCTGCAATCGAAGGACAAGTTCGATCACGCGAAGGACTACATCCTCCTGCTCGACAAGCAGATCGGTGAGGTCGAAGTGACGTGCCAGAAGGTCGGCACGAAGGTCTCGATCGACGGCAAAGAGGTCTTCACCGCGCCTGGCACGTACAAGGGCAAGGTTCGCGCGGGCAAGCACACGATCGTCGGCACGCTCGAGGGCCACCCGACACGTGTCGATGCACCCTACATCTCGCCGGGCGCGCCGTTCCGCATCGAGCTCAAGCTCTACACGACCGCCGAGCTCACGCGCTATCGCCGCAAGTGGGAAGCGACATGGATGCCGTACGCCGTGATGGGTGCCGGCGTCCTCGTCGGCGCGGGCGGTGGGCTCGTCGAGCTGCTCTCGAGCAACGACTACAAGTCGTACGATGACAAGGTCCAGGCGTGTAACGCGATGACCACCGGCAACACGGGCTGCGCGCAGTCGACCGAGCTCAAGAACTTGAAGAGCAGCGGCGATACGAAGAAGGAGGTCGGCTACGTGATGTACGGCGTCGGCGCGGCCGTGGTGATCACCGGCGCGATCCTGTGGGCCATCAATCGTCCCGAGGGCTACGAAGTTCGGCCCGAGGATCTCAATGCAGGTGTCGTCTCGTTCACGCCCGTCGTCTCGCCCAGCTTCGCTGGCGCGGCGCTCACGGGGAGGTTCTAAGTGAAGTCACTCGTCCTCGCGCTCGCCGTCTTGCTAGTCACTGCCGCGGGTGGCTGCGCGAACAAACCTGCCGCCCACGAATGTGCGAGCGGCATCATCTGTCCAGATCCGCTGCAATGTGCGGCAGTCCAGAAGATCTGCATCAGCAATAGCTGCGGCAACGGCATCGTCGATCCAGGCGAGATCTGCGACGACGGCAACATCATCAACGGCGACGGTTGTGCCGCGGACTGCAAGTCGGCCGAGGTCTGCGGCGACGGCGTGACGAACACCGACGCTGGCGAAGTCTGCGACGACGGCAACACCGTCTCCGGCGACGGCTGTTCGGCCAACTGCAGATCGAACGAGACCTGCGGCAACGGCATCATCGATACCGCGAAGGGTGAAGTTTGCGACGACGGCAACACCTTCTCTGGCAAGTGCTCGGGCGACGACCACGGGTGCGATAGCACCGCGGACTGCACCTCCGGCACGTGTCTGCCCGACGGCTGCTCCGCGGACTGCAAGTCGAACGAGAGCTGCGGCAACGGCATCAAGGACCTCGGCGAGGTCTGCGACGACGGCCACGCGCCCGGCGGCAGCTGCGAAGACGACTGCATGCACGGCGCGGGCTGTGGCAACGGCGTGCTCGACCCCGGCGAGCAGTGTGACGATGGTAACGCGATCAACAGCGACGACTGCAAGAATGATTGCACGCCGAACGTGTGTGGCGACAACGTCGTCGATTTGACCGGCACGCATCGCCACGAAGACTGCGATCCGGGCACCGGCGGTGTGCCGCTCCAGACCTCGACGTGTAACTACGATTGCACGACGGCGAGCTGCGGTGACGGCAAGATCAACCCGCTGGTCAAGGCGGTCGGCAGCACGGTCGGCGAGCAATGCGACAACGGCGCGAACAACGCAGACACCATGGCGTGTACCTCGAAGTGCTTGATCAACGTCTGCGGCGATGGACTCAAGGGACCGGGCGAAGACTGCGATAGCGGCGCGACCAACGGCACGTCGGCCACGATGGGCTCGTGCGACATCCAGTGTCATGTCGTCGGCTGCGGCAACGGCATCGTCGATCCGGGAGAGCAATGCGATCCGCATAGCGGCTTCACCGCCACGATCACGCTCCCCGTTGCTCCGAGCACCACGTGCAATTCGGACTGCACCGCGGTCGCATGCGGTGACGGCGTGACCAACACCGTCGCTGGCGAGATCTGCGATCAGGGCAACGTGCTCAACGGCCAACCCTGCACCTACACGACGACGACCGATGGCAGCGTGACGTGCTCGCGCTGCGCGGCCGATTGCAAATCGCAGAACACGACCCAGAAGGCGCCGTACTGCGGCGATGGCAACACCGACGCGGGCCACGAGGTCTGTGATCAAGGCGCGGCGAACGGCACGGCGTGCCCGTACGCGACGTCGTGCGCGCGCTGCAACAGCACGTGCTCGGCGTTGACCACCACGAGCGGTCCTTCGTGTGGCGATGGCGTCGTGACTACGGCCGACAACGAGCAGTGCGACGGCACGACGATCCCCAAGACCTGCGCCGATCTCGGCTACGGCGGCGGCGTCGCGGGTGCGAAGCCGACCTGTTATCCGTCGACCGATACGAACGGCAACGCGTGTCATTACAACGTGACGTCGTGCGTGCCGACGTGTGGCAACAACACCGTCGAAGCCGGCGAGCAATGTGACGGCACGAACCTCAACGGCGCGACCTGCGCGGCGCTCGGCTACTCGGGGGGCACGCCGACGTGCACCCTTTGCAAAGTGACCTCGACCGGCTGCACCAGCGTGTGCGGCAACAACAAGGCCGAAGGCAACGAGCAGTGCGACGGGTCGGATCTCAAGGGTGTCACGTGCGCGAGCCTCGGCTACTCGCACGGCACGAACCCGGGCTGCACGACCGGCGCCGGCGGCTGCAAGTTCAACGTGTTGGCGTGCAGCTGTGGCGATGGCGTCTGTGGTCAGGGCGAGACCGCCGCCAACTGCCCGGGTGATTGTCATTGCGGCGACGGCGCGTGCAACGCGGGCCAGGGCGAGACCTACGCGACCTGCCCCGCCGATTGCCCGGCGTCGTGCACCGACGGCTTCCTGAACGGCACCGAGACCGGCACCGATTGCGGCGGCGCCACCTGCGACGCGCAGAGCAAGACGTGCGGCACGGGTATCGGCTGCGGTGTCGCCGCCGATTGCACGAACAAGGTTTGCACCGGCAGCACGTGCCAGGCCGCCACGTGCACCGACACGGTCCAGAACGGCACCGAGACCGGCACCGACTGTGGTGGCGCCACGTGTGATGGCCAGGGCAAGACCTGCGGCACCAACGCCGCGTGTGGGGTCGCGGCCGATTGTGCGAGCGGTGTCTGCACCGGCAACGTGTGCAAGGCCGCCGCGTGCACCGACGGTGTGATGAACGGCACCGAGACCGGCACCGATTGTGGTGGCGCTACGTGTGATGGCGTTGGCAAGACCTGCGGCACCAACGTCGCGTGTGGGGTCGCGGCCGATTGTGCGAGCGGTGTCTGCACCGGCAACGTGTGCAAAGCCGCCACGTGCGCCGACGGCGTGCAGAACGGTGGCGAAAGCGCCATCGATTGTGGAGGCACCTCCACGTGCGGTCTGTGCGCGAACGCGACCTGCACGATGAACTCCGATTGTCACAGCAACTCGTGCGGCGTTACGACCGCCGGCAAGTGCGATCCCTGAGGAACCTGACGTGATATAGCCGGCAGCATGCAGCTGTCGGACATGAAGATCATCGTCACTGGTGCAGCCCAAGGCATGGGCGCGCACTTCGCTCGTCGTCTCGCTGAAGCCGGCGCGCAAGTCGCCGCTGGCGACGTCAAAGAGGAACTGCTCGCCGAGCTCGTCGAAGCGACGAAGGGCGCGAAGGGTAAGATCTTTGCGAAGAAGCTCGACGTCTCGAACGAAGCCGACGTCGGCGCGTTCGTCGAGTGGGCGCATGGAGCGATGGGCGGCCTCAACGGACTCGTCAACAATGCCGGCATCCTGCGCGACGGCCTGCTCGTGAAGAAAGATCGCACGACCGGTGCGATCACCAAGATGACCAAGGATCAGTGGGACGCCGTGATCGGCGTCAACCTGACCGGCGCCGTGATGATGGTCCGCGAGACCGTCGCGAAGATGGTGGCGACCGAACAGAAGCCCGGCGTGATCGTCAACATGTCGTCGGTCGCGCGCCACGGTAACCGCGGCCAGTCGAACTACTCCTCCGCAAAGGCGGCGCTCGCCGCGCAGTCGGTGACGTGGTCGCGCGAGTTCGCGCCGTTCGGTATCCGCGTCAACGCGGTGGCGCCGGGCATGGTCGAGACCCCGATGACCCAGGGCATGAACCAGAAGGCGCGCGATGCGATCGTCGCGTCGATTCCGGTCGGCCGGATCGGTGTGCCCGAGGATCTGTGGCTCGCGGTGAAGTTCGCGATCGAGTGCGACTACTTCAACGGCCGCGTCATCGATGTCGATGGCGGCGCGGCCCTGTAGTCAGCGCTCGCTATCCTGACTACAGGTGTATCGAGGGCAGCATGCGGTCGTGAAGAACACGTACGATCTCGAAACCGCCCTCGACGTTGCGAAAACCATCGCGTAAAGAGCCCCTTCCATCGCCCGAGCGAAGCATGCGGAGCTGTGCCGAGTGAAACCGAAGCTGATCGTCAGCCTGCTCGCGGTCTACCTGATCTGGGGCAGTACGTATCTCGCGATGCAGATCTGCATCGTCGATCATCTGCCGCCGATGCTGATGGCCGGGCTGCGCTACGGCTCGGCCGGCATCACGTTACTCGCGATCGCCGTGTGGACCGGAGCGACGATCCCACCGCTGCGCGACTGGCTGCGCGTGCTCCCGGTCGGCGTGTGCTTCTTCGTCGGCGGTAACGGGTTCATCGCGATCGCCGAGCAGACCATCTCGTCGGGCGGTGCGGCGGTCGTCGCGGCCACGATGCCGCTGTGGGTCGGGGTGCTCGGCCGCTTCACCGGCGAGGTCGTCACCGTGCGCGAGTGGATCACGCTCGTGCTCGGCTTCGTCGGCGTGCTCATCTTGATGGGCGGCCCCTCGCTCGCGGGCGACACCTCGCACGTGGTGTTGCTGCTGCTCGCGCCGATGGCGTGGGCGATCGGCAGCCTGCTGTCGCGCAAGACCCGCGACATCGGCGGCACGCATCGCTCGCTCGTCGGCCCTGCCATGCAGATGATGACCGGTGGCGCGGCGCTCGCACTGATCGGACTCCTGCGCCGCGAGACCTGGCCCGCGCACGCGCCGACCGAGGCATACCTGTGCCTCCTGTACCTGTGGTCGTTTGGCTCGCTGATCGGCTTCACCGCCTACGGGTGGCTGCTCGCGAACGCTCGCCCGGTGACCGCGACAAGCTACGCGTTCGTGAACCCGATCATCGCCGTGCTCCTGGGCGCGCTGGTCCACCACGAACCGCTCGGCTGGACGACCGTGGTGGCCAACGTGCTGATCGTGACGGCCGTCATGCTGGCGCTCTGGCGGCCACGAAGTGGCGTCGCACCGTCGGATTAGCTACGCTTTTTTGATGGTTCGGCACTTCTCGGCATTCCTCTTGACCGCCCTCCTTGGCGCTGGCGTCGTCGGCTGCTCGAGCCCGGCGACCAAGGTCAAGCATGCCGACAAAGCTCACAAGAAACCGGCGGACAAGGGGTTGCTCGCGGCTGCACGCGAGGATGTGAAGAACAACGACTACGACGCGGCCGACGCGAAGTACGCGGAGCTCTACGACGAGAAGAAGTCGTTCGACGTGCTCGAGGAGCGCGTCGACAAGTTGATCCACGCGGGCCGCGCGACCAAGGCGGTCGACGCCTCGAAGGCCTACTACGATGCCAACGTCAGTGATGTCAAAGGGGTCGGGCTCTACACCGAAGCGCTGATCGCGGCGGGCCAAGGCAGCCTCGCGATCGTCTCGGCCGACGAGATGCTCGAGTTCAACGCCAACGATGCGAGTGCGCACGACAAGAAGGGTCGCGCACTGCTGCTGATCGACAAAGATGACGAAGGCCTCGCGGAGCTGCACAAGGCGGTCAACCTCGACAAGACCAGCGCGCAGTTCCACGAATCGCTCGGGCAGGCGCTGCTCAAGACCGGCCGGATCGACGAGGCCGCGCTCGAGTTTCGCGCCGCGATCAAGACCGGTTCGAACGATGCCGATGCCCACGTCCTCCTCGGCTCCGCACTGCGCTCGCAAGGCGAGCTCGATGAAGCAAAGCGCGAGCTCGACAAAGCGATCCAGATCGATGGTCGCAGTGGCAAGGCGTACTTCGAGCTCGGCCTGCTCTTGAACGCGCAGACCAAGCAGCCCGAGGCCGAGGTCGCGCTGTCGAAGGCGGTGCAACTGGCGCCGAAAGAATCGCGGTTCTGGTACGCGTACGGTGAGATCTTCCGCCTGTCGCAGCGCGATGACGAGGCACTGAACGCGTACAAGAAGGCCGTCGAGCTGGATCCGCCGTACGGCAAGGCGATGACCAAGCTCGGCACCATGCTGATCAAGCGCAAGCAGCTGGACGAGGCCGAGACCGTGTTGACCAATGCGGTGCGTCGCGAGCCGAAGAATCCGGCGAACTATCTGCCGCTCGGCGTCCTGTACGCGACGAAGCGTCAACCGAAGCCGGCGATCGAGAATTACGAGCTGTTCTTGAAGTACGCGCCGAAGAACGACCCCGATCGCGACCGCGTGAAGGAAGCGATAAACCAGCTGAAACATTGAGCTGTTTTCGCGACGTCCGCTATAGTTGACATATCATCCGCTCGGGTATAGACCTATATCCGTTATGGCGGACGCTCTGATTCTGGTCGTCCTCGCGGTGACGAGCCTGTGTGCCGCCAGCGTCAACGGTGCGCTCGGCTATGGCTACTCGTCGATCTCGGTGCCGATCGCCCTGTTGGTGGTCGCGGGCCGGGTGCTCAACCCGGCGCTCGTGATCGTCGAGGTCGCGATCAACCTCTACGCGCTGTTCTGGAACCGCAAATCGATCGGCCGCGTCATCGGTCGCGTGATCCCGCTCGCCGCCGGCCTGATTCCTGGCGTGATCGTCGGCGCGCTGCTGCTCGGTCACGTCGCACCCACGAGCGCGAAGCTGGTCGTCTATCTCATCTTGCTGCCGCTGATCCTGATCCAGGCCTCGGGCCGGCGCTGGCCGATCCGCGGCGAGCGCAAGGCGTCCGTGCCGCTCGGTGCGGGCGTCGGCATCCTCTACGGCCTCACCACGATCTCGGGTCCGCCGCTCGCGCTGTTCTGGAACAACCAGGGCCTTGCGAAGGATGACTTCAAGGTCGGCCTCGCGGTCGTGCGCACGATCGAATCGCTATGCGCGCTGATCACCTACGCGTTCCTCGGCCTGCTCACCCGCGAGTCGAGTGGCCTGCTGCCGTACATCGTGCCCGGCGTGTTGATCGGCTTCCCGATCGGCCACGCGCTGATCAAGCGGATCTCGACCGAGACGTTCCGCCGCGTGTGCATGAGCTTCGACGCGTACCTCGTCGCGTTCGGCCTATCGCGCGTGCTGATCGATTTCAGCATCGCACCGGGCGTCGCTTACCAGCTGCTCGTCGCCACCGCGATCGTCGACACGAACCTCTTGTGGAGCTTCTTCCGCAGCCGCCCGCGCGTGCCGAAGGTCGTCCCGATCCCGCTCGAGACTGGCCCCGTGCAGAGCAGCTCGTCGCCGCTCGAGCTCGCAGCGTGAACTTCACCGAAGCATCGGCCGCGCTCGAGGGAAAATCTCCCGCGGAGATCCTCGCGTGGGCCGCGACGCACGGCGGCCCGCGCGTCGGCTTCGCGACGGGCTTCGGGGCCGAGGGCTGTGTCGTGATCGACCTGATCGCGACGCTGCAGCTACCGATCGACATCTTCACGCTCGATACCGGGCTGTTGTTTCCCGAGACCTACGACCTGTGGCATCGGCTCGAGGCCAAGTACGGCATCACGATTCGCGCGGTCAAGCCGGCGAAGTCGGTCGAGGCGCAGGCGCTCGCCGACGGACCTGAGCTGTGGCTGCGCGATCCGGATCGCTGCTGCGAGCAACGCAAGATCATCCCGCTGCGCGCAGAGCTCGCCCACTTCGATGCCTGGATCACCGCGATCCGCCGCGATCAGACGCCGGAGCGTGCGACCGCGCAGATCGTCGAACCCGACAAGAAGTTCGGGCTCGTGAAGATCAGCCCGCTCGTCGCGTGGACCCACGACGACGTGTGGGCCCACGTCTACGCGCACGACGTCCCGTTCAATCCGCTGCACGAGCAAGGATATCCGTCGATCGGATGTCAGCCGTGCACGTCGAAGATCAACCCCGGCGAAGACCTGCGCGCCGGGCGCTGGCGAGGCGCTGACAAGCGTGAGTGCGGGCTGCACACGGCCGAAGGAGTTGCGAAGTCATGACGGCGTTGTACCCGGTGTTCTTGAAGCTCGACGGGCTTCCCGTCGTGGTCGTCGGCGGTGGCCCCGTCGCTGCGAGCAAGCTCGAAGGGCTGCTCGTCGCGGGTGCGCGCGTGACCGTGATCGCGCCGCAGGTCGTCGATGCGATCCGCGCGCACGAATCGGTCACCATCCTCGAGACCGAGTTTCGCCCCGCGCATCTCCACCGTGCGCGCTGGGTCGTCGCTGCGGCGACGCCGGACGTCAATCGCGATGTCGGGGTTGCTGCAGCCGCGCGTGGCTTGTTCGTCAATGCCGTCGACGAACCGGCCAATGCGTCCGCGTATCTCGGCGGCGTGGTGCGGCGAGGCGAGGTCGAGATCTCGATCTCCACGGGCGGCACGGCACCGGCCCTCGCGGGCCTGCTGCGCGAAGCGCTCGACGCGATCCTGCCGCACGATCTGGAGAGCTGGATCGCGGTCGCCGCCGTCGCACGGCGCGAATGGCGGCGCGATGGCACCGTGATGGCCGCGCGTCGCCCGATGCTGATGCGCGCGCTCGATCGCCTCTACCGGCACAAAGCGGAGGTTCCCTCGTGAGTGGCTTCGTCTCGCTCGTCGGTGCGGGCCCCGGTGATATCGAGCTGCTCACGCTGCGCGCGCTCAAGCGCCTGCGCGAAGCAGACCTCGTGCTCTACGACGCGCTCGTCGAACACGAGCTGCTCGAGCTCGCGCCGCAAGCGAAGCGGTTCTTCGTCGGCAAGCGCGCAGGTCGCCACTCGATCGATCAAGAGGGCATCCACGCGTTGTTGATCCGCGCGGCGAAGCGCGGCGAGCGCGTCGTGCGGCTCAAGTGCGGCGATCCATTTGTCTTCGGTCGCGGCGGTGAAGAAGCACTCGCGCTCGAAGCCGCCGGCGTCGCGTACGAGATCGTCCCCGGGGTGAGCTCCGCGATCGCGGCCCCTGCCCTCGCCGGGATTCCGGTCACGCATCGCGGTGTCGCGACCGGCTTCGCGGTGATCTCGGGGCATGCCGAAGCCGCGTACGCACCGGCACTCGATTCGATCGCACCGAACGCGCTGACGATCGTCGTGCTGATGGGCCTGCGGACCCGCGCCGAGATCGCCGCGCGGTTGATCGCCCGCGGCTGGAGCGACACCACCCTGGCCGCGATCGTCGTCGGCGCATCGCACGAAGGCACCGCGCGCTGGCTCGGCACCCTTGCCACGCTCGGCGCAGCCCGGGTCGATTCCGAACTAGCAGGCGTCATCGTCGTCGGTGGCGTCGTCGAGCTCGCGACCCAGATCGCGAACGAACATCCCTCGAGCGCTGCCCTCGCAGCGAGGTCCTCATGAGCGTCACTGAATCAGCTCCCCCCATCGGTCGTCTCGGGTTCGCGCGTCACGAGGATGTCGACGTGTTCGTCGAGCGCCTCGAAGCCTTCGAGCGTGGCGAGGTCTCGCCCGATGATTGGCGCACGTTCCGCCTGCTCAACGGCGTCTACGGTCAGCGCCAGGACGGCATGATGATGATCCGCGCGAAGATTCCCGCCGGCATCACGACGCCCAAGCAGCTGCGCGCACTCGCGGACATCGCCGACAAGCACGGCGGCGGCAAGGGCCACGTCACGACGCGGCAGAACGTCCAGTTCCACTTCGTGCCGCAAGCGGACGCCGAAGATGCGCTGCGCCTGCTCGCGGAGTCCGGCATCACGACCAAGGAAGCGTGCGGTCCGTCCGTGCGCAACTGGACGTGCTGCCCGTTCGCCGGCGTCGCCGCGGGCGAGCCGTTCGATCCGACGCCGTACGTCGACGCGCTCGCGCGCTACTTGCTACGTGGCAAGTACTCCTCGTCGCTGCCGCGCAAGCTCAAGCCCTCGCTCGGAGGATGCTGCGGCACCGATTGCTCGCAAGCGTTCATCAACGACCTCGGCTTCCTCGCGCGCAGCCGGATCGCGGCCGACGGATCGACCGAGCTCGGCTTCCAGGTCCTCGCCGGTGGCGGGCTCTCGACGCTGCGCCGCTCCGCGATCACCGTCGAAGAGTTCGTTCCGGTCGGCCAGCTGCTCGAAGCGGCCGATGCCGTGATCCGCGTGTTCCATCGCATCGGCAATCGCCACAACCGCGCGAAGGCGCGCCTCAAGTGGACGATCGACAAGATCGGCGTACCGGCCTTCATCGCCGAGTACCAGGCGGAGCGCGACGTGATCCGCGCCGAAGGCGGCGTACCGCTCGTCCTCCTCGACGAGCCCGCGCCGCCGGTGCGCCGCGCCGCGCTCTCGCAAGTCAGCGAGACCGAGCCCGGCTACTCCGAGTGGGCAGCCGATAGCGTGCGTCCGCAAAAGCAAGCCGGCTTCTCGGCGGTCGTCGTGCGCCTCATCCTCGGCGACATCACCGCAGCGCAACTCCGCGCGGTCGCCGACCTCGCCACGCAATACGGCGAGGGCGAAGTCCGGCTCTCGAACGAGCAGAACTTCGTGCTCCGCTACGTGCCAAACGGAAGGCTCGCGGCCCTCCATCGCGAGCTCGCGCTCGTCGGCCTCGCGAAGTCGGGTGCGAACAGCGTCGCCGATGTCACCAGCTGCCCCGGGGCCTCGAGCTGCAAGCTCGCCGTCACGGCCTCGCGCGGCCTCGCTGGCATCCTCACCGACCTCCTCGATTCGCGACCGGATCTCACCGCCGCGACGAAGGGCCTCGACATCAAGGTCTCCGGCTGCCCACACGGGTGCGGCCAGCACTACATCGCCGGCATCGGCTTCCAGGGCGGGATGCGCAAGGTCGCCGGCAAGCCCGCACCGCAATACCTCGTGTACGTCGGCGGTGGCATCGGTGCGGACAAGGCCAACTTCGGCCGCCTCATCGGCAAGGTCCCCGCGCGCCGCGGCTCGGCGACGCTCGAGCGCTTGCTCGACTTCTACAACGCCGCGGGCGCCACGAGCCACGCCTTCTGGTCGACCGTCTCGGCCGAGGTCTTGAAGGCACTGATCGCCGACCTCACGCAGCTCGCCGATGCCGATGCAACCGACGAAGACTTCGTCGACCTCGGCGAGTCCAAGCCGTTCGAGCTCCAGGCCGGCGAAGGCGAGTGCGCGGTCTAGTCCTTGCGACCAGGATTGGGCGGGTCAGCGGAGCACAGGTCGGGTTACGGCTTGTCAGCACCGGCCTTCCGATGCGTTGCGCGTGCCTCGCAATCGCCATGTTGCGAGCCTCAGCGAGACGACTTCACGGTGTCGCGCGTCGCCGTGAAGATGATGCCCAGCAGGCCAGCGCCGATGAGTAGCGCGCCCGCCACCATCCCGCCCCGGACCGGCGACTGATATGGGCAACTTGACCCTTCGCAGGCCGCCGGCTTGTTGGTCTGGTCGAGGGCCATGGCCGCGCCACCGCCCGCGATCAGGATGACGTCGCCGACGTACGCCCACCGCTTGGCGGAACCGTTGTAGCCGAAGCACCCCGCAAGCAGCGCTACGCACAGTACGAGGGACACCAACCTCATCCGCCTCGAGTATCGGCGCCGAGGAGGGGCATGTCCAGCCCACCTGTGAGAACCTGCGGCCCGCTTGCAGAAGCAGAGGTCTCCGCTTCTACCGATCTTCTTGATCGTCCTGGTCGATGTCCTCGGCTTCACGATCGTGATCCCACTGCTCGCGCTCTTCGCGAAGCGGTTCGGCGCGTCGAACCTGGTCGCGACCACGATCGTGTCGGTCTACGCGGTGTGCTCGCTGATCTCGACCCCGATCATCGGCAACCTCTCGGATCGGTTCGGCCGTAAGCCGCTGCTGCTGATCAGCCAGGCCGGTACGTGCATCGGGTTCCTCGTGCTCGCGAACGCCTCGGCGTTGTGGATGGTCTTCGTCGGCCGGATCATCGATGGCGTCACCGCCGGCAATCTCTCGACCGCTCAGGCTTACATCTCCGACCACACCGCGCCCGAGAACCGCGCGAAGGCGTTCGGCGTGATCGGCGTGGCATTCGGCATCGGCTTTCTGTTCGGTCCGTTCCTCGGCGGCGTGCTCGCCAGCGCCTACGGATTCCACGCACCGTTCGTGCTCTCGGCCGCGCTGTCGTTCCTCAGCATCCTCTGCACGTGGCGCCTGCTGCCCAAGGAGAAGGACGAGGAAGGCACGCTCCCGAAGGCCACGGTCGCCGGCCCCGCGGGCAAGCGTCCGAGCGTGTTCGATGTCTCGGTCTACGCCGAGTACTTCAAGCGTCACGGCCTCGGGTCGGTCTACTGGCAGTTCTTCCTGTTCACGTTCGCGTTCAGCTGCTTCACGAGTGGCTTCGCGCTGTTCGCACAATCGCGCTTCCACTGGGACGCGCGCGAGACCGGCTACATGTTCGCGTACGCGGGCTTTCTCGGGATCATCTTGCAAGGCGGCCTGATGGGCCGGCTCGTCAAGAAGTTCGGCGAGATCAAGCTCGCGCTCCTCGGCTTCATCGCCTCGGTGATCGCGTACGTGATGATGGGCTTTGCCTACACGCTCGTGTTCCTCTTGATCACCGCGACCGTCAACAGCTTCGGCAATGGCGTCCTTCGCCCGGTGCTGACGAGCCGGATCACGCAGCTCGTCGGGCGTCACGAACAGGGCATCGCGCTCGGCATCTCCGGTTCGCTCAGCTCGCTCGCGATGACGATGGCGCCGGTCTGCGGCGGCTTCTTCCTCAACAGCGACAACACGCTCGGCTGGGCGATGGTCGCCGCGACCGCGGCGCTCCTCGGCTTGATCGCCGCGATCCAGTCCGGCGCTGCGAAGGTGCCGCCCGTGACGCCGAAGCCCGCCGCCGCTGCGGCAGCGCCCGCCAGCGAGTAAAATCGCTTGCTCGGGTCGGCGGCGACGCTATTGTCGACGCATGAAGACGTCCCGGTTGGTGGTCGCTGTCGGGGTGGTCGGTGGCTCGTTCTACGGCATCCGGGAGATGAAGGGCTGCATCTCGTCGGCCGCACCTGACACCAAGCTCGCCGGCCACCTCGACGACATCTGCGCGATCGCACGCAGCAACATCGAGACCCCCGCGCACGGCGTGAAGAAGCTAGGCGGGTTCCTGGGCGCGCACCTCGGCGACATGATGGGCGAGCTCGGCGACACGCTCGCCGCGATCGAGACCACGCGCGATGACGACAAGCACGACGAGCGCGCACGCACCGCACGCAGCCGCATCCTCGCGCCGATGCGCCTCTGCGCCGGCGACCTCGACAAGTTCGCGCAAGCGGTGAGCAGCAACCAGGAAGCGGTCGAGCTGATGGCCGACTTCTCCGAGCGCTTCAACCGGACGATCGAGATCATCCTCGGAGAGCGCACGGACGTCCGCGCGATCGAGCAGCGCCTCGAGACGCTGCTGCGCTAGTAACGCAGCGACGTCAGTTGATCTGGAACTTCCAGACGACGCCGTCGACCTGACCGAAGCCCGGGCCGCGCGGCGCATCGTAACCGAAGCGCAGCGTACCGCGCGCCTCGTAGGTGCCGTGCGGACCCGAGCACGAGACCGAGGCGGTCAGCGCGTGACCGTCGACCTTGACCTGATCACCCTTGAGCGAGACCGAGTCGCACTTGATGTCCTTGGGCACGGTGAGATCGAACTGCTTGGGCTGGGTGGCCGAGTAGGTCAGCCAGTTCGCGAGCGCGATCTTGAGCGTCAGCGTGAACTTTTCGCCGGCTTTGACCGTCGCGGGGCCGTCCTTCGACGAGGTGTAGTCCTTGATGGCCTTCGCGAGCTCGGCGATCTTCGCGTCGCGCGCATCGAGCGCGGAGCTATCGCTCGCGGTCGAGACGAGCTGGACCTTGCCATCGGTATCGGCGACGAACGACGCCGGACCGGTGATGCTGAGCTGCTTGTCGATCAACGTGACGTTCTTGCCAAAGGCCAAGGTGCCCTTGCCAACGCCTTCGCTCTCGCGAATCGGATCGAGCTTCTTCGCTTCGGCTTGAGTTGCCGCGTTGATGTACGCGACGATGTAGACCTTGCCAGTGTCACGCAGGGTGATCACGCGCGCGAGATCATCGACGCACGCTTGGACCTTCGCCTGACAAAACCAATGGAGCACGACCTTGCCAGCCGCATCCTTTGCCGACGGGGTTTCGTAGAGCCACTGCAGCTTCGGCCAATCGGGGCTGCCATTCTGGTCGAGCGTGTCGCCGAGCTTCGGCATCACCGCGACGGTCGCGGGCGCCTTGGCCTTGTTGTCGGCGAAGGCCGAGGTTGCGAGCAAGCTAGTGGAGAGAAGCGCGAGGGAATAGATAGTTGAGCGCATGGGGGCGTTATAACTCGACGATGCGTGGTCTGGGTTTATTCACGGTGCTTCTGGCGTGCTCGGGTGCACCCGTAGCAGTTGTGCATAAACCTCCCGCGACCGCGGCACCTGTCGTGGTTCCGACAGATGCCGGGTTAGTCATCGCTAGCGCGCGCGGCGCACGAGGCGCGCGATGCGACACCGTGCAGCCCTGTGCGGAGGCGCTCACCTGCATGCCGCTACCGGGTGGGACCTGTGCGTCGAGCTGCGCGACGTGTGACGGCGGCACGTGCATCGAGACCGGTACGCTCGGACCGATCTGCCTCGCTAGCTGCATGACCGACGAGGACTGTCGCACCGACGAAGGCTACGTCTGCGATCGCGCCTGGCACGCATGCACGATCCCGAACCTCGCGGCGATCGTCGCGAGGGCGTGCCCCGGCACCGGCAAGCGCGATCCGGCGTTCGGCGCGAGCGAGCTCGAGATCTCTCCACCGGCGCCGATCACGCCGAGCGCCATGCTCGTCAAGACCGCGACGACTTGGTTCGCGGCCTGGCGCGACGCCGAAGCGATCGAGCTCGCGAGCTCGACCGATGGTGTGACGTGGTCGGAGAAGCACGACGTCACCGCCGACGATGGCAGCGAGCTCGGCGCGCCCTTCGTCGCCGCGAATAGCTCGCTGCTCTACGTGATGTACGGCGAGGCCGATCACGGCTTGCGCGTGCGCGCCTCGCACGATGCCGGGGCGACCTTCGCGACCACGGTGACCCCACTCGCGGGGACGCTCGGCAATGCCGTGATCGACGACGCCGGGGCGCTCCACATCGTCACGCTGAACGGCACGACGCTCGGCGGGTACGGCAGCGCGCAGCAGAAGATCGAGTACACCGTGTCGCGCGATCAGGGCGCGACGTTCGCGACGCCGATCACGGTGAGCGGTGGGGACGAGCGGCTGCCGACCTACTTCGCAAATCCAAGCATCGCGGTCGATAGCCAGCGCAAGTGGCTCTACGTCGCGTATCTCCGTGGTGGTCGCGATGCAGTGTGGGACCTCGTGGTCACCGCGAGCAAAGATGGCGGCAAGACCTGGAGGCGCACCGCGATCGGCGATGGCTGCGCGATCCATCTCGTGCCGAACCTCGCGCTCGATCCGATCACGGGCTCGCTCCACCTCGCCTACTACGACAACGTCGGCGCGGTCGGTCGGTTCGTGCACGCGACCTGCAACGTCGGTGCAGCATCGTGCACACCGTGGGGAGCGATCAACTCCGAGCCGTTCGCCACGCTGCCGCTCGGGCGCAAGACGGAGATCACGCTCGGCGATCGCGAGCGGATCACGCTGGATGCCAAGCACCGCCTCCTCGAGGCGGTGTGGGCGCAACCAGTGGTCGTCGATTCGGCGACCGTGGTGCGCATGTTTCACGCGACTGCAACGCTGCGTTAGCGCTGGCATCGGGGCTGCACTCGTGGCTGGTCATGCGCAACCCCTTCGATTCCGCGTTCGAGACTCTCGAGTCGGCTGACCTCGTCGAGGTCGGTGGTGGCTTCGGCCAGCAGCTCACCGCCGGCATGGACCGCGCCCGCCAGCTCGGCATGCGGATCACCGCGACGACGAACGGCACGCACGTGAAGAATTCGTACCACTACAAAGGTCGCGCGTTCGATGCCGCCGGCACGCCCGGCCAGATGCGCGAGCTCTACTCGGAGCTGTCGCACACGAACCCGACCGAGCTGTTCTACGACCCGATGGGTGGCATCAAGAACGGTCACCAGATCGGCGCGATCGGTGGTCACTCGAACCACGTCCACGTCGCGTATTGAGGCGGACTACGGTGAGAGCAGCTTCGCGGCGATCAAGACCGGAATGATGATCGCCATGATCGCTTCGCCAGCGATCAGGCCCGACGCGAGCGGCATGCCGATCTTGTCGGCGCTGTCCTTGTGGTAGCGCGTCCACAGCGAATACAGGATGCCGCCGAGCACCATCGTGAACACGACGTTGCCCGGCACCATCATGCCGATGCCGAGACCTGTCGGCGACGGCAGGAACTTCTTGAACCTGCCCTCACCGACCGTGATCACGATGCCGACCGCGGCACCGATCACCATCGCGATCAGCGAGTACTTCGGCAGCGCATCGAAGCCCGAAGACAACACGTCGGTGAAGCCCGCGATGCGCACCGAGATCGGCGACGACAACCCGTGCTCGCCGCCGATGCCGTAGGTGCTCTTGTAGAGTGGATACGTGAACGCGACGCAGGCCGCGCCGATCGGCGCCGCGATCAACTGCGAGTAGGTCAGGTAGCGCGGCGTCGAGCCGATGATGTGACCGCACTTGTAGTCCTGCATGATCGCCTCGGACTGGGTGGCGATCGTGCCGGTCGTGCCGGAGGCGACGAGGTTCGTCGTGATGCTGCCGGGCGCGAGCGCGGCGAACAGCGCCTGCATCACGTTCGTGAGCTGGCTGATCGGGCCCCAGTTGGTCTCGCCGAGCACGCGGAGGCCGACGAGCATCAGCGGCGCCGAGAGCGCGGCCGAGATCAAGCTCAGCCACAGCGGAATGCCGAAGAACGTGTACTCGATGATGACGAGCGCGAGGGTCGCGACCGCCGAACCGATGCCGACCCACTTCAACGGAAAATCGCCGCCCGAGACCGCATCGGCCGAGAGCGAGCTGAACGTGCGTGCGAGCGTGCGCCACTTGAGGAGCAGGGCGGTGAGGCCGGCCGCGATCAACATGCCGGTGCCGGGCCACATCACCCACAAGAGAATTTCTTTGCGCGTCTCGTGCGTGATGATGCCGTGGTCGAACAAGAGCTTCGGCGCGATCACCCATGACAACAGGCCACCGATCGCCATCGAGATGTTGATCCGGTTGCCGACGATCATGCCCGAGCCGATGCTCAGCAAGCTGACTTGAAATCCCGCGCTCGTGGTCGCGGCGGTGAGCCCGAACATGGTCGGCAGGATGACCTCGGGAATCGCGCCTTCGCCTTCGACGGCGCCGAAGATTCGGCCGCCCCACTTCTGGGTGAAGAACCACACCGCGGCGCTCGCGAGCACGCCGAGCGCGAGGGCGATCGCACCCGCGCGCGCCGCCTTGCCACGCGAATCGAGCACGATGATCGTCTCGGCGGCGGCGACGCCGTCGGCGTACGTGAGCTGCTCGTCGACGATATAGTGGCGACGCAGCGGCACCGCGAGCAAGATCCCGAGGATGCTCGCGGCGGTGAGCCACAAGAACGCGTGGAACGGCGACGGCGCGAACGAGTAGTGGAGCTTCGGGTTCTGCGCGACGAAGTCGAACGCCGCGAGGATCACGCACATGAATGCGGTCTGCGCCGCGGAGGTGCCGGCGGTCTGGACGATGTTGTTCTCCCAGCGGTTGAAGTTGCGGAACAACAGGCCGAGGAACAGGTAGCCAAAGAACGCGGCGACGACCGACACGTTCGGACCGAAGCCGAGCTTGAGGACGACGTACGGGTACGACGCACCCATGATCGCCGCGACGACGATGCCAGCGATCACCGCTCGGACCGTGAACTCCTTGGTTCCCGGTGGTTTAGGAATCACGCCGGGGATGGCTTCGGAGACCGTCTCGGACACGGCGGAGGCATAACACGACGCCTCCTTCTGATACCGTGATTGGATGACCATCCGCCTGCAGCTGGGGAGTGCGCAGACAGCGTTGGAAGGTGTGACCGCTCGCGTCGTTGCGGGTCGAGATCCGAGCACCTGTCAGCTCTCGTTTGCCGATCCGACTCTGTCACGCCGCCACGCCGAGCTCTTCGTCGAGAACGGCCAACTCTTCATCCATGACCTCGGGTCCGCGAACGGCACCTGGGTCGATGGGGTGCACGTCGGCGAAGCGCCCTCGCCCGTCGGCAAGACCTCGCAGGTCTGGCTCGGCCACATCCAGCTCGGCGTCCACTGGGAGATCGACGGCAGTGCGACCGTGATGGCACAAGATGTCCCCGCCGAGCTCAAGGCGCTGATCGCGCAGCGCCAAGTCGCGCAGGTGCAGATGCTCGCCGCGCCGCCCCAGCCCCGAGTGCCGCTCGGGCCCGGCGGCTCGGCGACGCCGCTGCCCTCGGAGCTCGCGTACCGGAAGCAAGGCAACAACTCCAACGGCGTGCTGCTGCTCGCGCTCGAGCAAGACACCTACTGGAGTGGCGCCACGATCGACGGCTTCGTCGAGTTCACGTCGCAAGACAACCAGAACGTCGCGTCGATCGTCGTCGAGCTCGTCGAGTACCACAAGAAGGGTGGCAAGACCGGCCACGTGTGGGACCGCTTCCTCGTGCGCCAAGGTCCGTGGCGCGCCGGCAAGCACGACGTGCTGCCGCTTCCATTCACGCTCCGTGTCCCCGCGGGTTGCGCACCTTCGTCGCGCGACGTGAGCTGGGAGATTCGTGGCGACGTCGACATCAACTGGGCGAGTGATGTCCACGCGGACATCCCGTTCACGATGCGCAACCCGGACATCGAGCGCATCCGCGATGCCCTCGGGGCGATGGACTATCGCGTCGACACGCTCGAGTCCGCCGACATCGGCCAGCACTTCGAGGGCGTGTTCATGCCGCCGGCGAACATGGCGAAGCAGATGGGCATCAACGAGGTCAAGCTCGTGATCGAGTACCTCGGCACGAACCTCAAGGTCCGGATGCTGCTCGATCGCAAGGGTCTTCATAAGGACCCCGCGATCGATCAGGTGTTCGAGCTCCAGCGCCTGCGCAGTGCCCCGCAGCAGGAGGTCAACGCGACGTTCCAGCAGATGCTCGCGAAGCTGCTGCCGCACCCGTAGCGGCGCGTAGCGGCAAACAAAGACGCGCATCGAAAAGCTCTTTCGATGCGCGTCTTGTCGTTGCGGGCGCGGCTACTTCGTCGGGCGCTGATCGCGAACGTTCGGCGCCGGAACCGGGGGGGCCTTCTTCTGCTCCTCTAGGATCTTGCGCTTCTTCTCTTCGTCGGCCGTGTGCTGATCGTCAGCGGCCTTCCGCTTGTTCTCTTCGTCCTGCTTGCGCTGCTGATCGCGCTGCTGGTCGACCTGCTTGCGCTGCTCGTCCTGCTGCTTGCGCTGGTCTTCCGCAGCGTGCTTCTTGTTCTCTTCGTCCTGCTTGCGCTGCTGATCTTGTTGCTTGCGCTGGTCTTCCTGCTGGCGCCGCTGATCGTCAGCTTGCTTGCGCTGCTGATCGGCTTGCTGGCGCTGCTGGTCGGCCTGTTGCTTCTTCTGCTCTTCTTGCTGTTTGCGCTGATCTTCGGCCGCGTGCTTCTGCTGTTCTTCTTGGGCGCGGCGCTGATCCTCTTGCTGCTTGCGCTGCTGATCGGCTTGCTGGCGCTGCTGATCGGCTTGCTGCCGCTGCTGATCGGCCTGCTGCTTCCTCTGCTCTTCTTGCTGACGGCGCTGATCTTCAGCGGCGTGCTTCTTGTTCTCTTCGTCCTGCTTGCGCTGCTGCTCGCCCTGCTTCTTCTGCTCTTCTTGCTGCTTGCGCTGATCTTCCGCCGCGTGCTTCTGCTGCTCTTCTTGCGTGCGGCGCTGCTCCTCTTGCTGCTTGCGCTGATCTTCGGCCGCGTGCTTCTTGTTCTCTTCGTCCTGGCGACGCTTGTTGTCTTCGTCGCGCTTGCGCTGCTCGTCTTGCGCCTTGCGGTTCTGCTCGTCGACGCGGCGCTGATCTTCGGCGCGGCGCTTGTCGATCTCTGCCTTGTTCTTGCGATCTTCTTCTTGCTGCTTGCGCTGCTGGTCTTCGAACCGGCGCTGATCGTCCGCCTTCTTGCGATCGAGCTCGACCTGCTGGCGCTTCTGTTCTTCCTCGCGCCGGCGACGATCCTCTTCCTGGCGCTTCAGCTGCTCCTGGCCTTCGTGCTTGCGCTGCTCGTCGAGCTTGCGCTGCTGATCGTCGAGGCGACGGCGCTCGTCTTCGATCCGCTTGCGATCGGAATCATTCTTCGCGCGCTGCTGATCTTCGTCCATCTTGCGGCGCTGATCCTCGAGCCGCTGGTGCTCGGCGTTCTGCTTGCGCTGCTCCTCGGCTTGCTTGCGCTGCTGCTCGGCGAGCCGCTTGGACTCGTCGCGCTGGCGGCGCTCGCGCTCGTCGAGATCACGGCGAACCTGCGTTTCACGCTGGCGGCGCGTATCGAACTCCGCGCGACGCGCTTGCGCACGGCGCTCGGCCTCGGCACGACGCTGCGCATCGAGGCGACCGAGCTCGGCCGCCTCGGCGCGCTCGCGCACGTAGGTCACGCGATTGCGCTTGAACCAATCTTCCGAGGGACCCGCGGTCCACACGTCGTTGCCGTGGCGGTGGTAGCGCGTGACCGGCACGCTCGCATCGATGTAGCGACGGTGATCGCGCGTGATGTAACGACTCCCGAGGTTGACCGTGAACACGTCGGACGCGGCGATCCAGCGCCAGTTGTCGTCGGGGACGTACGCGTCGCTCGAGTAGCCCGCGGGCGACCAGCCGACGACTCCATCCCCTTGACGCCAGTTGACCCACGACGGGCCCCAGGTCGTATCCGGAGCCCAGACCCAGCGGTTGTTCCAGATCCAGCGACCGTAGTGATCGGTCGCCCAGCCGAACGGATCCGCCGAGACCCAGAGCAGGCCGGCATCGGTGTACTTCCAGTGGCCGTTCGAATACGGCACGTAGCCCGACTGCGACGGCGAGAACACCCAGCCGTACGTCTGATCGTCGTACCAGGTCCCGTACGGATCGAGCTGATCATAGAACACGTCGACGTTCGGGACCGCGTCACCACCGAGGCTGACCGTGACCGTGTCGTAGACCGGCTCGTCGTAGAACGTCGGTTGCGACGTATCCGGCGGCGGGGGGACGTAGGTCGTCTGTTGCGGAGGCGGCTGATAGGTCGGCGGCTGATACGTCGGCGGCGGCGGCTGATAGTTCGGTTGCGGCGCCGGCTGCGTGTATTGCGGCTCCGTCGGATTCTGGTACGGCTGCGGCTGCGGTTGCGGCTGCTGGTAGCCCGGCTGCTGTTGGTAGCCCTGGTTCTGCGGCGGTGGCGTGTTGATCGTGCAACCGACGAACAGAATTCCTGAGAGTAAGCGAAGACGCATGGGACCCTTTCAAAAGACGAGCGAATGTTAAGACGGCACCACCCGTCCCGCAATTCATTGAGAATGCCCCGAATCTGCGTGCCGATTTGGCAAGAACACCTGGTTTCTTGCCCTCGATCGCGAACCGCGCCAAGACTTTATTCATGCGCGTTCTAATGGGATCGCTCCTCGCTATGGGTCTGCTCGGGAGCGCCTACGCAGAGGGTGACTCGCTCGTCGACTCCCTCGGCCCGCGCGAGATCGCGGTTGGCGAAGCGATGCGAGGTGGCGCGACAGGCGCGACGGCGATCGGCCTCAACCCCGCGGGCCTGCCCCTCAATCAGGAGCTCGTGTTCGAAGGCGGCTACGGCTATCGCGCCACGGACCAAGCGAACCTCGTCGGAGTTTCGGCCTGCGATTCGACGAACGTCCTGCCCGGCTGCTTCTACTACGACTACGCCGGGAGCAATCCCGATCTCGCCGGCATGAGCGTGAAGCGCAGCACGCACGTGTTCGGCACGTCGGTCGCGTACCCGATCTCGCAGGGTTTCTCGCTCGGCACGTCGGCGAAGTACTTCGATCACTCGACCAACGTGATGGGCGAGTCCGACCAGAGCGGCTTCACGTTCGACGCCGGCATGAACTATCGCGTCGCGAGTACGATCTCGTTCGGCGTCGCTGGCTACAACCTGGTCGGTACGACGTCCGGCGAGTTTCCACGCGCAGCCGGCGGTGGCATCTATGCGCGACCGGCCTCGATGCTCGCACTCAGCTTCGACGCGCGTTGGAAGTTGATCGATGGTGATCACTCGGCGCGCTACGGTGGCGGCGCCGAGTTCTTCTTCCGCAACGACGATGGTCAGATCGGGATCCCGCTCCGCGCAGGCATCCTGCACGACTCGGGGCTGGGGCAAACCTACCTCTCGGGAGGTCTCGGGCTCGCGGGCATGAAGTACAGCCTCGACGTCGGTGGCAGGTTTGCCATCGACGGAGGCACTGACAAGATGATCATCGCGAGCCTGCGCTTCTATGGTCCGCGCCTCGGCGCAGGACAAAGCACGGCCGAGTAGCGCAGCCGTTCGCGTGCGCTAGCTCGCTCGGAGCGGCTTATATAAGCCGCAGAGACGAACGCTGG
This sequence comes from Kofleriaceae bacterium, assembly GCA_043780895.1. GTDB lineage: Bacteria > Myxococcota_A > Polyangia > Haliangiales > Haliangiaceae > JABFXX01. The sequence goes on along the minus strand of JAYWCI010000366.1, from coordinate 6,294 downwards.
TTACCAGCGATCGCCGCCGCCGCCGCCGCCGCCGCGACCACCACGGCCGCCACGACCGCCGCGACCGCCGTCACCACCGCCGCCTCCCCAGTCGCCACCGCCACCGCCACCGCCGCCGCCGCGATCACCACCGCCGCCGTAGCCACCGCCGCCACCGCCGCGGAAGCCACCGCCGCCACCGCCGCCGCCGCCGCGCTGCTGGCGCTCTTCGGCCTCGTTGACGCGCAGCGGGCGACCGTCGAGGGTCTTGCCGTCCATACCTTCGATGGACTTGGCTGCCTCTTCGGTGGTGCTCATGGTGACGAACGCGAAGCCGCGCGAGCGGCCCGTTTCGCGATCCGAGACGAGGTGGACGTCGCTGACAGTGCCGAACTGCTGAAAGGCAGTGCGAACGCCATCGGCGGTCGTGTTGAAGGAGAGGTTTCCAACGTACAGACGAGTGTTCATCGCTTGCTCAAACTGGCCCGGTGACATGAAACGACCCGCCCCGCGAGGGGCCTCGATGCTCGAAAGCGGGTTTTGGAACGTTTAGCCCACTGAGCAATCGAGAAGTGGCCGTGGCAACAACGCAAACCGGACCGGCAACCGACGAACTGTGGCGAATCAAAAGGTACAGCGCGTTTTTGCGAAAAGCCATATGGAAAGTCGGTCGCCGAAACCGGGAGGGCAGATCAAGTGTCTGATCGAGGGGTTGAGTATGCTTTGGACGTCTCATGTCTGACCTGGAGCCCTCGTTTCTTCGCCGGTTGAAGGACCGGGATGAACGGGCGTTTAGGGAGCTGATCGAGGCACATCGGGACCGCGTATACAACATCAGCTTCCGGATGCTGGGCAGCCGCGCCGAGGCCGAAGATGTCGCACAAGAAGTCTTCATCGCGGTGTTCAAGACGATCGAGACCTTCCGCGGCGACTCGAAGTTCTCGACCTGGCTCTATCGCGTCGCCGTGAATCACTGCAAGAACCGGATCAAGTACCTCGCGCGTCGTCACGATCGCGATCGCGACGAGCTCGACGAGACCACGAACGGCCAGCACGGCGCGGTCGGGGCGATCGGCGGCCCCGGGCCACGCGCTCCGGATCACGCGCTCGAGGCCCAGCAGATGGAGACGCTGATCCAGGAAGCGATCGCCGAGCTCGACGAAGAGCAGCGCATCGTCGTCGTGCTACGCGATGTCGAAGACCTTTCGATCGAAGAGATTTGCAAGATCACCGATCTTCCCGACGGCACCGTGAAGTCGCGCCTGCATCGCGCGCGGTTGGTGTTGCGCAAGAAGCTCCAGCGCCACGTAGGAGAGAGCCATGAGTGACGAGCTCAGCGGAGAGGACTTGATCATCGTCGAGGTCTCCGACTTTCTCGACGGCACGTTGCAGGGGCCGGAGAAGGAAGCGATCGCGGCCAAGGTCGCGAGCGATCCGGCCTACAAGCGCATCCACGAGGAGATGCTCGAGACCAAGAAGGCGATGTCCGGCATGCAGAAGGCGCGGGCCCCCGCCACGTTCGCGCAGGACGTCACGGCGACGATCCACAAGCGGTCGGCCGGCCGGTTCTTCGCGCGCCGCACGCTCGGTGATCGAGTGCCGTTCGGCGCCCTGATGATCGTCGCGATGCTCGGCCTCTGCATGATCGGCTACTTCCTGTGGGCGTCAGAGACCGGCTCGTTGAAGCCTAACCCGAGCCACGCGCCGACGACCGAGCCGATTCCGTCGACTACTCGCTGAGCGACGCACAGAACTGCGCGAGCGCGGAGCGGCGCTCGGGCGGCACGAACTCGAGGTTGAGCTGGCGATCGGTGACCTCGAAGAACGAGCGCTCGGCGCCGAGCAACTCGCCCTCGGCGCGCTCGACCTGACCGTGATCGACATCGCGGAGGTTCTTGCGCACGGCCTCGGCCTCGTCGTCGAGCTTGCGCGCGACGAAGAAGCCGCCGAGGATCAGCTTGGCTTTGACCGCCATCGTGTGGAGGTCGTTGCCCGTGCGATGCGGCATCCCGAGCATCGTGCGCAACAGGTCCGGCGCGGCCGGCGATGCTCGCTCGTACGCGCGGCGCGTGACGTAGCCGAGATCGAACAGCACCAGCTGCGGCGCGAACACCATGCCGAACGTGCGGGTCATGTTGCCGTAGTAGGCGAAGTGCTTCGCGAGATCGCGCAGCAGCTCCGGGCGATCGACGAGCTCGCGCCCGAGCCGACGGTACTGATGAAACACGTCGTACGTCGCGCGCAGGTTGCGCGCCTTGATCGCCTCGCGCAGGAAGTTGTTGAAGAACCGGATGCACAGCCGGATCTCGTGCTCCTCGTGGTTCGCGATCGCACGCGTCGCGATCACGCGCGTGACATCGGAGAATGTCGAGACCGTGTCGTTCGCGTTGTGGAGCGCGCGCAGAAAGCCCGACTCGACCTGCTGCAGACACTTCATCTCGAACCAGGTGTCGGTCTCGTTCATCATCTCGAGCGCTTCGTCGGAGAGCCCGACGAAGTCCGCGCGATCGACGACGAACCACTCCTTCGGCAGCTTCGGCTTGAGCTTGTCGTAGTACTCGAGCAACAGCTTGATCGCCCACACACCCTCGGCGGCGACATCGCGATCATTGCGATCGAGCGACTTGATGATGATCGTCCCGATCTGCTGCAGCCGGCGCGAGATCTCCGGCTGGGAGCGCAGTGGATCGTCGCGATGCGAGTGGACCCGCTCGAGGATGTCCTGCGCATCTTCGCGCAGCCGGATCAGCAGGCGCGACGGGTCGACGAACCGCACGACGTAGAAGAAGTACGGCAGCAGCAGCGCCCAGCCGACGAGCGCGCAGAACACGCTGACCGCGATCGACCAGGTCGGCGCGAACTTCGGGCCGATCATGTAATCGACCCACAGCGTGTGCGCGGCGCCGAACGCCATGAACGAGAGCACCCAGCGATTGATCCGATCGCGAAGGAACATCTCGATCAGCTTCGGCGTGTGCATCGTCGCCGTGAGCGGGATCGCGAGGCCGATCGTCGCGAGCAACATCGCGAGCACGTTGTTGTAGGCGCGCGCCATCGGCGACAGGATGTCGACGAGCTTGGCGGTGTTGCCAACCTCGGCCCAGCTCGTCGCCGAGACGCCCGGGTACCCTGCGCGCTGCCACTCGAGGAAGAACTCCGCCCCAAAGAACACCGCGAACGCTATGAAGGCGATCGCAAACGATCGCAGGAACAGCCTGCGCATCGCACGATGTTACGCCTAACCGGCTAGTCGTTGTCGTCCTGCAGGAACGCGAAGTAGCGCTCCGGCAGGTCGTCGAACTCCAGGGCGCCGCCGCAGCTCGGGCACTTGAACACCGGCGGCTCGAGATTCGCGGCGAGGATCGCGGCGGACTGGATCAGGCGCTCCTCCTGGTGGTCGCAGCTGATGCAGTGAAACGGCGCGAAGAACGAGGTCACCGTGCCGCGCCCGACGACATCGCGGACCATCGAGGCCTGGAGGATGAAGGGCACGGAGCAGGCGTGGAACTCGTAGCCCTGGATCCGGGCCTGGCGCAGGAACTCGCACCAGGCGCGCACGCCCAGCGAGTTCATGTAGGTGACTTGCGCGGTGTCGAACACGACGCGGCCGACCATCGCCGGCAGGAGCTCGTCGAACCGGGTCGCCTCGGTGAAGTCGCCGCGCAGCACGACGCGCGTGCGGTCACCGTCCTTCTTGACCTGCCACTGGGTGAGCTTGGCGAGCACGCTCCTGGCGCGATCGTCGAGCGACGCGAATGCGATGCCGACCACGGTCTTGCCATCGCGCGGCTGGGCCCAGACCGCGGTGCCCTTGATCACGACGGGTCCACCCTCGGTGTCGCCGTCGGGCGTCACGGTGACCTCGACGAGCTGGCCTTCGGTGACCGGTTCGGCGACGAGCAGGCGCACGCCATCGATCGAGAGGTTCGAGACGGTCGCGTCGATCACGACCGCGCCGCCATTCGGCGGCGCCGCTCCGCCCGGCAAAGCCGGGCTCGCGCTCTTCTTCGTACCGAGCATGATCGAGATCCGGAAGCCCTCGCTGCCGGGGCGCGTCTCGCCGAGCTGGATCGCGATGACATCGTGGAGCTCGTCGGCGGTCATCGGGGCGATCAGGAGCTCGTCGCACCCGCACGCGGAGATATCGCGCATCTGATCGCCGGAGAGCCGCGCACTCGCGACGAGGATCACGCGGACCGTCGGGTTCTGATGCTTGATCGTGCGCGCGACATCGAGCGAGTCGGCGGCGTCGGCGTCGAGCAGGACGAGCTGCGGTTCTTCCTTGACGAACAAGCTGCGCGCTTCGTCCCCGGTCTTCGCGACGACGATTTGCAACCCGAGCCGCTGGAACGGCGGCGCCGTGAAATGGCGCAGGAGCTCGTTGTTGTTCGAGACGAGGACCTTGGGCACCGAGTCCCGAGGGTACTACAGGATGGCCGCGACGATGACGATCAGCGCGATGAGGATGAGGATCGAGCCTCCGATGGTCGCGACCCCACGTACCAGTGTGCCGCGGTCGTACGCCTCGCGCTCCGCGGTGAGCTTCTCTTGCTCGGTCGTCCGCGACGTGATCGCGCCGCGCAGCCGATCGATCCGCGCGTAGAGCTCGGCGAACTGCGGATCCTCGATCCGGTTGAGGTTGACCAGCGTGCCGAGGGTGACGAGCCTTCGCGTGATCTCGCCCTCTGCGAGCCCGATCTCGCGGGTCTTGCGCTTCTGCTCGGCATCGAGCTCGGCGAGGCGATGCGTATGGCCTTCACGCGCGTCGTTGAGGCTGCGCTTCGCGGCATCGAGCTCGGCCTTACCGGCATCGAGGCGCGCGGTGACTTCATTGATCGGACGCTCGATCTCGCCGAGCCGGCGTTCGACCTCGCGCTTGTCGGGCTCGAGGGCGGCGGCTTCCTTGCGATGGCCTTCGGCGACGCGGCGCAGCTCCTGGCGCTGATCGCCGAGCGGGGCGGTGCCGGCATGGCGATCGTGATCGTCGGCGGCCTTGAGGTACGCCTTCAAGCGACGCTCGAGCTCCTTGCGCTTGTCGCGGAGCGAGCGGCGCTGGCCCTCGAGGTTCGACAGCTCGCTCTGCGCTTCGCCGACCATGCGCTCCGCCTCGGTCAGCTTCGTGTTGCGCTCGCGCTCGATGTCGACGAACTTCGAGAGCTCCTCGGCCTTGCGGCCTTCGACCTCCGCGCCTTCTTTCTCGAGCTGGTTGATGCGCTCCTGCGCATCGGAGATCGCGGAGTTCTCGGCGGAGAACACGCGGCCCTCGACGCGAGCGTTGCGCGCTGCGAGCCCGAGCGCGCCGAGCACTTGATCGAGCGCTTCGGTGTCCTGCTTGATCTCCTGGCCGAGCAGCCGGATCGCACCGCGGCGCTGCCAGCGCGCGCGCGCGAACACGTACGCGTACTTCGCTGCCTTGACGAGCCCGGGCTCGGGAATCAGCGGCACCGCGAGGACCTGCGGCGGCGAGAACGGCCGATCGATCATCGCATCGGTCCGGATGCGAGTCGGTGGCGGTTCGTTCGAGCCACGCGGGACCACGGCTTCGATCACCGGCGCCTTGGTGTAGTCGTTGTCGGTGACGAACGTGTCGCCCGTGAACAGCGACGGCACCGGCACCGGCGCGACGGGAAACGCTCCCGATCTCGGAATCGGCGGAGGAATCGTTTGCGGCCGCGGCGCGGACAGCGGTGCACCGAAAGCCGACGGTTTCGACGGCGCTGCGGGTGGCCGCGGGATCGCCGGAATCTGCGCCGTGGTCCTGGTTGGAATCGCGGGCGGCGGTTGCGTCGGCGACGGCGAGCGCATCGCCGGCACGCTGAGCGGCGGCGGTTGCGACGGGCTGTTCGGTCGCATCAGTGACGTCGGTGACAGCGGCTGCGCCGAATCGGTGCGGCTGCGCCGATCGGCGGGGATGCGATCATCGGGCGAGGCTTCGCGGCGCTGCGCTGCAGGGCCCGGGTTGAGTGCATTCGCGAGCTCGCGTCGCCCGCTGTCGTCGACCACGGGCATCGGAGGGACCGCAGCCACGAACACGGGCGGCGGCGGCAACGACGGCGACGTATCGCGCGATGCTTTCGGCTCGATACTCGGCGAGCCCATGACGGGTCCACTCGCGCCCGATGGGGCGTACGCGGGTGTGCCCGTGGTGGGCCCCGAGGGTGGCGCCATGCGCGGAATCGGCGTCGGTACGACCGGCGGTGGGGCGATCGGCTGCGCGGTCGCCGCTTCACCGTCCCACGTCGTCGCGGCGTCGACCGTGGTCGCTGGCGTCTCGGAGGTCTGTATAGTCGGTGCCGTATCCGGCAGTGCGGGGTA
>JAYWCI010000365.1:0-8690 GCA_043780895.1 Kofleriaceae bacterium | reverse complement strand
TCATCGAGCCACCCCAGCACACGTGGTCATTCACGACGACGATCGAGGGCGTGTCGTGGATCGCGTGCTACGCGAACGTCGATACGGCGAACCCGATCGTCGACGCCAACGGCGCGGTCAACGCGGGCGGCGGTCCCGCGTATCCGTTGCCGAGCGTGAACCCCGACGTGCCGAACACGATGCTCGTCGGCATCGTCGTCGGCCATGGTCCCGGATCGCCGGTCACGACCTGGACCGCACCTGCCGGCGCGATCGAGCGTGTCGATGTTCAGAACATGACCACGCGCTCGGGCACGATGACCGAGCGGCTCGATCCTTCGACCGGCGCGACCGCGATGCTGGACGAGACAGCCTCGCAAGCGCAGGACTTCGCGATCCTCGAAGTGCTCGCGCTGCGCCCGAAGCCCTAATCACGCAGCAGCTTCGGCCCGCCGCCGGAGCTGCCGTTCTCGACCGGCTTGTGCAACACGACCGTGCGACCGGCTTCCCTCCCCGCGTGATGTGCACCACCGACGCGCATGGTGCGGACACGCCTGACGATCCGCGGATTGCGACGGCGATAGAACTCTTCGAGCCGCTTGTCGCCGACCCACACGAGGCCGACCCCGCGCAGCTCGACGCGTTCGGCGAGCAGCTTGTCGCGGAAGCCGCGGATGACGCCGGTCTGGTACGAGATCCGATCACGGCCGCTGCGCACGCGAGCGTCGCTGCGATTCGCTTGCCACAGCCGCTCCGCGGTCGCGAGCAAGAACGCGTGGACGTGGCTCGCCATTTCGACGTTCGCGAGCGTGCCCGTGATCTCGTAGACCCGGCCGTGCGTCGCGGTCTTCGGCTGATACACCGGAATCGCGATCACCTCGACAAAAAACAGCTCCGAGAGCAGCCCCATGACCTCGGCCTCGATCGTGTTCGATCGCCGGCGCGGCTCGCCGAGGTGGCGCACTTCGAACTCGTGCATCACCGGCAGCTGCTCGATGTTGTGGCGGAGCATCAGCTCGTGCGCCTTCTTCATCGCGGCTTCGGCTTCGTGCTGATTCGAGCTGCCGGCCAGTGCGAGCAGCTTGCGAATCCGATCGAGCGACTTCGCGCCCGGATCATCGTGCCGCGGCACCGGCGCACCATTCGCGCGCGCATCGATGCCGCGATCCACGCACACCTTGCGGAAGGTCTCGCCGTGCGCGGTCTCGTCGCGCACCTGCATCACCTCGTCGACGAACTGGTGCGCCATCTCGTGCTCGAGCACCGCTATCACATCGGGCCACGGCCGCTCGAGCACCAGGGCACGTTGCAGCTCCAACGTACGTGTGGTGCGCATCCATTGACCGAGCAGGTGGGTCGACTCCGAGAGCACGAGCACCGGCTTCTTGAGCTTCTCGCGGAAGTGCGCCCAGTTGATCCGGTCGAAACATCGCGCGAGCTCGCGCATCAGCTCGGCTTCGAGCTCGGTGGTCAGTTGCTCCGGATCCACCCGCCGAGTCTGCCCGAGCCACGACGCAAACGCCACCATCCGCTAAGCTCCTCCCATGGCAACGTTTCGTGAGTACGCGATGTCGGTGATGCAAAACCAGCTGCCGGCGGCGACCGACATGCTCGAGCAGCTGCTCGGCTTGCCTGCCGCGCAGGCCGCGACCGCGACGACGTTCTTCCAGGTCCAGATCAAAGAGCCGGCGTTCATGCCCAAGGCGATGGGCCTGCGCACCGCGGTCGAGTCGGGCTCCGATGATCAGATCGGCGACATCCTCGTCGATTGCTTCGGGCTCGATCCGGCGCAGCGCGCGAGCGCGATCACTGCCGTACGCGAGACGTATCCCAAGAAGTGATCGACCTCGAGGCAGCCGTTCGCGCCGCGTGGGATCGCGAGGCGATCGCGGTGTACGCCGATCATCTGCAGGCGATGGGCGATCCGCGCGGCGAGCTCGTCGCGATCGATCTGCGGATCGACGAGGTCGGTGCGAACGCCGGGATGCTCGAGCGCCGCGCCGAGCTGATCGAACAGTGGCTTGGCGACGATATTCTTCCCGGCAGCGTGCGCTACGGCTTCGTCGATGCCGACGCGACCGGCGCGGGTCCCGAGAGCCAGCTCGCGATCGTGCTGCGCGGTCCCGGCAGCCAGTTCGTGCGCTCGGTCGCGCTCGCCGGAACCATCGACGAGAACCGCGCCGCGCTCGAGCTCCTCGCCGCCGAACTGCGCCCGTGGCTCACCGAGCTCGTGATCCGGCAGTGGAACGAGACGACCGCGCTCACACTCGGCAACGAGGAGACCAAGAAGCTGTTCGCGCGCCTGCCGGCGCTCACCGCCCTCGAGCTCGAGGGCCGGCGGATCCTCGGCAACGTGGCGCATCCGCGGGTCCGCGCTCTGAAGATCACGGGCTACGACGCGCTCGCCTCGCTCGCCGATCCGATGAAGGTCTGGTCCCAGCTCGCGTCGCTCGATTTTGCGTTTCACTGCCAGTTCGCGAGCCAGCACACCGATCCACCGATCGACTTCATCAGCCGGCTGTTCGCGAGCGTGCCCGCGCTCGTCGAGCTCGATCTATCTCGCAACGAGCCCGGACACCTCGCACCCCGCGCACTCGGCGGCGCGATCATGATGTCCGCGTTCGCGATGAAGCTCGCGCATCATCCGCGGCTCGCGGTGCTCCACCTGCCCTCGCTGAAGAGCGAAGCCGCCGTCACGACGATCGAGCGCTTGCTCGGATCGTTGCCGGCCTTGCGCGAGGTCACCGTGTGGGGCCCGTCGCATCGCATGCCGACGAGCAGCGCCGCCGTGCGCGAGATCGTCGACCCGCCAGCGGCAACCGGCCCGCTGCGCCTCGGCTAGGCCACGCGAAGCGCTGCGCGACGCGATCTCGAAGGGCGAGCTCCCGCGGGCCGACGCGAAGCGGATGCCGAGTCATGTCGAGGCCGCCCTGCGTCGCGGGCGCGCCCCCGATCGCGGGATGCGCTGGCCGTCGCTCGTCGCGCTGCTCGCGGAGCTCCGGCGCGATCCGGCACGGCGCAAGCGACAAGCCCTGATCGCGGTGCCGGCGTGTGCAGTGATCCTCGTCGGTGGCTTCGCACTGCGCGGACAGGCCGCGACCGTCGACGCGTGCGGTGACGGTCGGACGCGCATCGCCCGAGCGTGGAATCCAACCCGCGTGGAGCAGCTCCAGCGGGTCTTCGCACCGACCACCAGCTGGGACGAGGCGGCCGTGCGATCCGCGATCGAGCGCACGAGTGTGGTCGACGCGCTGGGCCGCTTCCTACGCGAATGTCTGCCATGCGGGCTGGTCGAGCTCGCTGCACGATCGCGGCATGTTGTGCCTGTCGCGCGCGGAGCACGGCCTCTCGGCGACGCTCGCGGCGTTCGGACCGAAAGTGATCAGCAAGCTCGACAAGGTGCTCGGCCAGCTGCCGCGCCCGGAGACCTGCGCCGATCCGAGCTACGTCGCAGCGGATACGCCACCGCCGCAACATCCGGCGCTCGCGCTCGCGATGTCGACCTTCGATACCGAGCTGCAATTTCACAATGCTCTCGAGGTGACCCGGCAGCTCGCGCCTGCACAGAGCGTGCTGCACGACCTCGAGCAACGGACGGTCCTCGATCCTGGATCACGCGCGAAGCTCGATCTCGCGCGCGGCCTGATGATGTGGATGTTCGACGAGCCCGCGACCGCCGACACGCTCCAGCAGGCGTACTTCGAGGCGCGGGCCGCGGGCGCGCGCGCGACCGCGAGCCGCGCCGCCGTGCACCTCTCGATGCAACTGCTCGATCGCTCGAAGCTCGAAGCGGCCGCGCTCTGGGCGCAACTCTCGATCACCGAAGGTGCGGAGATCGGCAATCTCGAGGTCACCGTCCCGACCCTGATCGCGCAGGCCTCGGTCGATATCGCGGCGAACAAGCCGGAGCACGCGATCACGCTGATGACCCGAGAGAAGTTCGGCTGGCACTCGAGCTTCCGGACCTGGGTCTACGCGATCGCGCGCAACGCCTGCTTCTCGCACGCACGTGGGGTGAAGCGCCGAGGCTCGACGACCGATTCGGTCAGCGCCTTGGTCCAAGAGGTCCGGACCGAGACCGTGGTGTTTCTGCGCACCGAGACCAAAGATCGGCTCGCCGAGATTCGTGCGGCCCTCGAGCCGGATGATCAGGCGCTGCTGATCCTGCGCGTCGATCGCCAGCTACCGTGGCGCGATATCGCGCAGGTGTTCGAGGACGAAGGCGCCTCGACCGAGGCCCTCGACAAGCGCGCCGCTGCGCTCCGCAAGCGCTTAAATCGCCTGAAGGACGACCTGCGCGACCAGCTCAAGGGTTAGGCGCGGCGCGCGGCGAACAAGCCGAGCGCCGCGAACCCGAGCCCCGCGATCATCGCGAGACCCCGAACGAGACGCGGCTCGCGATCGCAACCGCGCGCTCGCCCTCACCCTTCGCGAAGCCGAGAAGCGTCGGCACCGCGAACGCGGCGATCAACAGCCACGCGGTCCAACCTTCGGTGAAGGTGCGGAGGTCGAACAGCGACATCCCGAACGCCATCGGCAGGAAGCAGCCGACCAAGCCGACGAGACCACACGGGCCAAGGATGCGCTTCACGCGGGCGCGAGCCGTGGGGTCGCAGCAAGTCGCAGGCTATTTCGTTACCTGCTGGATCTCCGCGGCGAATGATGACCATAGAGGCTTCGGCAGGTCGGGCGCCATGCCCGCGACCACGACCAGCTTCGCGACCCGGATCGCCTCCGCCGTCGCGCGCGCGCCACTGATGCTGACCAGTGGATCTGCATCGCCGTGGATCACCAGCGTTGCTAGATCGAGCTCGCGCAGCTTCGGGGTGAAGTCGCCCGAGGCGAGCACCGCGACCGCCTGACGCGCGGCGCCGAGTGGATCGAACGAGCGATCGTAGGCGCGCCCCGTTCGCTCCGCGACCTGCGCCGGATCGGTCGGATACTTCGGCGAGCCGATCACGCCGAACGCCTTCACGCCGTTGCCGCTCACCTCTTCGCGATTCGTGGTGGTGCCATCGCAAAGATCTTCATAGTCTCGGGATGCGGTTGGCCGACCTTGCGATCGCCGGTGCTCGACATGATCGAGGTCAAGCTGCGCACGCGCGCGCGATGTTCGATCGCGAGTGTCTGCGCGACGAAGCCGCCGAGCGAGGCGCCGACGATGTGCGCGCTCGCGATGCCGAGTTCATCGAGCAGGCCCGCAGTATCCGCGGCCATGTCCGAGAGCGTGTACGACACCGAGGAGAAATCGCCGCCGATCGGCGCCATATAGTTCGGCATCGGCGCGGTCGTCATGTGGGTCGATTTCCCGACGTCGCGGTTGTCGAACCGGATCACGTGCAGACCGCGCTGCACGAGCTCGTCGCAGAACCCATCCGGCCACGCGATCAGCTGCGCGCTGAGTCCCATGATCAGGAGAACTGGCGGGTGAGATGGATCGCCGAGACGCTCGTAGGCGATGTCGAGCTTCGAAGGCCCGACGCCGTGAGCGATCTCGATCGTCATGCTCGCGAGCGCAGCAGCAGTCAGTGCAACGCAGCAGCAGGCAACCGCAGCGCGAACGTCTTCGGCGTGCCATCGCCGGTGAGCGCGGTGCCGGTGAGGACCGTGCGCATTGTCCGAATACCGGACGTTTGCAGACGCGATCTCTCGTGTTCTAAAAAAGCATAAATCGCTTGACGCTATTCGAGGGCGAAGTAGGTTTGGTTTGCGATTTAGAAGAGATCGATCGCGTCGACCACGTGTTTCGTCGTCGACAAACTTGGGCATCAACGAATCGGAGTGTGGATCATGTTGGATGATGGTGAGAGCAGCGAGTCGTTGGGTCGTCCGTTCGCCGATGCGCCGCAGAGCTGGCAAGAGATCGATCGTGGACTGCGGTCGATCGCGAAGCGGCGTGGCGTGCTCGATGTCGAGGAAGCCGCGCTGCTGTGCATCGCGAACCGACGTGAGATCTGGCGCTCGCTCGGCAAGCCATCGTTGCTCGCTTACATGGAAGATGTGCTCGGCTACGGTCCGCAGGTGGCGCGCGACCGAGTTCGGGTCGCGCTCGCGCTCGACGAGATGCCGGTGCTCGCGGATGCCTTGGAGTGTGGCGAGCAGAGCTACTCTGCCTTGCGAGAACTCACGCGCATCGTCACGCCGAACACCCAGCGCGAGTGGCGCGATGCGGTGCGCGGCAAGAATCTCCGCCAGATCGAAGAGCTGGTCGCAGTTCATCGTCGCGGTGACCTTCCGAGCGATCCGCCAAATCCGGATCTCGCACCGCGCGTGGTTCGCTTCGAGCTCAGCCCGGCGACCTTCGCACTCCTTCGCCAAGCCCAACAGATTCTCGCCGACGAACACGGCCGCCGGCTGGACGACGACGAGCTCGTCGCGATCCTCTGCACGAGCGTGATCGAGGGCAACCGTTCAGATCCTGGTGGCGAGCCCGATGGTCGGGCGAAGCATCAAATTCTGACGACGATTTGCGAGAGCTGTAACCAGGGCTGGCAGCAGGGCGGTGGCGTGAACGTGCCGATCTCGGCGACCGATGTCGAGCGCGCCGAGTGCGATGCCCAACGGATCGGTTCAGATCTCCGCGCGAAGCAAGACATCGCGCCGAAGGTGCGCCGCTACGTGAAACGCCGTGATCATGGAGCCTGCACGGTCCCGGGCTGCCGATCGGCGCGGTTCGGCGAAGTTCATCACATCGTCGCTCGCGAAGATGGTGGCGATCACGAGACCGAGAACCTCACGATCCTGTGCTTTGCCCACCATTTCGCGCTTCACGCAGGCCTGCTCGAGATCCATGGTCGCGCGCCGAAGCTCACGTTCGTCGAACACGCACCCCACGTGGGGCGTGAAGAAGTCGACATCACGTCCACCGAACTCGCTCCGACGATCAACATCGAGTCTGCGCCTGGAACGAAGCTGGACCGACCGACGATCGACGCGCCCCACGTGGGGCGCGAGCTCGAGGTACGAGCTTCGCGAGTACAGCCACCGGTTCGGATCGGCTCGAAATTCGAGCGCGTCGCCGTCGTAACTCGCGCAAAGCAGGAACTCATGAAACGAGGCTTCGCGAGGGTCGAAGCGAGTCGCTATGTCGCAGCAGCACTGTCAACGACTCCTGGGGTTCCGGAGCTCGAACAGCTGCTCGACGCCGCTTTGATCCGCGCCCGCCATGACGACTAAAAGCAAAGAAGCCCGCCGGGTGGCGAGCTTCTTCGGTACTACATGCTCGCCGGGTGGCGAGCTGCTAAACCTTTACGAGCAGCCGCTGGTCGAGCCGCAGTTCGGGCACTTGTGGCAAGCGCCGTTGCGAACCATCAGCGTGCCGCACTCGTGGCACGGCGGCGCATCGGTCTCTTGGACCCACGCGCGATCCTTCACCTCGACGGGGATCGCAGGCTCGATGCCGGCTTTCACTTCGACCGCGATGAAGTCCTTCGAGAGCAGCGGAATCTTCGGCAGGTCCAGCTGCGCGGTACGCGCGGCCGGGTGACGATCGACCATCGACGGACCTTCGCTCGGGAAGCGGATGTTCAGCCAGCGGAACAGGTAGTCCATGATCGACGTCGCGATCGGAATTTCCTGGTTGCCGGTGAAGCCCGACGGCTCGAACCGCGTGCCCTTGAACTTGTCGATCAGAACCGTGAGCGGCACGCCGTGCTGCAGCGCGAGCGAGATGGAGGTCGCGAACGAATCCATCAGGCCTGCGATGACCGAGCCCTCTTTCGCCATGCGGACGAAGATTTCACCCGGGCAGCCATCCTGGTAGAGGCCGACCGTGATGTAGCCCTCGTGGCCGCCGATCGAGAACTTGTGCGTGAACGAGGCGCGCTCGTCGGGCAGCTTGTAGCGGTTCGCCATCGGCGGACCGGCCGGGCGGGTCTTGCGCGAGCGCAGGGCTTCGACCAGCCGACGCTCCTCGGGAGCGAGGAGGTCGAGCGGATCGACGTTCGCGGCAACCTTGCTGCCGTTCGACGTCGCTTGCGTCATGTTCGTCGAGAGCGGCTGGGTGCGCTTGCAGCCATCGCGATAGACCGCGATCGCCTTGAGGCCGAGCTTCCACGCCTGGATGTATGCGTCCTCGATGTCCTCGACCGTGCAATCGGTCGGGAGGTTCACCGTCTTCGAGATCGCGCCCGAGAGGAACGGCTGGACCGCCGACATCATGCGGATGTGACCCATGTAGTGGATCGAGCGGGTACCGTTCGACGAGCGGAACGCGCAGTCGAACACCGGGAGGTGCTCGTCCTTGAGGCCCGGCGCGCCTTCGATCGTGTCCTTCGCGCTGATGTGCGCGATGATCGCTTCGACTTCCTTGGCGTCGTAGCCGAGGTTGGTGAGCGACTCGGGGACCGTGTTGTTCACGATCTTCAGCAAGCCACCGCCGACCAGGCGCTTGTACTTGACGATCGCGATGTCCGGCTCGATGCCGGTGGTGTCGCAATCCATGAGGAAGGCGATCGTGCCGGTGGGGGCGAGGACGGTGACCTGCGCGTTGCGGTAGCCGACTTCCTTGCCTCGGGACAGGGCGCGGTCCCAGCAACGACGGGCCTCGTCCTTGAGGTACGCGAAGTCCTCGCTGGGCTGGATGTCCTCGACGGCGGCGCGGTGGAGTTGGATGACGCCGAGCGTCGATTCGACGTTGTCCTTGCGGAGCGGGTTCGGCGTGCCGCTGCAACGGGCGTCGGCGTACCCGGGGAACGCGCCCATGGTGGCGG
>JAYWCI010000364.1:0-14503 GCA_043780895.1 Kofleriaceae bacterium | reverse complement strand
GAAGATGATCGCCTGCGGAATCAGTGCGATCCAGCCGCCGTAGAACGCGAGGCTGTAGAGCGCGAAGCCGACCCATACGCACCACTCGAAGAAGTAGTTGCCGAAATACCTGTAATAACTAGTGATTGTTGGAGATCTTGTGGCACGTAAGTCCACTGAACGCGTGCGCAGGCTCCGACGCTGGCGAGATCACTGAAAAATGCTCGGTGTAGAACCGGTGTAGAACGGTTTTGCCTGCCACGAGGTGTCACACGTCAGGTAACGGTCTGTCTGTCATGCATGACAGGTCGATGACAGACAGGCTTTCGGTCTGTTTTCGACATGGTGGTGCAATTCGTCGTGCTTTCTCAGGGACCTAAAGATCACAGGGTTAGGGTATGTGTGTCGGGTGCCGAAGCGAGAGAAACCCAAGCGTTTGGACGCAAAACAGGGCGATGACGGGGTGTCTTCGGCTGCATTGACCCGCGATGACGTAGCCAAGCGTCTCGACGTCAGCATCTCGACCGTCCGCCGCTTCGAAGGCACGCGGCTGCAGCCGACGATCGACGCGAACAGCGTGCGCCGCTTCAAGGCATCCGATGTCGAGCGCCTGGCGAAGGAGCTAGAAGCGGAGCGGTCGCCGCGCAACGCGAAGCAAGCCGTGGTGAACGCCGCGCAGCTCTCGAAGGGCGAGCTCGCCGCGCTCGTATTCGAGCGGCTCGAGCAACGGCACTCGCTCTCCGAGATCGTGATCGCGCTGCGCGTCCCGCCGGAAGACGTTCGCGACCTCTACCACACGTGGTTGGTCGGCTTGTGGTCCGGCGAGCTGCAGCGTCCCGAGCCGGCGTTACCACCGCTGCACGACGATCGAGACGTCATCCGTCGCGTCACGCCCGTGCAACTGTCCCAGCTGCTCATGGCGTTGCCCGAGAAACAGTCGACGCGGATCAGCGTCGCGCGCATGCGGGGCGATTTCATGATCCCCGACGAGACCAACGTGAACGGCTGCGTCGAGTATCGCGACCTCCGCGAGCTGGGCGGCTTCACCGTCTCCGGCCCCGTCGCGCTCGCCGACATCGTGGCACGCGTTGGGGCAGGGGAGTACCGTGTGACCGCGTACGGCTTCGATCCGCGTGGCGTGCGCTGGGAGGTGCTCGTGCGCTTGGGAGAGGAGGCGAGCTGATGGCGATAAGTCGAAAGAAGACAACCAAGTCGACGCGCGCTCTGGCTCGTCCTCCAACCGCGCAAGCGCCAGAGGACACCCAGCGCAGCGATGTACGGCTCGTGCTCGGCCGTGCCCGCGGAAACGACGCGCTGTTTCCGGTCCCGCCTCCCGTAGCAGGGTTGCCGCACAGCTACGCGCGAACGCTCCGCGACATCAAGGAGCGCATCGGCAAAGCCCGGCTCTCGACGGTGATCGCAGCGAACTCCGCCGCCATCTTGCTGTACTGGGAGATCGGAAACGTCGTTGCCGCGCGGATGGAAGCCGAGCAGTGGGGAGCCAAGGTCATCGACCGCCTCGCCGCTGACATCCGCACCGCATACCCCGACATGTCCGGGTTCTCGTCGAGGAACCTACGCTATATGCGGTCGTTCGCGACAACGTGGACGAGCCGACCAATCTTGCAGCAGCTTGCTGCAAAATTGCCGTGGGGACACCACATGATGCTTCTCGACGCCTTCGACGATCAGGCCACCCGGTGTTGGTACGCGGCGCAAACGATCGAGCACGGCTGGTCGCGGAGCATCCTCGGCCTTCAGATCCGTCGGAGTGCGCATGCACGGCATGGCCGCGCTGCGAACAACTTCAAGCAAACGTTGCCGCCCTCCGATTCCGACTTCGCCGCGCAGGTGTTCAAGGATCCGTACCTGTTCGACTTCCTCGGCACGGCCGACCCTCGCCGCGAACAGGAGGTCGAGCTGTCGCTCGTCGCGCACATCGAGAAGTTCCTCCTCGAGCTGGGCGCCGGCTTCGCGTTCGTCGGCCGTCAGGTGCCGCTCGAAGTCGGAGACAAGGATCTCAGGATCGATCTGCTCTTCTATCACCTCAAGCTGCGTCGCTTCATTGTCGTGGAGTTGAAGTCCGTGGACTTCGAGGCCTCGTTCGTTGGACAGCTCAACGTCTATCTGTCCGCGGTCGACGATCTGCTCAAGCACCCCGACGACTTGCCGACGATTGGCCTGTTGCTGTGCAAGACCAAGGATCAGACGTTCGTCGAGTACGCCCTGCGCGGCATCGACAAGCCGATGGGGGTGGCCGCATGGGAGACGCAACTGGTCGAGGTGCTCCCGAAAGATCTCGAAGGTAGCCTGCCGACGATTGCGCAGATCGAGGCCGAATTGGTTCGCCCCACCGTGGATGCCGGGAAGGCCAGGAAGCAGGCGCCTGGGCGGCAGAAGAACAAGCGCCGATGACTCCTCACCAACGAGTTGAACACCACCACCAATGTTGCAGCAGCTGCTGCAAAATCAATCCGGCCGTTACCGGAGCCTGACGGTGACTGGGAAGATCTGCGAATCAGACGTCGAGGCGTTCGCGCTCGTCGGCAGCGCCGCCGTGAATGTAAGCGGAGGGCACGCCGCCTTCGTGTTCCGTTCCATCGCCGGTCAAGTAGGCACTCGCGCAGGCGGGGACGTCCGTGGCTAGATCCTTGCCGAGTATCGAGCGCTACCTCCGCACCGGCGACGCCGACATGGATGCCCGGGCGTGGCCAGGCGACTTCATGGAGCGCGGACGCCGTCAGGACGCTGATCTTCGCGCCGCGCTGGCTGCAGAGGTTCGTCGGCTAGCGAAAGGGCACTCGCACGAGCCGGTGCCCACGAACGTCGGCATCGAGCTCACGCGCGCCAAAGTGGAGCCGATGGTGCGCGGATTCTTCGCGCGCGCCGAGCAGGACGTCGTGCTCGAAACTCTCGAGAAGTCCGTCGTCTACGTCACGAGCGAGACGATCGAGTCGATCATCCTGAGTCACAGGTGGGACCACTCTCGTTGGGACCTCGCGAATGGGGCGGGAGCGGAACGACTCGACGAGCTTGGCGATCTGCGTACGCTTCTCGTCGCTCAATGGCGCGCACGTTCCATTCGCAGCGCCTGCGATCGCCTGGATGCTTCGCGTGACTGTGATCAGATCAACGGTCGTTCCGGACTCGTGCACGAGGAACGCGATCGGGTTTCCCGACAATACCGGAAGCCCGAGTCCACCAACGACCGGGGTGTCGCGAAACTCCTGCGGACCGAGCGCGATCGCGAGCTCGTTCGCGAGCAGCGCCTGGTTGACCTTTAAGGCCGAATCGAGCCCGACGAGCATCGCCCATCTAGCTTCGAGCTCTTCTGGCGTGTCATCGGTCGCGGAGTCGTTGGTCGAGACCGATGCCGCGGGAAGTCCGCGCGCGATCGTCGCAGCCGCGGTGCTCTCAGCGTGCTGCGCCGCTTGAAGATCGAGATCGCCCGCGCGGCGATTTCGAGGACCGCACCGCGCTCCAATGCGTTCACCGCCGCGCGGTGCGCCGGCAACAACGCCTGGCGATTCGTCGTCGTGGCGTCCAGGCTGTTCTGGACGCCACGCAGCTCGAGTTCGAGGCTGGCAGGCGCGGACGGGCTGATGAGCTTGGCAGGATCGGACTTACTGGCATCGACCAGCTTCGCAGCGTGCCCGTTGATCGGGTTGTCTTGCTGCGGCGCGGGGTGGTCGAGCGTGGTGGCGACAGGACCCGGCGACAACAGGGCGAAGACCTGACCAACGTACTGGTTCCCGAGCGTCTGGTGCAGGCGCGCAACGATCGGACCACGATCAGACGGATGTGCATTGACGATCGCGGCGACCGCGTGGATGTCGGGCACTCCACCGCGTTGCAGCAAATGATCGAGGGCCCGAACTCCAACACCGCCAGCACGTTCCGCCCCCGGTTTCGGACCACGGTCGTGGTCGATCTGCGCCTTTTCGCTCTTTAGCTCCGCCACCGGCCGAGCTTTCTGTCGCAACCGCGATGCTTGGAACCGAGGATTCGTCCGCGCGCCATGATGCTCGGTTGGTCGTCCACCGGGAGTTCGGACGCGCCGCGGCCAGGCCTCTCCTTGGGGGCGTTCCGCGCGCGAGCGTCGGGATTCGAGAGTGTCGTGAACATGGCGGCAGTCCTCTGGTGCGGCGTCTCGGCCAGATCGTGGACCGGTTGCGCGAATTCGTTCGACGCACTCATGCGTTGCGCATCCCGTCAGTGAGGTCCATCAGGATCGGCGCAAGGGACCCCGAGCCATAGCGCCGCTGATGGCGCCCGTGTTTCGCCGCGACCCGATCACCGGAACGGCGTCGAAGTCATATCTGCGTGCGCGCGGTGCGTGCGGTCGTCGTAGACCGCGAGCAGTGATCGAAACCGACCTCGCCCGCGATCTCGCCCGCGCTGCGTGCCGCCGGTGTCGACACGCGCGGAGGGCGAGGGCGTTCATCATCACGTCGATGCGCGCCGCAGCGGCGCCATGTGCGCAGACACGACCCGCCAGTCGTCACCGCAACGTTCGATGGTCATGGGCAAGCGGTCGACAGGACTCCGAGCTTCGCGCCGCCGCCGGCGCTCCATGCCGCGACGCAGCGGTCTCCCAGCCCGACCGCGCGAGTGCCCAGCGGCTGAGCACCGCGGATCGCGCCGCGTGCAATAGCGGCGGTCGCGACATCGCGCACGAACACGCGCTGGCCGACGATCCACGTGACGAACGGGCCGTGCGCGCCGATGCCGAGATCGACGGTGGCGGCATTGACATCGGCGGGCAGCGTGACCGGCTCGCCCACGCCGCGGTCGTCGACACGCGCGACGCGCAACGCCCCATCGCGCATCTCGTAGAGGAGCGCCATGTCCACGCCGGTCGGGACGAGCGCGATCGCGCGCACGGCGTCGGGGACCCAGAGACCTCCGCGGTCGGGGCCGTCGACGACCACGATGCGGATACCCTCCGCGTAGTCCATCCTCTGTTCGGCGATGGCGACGACGAGGCGTGTGCCGGTCGATGCGAGCGCACAGCCGGACGGAATGTCGCTTGGCAGCCCCACGTCGCGCACGGTCTTGCCGTCGCGCGAGAGGAAGCTGACCGCGATCGCGTTGGATCCGTGGCCCGCGCGAGGCCACGTGTCGAGATGCCCGAACGCGAAGCCGTCGCCGAACGCGACCGCGCGCCGGCACACCCGCATGCAGATCCGCTCCGACCGGTCTGAGCTGCAGCTGGTGAGTGGCTGCGCCGGGCCGGCGACCGCGCCGGTCGCGTCGAGCGGGATCGCAAACTGATTCCGCCGCTGCCCGAGGATGACGACGAGCGAGCCCATCGCGTCGCTCGCGATCTCGGGCCTGTCCCTCGGGAGTCCATATTGCTGGTGATGGATCGGCGTGCCGGTGCCGGTCGTGGTGACACCGGCGCGCAAGTCGGCGAAGCGATGCGCGAACACGGTCGAGCCGTCGCGGCCATCGCTGCGCTCCCACACGGCGGTCAGCACGCGGCCATCCCACGCGATGCTCGGTGCGGTCGCGTACTCCGGCGCGCCGCAGGTCCCGAGCGCCGCGATCGCGAGTGCTCCCGCGACAACGGCCGCCCCGATCACGAGGCTGAAGGAGCGGGTCTCGGCGATCACCGCGCGAGGTTAACATGGGTGATCTCGACGCTGACCCAGTTGAGTTTGCGAAAGACGGACACGAGGTCTTGCCGGACGCGGGTTCTTTCGCCGGCGCCAGAGAGTGTTTGCGCGTCATGGACCTACCTGGACCGGCGGCTTCTTCTTCGGCTTCTTCCAAGGGTCCTTCCAGTCAGGGTCCTCGGGCACGATGCGGTCGATGATCTTCTCGATGAGCTTTTGCGGCGGGAGCGGCATGGGGTGCATCTGCCGATTGTCGGCACCTACGTCCTTTCGCACCTTGCCCTCGAGGGCAGTGGCCGCCTTCAGCAAGGCGACCTTTTCGATCACCGTCCCCGTGAAGTCGACCAGGTCGATGGGGTCGTCTTTGGGATCGGTGACGCCGCCCGTGAGTAGGGCGGCATAGAGCTTCGCGGTCTCGCGCTGGCTCTTCTCCCTCCAGTTCGCCTTCCAACGGGCGAAGAGCTGCTGGAGAGGTAGCTTCGCGAGCTCGGCCCGATAGCCCGAGCCGCGCGATTGCTTCTTGGGGTTGGCCTCGAGTATCTCGATCAGCCGAAGAATTCGTCGGTTGATGCGCTCGAGCTCCTTGAGCGTGCCCGGTGCGAGATCTGCGTGCTTGAGCGCGTCTTGGAGCGAAAGTTGAGTGGTCTCGCGCTGGTCGCCGGCGGGCGCCGTGGCGGCGTCCGAGAATGCCACCGAGGCGCGAAGATCGACGGGGCGATCGGTCGCGAAGGTAGCCCTGTCGAGCTCGCCCAGCAGGGCCGGGGTGACCGCGGCAAACAGCGGGTGCCCCGCGATGTAGACTTCATCGCCGCCCAGCATGAACTGAACTGCCTGCTCGAACGAGCCCAGTGGGCCGAGGGACGCGCCATCGAAGAACTGCCGCGCGATCGAGGCCGCCGCTGCAGGGTTTCGCTGGAGTTGATCGTAGTACTTCCGGAAAATGGCCACGACCACGTCGTAGGTGGCGCGCCTCCTGACGTCGATGGGGTCGGTGGCCCGAAAGGTCGCGTTCAGCAGATCGAGGTCGCTGAGCTTGTCGTGAACGACGGTGCGATTGGTATACTCGTACAACAACATCAGCTCGACACCCATGTCTCGAATATCGAGACTGAAGATGACCCGCTGCTGATAATCCGAGGCGATGGAGTAGAACTGATATTCGCTTGCCGTCGCGATGACGGCGAGCGTCATGTGCTGTCGCACGTCATGTGTGAGCACGAATTGCAGGTTATCCCAGTCAATTCCACGAGCGGCCGCGGGAAGCTCGGCAAGCTCGCTATACGAACGCCGCGCCTTGTCGTGATAGCTGAGGAGAAGGTTGTCGAACTCAGCCGATTCGAACGACTTCACGTAGTCGATCATGTTCAGAATCACCAGCCAGAGCTCGAGCAGATCTTTCTGCACGAGAAAGGTCGTCGTGACGTTGCCGTCCGTCAGCGGGGCTTGCTCGAGCTTCTTCTTGCGGGCGTCGCGCACCACCTCTGGGTTGCCCCAGTACAGATTCTTGTAGAGAAAGAAGGCGAACGTCCAGGCCGTGTTCACGTAGATCGCGTTCAGCTCCATTCTCGTGCCCGATAGATCGCCCTTGACCATACTGTCCTTGATGGTCTGTGCCAGGGCAGACGCACGAAGGTAAGCCTTCCAGTCGTATTCCTTTCCGCGCGGGTCCTTCTCCTTGTCGTCGGCGCGGACGCCGGGCTTTGCGGCGAGCTGCTTCACGATCCGAGTTTTTACGGTCGTGGCCTTGGCAGCGTACCGGCCGAGCGCCGCCCCTTTCATCGCCTCGGTCACCAGCAGATAGACGTTCGCAAGCATCGAGCCGCCCTGCGTCGAACGAGACCGGAGCCCGAAGAAGATGTCGAAGCGGTAGCCGGGCTTGCTCAACGTCTTCTGCAGCTTTTTGATCTCCGCCTTCTGCTTGTCGGTGACGGAGTCATCAACGACAGCCTGCTTGAGGATAACAATGAGCTCACGCCTCAGCGCTTCGTCGAGCAGCTCGAGCTTGGCGACGAAATCCTTTCGGGTCTTGGTGAGGGTGATGATGAACGCGGTCTTGTAGGTCTGGGCAGCGACCAAGAAGCCATCGACGTCGAATAGATCGCGAATCGCATTGTAGCGAGCCTGTTGGTATTGCGAGTTCCACCATTGCCCGATGACGTTGTCGTTCAGATCCTTGATGCCGGTATTGTCACGACCCTCCCCGGGAAAGAGAAGAACGTACAGGCTCAACTGGTAGGGAGTTGCCGCGTCCCGTTGAGACTGCTCCTCGAGCTGCTTCATCTTCCAATACAGATAGATGGTCGGCAGTTGGCTGATCAGGTGGGCTTTGAGCTCCTCGCGGTCGTCCTTCGATGGCGTGCCCCGGTCATGGAGCATTTGTCGCAAGGTGTCGGATCGCTTCCACACCGGTGCCAAACGGTCACGGTCCGCGCTGCCGACCGCAGCTGGGTCGAACTCGGCTCGGTCGCCATCGAAGCTGTCGGCGCTGGGGCCCTCGGAGTCGGGGGTCACGGAGTGTCCTCGCGGCTCCGTCAGCTGAACGGCAGCGAGCCGTCGAGCTTCACCAGGTTGGTTGGCATGGTCACCTCCCAGGGTTGCCCCACGAGCTTACCACCCGTTGCGTAGCCCACCCCCGTCACCGAGTCGTTCGGGTAGGGCGCAGTCAGCGTGATGGCCTCTGCGTTGACAACCGTCTTGATGACGCCGGCGACGCCAGCGATGATGATGCGTCGGTTCACGTCGTCTGCGGTGAACGTCGTCCCGCTGCCGATGACCTCGGCCGAGTCCTTGGTGACCGACACGAGCCCCACACCGTCGGAGTTGTTGTTGCCGGTCTGACTCCGCAACTCGGCGATGATCGACAGGGACTGCTGGTCGCTCCCACCTGAGTCAGCGTTGACCAGCGTCCCGTCGGCATTCCACAAGTGGCCGGTCGAGAGGTAGCTCAACACGCCAGCCTCGAACCCTGGACGAACGGGCACCTGCACTCGGGCCGCGCCGGCCTGCAGAAACTGCTGAAATACCGGATCGCTATCGCTCAGCTGCGAGATGGTCGGCCAGTCGACCTTCTGGCCCCAGAAGTAGGGATAGAAGAGGTAGACCATGTTGTTCCACTCGAAGCTCTGCTCGAATGCACTGATGTAGACACCCTCGGCCTTGGCCTCAATGAAGTCGATCTCGGGGTATCCATAGGGCGCGACGTTGCGATTGACCGCGTTGAAGAGATCGAAGCGTTGGCCGGTCAAGAGGCTCAAACACCCTTTCTTCAACTCCACCTGCTGCATGATGCGCTTCGATTCGGGGTTCGTGCCGGTGTTGCCCGTCGGGTCAGCGGCCTGCAGCTGGGCCTCCCGCACAGCCTGATCGTACGCGCTCTTCAGATCGTTGTAGGCGTTCATGATCGACGAGAACGTTTTCAGCTGCCAGTCCTGGTACTTCTCGGCGGATCGCGTGCACAAGGCAGTGACCAGGACCTCCCAGTTGTAAAAGCGCATCGAGTTGACGGTCACCGACAGCGCTGCAGTCGGGAGCAGATCGAGCGTGACCAGCCCATCGTCGCTGGGCTCCGAGTACGTGATCTGTTGGTCTTGAATCTGCACGACGATCCGGTGCGTACCCTGCTGCGTCTCGCCGTAGATGTTCACGTAGGCTTTTTGCGCGAGGTACCCATCGGCTACAGCCACGTCGAAGGTGTCCGAGCCGATCAATACGGTGTCGGCCGTCGGCATCGAATCGGGTGCCTTCTTTGCGCCCTGCGCAAGCACGATGGCTGGCGGAGCCGAGGTGACGTCTTGCGCTCCGTACTTGGCCGCCCAGAACAGGTAGTTGTCGCTGGTGAGGTCGGTCGCCTGGAGCGGTGCGAAGGTCACGCCGTCTCCCTGGCAATAGCCCGGCATATCGGGCTTGACGGCGGTCACGGTCTCGATCGGTCGATTCGTGAGCGCAAACCGCAAGAACGCTGCCGGCTCTGGCACGATGAACTCGAGCATCAGCCGCTTGCCGTAGTTGACGATCTGCGCTTCGTAGATTTTGTCGACGAAGCGATACACGCCGACGATGTCATCGGTACCCTTCGAGTTGTCGAAGGCGTGCCGGTTGTCTTCGGTCGCGACGTGGAGCGTCGTGACGGTTCGGCTCGTCAACGTGCGCGACTGCACCCGCTGCACCGCCTTGCTCGACACTTCGCGTGCGTAGTTCGACGCCGTCTGATTCGATTGCTGCGACGACGTACCACTCGAGGTGTTGTAGTTGGCGGTGGCATCTACCGACGGCCCATACGAGGCATGCACCGTCAGTCCGGCATCTTTGCTCGTGGTCTCGTTGATGACCGTTTGAGATTCGGTCTGCAGCTGAAAGCGCTCATCGCTCGACAGGTCCTGCTCCTTGTCGGTCGTCGTCTCGGTCTGATCGAGCTGGCTGACCTCGATCGAATCTTTGGTGCGGAATCGACGCGAGCGCTGCTCGGTCCGCAAGACGTTCTCGATGTGGGAAATCTCGCCGAGTTGGTAGCGCGCGAGACGCTGCTCGAGCATCAGCAAGTCAGCGATCCCCAGCACGTGTGCCTCGCCGCCGGGGCCGGTGGGCACGGTCGCCCCATCGTTCGGGATGGTGGTGTTCGGCATCGGAGGGCAGGGGCCCGGTATGGCTCCTGTGACGGCCGGGCCCAGAAGCACGCCGAAGTCGTTGTCGAGCGCATCTTGCGGCAGGAAGTTCTGGCCAATCTTGACGAGCTGACCCCGCGTCGAGGTGTTTGCGTAGAGCTGCGCAGCGTCGCGGGCCGATCGCCGATCGAGCGAGGCGACACTCTTGAGCACGTCGATCGACGTCGTGGGGAGGCCCGCCTTGGTGAGCGCAGAAAGGGTCTGGGCGCTCAACGCCGAGGCTGCGCTTGCGGGGAGCACGAACGCACCGAGCCTGCGCACGGCTGCCGACTTGGTCGACGAGGCGGGCACAGCCGAGGCCGTGCTGTGCTCGTAGGCGGTCAACAGCTCTTCGGTGGCAGCCCGCTGAGCGGCCAGGTCTTGCGCCAGCTGGGTGAGCCGTGCGCGCCTCGCTCCGAGGGCTTTGGCGTTGGCCGCCGCCTTGGCCACGCGCTGGCCCTTGAGGCTCTGGTCGTCCGCTGGAAGGGGAAAGATGCCAGGCGGCATCACCAGCGCGGCGTTGGCAAACTGAGCGCGGGTTACGCGATCGTCTTTCGATAGCCGGAGGATCAGCCAGAGTGCGCGCGAAGCCTCGACCAACAGCTCGCGAACCTTCGAGGGCACGCTGGCGTCGATCGCCGAAGCGACGACGCTCTCTGAGAGTCGCTGGAGTGTCTGCGAGTAGATCTCGCCCTCGACGTACGCCCCGGGCGATGTGCCGATCGTGGTCGCGAACGCCTGCGCTGCGGCAGACCAAAAGGCAGCAGGGGGCAGTGGGCGCAGCGCCGAAATGAACGCGGCGAGCTTGGGGTCGAGCTTGGTCGAAGCGCCGAGAAAGTCAGCCGACGCGAGATACTTCTTCGCGAGCGCCACCATTGCGCTACGCGCCCCCGCTACCCGCTGAGCCCGAAGCTCCTGTGCGAGGACGCTCTTGGCAACGTTCAGGTCGATCGCTGCGGGGAGCTGGCCTGGGTCGGGCTGCTGCGGTGGACGGATTGTTACGAACCGAAATACTTCTGCACTCGACATGGCACCACCCCATCAACGAAAAGTAGGGGGGACACTAGCACCAACCTCAAGTGCTGAGGCTGCGGGTACAAGAAGATGCGCGCTTGATGGCGACGTTGTCGCAAAGCAATGTGTCCACTCCAGAGGACATCATGCAGCGCGGCATACACGATCGCCGATCGCATTTTGACGACGGAGTCGAGCGGGGAGGTGGCGGTCCTTTACGAACGCACGATCGCGCGCGCAGATACCCCGCCGTGGTTTGTGGTGATCTGACAGTCGACCGTCGCGATGCCGTACTCGGCCAGGGTACAGCTGGAATTGGGTCCATCCCCAGCTCGGACCATCATGGTGGTCAACCTGCGTCTTTCGCTCTTTAGCTCCGCCACAGGTCGCCTTTCTATCGCAACCGCGATGCTTGGAACCGAGGGCTCGTCCTCGCGGGATGATGCTCGTTCGATCGTCCGCCGGGAGTTCGGATATGCCCCCTGCCAGGCCTCTTCTCAGGGGCGTGGCTCGCGCGGGCGCCGGAATTCGAGAGTCTCGTCAACATGGCGGCAGTCTGGTGCGGCGTCTCGGCCAGGTCGTGGACAGGTTGCGCGAATTCGTTCGACGCGACGTCACGCGGCACCCATCCCATCAATGAGGTCCATTAGGAGCGGCGCGAGGACCTCGGTGGCTCGCAGCGCTACCTGAGGGAATTTCACGACGGCTACACGCTGGTCCTCGTCCACCGCGCCGACGGCGCCGCTACTTCGCCGCGTCACGATCACCCGGACGGCGCCGAAGTCGTATCTGCCGTCGTAGACTGCGAGCCGTGCGCGAAACCGATCTCGCCCGCGATCTTGCTGCCGCGCTGCGCGCCGCTGGCGTCGACGCGCGCAGGAGGGCGTAGCGTTCATCGTCACGTCGATGCACGCCGCGGCGGGCGCCATGTGCGCATCGATTGCTTCTGGTACGGCGACTCACCAGGCGCCTCGTCCTCGGTATGAACCCGTCGAACGGCCGCGCGTCGCTCGCCCGCGACGGCGCGCCTCCGCAAGGGGCCGAGTACGCGGTCGACGTGGGCGAGGGCCTCGCTTCGATCGCGAACGGCCGCACGCCGCGAGAGGCCGATGCGATCGCGTGCACGTGTTTGTGGCTCGATGGCGCCGAGCTCGGTCGAGTCCACACTGTTGGCTATCTCGAGCGCGGCGCGACGCTCGACGAGCTCGCACGCGATCCCGGCGCGATCGAGCCCCGCCTTCATCGCAAGCAACCGGGCTAGAGTCACGGCGTGTCTCGGTGCAGGTTCGTCGTCGGTCTAACCAGCCTCTTCGTATTCCTCGCGTCGGTACTGTGTGCGTGCGGTGGTCCACCACTGCGGACGGTCCGGCCTGCCTCACCAACGAAGTCGGTCGTCGCAGCGAAGCCCACGCCACCACCACTCGATCCCGAGGTCGTCGCGTTCGCGGACGCGTATCGTCACGCGGCACAGCCATGCGACCGCGACGCGGTGAAGGCGCTAGTCGACGCAGACGGGTTTCGCGCCCGGATTGCGAGCCTCGATCCCGCGCTCGCGAAGGACAACGGCGCCGCGCTCGACATCGTCGGGCCCGACACGATGCTCGCCACCAAGATCTGCGCGTGGCTGTCCGATACGGCCGACTACCAGCTTGTGCGCGCGCGGCAGGTATTGGGTGCCACGCACCTCGTGTTCTGCCGCACGGCTGGCTTGACGGTCAAGTATCACGAGCTCGTCGTGGTGCGCTCGCACGGCGATGGGCGGCTTCGCTTCGCCGATGCGTTCTCGTACTTCACGGCGACCTGGGTGAGCGAAGTTGTGGTGCGCGACCTCGCGCGCGCCGACGAGTCGAGCCTGGGCGCGGCCGTGAACCTCGCTGCGGTCACCAGTCTCGAGGACGATCATCCCGACCAGGCGCTCGCCGCGTTCGAGCACTTGCCCGAGCCGCTGCGCACGGAGAGGCCTGGCACGTGAAGCTCGCGCAGCGGGTCTCGGAGGCCGCGTATCGCGGCGCGCTCGACGAGCTTGAGCGCCGCTTGCCGAACGACCCGGCCATGGCATCGATCTCCATCGACGGTCACATCTTTCGCGGGGACCTCGCGGCGGCACTACACGATCTCGATGTCGTCGACGCCTCGGTCGGTCCGGATCCGTTTCTCGACGGTATGGGCGCGATGTTGCTCGCGAAGCGCAACGCTCCGGGCGATCTCGAGCGCGCCGATGCGAATGCCGCGACGGTCACTAACCGGAGGCAGTCGTGCATCTCGAGGAGATTGAGCAAGACTTCGGCATCACAGTATCGGCCGCCGGCTTGGCGCTCGATCCGTTCTACGCGACGTTTCTGCGCGCGCCCGAGATCGCCGCCTGGCGCGCCTCGCATCCATGATGGAACGAGACGAACTTTGGCCGCAGTGGCACACCCCGAAGTGAAGAACTCAATCGTGATCGGAGACCTCCGGGTGCTCCTACACCAAGTATGGTGCGATGGTCGGAGCCAGCTCGGGAAGATCGCGACTCACGAGGTTGAGCCAATGCTGGATCTGCGTACCGCGCCCCATTTGAAGCGTAGCCAGCTGGATTGGATGGCGATGAACTCGCACGCGTTGGGCGTTTAGATCCCGGGCCGATTTGCGTCGACCGCCCAGATACCCCACTCAATCCGAACGCCTCGACACCAGGATTCGGTGCGTTGGTCTCTGAACTGGTGAGGTCTGCGTTCGGGTACGCAAGATAAACGTCTCGCTCCGCCTGATAGCCAGCGCTCTCCCCCACGGGTACCGGTCCGCGCGGCGCAGGCCCTTTGCGATGCGCGCCGGATCGAACTGCGCGATGGCATCGCTGCTTCCCTTGACTTGATGACTTCCGCCGCCGGAGACGAACACTGCATCGCTCACTTGCTGGGAAAAGATGCGACTGTAGATCTCGGAATCGAAGTCCTTGCGCCGCGTGCCGACCGAGGAACCTTCGCACATTACAATATGCCGAGGCGCGACGCGTGGGGAGAGATCGTCGAGTGCGATGGAGAGAAGCTTTTCCCAGGTGGCACGCCCCAAGTTGCTCGGTCGAAGCTCTGTTGGTGCGTCTGGTGTTACGTTGTGGAAATCAATCAGCGCCACAGAACCAGGCTTCTCGGCGGCGAGTTCCAAAGCGGCACGCATGACGCCAAGCGAATGCGTGGTCACCCACATCTGGGAGTCGCCCGGGAGAACGTTGACGAGTTCACGAAGTAATGCGCCCTGTACGGCGGTGTGGAT
>JAYWCI010000363.1:0-4928 GCA_043780895.1 Kofleriaceae bacterium | reverse complement strand
CGACGGACCCACCGGGTGCCGTCGGCTCGCGACCCTGATCCCGCCGCGCCGAAGTCACACCACCCGGTTTCACGGCGTTCTGTCCTCCGCACACAACTGACGTTCCCGCGTCGTCCCCGCGCTCCCGGCCGCACCCGAACCCGCGAGCCCGATCACTCCGCCCCCCCCACCGATGATGCTCGCCCGCAGCCTCGATGGGGCCGCTCTGTTGCGCAGGGTTTTCGGCGACCAGGTCACCCGGTATCCCCGAGAACCTCGTCGCGGTCGCCGGCCCGAGCCAGACCGGGCACCATGGCTTGAAGGCGATCGAGATCCTCGCGTCCTCGCTCGTCGCCGAGGCGATGAAGCTCGCGTCGCCCGCGAGCGTGTTCTCGCGCAGCACCAAGGGCCACAACCAGGACAAGGTCCCGATGGGACCGATCGCGGCGCGCGACCTCCGCTCGATCCAGACGCTGGCCAACCACATGCTCGTGATCAGCCTGCTCGCCGCCGCGCAAGCCACCGACGCGACGAACCGCGTGGCCGAGCTACCGCCCGCGCTGCGCGCGCTCTACGGCGCGGTCCGCATGACCTGCTCGGCGACCACCGACGATCGCCGTCACGACCTCTTGATCACGCAGTGCCTCTCCGACTTTCACACTGGCAAGCTGCCGATCTAGAACCCGGCTCGACAATCCGCTCGCCTGTTCGTCATGAACGCACCCTACGAGCGATAGTAGCCACGGGACATGCACGCTATCGTTTGAGCATGAGTCTTGCTGCGCTGAAGCTAGCGCTCGACCGCGCTGGGGAAGCCGCCTATTGCGAGGGAATCTATCGACCGACCGAGCGACTAGCGATTGCCTTGCCCGATGGTGATCTCGCTGCCGTCGATGACCCGAACTTTGTCGACTGGCTCCT
This sequence comes from Kofleriaceae bacterium, assembly GCA_043780895.1. Classification (GTDB taxonomy): domain Bacteria; phylum Myxococcota_A; class Polyangia; order Haliangiales; family Haliangiaceae; genus JABFXX01. The sequence continues at coordinate 4,028 of JAYWCI010000363.1, read as the reverse complement.
CGCACATGCCGAGTCCGCACCGTTTGGCGCTGGTAAAACGACGCGAATCAACAAGAAGGTCCGCCACGCGCTGCGCCTCGTGGCCCGCGGTGCGGTGAAGATCGGCGGGTTTGATCCGGCGAGACTCATGGATCAGATCTCAGCCGCGCTATCGCCCACCCGCGAGCTCGTCGCCAAGCTCACCGATGTGATCGTCTATCCGGAAGGTGGCAAATTTTTGCGCCATAAAGATACTCCGCGATCAGCGGAGCTCGTCGGTACGTTGGTCGTCGAGCTCCCGATCGCTCATACCGGCGGCGCCTTTCACGTCGTGGAGGGCGGCACGCCGCAAGTCCCACATCGCGGGGCCCAGGATCCCACGACGCTGCGCTGGGTCGCGCTTTTTAGCGATGTCGATCACGAGATCAAGCGCGTGACCTCAGGGACCCGCGTGACGCTGGTGTATTCCCTCGAGCGTACCGACATCCTGCGGAGCGATTCCGAGTCGATGAAGCGGCGGTCGGCGTTGCGCGAGGCGGCTGTTGGGCTCGCACCCGTGCGATGGCCCGTGATGATCGCGTGCACCCGTCAGGTGATCACCCGGGAGACAGCGTGGCCCGAGGTTGATGACCTCCGTGGTCTCGACCGCGACATCGCCGAAGCATTCATCGAGGCTGGGTTCGACGTCACGGTGCGCGCGTGCCTGTTCACGTCCGAACGGCCGGAGGACGGTCGCGCGTTCCCCGATATCACCAACGTCTCCGAAGTGATGCGCTTGAGACTGCCGATGACGCAGAAGGTGATCGGCAAGCTCGGGGATGTCCTGACCTATGCTGAGGAGGCCAGCGACGATTCCGGCGAAGCATACGTGAACGCCTCACTCGCGAGGTACATCGACGATCCGATCGATATCGATCAGTGGGTGATCCGAGCGCGCGCCGAAGCTACGATGATTCACGAGGCTTCGATGTTCTCGATCGACGGCTGGCTCGGGAACGAGGCCAGCGAAGCGTTCCTGTACACACTCGCGGCACTCGAGATCTCGCCCAAGACCCGCAAGCAGCCCGCCACGCATGTCACCCACGATGACGATGACGGCGACGATGGCGACGACGACGACAGCGACGATGATGACGACGATGACGATGACGACAACGACGACGATGTTGGGGCCGGGGATGAGGATGACTGACCAACCGATCGACGGACCCACCCTCTGGGGCCGTGCTGACCCATCGCCTATCCCGAAGGTCGCACGCGACACACTACGACATGGCGGTACGTCGCTGACCTGACACCGCTTCGCTCGCGTACGTCTGCTAGATACGGGTTACTCCGTCGCCCACATCTTGCGTGGGAGCGTGAACATGAACGCGCCATCCCGACCGCGCGCTCGCCCCGCGCACGCGCGCGCATGAGGAACTCCTCGTGGACAAACTTCGCGCGCGCCTCGGCTTCCATGGTGCAGCTCAATACCAGTCGGTGGGCCGTTTCACGAAACCTCCGCAACGCACGAACTCTGCGTAGGTCAGGTCCGTCGAGCGCCGAGCAGTTGTGCGGCGATCCCGTTCTCCTGGCTCCACGCAGCGAGCGCCGCGAGATGGGGCACGAGCGACGCGCCAAGCGGCGTCAGCACATTAGTGAACGACACGCGGACCCGTGATCGCGCGCGTCAGGAGGCCATCGCGCTCCAGCTCGCGGAGCTGCTGGTAGAGCATCTTTTCGCTCACGCCGACGATGATTGGCTGAAGACCGCTGAAGCGCTGGACGCCGTGGTGCACGTACCAAAGGAGCATTGGCTTCCATCGCCCGCCGAGCATTTTCGAGAGTAGTATTTCGGCTCTTCGTCGAAAGTCGGGCCGTGCGATTTCAATGACTTGGCTGCCGCTCGGCGCGGACGGTGGCGTTCCCAAGAGAGCCACGGAGGGAGGGCGGTGGCCGAGCGACGCCCGACCGCGAGACGACGTTGGCCTCGCAAACATGACGTTCTCGCGCAGAGCTTCCCCTCTGGGTACGCATCCTGGTCGGATGCGCCGGAGGGGAGAAAACTCAGCCACTCCCGGTCGCGCGCTGCCCGTTGCATGGCCGTTCCAACCGACCCCGGGCCACGGTGCGGCCGGGCCGCCCCAGGAGCGTTCGCAGCCATTGTCCCAGACCGCCAGCCCCAACCTCGCGAGATCACACGGCCCCACTTTCGATGAAGAGCGAATATTTCGTAGCTGAGTTACGACGGTCTCCGACACCCCTTCGAGCATCTTCAACACCACATTGCCAACGAACCCGGAGGTCGCGATGACGTCGGCGACGCCGCGCGGAATGTCGAGCACTTCGATGTTGCCGATGAAGTTGAGCTCGGTCGTCGCGACCAGCGCGGCGTGCGCGGCGTTCACCTCGGGCGTGCCCTTGCTGGCTTCGCTGCCGTTCGAGAGCAGCGCGACGCGTGGCTGGCGGTTCGCCGACATCAGCTTCGCGTACGCCGAGCCCATCAGCGCGAAGGTCACGAGATCCTCGGCGCTCGCATCGATCGTCGCGCCGATGTCGAGGATCAGCGAGAACGGATCATCCTTCTCGCCGCGGCGAAGCTCGGTCGGGAACACGGCGGCGAGCGCGGCGCGGCGTACCCCCCTCGAGCAACGGCCACGACCGCGCGCACGCGAGTACCGCGGCGCCGGTGTTGCCCGCGGACACCAGGGCATCGCCTTCACCGCGTGCGACGAGCTGCGACGCGACGAGGATCGAGGCATCGGGCTTGGCCGCGAGCGCCTCCGCGGGCTTCTCGTCCATCTCGACGTGGGTCGTCGCGTGGTGGACTCGCACGCGCGCACCATCGTGGCGCATGCGGGGGAGCCGCCGCCCGAGCACCGCGGCATCGCCGACCAGGATGATCTCCGCGGACGTCAACGCGATCGAGGCCTCAGCCGCGCCCTGGACGATCTCGTCCGGCGCGTGGTCTCCGCCCGTGGCGTCTACGAAGATGCGGTACACGCACTGGCATCTTGCCACGAAGCGTCACGGCGAGCGCGCATGGTAGTGCGCCGAAATCCGGGCCGGGTCGAGGGCGTAGTCGTAGATCGCGACCTGTCCGAGCGATCCGAGGAGCACCGTCGCCGTCGGGCTTCCGCCCGCGCCGAGCAGCAGGTGGACCGCGAGCAAGTCGAGTGCATTCGGCGAAGGGTTGCGCTCGCCCAGCACCCCGTCGACGTAGATCGTCAGCGCGATCCCGTCGAAGGTGCCGACCAGATGATGCCACTCGTGCTCCGTGGCGTGCCCGTTGGCAACCGAGGACAGCCCCCCCGCCTCGGTCTCGCGACTGAAGCCGACCTTCGTCGTCGACGGCGAGCCCGCCGCCGGATCCAGCGAGTAGAAAAAATTCCAGCCCGACGCGGCTATGGTCGGGGTCCTGACGCGCCACTTCGACGCCAGGTTGTAGAACGCGCCGTCGACGAGGGTGTCCAGGAGCGCCCAGACCTCGATGGAGTACGGAGCTTGAGCCACGAACTGGAAGCGATCTCCGAGATCGATCGCGCCCTTGTCGCCATCGAACCTCATCGCATGCCGCGCGCCGGGAAACGGCGGCTCCTGGCCGACCACGACGTTGCCGAGGATCGTCCCAGCCCCGCCACCCGTCCGATCGTGGACGGCGAGCCCGCTCGTCTCGTCGAGCGGAAAATAAGCGACCGGGCGGTCAGCGAGCACGCTGGCGGCATAGGGGTCGACATCGACGTCGAAGTGGTTGAGGCCGAGGGCCGTGTCGCAGCCTGCGAACAGGAGGCAGAGCACTAGCCAACGACCCACCAGCCCGAGCCTAACACGCGGTGCTGTGGTGCGCGCCTCAGTGCGAGAGTTCCTCTACATCGTCGACGGGCACGGCTACATCTTTCGAGCCCTCTACGGCCTCATGAACGCGTCGCGGGGTGAGCGCAAGGAGAGGATAGGCCGGTCCATGCGGCTTTTCGGGGCGGCGAACGCAGCCTGGGCGTGGCGAGAACTGAACCGGTTGACGGAGGGCGTGCAAGGAGTGTGAGCGATCCCACCGGTGGGAGGCTCGG
>JAYWCI010000362.1:0-23731 GCA_043780895.1 Kofleriaceae bacterium | reverse complement strand
CACCGAGTCCACAGCGGCGCCGGCGGTCTGCACCGCATCTACGCGGGCGAGCGAGTGTGCGGCCCGGCTCTGCTCGACTCATCTGAGCTCGGACCACGTGCGCGGCATCGTCACGGTCGACGGCATGCACCGGGTCGACAGGGCGACGGTAGATCCGGAAACGCGGCGGCGGCGCTTGGCATCCGCGCTGTGGGATCGGTGCGAGGTTCGCGAGGTTCGCGAGGTTCGCTTGCTCGAGCAGGGGCCGCATCGCGCACTATCGGTTGCTCGGGAAGGACGCGGCCGCGCGTTCCTCCGGCATCAGCTTCCAGGATCGTGAAGCGCCGCGTGACCGGCGGCATCGACCAACGATTCGACTCGTGTGGTGGTCACCGAGCCGGCAGTGACCGACTATTTGACGACGAACGAAGCAGACGTCGACCCGACGTTACCCGAGCTGTCCGCAGTCCGGACCGCCAGCGTGTGCGTACCGCGCGTGAGGCCCTGCGGGATGTCGATTCGCAGATCTTCCGTTTGATCATCGAACAACCCATCCGCGCTCGCGCCGAGCTGCCACGGGCCATCGTCGACCGAGTACGCCATCTCCGCGATCGTCGAGAGGTTGTCGTGCGCGCGCGCGGTCGCGTGCGGATACGTGATCGAGAGGTTCTCGATCACCGGGCGCGTGTTGTCGATCGCGAACATCGTCGAGCTAGCGCTCGAGGTCAGCGCGCGATCGGGAGAGTTCGCGGCCGCATCCGACGAGGTGACGCGCACCTTGTACCAACCATCGGGATAGGTCTCGGTGTTCCACTCCCACGTGGCGACGGTGAGCGGCACCTTGCCGGTACCGACGGGGCGCCAGTTCGCTTCGCCATCACGACGCGCATCGAGCGTGTAGGTGGTGTCGTCGCTGTCCGTGTTGTCGATCTTCCACTTCACGCGGAGCACCGGCGAGCGCGGCTTGGCGGCGGTGTCCTTGAGGGTCGGCAGGCTCTCTTTGGTAGCGATCTCGACGGTGACTTCCTGGACTGTCGTCGCCGTGTTCTGCGGCACGTAGTACGCGAGTACGCGGCGCACGCGTGCTTGATCGTCTTCGAGCGCGGTGCGGAACTGGAGATAGCGACCGGGCGGGCTCGCGATCTTGCCGCCGTCACTGTCGCCGCCAAGCTTACCAACGGCCGACGGCGCTTGCCACTCGCTCCAGCCGACGCCGGGCTTCGCGGTGTTGCCACTGCGCGTCTCGACCTTGACCTTTCCCGATGACACCCACGTGACCTTGCCGAACTTCGCGACGGCCTTGGCATCCATCACGTCGCTCATGTACTTCGCGGCGGCGGCGCGCCCGGTCGCGCGATAGATCGCGGCGGAATCGTCGGTCGCGAAGCCAAGCAGGCCATGATCGAACCAGACCTGGCTGACCGAGCGCTCGTCGACATCGAACGCGGTCGCGACCGCTTGATCGGCATCGACCATGTAGATGCGACCCTTGTCGGCCGCGCCGGCGTAGACCGCACCGTCCGGACCGACGGCGACCGACGTGAAGTACGTCGCGGTCAGCGCGTGGAGTTGATCGAGGCGACCATCCGCGCCGACCTTGAAGAGGGCGCCTTTGCCCTTCTTCGCGCCCTTGCGGCCGAGGTCGGTCACGGGCGAGGGATCCTTGTCAGCGCCGGGCTTGGTGCCGACATCGGGCGGCTTTGCGGCCTGGCCCTTCGCGGCGTTCGGCTTCTCGGCCGCGTCCACCGCCGTCGCTGTCTTGCCCGCAGCCGCCGGCGTCTCGACGAGGTCGTTCGCCGCGACGACGACGCCATCGCGATACGCCGCGATCGCGGTGACTTCGTTGCCGGCAAAGTCCGCCATCGCGCGGGTCTTGCCGTCCTTCGGATCGTAGCGGAACACGAGCGCGCGCTCGGACGTGCCGAACCACACCGCACCATCGCTCGTCGTGGTGATCGCGGTGACGCGCTTGTCGTCGGTATCGAAGATCTCCTTCGCGGTGCCGCCGCTGATCGCGAACACCTTGCCCGAGGGACCCGTGCCCGCGTAGACCGTGTTTCCCGCCGAGGCGAGCGACCAGATCGTCTCGGTGTCCTTGAGCTGCGGACCCGGCGTGGCCTTGCCGCCCGCGACCTCGATCTTCCACAGCTTGTTGCCGGGCATCGAGCCGGCCCACACCGAACCGTCGGCGGTCTGGGTCAGCGCGACGATCGCGATCGCACCCGGCACGGTCACGACCTTCTTCGCCGCATCACCCGAGGCACGGAAGATCGCACCACCGACGTCGCTGCCGAGCAGCACGCTGCCGTCGGCGAGATGCAGCGCCGACCACACGGCATCGCCTTCGAGCGCGATGCGCTTGGTATCCCAACCCGGGCGGACTTCGCCGCTCGAGGTGATGAACGCGCTCGATGCATCACCCGCATCGAACTGTTGATAGGTCTCGACGGACCACGTTGCCGTGACGACGGCGTTCGCGGGAACGGTGAGCAAGCCGAGGAGCGTCGCTCCAATAAGTGCTTTCACAGGGATGTCCTTTACTGAGCCCGAACACGGAGCAGCATCGACGCGCTGCCTTGGATCACACGCTTCGCAGGCGACACCGTGCGCGCGATCGGCTTGTAGGCCTGTGCGCGCTGGGTGTGGCTCTGCGGATGGAGCTTGTCTTGAACGCTCGCCGGCAGATCGCGGACGAGCTTGCCGTCGAGCGCGACGCCTTCATCGGCGGGATAGATCGTCGCGGCCCACACGTTGCCCGGGAGCAGCTTCCGGAACGCGGCGATCAGCGACGGGAAATCGGTCGGGGGCGCCGAGTCGAGCTTCGCGGCATCGCCCGACGTGATCTCGAGCTGCACGATGCTGCCCGCGAGGGACTTCGGAACGTCGACCGGAATCTCCTCGATGATGTCCTTCGAGTCGTACGACTGCATGAGGACCTTCACCATGTTGCGACCGACCACGAGGTCACCGCTGGCGACCTTGAGCTCTTTGACATCGCCGTAGTTCGATTCGAAGCGGAGGTCGACCTTGAGATCGACGCGCTCGATCGTCACCGGGACGAACGGGTTGAGCATCAGCGGTACGATCACGCGGAGGCCGCGCACTGCACCCATCACCGAAGCCGCGCCGTCGTTCGCGTAGAGATAGTCGGTGAACTGGATCGGCTCGGCGATGCCCTTGATCTTCACCGTCGATTCGACGCGCGCGGTGACATCGTCGCGATCGGGCAGGTAGTAGTTGATCGCGTTCATCAGGGCGGCGCCCGCGATCGAGGGGGTGAGGAACTTGTTCGCGAGCAGGTCGACCTTGAAGTCGCCGTTCACGACGTGCGTGCCCGCGGTCGTGGTGATCGCGATATCCATCGGGATCGTCGGCGTGCGTAGCCCGGTATCGGCCGCGATCGACGACTGCCGGTCCTGCGTGAGCGAGCCGATTTCGGTCATCGCCGAGCCCATCACGAAGGCGCTCTGCGCCGATGGGATGATCGCGTGGACGTACGCGGTCGACACCGGCGCGTACGTCTCGCCGGTCTGGAACATCGGGTGACCGAACGCGAGCACCTTGTCGCCATCGATATAGGTGACGGTGCCGATCGCGGCCGCGGACATGTCGCCGCGGATCAGCTCGACCGCGATCGCGCCACCCATCTCGAAGTGGCTCGGCGCATCTTTCGGCGGCGTGCTCGTCGAGCCGCCGGCGCGCACGGGCACCACGTTCGAATCGCCGAACATCTTCTCGAGCTGACCGAACGCGGGCGCCGAGAACCCTGCGACCGAGAGCGGCACCGAGGCCTGCATCGTCTGACCGTCGGTCGCGGCGGGCTTCTGCACCGGCTCGGGCAGGGGCGCCGAGAGCAACCAGCTCTTGTGCGCGGGCCCGAGCGCGTCGAGCGCAGCTTGCGGATCGACCGTCGGCGTCAGCCTGCGCCAATCACTCATCGTCGCCGCAGCGGGTTGCACGATCTTCGGGCCACCGCCGACCGATGCGGTCACCAGCGCGCGACGATACGCGCCGAGGCCTTCCTTCTTCATGTAATCGATTGGCGTGCAGCCACCGATCGCGACCTTGTTGAAGCGGAAGCCGTACGAGAACGCGCAGGTCAGCTTGTCATCGATGTAGAGCGGGCTGCCCGACATGCCTTGCCAGAACCCTGGCACCTGCATCTTCGGGTCATCGCTCTTCACCAGGATGATGTCCTGCTTCGGCAGGAAGTTATGAACGACCGAGACGACCTCGAAGGTGAAGCGCTCGGGTTTCATCCCCGAGAACGTGGTCATGCCGTAACCGGTTTGACCTCGCTTGACCTTGTCGAGGGAGAAGGTCGCGGGCTCGGCGTGGATCCGCGCCGACAAACCCAGAACTATGACCAAAAGTGCGGACCCAAGCCGCACGTGCCTTCGCATCGAACTTCGATGGTACCGGCCGAGTCAGCCATGTGCCAGCCCGGGTCGCCAGCCCGCTCACTTAGAGAAGTGCGGAAAAATAGCGACAACTGTGTCAGTTGTTGCGTCGGTAGATCACTAGTGGTGGTAGGGCTCTGACACGGTGATCGTCACCTGTTTGACCGTAATTACATGGGGTTATAGATCTGGTCGGACCTCGGCATGGCCGCTGCAAAGTGGTTCGGTCACGGAGGATTGATTCATGTCGAATTTCGTCGAAACTTGGAAGGGTATCGCCACCGCACTGGGCCGCTCGGAGCGCTGGTGCCGCTATATGGCGCGTCGTGGGCAGGATCCGCTTCCGGTCTTCAAGGTCGGTGGGATCGTTCGCCTCAACGCCTCTGACCTCGAGGACTGGTTGTCGCGCCAACGCGATCGTTCGATGCGCGTTCCGAGCGTGGTCGTCGAAACCCCGATCGCGATCGCAGCCGAGGAGACCGCACTGCGCTTGATCGCGTAAGCGGAGGTCGGGCGTGATATGAACCGCGCCCAGATGTCGACCCGTCCCGTCACCGAGTTGCGTGGCCCGATCAAAGCGCTGTTCTCTGACGTCGACGGGACGATGACCAGCGGTGACCGGATCGAGTCGAAGACGTACGCGGCGCTCGAAGAGCTCGGCGCCGCCGGCATTCCGGTGATCATGGTGACCGGTCGGCCCGCCGGCTTCGGGCACGCGTTCATGAAGATGACGCCGATCCTCGCGTGTATCGCGGAGAACGGTGGCGTCACGTTCACGCGCGACGGTCGCAAGCTCGTCAAGCAGTACGGCGTTCCGGCAGCGAGCCTGCCGGAGTGGCGTCGCCGCATGAACGATGTCGCGATCGAAGTGATGTCGAAGTGTCCGGGTGCGCGGTTGTCGAGCGATTCGAAGTATCGCGAGGTCGATCTCGCCATCGACTACAACGAAGAGGTCACGCTACCGGTCTCGGATGCCGAGCTCGCCGTGCACTTGATCAAGAAGGTCGGACTCGAGGCGGTGCGCTCGAGCGTGCACGTCAACTTCGGTCCGCCGATGTTCGACAAGCTTTCGGCGTGTCTTGGCCTGATTCGCTCGGTGCTCAAAGGCGATCCCAAGGAGCTCGATTCGTACGTCTATGTTGGCGATGCGCTCAACGATGCACCGATGTTCAAGGGCTTCCCGCAGAGCGTCGGCGTCGCGAACGTCAAGCAGTGGTGGGACGAGCTGGCCTACAAGCCGGCGTTCATCACCGAGCAGGCCGAGGGCGCCGGGCTCCGCGAGCTCTGCGCTCACGTGCTCTCGTTTTCGCGCTAAAATCCGAAGCGATGTCTTGTCCACATAACGTGTTCGCAGCAGCGCTGCGCGCACTCGACAGTGGCAAGGGCACGGCGATCGCGGCCGTGGTTGGCGCGAAAGGCTCGACGCCGCGCCACCTCGGCGCGCGGATGGTCGTGACCGCGGAGGGCGCGCAGTACGACACGGTCGGTGGAGGCAAGATCGAGCAGCTCGTCGTCGAGGCTGCGCGTGAGGTCGCGAGTGGCGCGGCCGCTCGCGTGATCCGCCAGCACCTGATCCGCGATCTCGCGATGTGCTGTGGTGGCGCGATGGAAGTCGCGATCACGCCGGGCGCAGAGTCGCGCGTGGCGCTCGAGCTGCTCGCGGGCTCGCGACTGCCGCGCGTGCTCGAGACGCCGCTCGATGGCGGCCCGCTGCGCGTGCGCGAGCCGCGCGCCGGGGATCCACCGATGCATCGACCTGCCGTGATCGATGGCGTGCTCGTCGAGCGCGTCGGCGATCACGAGCGCGTCGTGATGTTCGGCCTGGGGCACGTCGCGCGCGTGCTCGGACCGATGTTGCGCGCGCTCGGATTTCGCGTGATCGCGTGCGACGACGGCGAGACCGGCGCGACCGACGAGGTGCATGCCTGGGCCGATCAGACGATCGAATCCTTCGATGCGCGCGAGATCGAGGCGCTCGTCGGCGGCCTCGGCCCCGATGACTACGTCTTGATCATCACGCGCGATCACGCGATCGATCAGAAGCTGCTCGAAGGGCTGTTCGATCGCGACGAGCTCGGCTACCTCGGCATGATCGGGAGCCGCGGCAAGGTCGGTCGGTTCAAGAAGCGGCTCGAAGCGAAGGGCCTGCTCGAGGGCGAGCTCGGCGCTGCGCGGTGGGCCCGGTTGCGCGCGCCGATCGGGCTCGATATCGGCGCCGAGACACCGCACGAGATCGCGATCGCGGTCGCGGCGGAGCTCGTCGCCATTCGGCGGCGGGGTGGGGCGTCGGTCGGCGACTGGCGCGCCGTGAAAGCGAGTGACGCATGAAGCGATTCGCGCTGCTCGTCGGCTTGGCCGGGTGTCCGCCAGCGGTCGCACCGGGAAAGCCTGTCGCGATCGACCCGACGGCGAATGTCGCCGAGACCGATGTCCAGCGCCGCGAGCGCTTGGTCGGCGAGCTCCGCGACGACATCTTGTCCTCGTACGATCGCGACGACGCACCCGATACCGATACCGCGTTGATCGACCCGAAAGTCGGGCCGGCACGCATCGGCGTCGGTCCGGGCGACATCTTGTTCGGTGACGACGTCAAGCTGCGTGCGTCGAGCCGATGGCCGCTCTTCGTCGAGCCCGGCACGCCGACGAACGTCCGCTCGAAGAAGCTCGACATTCATCTCTCGGCCGATCGCAGGGTCACCGCGGCGTGGAGCTCCGACGAAGTGTCGTGGCGGATCACGCAATGCGGCCGCACCGCCGTGATCCCGCTCCGCATCACGTCGCTGTACGCGCACGATGGCGATCGCTGGGTCCAGGTCCTCGAGCACCTCTCGTTCGGCGACGTGCCGGTCGCGACGCCCGAGCTCTACGGGTTGCAGTTCAAGACCGCCGTCGTCGATCGCGGGTTTGCCGACGACCTGTCGCGCACGCTCGCGCCGTTGCTGTACGCGGCGGGCGGCAAACAGTCCGGCAAGATCGCAGGCGTGGTCTCGCTCGATCCGTCACACCTCGCCGAGGGCGACCTGACACGACCGGCCCCGACGTTCCTGCTCGCACCGGATCCCGATGGCGAGTGGCACGGCACCGACGACATCTCGCACGCGCAGCTGATCGATGGCGTGCTCGATCCCGATGATCGCCGGATCAGCACGGTCGGGCTCTCGCTCTCGGATTCGACGGTCGCGTACTGGGTCGGTAACTTCGTCGGCACGCTGCCCGATCACCCCGGCGTCAAGGGCGGCAAGGTCCGCCTGCGCGGCACGTTCGTGTTCGAGAAGCGTAACGGCACGTGGCTCGTCGTCCAGGGCCACATCTCGAAGCCGATCTCCGACACCGAGCTCGCGGACCGCGTGTTCGGCACCGCGCTGCTCTCCGACAAGCCGCTGCGCATCACGTGCGACGATGGCAGCCGTCCGCCGCCGGGCGCGCCGTAGTCGCGCTACAACCGGGCGGTGCCAGCCTCGATTCCGGGAGTCGTCGACATCGACGTCGTGCGCGGTGCCCGCGCGACACGTGAACCCCCCGATCTCGTGATCGAGGTTCCGCACGGCGCCACCGAGACGGTCGACTACACGCGCCTCGCCGCGCAGCTGACCAGCCCGCTGCCTGCCAACCTCGTCGACTTCTTTCACGTCAACACCGACATCGGTGCACCCGAGCTCGCGGTGTCGATCGCGCGGCAGCTCGTGATCGACGAGCCTACCCGGGTGGTCGCGATCCTGCGCAGCCGGATTCCGCGCACGTTCATCGATTGCAACCGCCGGATCGATGCCGTGCCCGCCGACTTCAAGGCCGGCAAGGTCACGCCGGGCCTGATGCCCTGGATCACCACCGACGGTGACCGCGACCTCCTCCGCGGTGTCTACGACCGCTACCACCGGGCCGTGCGCGAGGCGCTGGCCCCTGACAGCGCGATCCTCATGCTCCACTCCTACGCGCCGCGCGACGTCGGCGTCGAGGTCGACCTCGACATCGTGACGAGCCTTCGCCGTGCGTACGAACCCGCAGTCGAGCGAACGTGGCCCCTCCGGCCCGAGCTCGACGTCATCTCGCGGGCCCTCGATGGCACGAGCTACGCCCCGGTGTCGGTCGTCGACGTGCTCCGCGCGGCGCTCGCCGCGGACGGCCTCACCGTCGGTGATGGTGCGACCTATCCGCTTCACTCGAGCACGGTCGGATGGGACCACGTGATGGCCCGGCCCGGGCGCGCACTGTGTGTCGAGGTGCGCCGGGACCTGCTGGCCGATCCGTTCGAGCCGTTCGCGCAGATGAAGATCGGCGCCGCGAAGATCGCGCGGCTCACCGGTCCGTTTGTGAGCGCGCTCCGTCGATGGTGGTAACGCGCGCTGTCTGATAACTTGGGTAGCTCGTGAAGCTGCTGTTCGTTGCGTCGGAAATGGCGCCGTATGCGAAGACCGGAGGGCTCGCAGATGTGATCGGCGCGCTGCCGGCCTACCTGGGCCAGGCGGGCCATGACGTTCGCGTCGTGCTGCCGCTGTACGACAAGGTCGACACCTCGAAGATCCTCCTCGAGGCGGTCGGCGACTTTAACGTTCCGCTCGGCGCACACGACTACGCGGTGCGCGTGTTCAAGAAGACCGGCAACTCGCCGACGGTGTACTTTGTCCACTGCCCCGAGCTCTACGCACGAGGTCGGCTCTACACGAGCGACAGCGACGAGCACCGGCGCTTCCTCGCCCTGTCGTACGTCGCGCTGTTCATCTGTCAGCGCTTCGAGTTCGCACCCGACATCATCCACGCGCACGACTGGCAGGCGGCCATCGTCCCGCTGCTGGTCAAGACGCTGTTCGCGAAGGACCCGCTGTTCCGGCGCACGCGCACGCTGCTGACCATCCACAACCTGATGTATCAGGGCAGCTTTCCCGTCGAGTACGGGGTCGATACCAACCTCGACAAGTACTCCGACCTCTTCCATCAGGACCTGATGAAGCAGGGCCGGATCAATTTCCTTTTGCAAGGCGTGCTCTACGCCGATGGCGTGAGCACGGTCAGCCCGACCTACGCCAAGGAGATCCAGACCGCGGCCCTCGGTGGCGGTCTCGACGGCCTCTTGCGAGCGCGCAGCTCCACCGTCGTCGGGATCCTCAATGGCGTCGACTACGGCGAATGGTCGCCCGAGACCGATCGGTTCATCCCGCACAGGTACAGCGCGAGCGACCTCTCGGGCAAAGAGCACGACAAGCAGCACCTGCTCGCCCAGCTCGGCTTGCCCTACAAAGAAGGCGTCCCCGTCCTCGGCATCGTGTCGCGGCTCGTCGGCCAGAAGGGCTTCTCGCTGCTCGCGCGCACGATGCCAAACTTGTTGCAGCGGCTCGGCTTCCAGCTCGTCGTCCTCGGCAGCGGCGAGCCGGCCCTCGAGGAGATGTTCGCGTCGCTCCAGCGCGCGTTCCCGCGCCAGGTCTGCTTTTACCAGGGGTTCAAGAACGACCTCGCCCACCTGATCGAAGCCGGCGCGGACATGTTCGTCATGCCGTCGGTCTACGAGCCGTGCGGTCTCAACCAGCTGTACAGCCTGCGCTACGGCACCGTGCCGATCGTGCACCGTACCGGCGGCCTCGCCGATACCGTCCAGACCTGGAGCCCGACCACGGGCCGGGGGACCGGGTTCGCCTTCGAGCACCACGACGAGGCCGGCCTCCGGTGGGCCATCCAGGCCGCCCTGGCGACCTACCGGCAGCCCGCCCAGTGGAGCCAGATCGTGCAAAACGGCATGGCCGCCGATTTTTCCTGGCAGACCCAGGGCCGGTTGTACGAGCTGGTCTACAAACGACTCGCCTCATCGTGACTCCACACATCGTCTTCATCGAGCCCCGGTTCCCGCCGAACCAGAAGCACTTCATCCGTGCACTGGCGGAGGTTGGCGTGCGCATCAGCGCGATCGGCGAGGGGTCGAAAGACTCGCTCGACGGCGAGCTTCGCCATTGGCTCACGCACTACGAAGAAGTTCGCAACGTCACCGATGCGCCGTCCGTGCTGCAGGCGGTGCAACATATCCAGCACCACGCGCACGTCGATCGCCTCGAGGCGACCGTCGAAGCGCACATCATGCCGACGGCGCAGGTGCGCGAGGCCGCGGGCATTCCGGGCACCAGCGTGCGCACCGCGTACCTGTGTCGCGACAAGCCGGCGATGAAGGCCGCGCTCCGCGCCGGTGGCGTGCCGTGCGCCGCGTCGGATGCGGTGGCTTCGCTCGCCGAGGCACGCGCGTTCGCGGAGCGGGTCGGCTATCCGCTGATCCTCAAGCCGCGCGATGGTGCCGGTGCGTCGGGCGCGTCGCGCGTCGACAGCGATCGCGAGCTCGAGCTCTCTGCGCACGAGCTCGGCCTGCAGCACGGTCGATCCGTCGCGATCGAAGAGTTCGTCGAGGGCCACGAGGGCTTCTTCGACACGCTCACGCTGCGCGGTCGCATCGTTCACGAGTTCGTCTGTCACTACTATCCGAACGTGCTCGAGGCGATGCGGACGCGCTGGATCTCGCCGCAGTTCATTGCGACGAATCGGATCGATGCGGTCTCGGGCTACGACGAGGTCAAGGCGATGGGCCAGCGCGTCGTCGACATCCTCGAGATCGAGACCTCCGCCACGCACATGGAGTGGTTCGCGGGACCCAAGGGCCTGCGGTTCTCCGAGATCGGATGTCGGCCGCCGGGCGTGCGCGCGTGGGATCTCTACAACGTCGGCAACGACATGGATCTCTATCGCGAGTGGTCGATGCTGATCGCCGCGGGCCGGCCATCGCAGCGTCCGTCGCGTCGGTTCTCGACCGGCATCATCGCGCTGCGCCCCGATCGCGATGGCCGCATCACCCACTACGACGGGCTCGATGCGGTGCGCGAGGCGTACGGCGATTGCTTGATCGATTGGCACACGCCGCCCGCCGGCACGCCCACGCAAGGCGTCGAGGCCGGCTACATGGCGAACGCCTGGGTCCGCCTCAAGCACTTCGATTACGATCGCTTGCGCGAGATCATGGACTCCGTCGGTCGCACCGTGAAGGTCCACGCGGCGTGACTCGCAAGGTCGTCTTGCTCGGCCCGCAGGGTCCGACACCGGATGTCGGTGCGGTGGTCAAAGACCTCGGCATCAAGGGTCCGGTCGCGCACGTGCGCGCGGGCTATCAGGAGCGCGAGACCGACGACGAAGCACTCGTCGCGGCGCTAGGCGTGCCCGCGGTTAACCTCACGTTGCACGCGCGCGGCAACGACGTGTTCAAGCACGAAACGGAGTTCGCGGCCGCGTATCAAGCGCGGCAACAGCGGCTGCGCCAGATGCAGGGCCTGTATCACACGCGGCTCGAAGGGACCGAGGAGGCGGCGAAGCGAATCTCGCTGCGCTACGTCGACCCGGATCTGATCGCGCAAGAAGAGAAGGTCTCCGTCGATCAGTACCGCTACATGGACCTCGATCACATCGAGCGCTGTCAGGCCGTGCGCGCCGCGTTCGACAAGGAGTGGCCGTACAAGGACGTGCCGCTGATCGCCCAGCACCGTCACGAGGTGCGCGAGCTGATCGGGCCTGCCCAGGCAATCGTGATCACGGGCGGGCACGTCGCGTCGCTGCTCAATCGCCTCCAGCTGTTCGACGTGCTCGGCGCCGCGGACGATCGACCGATCATCGCGTGGTCAGCCGGCGCGATGGTGCTCACCGATCGCATCGTCCTGTTTCACGATTATCCTCCGTACGGCTCCGACATCGCACAGGTCCTCGACGCGGGCTTCGGTCTCGTGCCGGGCTACGCCGTGCTGCCGGATGCGCGCCGTCGGATCAACCTCGGCGCGGCAGCTGGCATCCAACGCTTCGCTCGCCGCATGGCGCCGGCCACGTGCGTCGCCATGGATCATGGCGCGCGCATGGTGTTCGACGACGGCGAGCTCGTCTACGCCGACGCGACCCGGCTCACCACCACCGGCGATGCCGAGCGCAACTGG
The DNA here is from genome assembly GCA_043780895.1 of Kofleriaceae bacterium. Lineage (GTDB taxonomy): Bacteria > Myxococcota_A > Polyangia > Haliangiales > Haliangiaceae > JABFXX01. The sequence continues at coordinate 11,406 of JAYWCI010000362.1, read as the reverse complement.
AGTGGCGAGGCGAGCCGGTTCAGCACGCCGTACCTGGGTGGCGTGCACGTATGACGCTCGCGATCGAGGCGCTGATCAAGGGGCGCAAGGCACGCGAAGATGTCGACGCGTTCGTCGCCGCGAACTCGTTCCCGATCGTCTCGGGGGCGAACTGCACGTTCGTGTGGCGGGGCGAGGCGCAGGCCGTACACCTCAAACATTGGGTGTTCGGGCTCGAGCGCTCGCAACAGCTCGCGCGGATCGAGGGCACCGATATCTGGCACCTCACGCTGCAGCTGCCGCCGGGCTCGCGCGTCGAATACAAGCTCGAGGTCGTTCGCAACGGTCACGGCGAGTGGATTCAAGATCCGCTCAACCCGAACCGCGCCCGCGATCCGTTCGGCGCGAACTCGGTCGTGCACGCGACCGGCTACGAGGTGCCGAGCTGGGTCAACCCGGATCCCACCGCCGCGAAGGGCCACCTCGACGAGATCTGGATCGACTCCAAGACTTTCGGTCGGCGCGGCTTCGGGCTCTACATCCCGGCGCGGTTCCAGCGCTCGCGCAACTACCCCGTGATCGTCGCGCACGATGGCCACGACTACGTCCGGTACGCATCGCTCGACACCGTGCTCGACAACCTGATCGATCGCCTCGAGATCGCGGATACGATCGTCGTGCTGACCAGCTCGCCCGATCGCCTCAACGAGTACGCCGACGACGAACGTCACGCGAAGTTCGTCACCGAGGAGCTGCTCCCGTACGTCGAGCGCCTCCTGCCGATCAGTGCCGAGCCGCAGAACCGGTGCCTGATGGGCGCGAGCTTCGGCGCGGTCGCGTCGATGTCGACCGCGATTCGCTATCCGGGCTTCTACGGCCGCCTCCTCCTGCAGTCCGGTTCGTTCGCGTTTACCGACATCGGCGATCGCAATCATCGCGGCCCCTTGTTCGATCGCATCGTCCAGATGGTGAATCGGTATCGAGCCGAGCCGATGGTGATCGCGGAGAAGGTGTACGTCAGCGTCGGCACGTACGAGTCGCTGATCTACGAGAACCGCACGCTCGTGCCAGTGCTCAACTCCACGGGCATGGACGTGCGCTACGTCGAGGCCCGCGACGGACACAACTGGGAGAACTGGCGTGATCGGCTGCGCGACGGCTTGTCCTGGCTCTTACCTGGCCCCTTCCTTCACGTGTACGAGTAGAGGACCCACCGCATGGCCACCGTGACTCGCAAAATCGGCCTCTCGCTCGGCGCCGACATCTGTTGGCCGGCCTGCTACGAGCAGATCCTCGGCAAGCTCCAGCTCGCGATCCCGCACCAGGGCAACACCGTCGCTGTCGAAGTCGAGCGCGTCTCGATCGAGCCGTTCGATCTGCGTCAGCCGTGCGAGTACGACATGGTGCTCGATCGATTGACGCACTGGTATCACACCAGTCGTGAGTGGCTTAAAAAGTCCATCCTCATGGACAACCTGTACGTGCTCAACAACCCGTGGGCCGTACAGTCGATGGAGAAGCACACGTCCTACGCGGCGATGATGCAGCTCGGCATGCCCATCCCGGAGACGTGGTTGATCCCGCCGAAATCCTACGAGCCCGCGGCCGACCTCGCACCCACGCTCAAGGCGTACGCGCGGTTGTTCGACCTCGGCGCGATCGGGAAGCAGATCGGGTACCCCTTGTTCATGAAGCCGTTCGATGGGGGTGGATGGCGCGCGGTCACGCGGATCAAGGACGAAGCGGCGCTGCGCAAGAACTACGACGAGAGCGGCAAGGCGATCATGCACCTGCAGGCGGCGGTCGAACCGTTCGACAGCTTCGTCCGCTGCATCGGCCTCGGCCCGCAGACCCACCTCGTCAAGTACAACCCCGATGCGCCGCTGCACGATCGCTACACCCAGGAGCAGAACTTCGTCTCCGACGACGAAGCCCAGCTCCTGCGCGACACCACGCTGACCATCAACGCGTTCTTCGGCTGGGACTTCAACTCGTGCGAGGCGCTTCGCAAGGAGGGCACCTGGTTCCCGATCGACTTCGCGAATCCGTGCCCCGACTCGCAGGTGACCTCGCTCCACCGCCACTTCCCGTGGCTGGTCAAGGCGAACCTCAAGTGGTCGATCTTCGTCGCGGTCACGAAGAAGAAGTTTCGCAAGACCCTCGATTGGGATCCGTTCTACGCGATCGCCGCGAAGGACCTACCGTATCGCGAGAAGCTCGCGGGCTACGCGAAGATCGCGAACGAGCGCTTCGAGACCGCGGCGTTCGAGGAGTTCTGTGCGAAGCACCTGCCGCACCTCGACGAGGTCGCGTGGGAGTTCTTCGGCACGCAGGCCGCGAAGGATGCGTTCCGCGCGAAGGTCACGGCGCTGTACCCCAAGCACGAGATCGAGCAGTTCACCGAGCTGTTCTGGAACCGCGTCCAGGCCTGGCGCGCGGATGAGCCCGCGGCCCGAGCACCGGGCGGAGCGAACGCGTAGTGGCCGCGCGTCACGACAAAGCCGTGGAGCGGTGGCACAGCGATCGCGTTCAGCGTGCCGTGACGCTCGCGCGGTGGGGCACCGTCGGTCGGCCCGTGCTGTTCTTCCCGACGGCCGGCGGGGATGCCGAGGAGATCGAGCGCTGGCAGATGCTCGACGTGCTGGCGCCGCTGATCGACGCTGGCAAGATCAAGGTCTACTCGTGCGACAGCGTCGCCGGGAAGGCGCTGGTCACCGGAGAAGGTTCGCCGCAGCATCGGATGTGGCTACAGAACCAGTTCCATCACTACGTTCGACACGAGGTGGTGCCGGCGATTCGAACTGACTGCAAGTCGCCCGACCTCGAGATCTGGACCGCCGGCGCCTCGTTCGGCGCGTTCCACGCGGCCGCCGTGTTGTGCCGCTGGCCCGACGTATTTTCGCGCTGCCTCGCGATGAGCGGCACGTACGCACTCGGGCGGTTCTTCGACACCGAGTACTTCACCGACGACTACTTGGTGTCATCTCCATTGCACTTCGTGCCGTCGCTCGCGGGTCGGCACCTCGACGTGCTGAAGACTCGGTTCATCGATCTGGTCTCCGGCGAAGGCAGAGCGGAAGCCGTGTGGGAGTCGTGGGGCTTCGCGAACGTGCTCGGCCGCCAGGGCATCCCGAATCAGGTCGATTCGTGGGGGCCCGATTGGCCGCACGACTGGATGACGTGGCGCAAGATGGCGCCGAAGATCCTCGGCGAGTGGACGAAATAACGGCGCCATGACGACCAAAGAGCACAAAGAAGTCGGTGGGCAGCTCGAGGGCGAACGCCAGCGCGAGTTCATGGCCGCGATCCTCGACGATCTGCGCGCCCTCGAGCACATGCTGCAGAACAACATGTTCGAGACAGGTGTGCGGCGCATCGGCGTCGAGCAGGAGCTGTTCCTGCTCAACGAGAGCTGGCGCCCCGCTCGCGGCGTGCTCCAGGTGCTCGAGAAGCTGCGCGACCCCGCGCACTTCACGACCGAGCTCGGCCAGTTCCAGCTAGAGATCAACTGCGATCCACAGCTGCTCGGTGGCGAAGGCCTCGGGTTGCTCCACGGCCAGCTCGATCAGCTCGTCGAGCGCGCCCGCGTCGCCGCCGGCGAGCTCGGCATGCAGATCGTGCTGATGGGCATGTTGCCGACGATGCAGAAGAGCGATCTGTCACTCGACAGCATGGTGCCGAGCTCGCGCTACATGGAGCTCAACAAGATCGTCACCGCGCTGCGCGGCGGCACGTTCGAGGTCGCGATCAAGGGTCTCGACGAGCTCGTCCTCGATCACGACTCCGTGATGGTCGAGGCCTGCAACTCCAGCTTCCAGGTCCACCTCCAGGTCGCGCCCGACGAGTTCGCGCGGATGTACAACCTCTCGCAGGTGCTCGCGGGCCCGCTGATGGCGGTGTCCGCGAACTCGCCGATCGCGTTCAATCGGCGGCTGTGGGCCGAGACCCGGATCGCGCTGTTCCGCCAGGCCGTCGATACGCGCAAGCACAAGAGCGTGCATCGCGAGCTAGAGGCGCGCGTCAGCTTCGGCACGCGCTGGGTCCGCAAATCGATCGTCGAGATCTTCAAGGAAGACATCGCGCGCTTCCGCGCCCTCGTCGGCACCGAGCTCGACGAAGCACCGATGGCGGTGCTCGCGAGCGGCCGCCTCCCGCAACTCAAGGCGCTGCGCCTGCACAACGGCACCATCTACCGGTGGAACCGGCCGTGCTTCGGGGTCACCGAAGGCAAGGCGCATCTCCGGATCGAGAACCGCCTGATGCCCGCAGGCCCGAGCACGATCGACGAAGTCGCGAACGCCGCGTTCTGGGTCGGTATGATGGTCGAGATCGGCGCGCGCGAAGAGGACATCACGCGGCGCATCGAGTTCGACGACGCCGCCTCGAACTTCTATACCGCCGCCCGCGAAGGTGTCGGTTCGAACTTCACGTGGCTCGACGGCCACGAGGTCAGCGCCCGCGAGCTCGTGCTCGAGCAGCTCCTGCCCCTTGCCGCGGCCGGCTTGCGCCGCCAGGGCATCATCGAAGAGCACGTGCAGCACTACCTCGGCGTCGTCGAGGATCGCGTCAAGACCATGCGCACCGGTGCGCGCTGGCAGCTGTCATCATGGAACTCGCTGCGCGATCGCGCGACGCTGTCGGAGCGCGCGACGGCCGTGGTAGCGGCCACCGTCGCGCGCCAGCTCACGGGGCGCCCGGTCGCAGAATGGGAAAGGGCTCGGATGGACGAAGCCAAGGTCTCCGCGAAGAACTATCAGCGCGTCGAGCACTACATGACCTCGGACCTGTTCACGGTCCACGCCGACGACGCCATCGAGATGGTCGCGAACCTCATGATCTGGGAGCGCATCCGTCACGTCCCCGTCGAGGATCTCGAGCATCACCTCGTGGGCGTGGTCACGCATCGCGCGGTCATGCGCTTCATCATGGGCGGCGGCGATCCGCGCCGCACGCCGGTCTCCGAGATCATGCGCAAGGACGCGGTCACGATCACGCCCGAGACCCAGACGATCGAAGCGCTGCGCACCATGCGGCGCCTGAGCATCGGATGCTTGCCCGTGCTGCACGACGGCAAGCTGGTCGGCATGATCACCGAGGAGGATTTCATGGACCTCGCGACCAAGCTGCTCGAAGAGCAGATGGGCCTCACCGAGTAGCGCTACTCGGCGTACATCGTGATGTCGTTCGCCACGATGTCGGCGAGCTGATTCGCGATGCGCCAGTCCGGGTGGCGCAGGATGATGAAGCCATCGCTGAGCAGCGTGTGCTTCCAGTTGCGCCGCAGCGTGCCGGGGCGCAGCAGCTGCTCGTCGACGACGTGCTCGCCGTAGTTGTGCATGAACTCGCGGAGGCCGGTGATCCGGGTGATCCGGCCCTGACCCTGGGCGCGCTTGAAGATGATCGCGGTGTTGTACTTGCGCGCCGTCGGGGCTTCGAACGTGTGCCAGCACACTGCGCGTGCCCACTCGCGGAACAGGTCGATGTCGCACGTGTAGTTCATCTGATCGACGAGGTGTGCGCCGCCGGGGCGGCACCCGATCTCGCCGAACACCACTTCGCCGCTCGGCTTCTTGAACCACTCCATGTGGGTGAAGCCAGTACCCATGCCGAGCGCCGAGAGGATGCCGAAGCCGAGCTCGATCCCATCGGCGAGCGCAGGTTGCGCGAGCTCGCGCACGGTGGTGATCACCGGGCTGATCCATTCGTTCGTGCGCGCGATCAGCGGCTTGGGCAAGTACTGACAGACGTTGATGAACGCCGGCTTGCCGGCGATGCACACCGTGTCGAACGTGAACTCTTCACCGTCGATGAACTCCTCGATGCTGGCTTCCTGCACGTGGTGCGTGCGCGCGAGGACGTGCTCGAGCTCGCGCGCGCTGCCGACCTCGTAGGTATCCGCGCTGCCCGCACCGGAGATCGGCTTCAGCACGAGCGGGAAGCCGAGCTGCGCGGCGGCATTGCGCGCGTCGTCGGCGGTGCGCACGCGGGCCGAGCGGGGGACCCGGAGGCCGGCCGCGATCGCGCGGTCCTTCATGAGCTGCTTGTCGCGGAAGCCGCGGACCGTGTCGACCGACATCCCGGGGATGCCGAACACCTCGCGCAGGCGCGCCGCGGTCATCACCATGACCTCCCAGTTGGCCTCGATCCGGTCGATGGTGCGCCCGCGCATCCAGGCCGTCACCCGCGCCACCACGTCGTCCTCGTCGAGGAGCTTGGGGACATGGAGGTAGTCCGTGAGGTACTGCTTGAACGAGGGCGCGAGCCGCTCGCGAGGCGCATCGCCGACCCCGTAGACCGAGGCCCCCACCTCCGCCAGCCCGCGCGTGTACTGCTGCATTTCGGGCGGGTACCCGCAGGCCAGAAAGACGACGTTCACGCTCCTGCATTCTCGCACCGCCGTGCGTGTTACAAGCCCCGCGATGCGCAATGTCGTGTTCGTCGCGCCGTTCCCGCTGGAGACGACCATGCGCTTCGCGCGCGCGGTCGGCCGGCTCGCCGGAGTCCGGATGCTCGGGATTGCCCAGGAAGCGCCCACCGGTGCGGATCGCGCTCTGTTCAACGATGTCGTCACCGTCCGCGACGGGCTCGACACCCGCCAGCTCGTCGAAGCGACGCGGCTGCTCGAGAAGCGCTACGGGGTGCTCCACCGGCTGGTCGGCATCCTGGAGCCCCTGCAGGTCCAGCTCGCCGAGGTTCGCCAGGAGCTCGGCATCCCGGGGACGTCGCCGATCACCGCGGACCTGTTCCGCGACAAGGCGCGCATGAAGGACGAGCTGCGCCGACACGGGTTGCCGTGTGCGCGGCACAAGCTCGTCCGCACCTGGGCCGATGCCGAGGCCTTCGTGCGAGAGGTCGGCTTCCCGATGGTGGTCAAGCCGCCTGCGGGGATGGGCAGCAAATCGACGTGGCGGATCGCGAATGTCGACGAGCTGCGCGCCGCGCTGGGCGCGCTCCATGCGAGCCCCGAACGCCCGGCCCTGGCCGAGGAGTTCTTGCGCGGGCGCGAGTTCAGCTTCGAGACGATCACGATCGACGGCGTCGTACAGTTTCAATCGGCAACGCGTTACTACCCGACGCCGCTCGAGGTGATGGAGCAGCCGTGGATCCAGTGGGTCGTGGTGCTGCCGAGGAACATCGACGGGCCGGACTACGCCGATGCGCGGGCCCTCGGCGTCCGCGTCGTGACCGCGCTCGGGCTCGAGACCGGCATGACCCACATGGAGTGGTTCCGTCGCGATGACGGCAGCATCGCGATCGGCGAGATCGCGGCGCGTCCGCCGGGTGCCAACATCGTGCGGCTCAACAGCTTCGCGCACGATACGGACATGTATCGCGCATGGGCCCGCGCCGTCGTCGAGGGCGCGTACGACGGACCGTACGAACGCAAGTACGCCGTTGGATGCGCGTTCTTGCGCGGCGGTGGGCGTGGCCGCGTGCGCGCGGTGCACGGCGTCGCGGCCGCGAACGAGCGCGTCGGGAGGTTGGTGGTCGAATCCAAGTTGCCGACCGTGGGCGCGTTCAAGTCCGATAGCTATGAAGGGGACGGCTACGTGATCGTCCGCGATCCGGATACCGAGGTCGTGAAGCAGGCGATGAACCAGATCATCGAGACCATCCAGGTCGAGTACGCCTGATGCGCGTCGTCTTTCTCTCCCCGCGGTATCCGAACGAGATGCGGCAGTTCACGCGCGGGCTCGCCGAAGTAGGGGTCGAAGTTTTCGGCGTCGGCGATGGCCATCCGGATCCGGAGCTCCGGCGGTACCTGACGGACTACCTCGAGGTGCCCTCGCTCACCGACGAGGAAGACCTCATCAAGCGCGTGCGGAGGTGGCTGCGCGGTCGCACGATCGATCACGTCCTCGCGAACTGGGAGCCGCTCGTGCTCACCGCGGCGCGGATGAACGAGCTGTTCGGGCTGCCCGGCATGTCGGTCGATACCGTCCGTGGCTTCCGCGACAAGCAGCTGATGAAAGAGCGCGTCGCTGCGGCGGGTGTACGCGTGCCGAAATCGGCGCGCGCCCGGTCGCTCGGCGATGTCCAGTGCGCGCTCGAGATCACCGGCTATCCCGCGATCATCAAGCCGATCAGCGGCGCTGGGAGTGCCGACACCTATCGCATCGATTCGCTGGCCGCGCTCGCGGAGCTCCTGCCGCAGCTGCGCCACATCGCCGAGGCGAGCTGCGAGGAGTTCATCCAGGGCATCGAATTCACCTACGACACCGTCTGCGTCGGCGGCGAACCCGTCTACGAGAGCGTCACGCAGTACATGCCGAACGCGCTCGAGATGCGCTCGCAGGAATGGGTCTCGCCGATCATGCTCTCGGTGCGCGACCTCACCCAGCCGCACATCCAGCGCGGCATCGCGCTCGGTCGCCAGGTCCTGCGCGCGCTCCACATGGGCGATGGCATGACCCACATGGAGTGGTTCCTCAAGCCCGACGGCGAGGTCGTTTTCGGCGAGATCGCGTGTCGCCCTGGCGGCGCCTGCGTCGTCGATCTCATGAACTACACGGGCGACATCGACCTGTTTCGCGAATGGGCGCGCGCGGTGTGCTGGCACGCCTTCGAAGCGTCACGCGAGCGCACGTACAACGTCGGCATCGTGTTCAAGCGCGCCAAGGGCCAGGGCCGGATCACCGCGATCACCGGGCTGACCCAGTTCTACGACCGCTACCGTCCGTACATCGTCGAAGACACGCTGCTTCGCCCGGGCAACCAGCGTCGCGACTGGAAAGCGACGCTGCTCTCCGACGGCTACCTCATCGTGCGCCATCCCAATTGGGAGGTCGCGCGCGACATGGTGATCGACGCCGCCACCGATATCCAACTCTACGCGTCCTGAACTCATGCCCCACATCGTCTTCATCGCGACTCACTTCCTCGGCAACACCAACCGCTACGTGAAGGCCTTCACGGAGCTCGAGGGCATCACGTTCAGCGTGATCAGCTGCGATCCGAGCAGCGCGATTCCACCGTCGATGCGCGGAACGATCGCGGCGCACTATCGGATCGCGGATTGTATGGACTCGGCGCAGCTCATCGAAGCGCTGCGCGCGATCGCGGGCGCGATCGGTCGCGTCGATCGCCTGACGGGTTTTCTCGAAGAGCTCCAGGTCCCGATGGCGGAGGCGCGCGACGCGCTAGGCATCGAGGGCCTGTCGACCGAGACCGCACGCCGATTCCGCGACAAGGATCGGATGAAAGAAGTGCTGCGCGCGGCGCACGTGCCGGTGGCGCGCAGCGCCCTCGCGACGACCAAGAACGAGCTCGAAGCGTTCGTGGGCCGGGTGGGCTATCCGGTGATCGTCAAGCCGCGCGCGGGGCTCGGGACGCGCGCGACCTATCGCGTGACGAATGCCGAGGAGCTCGCGGCGATTCCGGAGCTGGCGCTCGGCGCGCCGTTGCAGGTCGAGGAGTTCGTGCGCGCGCGCGAGCACACGTGCGAGACCGTGACCGTGCGAGGCAAGCCGGTCTGGCGCTCGGGGACACGCTACTTCCCATCGCCGCTCGAGGTGCTCGAGACGCCGTGGATCCAGTACGCGGTGCTGTTGCCGCGCGAAGACGACGACGTGACGTGGGCAGATTTTCACGTCACGAATGGCGCGGCACTCGCGGCGCTGTTCGGCGATCAAGCACACACGGCCGCCGGCACGGCGCTCACCCACATGGAGTGGTTCCTGCGCGAAGACGGCACGCACCTGGTCAACGAGGTCGGCGTGCGGCCACCGGGCGTTCACATCATGCCGATGATGGGCCTGACCCACGAGACGGACATGTTCGCGGACTGGGCGCGGCTGGTGGCGCTCGACGAGTTCACGCCGAAGCCGCGCACGTCTGCCGCGGGTACGTGCTTCTTCAGAGGACCCGGGTATGGCACGGCGCAGCGCGTGGTCGCGGTGAAGGGGCTCGAGACGGCGATCGAGCTGTGCGGTGATGCGCTGATCCACATCAAGACGCCCAAGATCGGCGACGCGCGCGCGACGGGCTACGAGGGTGAGGGCTACGCGATCGTGAAGCACGCGACGACCGACGGTGTGAAGCACGCGTTGCGCACGCTGATCGAGAACGTCCAGATCCGCTACGGCTGATTACTCTTGCGGCGTCGCGTCGCCCTCGGGCAGGACCCGCTGGTACCCGACGACGTGCGGATCGGTCAGGTACGTATCGGTGACGCGCTTCTTCTTGAACCAAGGCAACAGGCGCAGCGGGATCGTGACGATCGAGGCGAGCCCGCCTAGCAACTTGCCGCCGTACGCTTCGGCGACGAGAGCGGCGCGCTTCGCACCGGACATCTCGGCGAGCGGCCTATCGAGCACGCCGATTCGACGCAAGCGCAGCTCCGCGCAGTGGTTCGAGTGATCGAGGAACGCGGGCAGGTGGCGCAACAGGTTCGCGCCTTGGCCTTCTCGCGTCAGCCGCTTCTCCATGTACCGCGCGAGCCGCTTCACCCCCCACATCGAGACGAGCGAGAGCCCGAGCAGCCGCCGCCGTAGCCACGGCTTGGCATCGATCGCCTTCGCGGTCTGCTGCTCGCCAAACTCGACGTGTCGCTCCTCCTGCTTCACCGCGCGGCGCAGGATATCGACCGAGGGCTTGTGATCGAGCGTATCGATCACGGCGTAGAACGCCTGCAGCACGAAGCCTTCGCCTTGCGCCATCTCGAGCGCGACGTGCTCGGCCCACGAGCCACCCATCATGCCGGTCGCGAGGAAGCGGACCGCGGGATGCGCGGGCCTCGGCGCACAGCCGAGCATCGTCATGATGCGCAGGAAGTTATCGACATGCTGCATCTCCTCGAGCGCTTGCCGCGCGAGGAACTTCGCCGCCTCGAGATCGGGGGCGTCGTACAGCCAGTGACCGACCTGGATGCCAGTCACTTCACCGTACAGGAACTGATTGAACATCCATTCGAGGAGCGCCTTGTCTCGAATCGGGTCGAGCTTCTCGGCCCCGAAATCGAAGGTCATCTCGTCGCGCGTGAGCAGCACGCGCCTATCTTAGCAGGCGTTAGCCTGCTGGCGGAGGAGGACGTTTGCGCAGCTTGGTGCGACCAGCCGGGCGAGCCGCATGAAAATGCGGACCGTGGACCGTGCAACCAGGATATTTCGCAACGAGAGTGGCAGCGTCGGCCATGGCCGCCGTGCCTTGCCGATCGTCGTCGTGTTGAACCGGACCACCAACATCGGCGGGCTGGAACGACAACGTCGAACGACCGGTGCTCTCGTCAACCGAGACGAAGATCTTCTCTGGGCGACCGCGCAGCTGTGCGCTAGTAGCCACGCCGGCCACCACGATCACCGCCGCCGCGGCCACCGCCGCCGCCGCCGCCACCGCCGCGACCGCCGCCGAAGCCACCACCACCACCATCTCCGCCGCCGCGACCACCACCGCCACCGCCACCGCCACCGCCACCGCCGCCGCCACCGC
>JAYWCI010000361.1:0-13448 GCA_043780895.1 Kofleriaceae bacterium | reverse complement strand
CCCACGTGGGGCGTCGGATGTCCGAGCATGAGTTGTCGACGCCCTCGGATGCCCGAGCACCGGTTGTCGACGCGCCCGGTGGGACCTCGGATGTCCGAGCACCGGTTATCGACGCCCCCGTGGGACGTCGGCGCCCCACGTGGGGCGTCGGATGTCCGAGCATGAGTTGTCGACGCCCTCGGATGCCCGAGCACCGGTTGTCGACGCCCCGGTGGGACCTCGGTTGTCCGAGCATCGGTTGTCGACGCCCCCACGTGGGGCGTCGGTTGCCGTTGATCACGATCAACTCGATAGCAGGCGTGCGCTCGCGCTCGTCGCATCTGCTCAGCACATATCAGCGTCCGTGAGTCTCGTGGAACCACGTAGCTGCGCGATCGGGGGCTGGCTCACTCGCTGCAATGCTCGGGCACGTGAGCACCGCCGTCTCGACCGCCCAGATCAAGCCGACGATGTTAGAAGGTCTGAAGATCCTCTTCGTCGATGACGATGCGGATGTCTTGCTGCTGGTGAAGACGCTGCTCTCGAACGCGAGAGCCGACGTCGTGACGGCGATCACCGGTGAGCAGGCACTCGCGATGGTCGGGTCGGAGACTCCCGACGTGATCGTCAGTGACATCTCGATGCCGGGCTTCGACGGCTATCAGTTCATCGCGGCGCTCCGCGAGCAGGAGCTCAACGGTCTCCGGATGACGCCCGCGATCGCGTTGACGGCGCAGAGCCGCCCTAAAGATCAGCTCAAGGCGCTAGAGGCGGGCTTCGACGGCCATCTCGCGAAGCCGATGCGTGCGCTGAACCTGATCGCTGCGATCAGCGACGTGGTCGAGCGCTTCGGTCGCATCGCAAAGGCCGATCGGTGACGCCAGAGGATCGCGGACCGTGAAGGGCTGTCGATCGCCGTGTGCTGACCGATCGCTTTCATTCCGACATCAATCCGATCGGTACCCCCTAGTCACCTGCGGTCGATGGCGATCGATGAACCTCGAGTACGATGGGGCGCGGCTGGGGTGCAGCGGCGTTCGCGCTCGAGGATGTTCTTCTCGTCGGCGAACGTCCATCGACTGCCTCAGCGCGATGGCCTGCGCGACCAATGGAATGCGACGAGACGCAAGCTCGCACTCGCGCGACGGTGGAGCCCGAGGTTTCTCGTCGCTCCTGCGCTTCGTGACTGTCCGCGCACATCGACCCGTGCGCGAGCGGTGCAGCTGCCGAGAAGTCTTCGATCCGATCTTCGCTCTACGTGCTTCGGTACGCCGTACACATCGGCGCCGCCGCCACAACGTCCTTCGTTCCGGCCTCTCGTCGCTCCTGCGCTTCGTGACCGTCCGAGTACAGCGGCCTGCGCGCGAGCGGTGGTGCAGACACCGAAACGATCCGACCTTCGCTCCTTTCTGCACGCCGGGTACATCGGCCCGCAAGTGGGGCAGCCGCTCAGTCCTTTCGTTCCGGCCTCGTTTCGCTCTTCACGATCATCCGGGCACGCGACAGCAACGTGGTCGAGCGCTTCGGCCTAGTTGCGGCGCGCGGTCGCGAACATGTAACTGATCATCGCCGTATCGGATCAACGCTTGCGATCGAAGTACGTATGGCCCATCAGCTCGGCGAGGACCAACGAGGCTCGCGCTGCGATCGCGGTCGAACCCATCTCGGGTACGAGCTCGCGGATGTGACGGCCGATCGAGGCGTGTGCCCGGGTCGCGATGGCATCGAACGCGCGAGCAGCGGCAGGCTCGCGCAAGGCAAGTGCCTTGAGCTCTGCGAAGGTCGCCCGAGCAGCCAAACGGCACCGTCGGCGAGATCTGCGTGCGTGGTCCGCACGTGATGAAGGGCTACTAGAATCAACCGGTGCTCACCGCTGAGACCGTGCGCGGTGGCTGGATGCGTGCCGGTGATGGCGGCTACATGGACGAGGAAGGACATGATCGTGAGTGGGGGCGAGAACGTCTACTCCGCCGAGGTCGAGAACGCCTTGATGAAGCACCCGGCGATCGCGATGTGCGCCGTGATCGCCTTCCCGGATCCGCGCTGGGGCGAGCGTGTTCACGCGGTGCTCGTCGCGAAACCGGGGGGCGCGGTCGGCGAAGCTGAGATCGTGACCCACTGCGCGCAGCGGATCGCGAAGTACAAGTGCCCACGCAGCATCGAGGTCCGCGAGTCGCTGCCGATTTCAGGCGCCGGCAAGATCTTCAAGAAAGAGCTGCGCGAACCGTACTGGAGCGGGGTCACGCGCGGAGTAGGCTGAGCCGATGGCATCGGTCCTGGTCTCCAAGCGCGACTCCGTCTACACACTCACGTTGAATCGTCCCGAGCGGCTCAATGCGCTCGATCTGCCGACGATCGCGGAGTTTCGCAAGATCTGTGAAGAGCTCCATGCGAAGTCGCCGCGCGCGGTGATCGTCACGGGGGCAGGGCGCGGTTTCTGTGCCGGTGCGGATCTCATCGCGATTCCGGCCGAGGGCACCTCGATCGGCGAGCGCATCGCGTCGCAGATGGCGTCGCACTTCAATCCCGCCGTGCTCGCGTTTCGTGGCTTGCCGTGCCCGACGATCGCGGCGGTCAACGGAGTCGCGGCAGGTGGTGGTGCGAGCCTCGCGCTGCTCGCCGATATCTGTGTCGCCTCGCGCTCCGCGACGTTCGTCCAGGTGTTCGGCCCGCGGCTCGGCCTGGTGCCCGATCTCGGAGCGACGTGGACGCTGCCGCGGCTGGTCGGGCGAGCGCGGGCGACTGCGCTCGCGTTGCTCGGAGACAAGCTCGATGCCTCGACCGCCGTCGAGTGGGGCTTGATCTGGAAGGCCGTGCCGGATGACACGCTGATGGCCGAAGTGAACGCGATCGCCGATCGGCTCGCCGCTGGACCGACCGCCGCGTTCCGCGAGATCACGATGGCGCTCGAGGTCAGTCTCGACAACACGCTCGAGCAGCAGCTCGAGCTCGAGCGCAACGCGCAGCAACGGCGCGGCAACGATCCGAACTTCGTCGAAGGCGTCGCGGCGTTCAAAGCGAAGCGCGAGCCGAAGTTCAGCTAAGCGCGAGCGGCGAGGGCGCGGAGCGGATCGCCGGTGAGTCGCTGCACGGTCCACTCGGTCATCGGGGCTGCACCGAGCGAGCGATAGAACTTCAGTGCGGGCTCGTTCCAATCGATCACCGACCATTCGAACCGGCCGTAGTCGCGATCGACCGCGAGCTTCGCGAGGGCCGCCATCAGCGCCGCACCGACGCCACGGCTGCGCTTGTCCGGATCGACGAACAGGTCCTCGAGATAGAGCCCCGGTTTGCCGAGGAACGTCGAGTAGCTCGTGAAGAACAGCGCGAAGCCGACGGGCGTGCCGGCCTCTTCCGCGAGTACTACCTCCGCTGCAGGGCGCGCACCGAATAGCGTCTTCGCGAGTTGCGCTTCGTCGGCGGCGACCTCGTGGGACAACTTCTCGTACGCCGCGAGCCCACGGATGAAACCGAGGATCGTCGCGACATCACCAGCGTGTGCGATCCGGATGACCAAGCTCATGTCGGCAACTGTAAACGATCGAGCATCGCCGTGAAGTCCGGTGGCAATGGCGATGACAGCTCGACGCGTGCGCCGGTGATCGGATGCTCGAAGCCGAGCGTCGCGGCGTGGAGCAGCATGCGCGGGGAGTTGATCACCGGGCCGTTGTAGTTGCGGATGTAGACCTCTTCACCGACGAGCGGATGGCCCGCTTCGGAGAAGTGGATCCGGATCTGATGCGTACGCCCGGTCTCGAGCTGGACCCGACAGAACGAAGCGCCGCGCAGCGCGCGCTCGACCGTCACGTGGGTCACGGCGCGCTTGCCCTTGCCGGGCATCGTGGTCGAGCCGCGGAGCCCGTCGCCGCGGTCTTGCACGAGCTGCGATTCGATCCGGCCCGGTTGGACGCGGCCGTAGGCGACGCAACGATACTGCCGCGCCATGGAGTGCGAGCGGAGCTGCGCCGCGAGGCCGAGCTCGGCCTTCTTCGACTTCGCGAACATGAGGAGGCCGCTCGTCGCGCGATCGATGCGATGGACGATGTGGAGTGCGACTTGCGATGACTGCTTGTCGGTACGTCGCCACGCGCCGCGAATCAGATCCATCGCGGTACCGGTCTCGCGGTCTTCGTAGGGCACGCTATTCACGCCGGCCGGCTTGTCGATCACCACGACGTGGGCGTCGTCGTAGACGAGGACGCCTTCGCGTTCTGGATCGTGCGGCTTGGGCGCGCGCATCCGGACTTCGACGTTTTGCCCCGCGTTCAAGCGGTGATCGACTTCGATGACGCACGCACCATCGACGAACACCTTGCCCGTCGTGACGAGTCGCTTCGCGACGGACCACGCGACCTTGGAGCTGTCCTTGACGCATGCCGCCACGGTGATGCCTGCTGTCTCGACGATCCAAACCACGGGTAGTGCGTAAGATACATCGATGTACGACGTCGTGATCGTCGGAGCGGGGTCAGCTGGGTGTGTTCTCGCGAATCGGCTGTCTGCCGACCCCGCGCGGAAGGTCGCCCTGATCGAGGCCGGTCCACCGAAGCACGGAACCCTGTTCGTTCGCTCGGCGGTGCTCTACCAGAAGCTCTGGTACGGCAAGCTGTGCTGGGGCTATCGCACGGTCCCTCAGCCGCACGTCGCGAATCGCGAGATGTACTGGCCTCGGGGCAAGGTCGTCGGTGGTTCGAACAGCTTCAACGCGGTGGTCTACATCCGCGGCCATCGCGACAACTACGACGAGTGGCGCGACCTCGGCAATCCGGGGTGGGGCTACGACGACGTGCTTCCCTACTTCAAGAAGGCGGAGGACAACGAGCGAGGTGAATCGGAGTTTCACGGCGCGGGTGGCCCGCTGCCGGTGCACGATGCCGTGCCGGCGCCGATCATCAGGAAGTTGATCGAGGCGACGGCTGCGCGCTGCAAGGTGCCGATCACGGACGACTTCAACGGCGCGACGCAAGAAGGCGTCGGTGTCGCCCAGGTCAACATCCGCAACGGAGAGCGCGCGAGCGCGGCGACCGGGTATCTCGATCCGATCCGCGATCGCTCGAACCTCACGGTGATCACGGATGCGCTCGCGCTCCGGCTCGTGCTCGATGGCGATCAGTGCACGGGCGTGAAGATCCGAGTGAAGGGGAGCGAGCAGGTTATCGAGGGTCGCGAGGTGCTCGTGTGCGGTGGCACGATCGGGTCGCCGCACCTGCTCATGCTCTCGGGCATCGGGGTCGGCGCCGAATTGAAGGCCGCGGGCGTCGAGCCGCGCCACGAGCTCGCAGGGGTCGGCAAGCACCTCGAGGATCACCTGCTCGCCTATCTGACGTTCCGCACGAAGCCTGGCGCGACGCAGCCGCTCACGCGACGCGGCGTGCTGTGGAACATCCTCAAGCACAGCTTTACCAAGCGCGGAATGCTCGCTGGCGCGCCAGTCGAGGCACTCGCGTTCATCAAGCAAACCCCGGATGCGCCGCGGCCCGACAATCAGTTTCACATGACCCCGTGGGGCCTGGCCGAGCCGAACACCGACGAGAAGCGCCCCGATCCGTTCGGCGCGTTCTTGTCGATCATTCCGGGCCTGATCTATCCGCGCTCGAGCGGCGAGATCACGTTGAAGAGCGCTGACCCGACCGTCGCTCCGCTGATCGATCCGCGCTACTTCAGCGATTCGCGCGACCTCGAGCACATGGTTGCAGGCGTGAAGATCGCGCGCGAGATCGCCGCGACCGAGCCGATCGCGAGCGAGCTGCTCGGCGAGAAGTATCCGGGGCCGGGGGTCCAGACCGATGATCAGATCCGCGCGTGGATCCGGCAGTCGGTGAACACGATCTTTCACCCGACAGGGACCTGCAAGATGGGGACGGATCGAATGGCGGTGGTCGATCCCGAGCTACGGGTCCACGGTCTGCGGAATCTCCGGGTCGCGGATGCCTCCGTGATGCCCCGGATCATCGGCGGTAACACGAATGCGCCGACGATCATGATCGCCGAACGCTGTGCGGACATCATGCTGCACTAGTGGTATCCACTCGAGATGGATCGCACGCTGTTTTCTGAGGAGCACGATGCCTTTCGCAAGGCATTTCGCCAGTTCGCAGAGCGCGAGATCGTGCCGCACCAGGCGCGTTGGCGCGAGCAAGGTCAGGTCGACCGCGAGGTCTGGACCAAGGCCGGCAAGGCGGGCTTTCTGTGTCCGTGGGTCGAGGAGAAGTACGGCGGCGCGGGCTCGGACTTTCTCGCTTCGACCGTGATCATCGAGGAGCTGGCTCGGATCTACGAGAGCGGTTTCGCGATGGGCCTCCACTCCGATGTCGTCGTGCCGTACATCGAGGCGTTCGGCAATGACGAGCAGAAGCAGCGCTGGTTGCCCGGCTGCTGCGACGGCACGCTCATCACCGCGATCGGCATGACCGAGCCCGGCGCCGGTTCGGATCTCGCCGCCATCCAGACCACGGCGGTCAAAGATGGTGACGACTACATCATCAATGGCAGCAAGACGTTCATCACGAACGGGCAGTTGTGCGACCTCGTGCTGCTCGCGGTGAAGACCGATCTAGACCCGAAGAACGCGCACCGGGGGATCTCGCTGTTCGTCGTCGAGGCGACGCGCGCCGGCTTCAAAAAGGGCAAGCGCCTCCACAAGATGGGCATGGTCTCGCAGGATACGAGCGAGCTGTTCTTCGAGGACTGCCGCGTGCCGGCCGCGAACATGCTCGGTCAGCTCGGCACGGGCTTCATGATGATGATGCAGAAGCTCCAGCAGGAGCGGCTGACCGTCGCGATCGGGGCGGTGGCGAGTGCGGAGCAGGTCCTCAAAGACACGATCGACTACGTCAAGGAACGCACCGCGTTCGGCAAGCCGATCTCGAAGTTCCAGAATACCCAGTTCAAGATCGTCGAGGCGCTCGCGAAGGTCCAGGTCGGCCGCGCGTACCTCGATCAGGTCCTC
This sequence comes from Kofleriaceae bacterium, assembly GCA_043780895.1. Taxonomy (GTDB): domain Bacteria; phylum Myxococcota_A; class Polyangia; order Haliangiales; family Haliangiaceae; genus JABFXX01. Next base: position 6,520 of record JAYWCI010000361.1, on the reverse strand, counting down.
GTCGGCCACGTCGCGGGCAAGGAGCTCGTGACCGAGTGCTCGATCGCGAAGTTCTGGACCACCGACATGGCGCAGGAGGTGATCGACGAGTGCCTCCAGCTGTTCGGCGGCTATGGCTACATGACCGAGTATCCGGTGGCCCGCGCGTTCGTGGATGCGCGCGTCCAGCGGATCTATGCTGGCACGAACGAGATCATGAAGGTCATCGTCGCGAAGCGGCTCGGCCTGTGAACACCGCGGTCATCGACATCGGCACCAACACGCTATTGTTGCTGATCGTTGACGAAAAATTTCAGCGCGTCGTCGATCTGTGCCGGTTCGGGCGGCTCGGTAAGGGTCTCGACGCGAGCGGCAACCTCGCGGCCGATGCGATCGCGAAGAGCCTGGACATCTGCCGCGAGTACCGCAGCGTGATGGACGAGCACGGCATCAAGGTTCCGAACGTGATCGCGACCCAGGCGATGCGCGAAGCGAAGAACGCAGCGGAGTTCGTGCAACCCGCGCAAGAGATCCTCGGTGCCATGATCGAGATCATCGCGGGCGCGCGCGAAGCCGAGCTCGCCTACAAGTCGGTCGCGCGTGCGTTTCCAGATCTCGTGGGCCCGTACGTCGTCGTCGATGTCGGCGGTGGTTCGACCGAGCTGATCGTCACGGATGGCACCAAGGTGGTGTCCGCGGTCAGCGTGCCGATCGGTGCGGTGCGGCTGACCGAGCGCCACTTGAAGAGTGATCCGCCGGCGCATCACGAGATCCTCGAGCTCGAGGCCGATATCGATCGTCATCTCGGGCCCCTGTCCCTGCCGGTCGGAGTTCCTCTGATCGGTACGGCCGGTACGGCGACCACGATGGCGGCGGTCGTCCTCGCGCTCACCACCTACGATCCGGATCGGGTGACCGGTTTGCGCCTCGAGCCCGAGCGGGTCGCGGCGCTCCGCGACACCATGCTCGCCGCGTCGACGGCGCAACGCCGGGCAACGCCGGGCATCGAGCCCCAGCGCGCGGATGTGATCGCCGCGGGGATCGCGATCTACGCACGCGTGCTCTCGCGGCTCCACGCGCCCGTGATGATCACGTGCGACCGAGGGATTCGCTGGGGTCTCGCAGCTGAACGTTTGGGCTGACCCACCTACATCTCACCCTGGATAGCCGGGGCTTTGGCCGATTTGGCTCTTCGAGATGGCAGCTCGGGTCGAGGTCGAAGGGTCCGTGCTGCGTGTCGTCGACACCAGCATGGGGATCGCCGTTCCGTTCCTGGTCGCCAGCGTCATCATCGGCGAGGTCTCGTCGGTGCTGCTCTGGATCCTCGTCGGCGTCGGCTCGCACGCGAGGATCCGGTTACCGCTACGCGCCGTGAAGGACGGGCCCGAGCTGATAGAGCATCAAGTACACGAGCACACCGGTCACTGACACGTAGACCCAGATCGGCCACGTGAACGCGACGAGCTTTTTGTGGCCGACGAGATCGCCGCGGAACGCGCGGCGCAGCGCACCGATGACGAGCGGCACGAGTACGACCGCGAGCACCATGTGCGAGAACAGCATCCCGAAGTAGAAGGTCCGATCCCAACCGTGGCCCGGATACTTGTGTGCGCCGGTGGTCGCGAACCGGATCAGGTACGAGACCAGGAACACCGACGACGTGCCGAAGGCGATCAGCATGCGCTTCTTGTGGAGCGCCTGATCGCCGCGCGCGATCGCTGTGCGCCCGAGCACGAGGAAGATGAAGCATGTCAGGTTGAGCGCTGCGTTGATCGCGGGATGCAGCTGCGCGAGCGAGAAACTCACGCGCGCCCCGAGACGACCATCGTCGCGAACAGCACCGGCATGTAGATGATCGAGGTCAGGAACACGCGGCGGGCCCACTTCGGCGTACCGTCGCCGCGCAGGCCTTGCACGAGCACCATCGCGCCGAGCAGGACGGCGGTGATCAAGTAGAGCGGACCGGCGACACCGAGCAGCGCCGGCATCATGCTGATCATCACCTGGACGAACAGGTACGCGATGATGGTCTTGCTCGCGACGACCGCACCGTGCGTGCCGGGCAGGGTCTTGAGGCCCGCGGCCTCGTACTCGCGCTGGCGATAGATCCCGATCGCGTGGGTGTGCGGAATTTGCCAGAAGAACAGCACGCCGAACACCGCGAGCCCGGCCGCATCGATGCGACCGGTCGCGGCGGTCCATCCCATCAGCGCGGGCATCGCGCCGGGGATCGAGCCGACCCACGTCGAGAGGTGCGAGCGCTGCTTCATCGGCGTGTACACGCCGACGTAGAGGAGCAGGGCAACGAGGCCGAGCGCGGCGGGCACGACACCGGCGAGCAGCAACGTGGGGAGGGCGAGGACGCCGAGCACGCCACCGAACACGAGCGCGGTGTTCGGCTGCAGGCGCTGCATCGGCAGCGGCCGGTTCTTCGTACGCGCCATCAGGCAATCGCTGTCGCGCTCGAGCCACATGTTGAGCGTGTTCGCCGAGCCGACGACCAAGGCGGTCCCTACGATCAGCGCGAGCGCGATCGGCAGCGAGACCGTGCCGGGCGCGAGCGACATCGCGCCGGCTGCGGTCAGCAGCGACATGATCATGATGTTCGGCTTGACCAGCGCGACGAGATCGATGGCTTTGGCGCGGAGGACCTGGGCGGTCAAGACGGCACCGCCACGAGCTCGCCGCTGTCACGGAGCTCGACAGCTCGCTGGCGGCGAGCCGTGATCAGCCACGCCGACATCCACAGGGCCCAGAGGCTCGCGGCGCCGGCGAAGTGACCGACCGCGACAGGCACGGCGCGCAGCGACAGTACCGTGGCGACGCCGAGCATGACCTGGATCGCGACGAGGATCGGGGCGAGCACCATCAGGCGGCGCAGGCTGGTCCACGTGTTCGCAGCGCGGAAGACCTTGATGGCGGCGATCGTCGTCGCGACGGCGACGACGCAACCGAACGCTCGATGGATCATGTGGACGGTCTGCTCCACACCTTCGGGCACGAACGTGCCGGTCGCGGTGCACGCCGGCATGCCGATGCACGCGAGCGTCGCGCCGAAGTGGCGAACCAGGGCGCCGAGCAAGAGCTGCACGAACACCGCGGAGCAAGCGATCGCGATCCACGTCCGCGCGGTGCCGAGCTCGGCGCGCAGCTTCTCGTGGCGACCGAGCTCCATCGCCGACGGCGCCGGGCGGAGCTTGAACGCCGTGTAGACGAGCATCGCGAAGTAGCTCATGCCGAGCAGCAGGTGGCCGGTCGAGACGAACCACACCAGCTTGTAGTGGACCGTGATCGCGCCGAACGAGGCCTGCGCGAGGACCATCGCGCCCAGTAGCCACCCGAGCCAGCGCAGCTCGGGGCGGCGGCGGTGGATGAGCAGGGTCAGGAAAATTTGGACGAGGCCGACCGTCATCGCGAAGAGGCGATGGCCGTGCTCGTAGAGCACGCCTCCGGTCATCGGCGGCAGGAACGACTTGTGGCAGATCACCACGGCTTCGGGGCACGCGAGACTGGAGCCGGTCGCGTTGACCATGCCGCCGATGATCAGCAGCATGAACGCAGCGCAGGCAGCAACCTTCGCGACCTTGTGCTCGAGCATTTGCATGGATTGGCGCATGGCGTGGGTACCACATCTGATGCGCGGGACACGAGTATCGATGAGAGCTGCGACAACTCACCACTCGCTGCCTACACCTGCCTGATGGTCAGCGAAATCAGGAGGTTATCGCTCGCTGTGGCGCCCGTGACATTGCCTGCGCCACCGGATCACGCGTACAGTCAAACCACCTCTCGTGGCGGACCCCTGGGACGAAACGACCGCGATCGGCACGCTCCGGTCGGAGGACCTCCAGCGGCCCGCCGTCGTCTTTCGCTACAACCACTATCTCTACCGCACGACCGGTCAGCACATCTCGAACGGCGGGATGGGCTCGGTCTACGCGCTCGAGCGTCGCGACGACGAGTCGGGCGCGATCGAGCAGATCGTCGGCAAGGTATTTCACGCGAGCTACCTGCATCAGCTGCGCACCGATGATGTGACGCGCCGCGATCATCACAACAACCTCGCCGCGATGGCGCGGATCGCGGCCCTCGAACATCCGAACATCCTGCCGACGTATGTCTCGGCACCGATCGCCGACAACTACTTGTTCGTCACGCCGCGCATGGGCATGACGCTGCTGGAGGCGATCACGCAGCACAACCTCACGCCACGCGCGCGCACCAAGCTGCTCGTGCAGGCGCTCGAGGGGCTCTCGACCCTGCACGCGGCGCGGTTGATCCATCGCGACTTCACGCTGCGCAACATCCTCGTCGACGCGGGCTCGAACGTCGCCTACCTGTTCGATTTCGATCTCGCGATGTCGCTCGACGACGTCACGAACCAGACCTATCGCACGTACTACAAGGGCCGGATCTTCGGCTCTCCCGGTTGGTCGGTCGCGCCCGAGACGATCGATCAGGCGTTGATGGACACCGGCATCAACACGTCGCTCGATATCTACGCGATCGGCGGCGCGCTCCACGGCCTGTTCACCGAACAGCTGCTGTACGGCGAGGCCGGCGATATGTGGGCGCTCCTGATCCGGATCGCCGAGGGGGTCGTCGTCGGTGGGCGGAGCAAGGTGTTCTATCCGGATACCGTGCCGACCGCACTGCGCGCGATCATCGAGGGCTGTCTCGAGCGCGATCCGGGGCAACGGTTTCCGTCGGTCGGTGCGGTCGTCCAGGAGCTGCGCGGCATGTTGCGCGAGCTTCCCGACGAGACCAAGCGCGAGACCAAGGCACGCCGCGCGCAGACCTCGGCCGACGACGATAAAGCCAAGGCCGTGCAGGTCGTCGCGGCATCGACCGAGGATCCGAGCATCACGGAAGACATCGTCCGCAGTGCGGAAGGTGCGGTGTGGGAGTGGGGCTACACCGTCGAGCGGGCGCTCGGTCGCGTGAAGACGCACCCGATCTTCCTCGCGACCCCGCGTGCCGACCTCGTGCAATCGGGTGGCTTCCCCGATGCGAACATCTTCCCGAAGCTCGTCACGGTGATCGACCTGACGCGGATCCCCGATCCGCGCGCGTTCGTCGAGAGCTGGCAGCGCTACTTCTGGCCGATCCTCAAGCGCGTCCGCCAGGGCCTGCTCACGTCGCTGCACAAGGTGATCTACGACGCCGCGACGAGCACGCTGCTGCTGTTCAGCGAGTACGTCGACGATCCGCGGTTCGGCAACAAGATCGACGATGTCGACATGTTGATCGATGGCGGGCTCGCGCTCGGCTTCGTCGTGATCCGTCAGGTTGCCGCCCTCCACGAGCACGGCATGGCGCACAACAACATCTCGCCGGGTGCGCTCCTGTTCAAGGGTGTCGAGGAGACCCGCGGCGTGGTACCGGCAATGATCGGGCTCGTCGAGCCCGCGATGGGAGCCGAGGCGATGTCGGGCGATTGCCGCGCGCTGTCGAGCATGGTCCTCACCTGGATCAAGCCGAACCGGATCGCGTCGCTCCACAAGAACATCAAGCCGATGTTCGAGGCGCTGTGCGCTCGGCTCACGTCGTGGGCGTTCGACAACGAAGCGCCGAGCCCTTCGATCGATCAGCTCGTCGCGCTCGTAAGTGATGCGCTCGCGCTCGTCGATTTCAACTTCTCGGTGCTGCGCGATGCGGGCGGCGATCTCCAAGAGTACGCCCTGCTCCTCCTCAGCGTGCGGCTCTACCACCATCTGTGGCCGAACCCGTCGCCGCGCGACGTGCGACCTTCGCAGCCGCAGGTCAAACGCGCGTAGATGATCCGGATCGCGAAGCTCGGCATCGCGATCATCCTGGTCGCGCTCGTCGCCGCGGGCTTCGCGGTCGCGTTTCGCGGCTCGCTCGCCCTGGTCGTGGCCACGCTCGGTGGCAGCGACATCGTCACGATGATCGGCAACCTCCCTCGGTGGGCGCGGATCGGGTTGCCCGCCGCAGGTGGACTCGGCGCGGGCCTGATCGGCCTCGCGATCGCGAAGCAGCGCGGCGAGAGCGGCGTGGGCTACGTGATGCAGGCGATCGTGCTCGGTCGCGATCGCATTCCGCTGGTCCGCAGCGCGCTCCAGGCGATGGCGTCCTGGCTCGCGATCGCGACCGGCAACTCGCTCGGTCGCGAGGGCCCGTTGATCCAGTTCGGCGCGGCCACCGGCGAAGGTGCGCGGCGCTGGCTGCGGCTCGACGATGCACACGCTCGCCTCGTGCTCGCGGCGGGCGTCGCGGCCGGGTTTGCCGCCGCCTACAATTCGCCGATCGCCGCGACGCTGTTCGTGCTCGAGCTCGTGACCGGTGTGATCGTGCTCGAGGCGGCGATCCCGGTGATCCTCGCCTCGGTGATCGCGACGGTCGTCATCCATCTCGCGGTCGGCGGCGCACCGCTCTACACGACGCGCGCGTTTCACATCGTCGATCCGGTCGAGCTGTTCGCGTACGCCGGGCTCGGTTTGATCTGTGCGCCGATCGGCGTCGCGTTCTTGCGCTTGCTCTCGCTGACCGAGCGCTGGTGGCGGCAGCTGCCGATGCCGGC
>JAYWCI010000360.1:0-26149 GCA_043780895.1 Kofleriaceae bacterium | reverse complement strand
CCAGGCGGGCCCGCACAGCGCGATGTCGTCTCGCGCGCTGGTCTACTATCGCAAGGCCGAGCTGTGCCTCAAGCGCGGTGACATGCGCGGCGCGATACTCCAGCTAAAGATGGCGATCGGCACCGACCCGGGCTCGAAGTTCTTGCGCGCTGCCCTGATCGAGGTCGAGACCGAAGTATTTTAGATTACGCAGTAAATTCAGCGGGTGGACAGAACAGTCTGGCCTCACTAAGGTACGACCGTGTCACGGACGACCACCGGAATTGCGATCACGGGCCACGGGGTCTGGCATCCAGCATCGGTCCTGACGAATGACGAGCTCGTCGCCGGCTTCAACGAGTTCGTGCGCCGTGACAACGCGAAGCACGAAGCCGACATCGCCGCGGGCATCCGCGAGGCGCTCAAAGAATCGAGCAGCGAGTACATCTACAAGGCGTCGGGCATCAAGCAGCGCTATGTCGAGGACAAGACCGGCTTGATGGATCCCGAGCGAATGTGCCCGAACATTCCGGGCCGTCCCGAGGATCAGCTGAGCTACCAGGCCGAGTACGCGAAGAATGCCGCGATGATCGCGCTCGACAAGGCCGGGCGTGTCGGCGAGGACATCGATCTCGTCGTGCTCGGCGCGTCGAACTTGCAACGCCTGTATCCGGCGATCGCGATCGAGGTCCAGCATGCGGTCGGCGCGAAGAAGGGCTATGGCTTCGACGTCTCGATCGGTTGCTCCGCCGCGACCGGCGCCACGATCATGGCGCAGCAAGCGATCCAAACCGGCGCCGCGAAGTGCGCACTCGTCGTGATCCCCGAGCTCACGACCGGTCACATGAACTGGCGCGAACGCGACAGCCACTTCATCTTCGGCGATGCTTCGGTCGCATTTATTATCGAACCGGTCGAGCGTGCGAAGGCGGGTGCGTGGGAGATCCTGTCGTCGAAGATGATGTCGAAGTTCTCGAACAACATCCGCAACAACGCGGGCTACCTCGATCGCTGCGATCCGAGCACCGAGCACAACCCTGGCAAGCTGTTTCATCAGAACGGCCGTCGCGTGTTCAAGGATGTCGTGCCGCTCGCCGCGAAGTTCATCACCGAGCACCTGCAGTCGCTCGATCTCGCGCCGTCGCAGATCGGTCGCTACTGGTTGCACCAGGCGAATCAGAAGCTCAACGCGCTCGTTGCCGAGTACACGCTGGGTCGCAAAGCCACGCGCGAAGAAGCCCCGATCATCCTCGACGAGTTCGGCAACACTGCGTCAGCAGGCAGCCTGATCGCGTTCTCGAAGCACAACGAGGATCTCGTACCGGGCACGTTCGGAGTGATGTCGTCGTTCGGTGCTGGCTACTCGCTCGCGTCGCTGGTACTTCGACGAATGTAATGTTTCATTGGCTGACCGAGCGGCGTCGCAAGCATCTTCTCGAAACGCCGTTCCCCGCCGAGTGGCTCGCGATCCTCGAAGCGAACGTCGCGATCTATCCGCTGCTCGATGACCCGGAGCAGCAGACCCTGCGTGACCTCACTCAGATCTTCATCGCCGAGAAGAACTGGGAAGGCTGCGGCGGGCTCGAGCTGGTCGACGAGATGCGCGTCACCATCGCGGGCACCGGGTGCCAGATGTTGCTCGGTCGCGATCACGATCTGTTTCGCCGCGTGAGCTCGATCCTCGTGTACCCGAGCACCGTGATCATTCCGCCGCGACCGGTCGGCGTGTTCACGTTCCCGATCGGTCCGGTCAGCGAGACCGCGATCCTCGGCGAGGCCACGCAGGCCGGCGCGGTGATCCTCGCGTGGGACAACGCGAAGGTCGGCGCCGCCGATGCGCGCGATGGTCGCAACACGGTCATCCACGAGCTCGCCCATCAGATCGACATGATCGACGGCGATGCCACCGGCACCCCGCCGATGGATCTGCCCCACGCGCGCAACTGGGGCCAGGTGTTCGAGGCCGCGTTCCTCGCACACAAGAACCGAGCGGAGCACCATCAGAAGAGCCTCCTCCGCGACTACGCGATCACCAACGAGGCCGAGTACTTCGCCGTCGCGGCGGAGGTGTTCTTCGAGAAGCCGAAGAAGTTCGCGACGACACTTCCCGACGTGTACACGGCGATGGCCGAGTTCTTTGGGCTCGATCTCGCCGCTCGCGACTCCCGAAATAAATAGGTGCCACCGTATGTTCTGGTGGCGTGGCCCGACAGCCACGTTAGGCTAGGAGCCACGATGAGCGAGATCTATAGAGACCGTAGTGAAGGTACGGCGGCCAAGCGCCAGGAACTGCTGCGTCGCCGTCGTGACGAGCTCGTCACGATGCCCCACGCGGTGCGCCGGGTCGTCGTCGCGCGAACCGCGCGGATCGCGGCGAGCATGGTCGCGACGGTCGGCGGCATCGCGCTGATCGCAACCTCGTTCGCGCCACACCTCGCGGACAAGCTCGCGAGCGTGATGCCCGGCATCCAGCCCGCGCCGCTCTCGACGCTGCTCGCGGGCAGCTGGTTGGTGGGCCTCATCGCGTGGGCGATCAGTCGCGCGCGGGTCGAGCATCGCTTCGCGGTCGCGATGTCGAAGTACGTGTTGCCGACGAACGATATCGATCACGACGTCGAGCGGCTCGATCACGAGCATCCCGATCACATCGCTCGCATGATGGGACGAGACCTCGAGGTTCGCTCGGCGGCGTGGCCGCTGCTCGCCGCGAGCGTGCTCCTGCCGGCGACCGCGCTGTGGATCGCGCGCGGCCTGCGCACGCACGGCTGGCCGGTGATGTCGGAGCTCGAGCTGAGCCTCGCGCTGCACGCGAAACCTTTGCTGATGATCGGCCTCGCCGGCCTCGCCGGCTCGATCGTGATGACGCGCAAGTTCACGCGCCTGCCGATGGTCGCGACGATGTTGATCCCGTTCGGTGCGGTCGCGGGTGCGCTCACGGTCGCTGGGTTTGCGAAGAGCCTCGCATGGGCGTGGCCGACAAGTGGTGTCGCCGTCCTCGCGATGGGCACCGGGCTGATCGTGCGGACGCTGCGCAAGGAGCGCGCGCTGCTCGAGGTCGAGGATCCGGCGGCGGGTAGCGAGCTGTTCACGATCCGCGGCATGCTCCAGGAGCTGCGCTCCGGCATCGTCGTGGTGAAGACCCAGGTAATGAAGCTGTCGTCCCGCGCGCGGTGGACGGCGGTCGCGCTGGTCGCGATCGGTGCAGGCTCGTTCGGCGTGATGCATGCGCGGCATCCGAAGCCCGAGCTCGCGCAGCCCGCGATCGCGAATCAACCACTGCGTCCGGCCATCAACCCCGATGTCCCGACCGACAAGCCCTACTCGGTGCTGCGCGATGGGGACCGCTTCGAGGTCAACGCGACGATCGAGAACAACGACCTGACCGTGCCTATGATCGGGTTCAACGAGCTCCCGGTGAACTGGCGCGCGACGCTCGAAGTCACGCTCGAGACCGGCGACGTCATGGTCGACGTCGGAAGCGAGACGGTCACCCTGTCGCCCCACTCGGCCGTGCACAGCTTCACGATCGACGCGTGCCACGCCGCCGAGCCGCTCGCGCTCCACCTCATCCGTAGCGGGACGAGCACCGGCCGCGTGAAGCTGTTCGTGATCCCGACCCTGACGGTCGCCCACTGCGACACGACGACCGCCGACACGCTCCGCTAGACCGAAAATCGGACAGGTTCTCGCGTAGATACGGTTGTCAGGGGGGTGTAGTACGGTGCTTGGCGAATGTTGCCGGGTACCAGCACCGCGTCGGAGAGCACCACCACCGCCGGTGGCGAGATCCTCACGCGCGCGCTCGCTCGGTTCGGTCACACCGAGCTGCGGCCGGGCCAGGCCGATGTCATCGCCGATATCTTCAGCGGTACGCCGGTGATCGGCGTGATGCCGACGGGCGCCGGCAAGTCGCTGTGCTTCCAGCTGCCCGCCGTGGTCCTCGGCGAGCGCGGTGGCGTCACGCTCGTCGTGTCGCCGCTGATCGCCCTGATGAAGGATCAGGTCGACACGCTGCGCGCGCGCGGCATCCCGGCTGTCGCCCTGACCTCGCACGCCAACTCCGAAGAGCAGCGCGAGATCCTCGAGGGAATTCGCAAAGGCGCCTATACCCTCGTGTACGTCGCGCCCGAGCGCTTTCGCAGCCCGCGCTTCACCGAGGCGCTGCACAGCGTCGCCAGCTCGATCGCGCTGATCGCGATCGACGAAGCGCACTGCATCTCCGAATGGGGCCACGATTTCCGCCCCGATTACCGCCGCCTCGGCCAGGTGATACAGGAGCTCCAGCCGCCGCGGATCGCCGCGTTCACCGCGACCGCCACGCCTGAAGTGCGCGAGGACATCGCGGTCCAGCTCGGCCTCGCCACGTTCTCGCTCCACGTCCGCGGCTTCGACCGCCCGAACCTCTACTACTCCGTCGTCACCTCGGGCGGCGCGGCCGACAAGATCCAGAAGGTCATCGAGCTCGTGCGCACCCGAGAAGGCGGCGTCGCGCTCGTCTACGCGGCCACGCGCAAGAACGCCGAGGCGTACGCGACCGCGCTCAAGCAGGCCGGCATGCGCGCGCGCGTCTATCACGCGGGCCTCGAGAACGGCATCCGCGAGAAGAACCAAGACGTCTTCATGTCGGGTCAGCTCGACGTGATCGTCGCGACCAATGCATTCGGCATGGGCGTCGACAAGAGCGACATCCGGCTCGTCGTGCACGCCGATATCCCGCGCTCGCCCGAGGCCTACTACCAGGAGGCCGGTCGCGGTGGTCGCGATGGCAAGCCCACGCGCTGTGTCCTCCTGTTCAACCACGGCGACATCCGGCTCCAAGAGTTCTTGATCGATGCGTCGTTTCCCTCGGCCGAGCTCTTGCGCGGCATGTGGAAGGTGCTCGCCCAGCAACCGAACCTGGGCACGCTGATGCACGACGACGAAGAGCTCCAGGCCAAGCTCAAGCCGCACCTGCCCGGCTCGCCGAGCAATGCGTCGATCGCTGCCGCGATCCGCATCCTCGAGCGTCACGGCATGCTCGTGCGCGACGATTCCCGGATCGCCGCGCATCGCCCGCAGCCCGGCTCCACGTACCCGGTGCTCGATGTCAGCTCGCTCCAGCGCCGCGCAGATATCGAGCGCAAGAAGCTCCGCTCGATGATCGACTACGCCTACAACCCGCGCTGTCGTCGCCAGCTCATCCTCGAATACTTCGGCGACGAAGACTGGGCGGACCGCGATCGCAAGTGCGGCGCGTGCGACACCTGCGATGCGATCGCGCACGGTCGCCCGACCGGCATGTCGGAGCCCGAGCAGACCGCCGCGCGTAACTTGCTCTCGCTGATCGGCACGCTCCACGGTCGCTTCGGCCGCAAGAAGATCGCGCAGCTCGCGAACGGCACCGAAGAGGATCCGCGCTTCGCCGAGCTCCCCGAGCGCGCGTGCCTCCGTGGCTGGTCGGACAAGCACGTCATGGATCTCATTCGCGCTCTCGAAGGCGCGAACCTCGTCGAGGCCTCGCGCGGAGAGTACCCCACGCTGTCGATCACGAAGCGCGGCGACCTCGCAGCGATCGGCAAGCTCGATCTCGCCGAGCTCGGCATCCAGATGCCGACGGTCACCAAGCGTGTTCGCAGTCCGTCGAAGCGCCGCTAGTCAGACGCGGGTCGTCTAAGAGCGCCACCGGCCAGGACACGAGCTCTGGCATGGCGCCGGCACCGAGTTGTCTCGCGACCGATTTGATCATACCGCGAGCGCCGACAGCATCTGCACGCTGGCTCCGAGCTCGACGGCGATCGCGGGCTCGCTCGATCCGTTTCTGGGTGCTGGCCCCGAGAGCGGCGAACGTGAGCGGCGCGATGGCGGTGACCGCGATCGAGACGCCTTGCGCGACGTCCGGACCGACCTGAACGCGAGAAGGGGGACATCCGGGGTGGCACACGGGTCTCGCGAGAAAAAAAGTTAGCGAGATCAGCAAGCTCCGCATACGCGTCCTGCTTACACCCGTCGTGCCGTGCGCGAAGTCCGCGGAACCAGGCGGCATACATCTCGTGCTTCGTTGGATTCTCGTGATGCGGCTGACAAGGTTGTCGTGATGGGAGCTCCTACGAAACCACGGTGCACCTTACAGATCGTTTCGAGCGTGATCGAAGTTTGGTAACGATGGCTGCGTTTCGCGCCGGTGTGGACCTAGTGCACCCTTGAGGCCGACATTTTGATCGCGCCAGAGTGCGTGCATGAGGCTGGTCTTTTGTTCGCTGTTCCTCGTCGCGTGCTCCACCGATTTCACGTCGAAGACATGCGCGGCCGACGGAGACTGCAGTGACGGCGATGTCTGCGAGTTGCGCGACGCAACCGCGGTTTGCGTCAAGGCCGCCGATGCGCCGCTATTGATCGGTCAGAGCGCACCGATCAGCGGCACGAACCAGGCGCTCGGTACCGGCATGAAGCTCGGCGTCGAGCTCGCGTTCGCGGAGCAGAACGCGGCGGGCGGGATTCGTGGTCGCCAGCTCACGCTCGACTTCCGCGACGACGCGTACGATCCGCCGACCGCCGAAGCGGCCGCGCGTGCGTTCACGGATGTCGTGGTCTCGGCCTCGGATCCGCCGCGTTGTCCCTCGACGATGATGATTCCGGAGCCGGATGGTCACGGCAACACGACCGCGATCTCGAACACCGCCATGACCCGCGGCCCCAAGGCAGTGCTGGCCTTTCTCGGCAACGTAGGAACGCCGACGATGGTGCGCGCCGCGCCGGTCGCGATCGAGACCGGCACGATCTATTTCGGCGCGTTCACGGGCGCCGACAAGATCCTGCGCGATGGCACGGCGGGCGATTGCGCGAAGTACGTGTTCAACGTGCGCGCCGGCTACGACCAGGAGGCGCAGGCGACGGTCGATCTGTTCAAGAAGCGCGGCGTGACCGGGTACGCGAACATCATCTCGTTCGATCAGCAGGACACGTTCGGCGACGCTGGCTACAACGGCCTGGTCGCCGCGTATACGACCGACTACGCGATGCTCGGTGGTTCGCAACACATCGCGCGCTACCAGTACACCCGCAACGACGACACGAGCGTGGCATCGGCGGCGACGGCCGCGGAGAGCTACCTGTCGAACCTGCTCTCGACGACGAGTGGCACGCAGATCGTCGGCATCATGATGACCGATACGTACGGCGCCGGCGCGACGTTCATCCAGGCGCTCCGCACGTGGCAGTTCGATGGCCTGCAGACCTCGCTCGACAAGGGGAACCGGCTCAAGCTGTACTTCAGTAACGTTTCGTTCGTCGGCCCGAATTCGCTGTCGGATCGGCTCGTCGCGGCGGGCTCGGTCACGACGCCGAGCGGTCCGATGCCGCTGACTCAAGATGTCTATGTTTCGCAGGTCGTGCCGAACTATCAGAGCGACACGAGCGATGTCGTCGTCGCCTACAACCGGCGGATCGCGGCAGCGGGCCAGCAGCCTTCGTTCACCTCGCTCGAGGGCTACATCGACGCGAAGGTGTTCATCGCGGGCCTGCTCTCGCATCAGGGCCCGTTCACGCCGGACGGCATCCTCGATGCGTTCGAGAACCTGCCGCAGCTCAGCCTCGGGCTCGGCGCGACGGCCGGCTTCTCGTCGGCGAATCACACGTACTCGAGGTCCGTGTGGGGCACGAGCATCATGGCGAACGGCTCGTTCAAGAACCTCTACTTCTGGACGACGAACAGCGCGATCCAATTCTTCGAGTAACCACATGAACGACCAGACCCAAACCTCGATCGAGATCGGTCGCTATCTGCTACATCGTCAGATCGCGCGCGGTGGCATGGCCACGATCCACATCGCGCGGCTCGTCGGCGACGAGGGCTTCACGCGCATCGTCGCCGCGAAGCGCCTCCATCCCGAGTTCGCCGAGGACGGTGACTTCGTCTCGATGTTCCTCGACGAAGCGCGCATCGCCTCGAAGGTCCACCACCGCAACGTAGTGCCGGTGCTCGATGTCGTGACGACCGGACAGGAGGTCGTACTCGTCCAGGAGTACGTCCACGGTGCACCACTCCACACGCTGCTGCGCACCGCGCACGAAGCCAAGACTCGCGTCCCGATCAACATCGCGGTCTCGATCGGCTGTCAGGTACTCGCCGGCTTGCAGGCCGCGCACGAGACCACCGACGAGCTCGGCGCGCCGCTCGCGGTCGTCCATCGCGATGTCTCGCCACAGAACGTGATGATCGCGACTGACGGCACGGCTCGACTCCTCGATTTTGGCATCGCGAAGGCGACGATGGCCGCGCACATCACGCGCGAGGGCATGTTCAAGGGCAAGCTCGCGTACTCCGCACCCGAACAGATCCGCGGCTACGCGACCCAACAGAGCGACCTGTACTCGCTCTCGGTCGTGATCTGGGAGCTGCTCGTCGGCCATCGCCTGCACAACAATGCGCAGAGCGAAGCCGAGCTGATCGGCGAGGTCATGAATGGCAGGCTCGCGCGGATCACCGAGGTCCTCGCACCGGAGCGAGAGCGCCTCGGCTCGAATCGCTGGAGCCAGCTCGAGGTGCTCGATGCGATCATCGCGAAGGGCCTCGCGGTCGATCAGACCAAGCGCTGGCGCACCGCGGCCGAGATGGAGGCCGCGCTCGCCTCGGCGGTTGCGCCCGCCTCGACGACCGGTGTCTCCGGCTGGATCAAGAACCTCGGTCGCGCGTTCCTCGCCGATCGCGATCGCATGCTCGCGCTCGAGGAGGCGAGCTATCGCTCGATCGCGAAGCCGCCGCGCCGACCGTCGCAGGGTCCGCACACCGAGGTCGGCACGGTCGCCGGGGGCCCGCCTGCGATGATGTCGCGCCACCGCGCGCGGCTGCTCATCGGTGGCGCGATCGGTGGGTTCATGCTCGTGCTCGCGTTCATCATCTGGATGACGCGCGAGCCAGCGATCGAGCTCGCGGCCGCGTTGCCCTTGCCGGTCGCGACGCCACCTGCCCCTCTCGCGGTGCCTCCAACGTTACAGCGCGCGGTGCCTCCGATCTTGCCGGCGCCGCTCGGCTCGGTCTCGACCGCCGCAGGCACCGGTCTCGGCGAATCGCGCGCCGCGCCCGTGCGACCGATAGCGAACATCGCGCGGACCCAGCGGGCCGCGATTCGACCGGTCCTCCGACCCGCACCGCGCGAGCCCGTGCGCGAGCCACAACCAGTCCCAGCCTTCGAGCCCGCGAAGCCCGATTGCAACCCGCCGTACTACTTCGACGGCGCCAAGAAGATCTTCAAACCCGCGTGCCTGTGAATCGGAGCCCCATGACTCGCATCCTCGTGATCCTGGCGATGTTCGCGCCCGTGCTCGCCACTGCCGGCGAGCTCTCGAAAGAAGAATGCGTCGACGCACATGGCCGCGGCCAGGACGCCAAGGAACAAGGCAAGCTCACGCTCGCGAAGAAGCTGTTCTTGTCGTGCGCACAAGCGGGTTGTCCCGCGCTCGTCACGAACGACTGCGCGCGGTTCGCCGATGATCTCGGCCGTCAGCAACCGAGCGTCAATCTCGCCGCGCGCGATGCGAGCGGCATGGACCTGCCCGACACCACGGTCTACATCGACGACGTCCTCGTCGCGACGCGCCTCGACGACGGTCGCCCGCACGACGTCGATCCGGGTAAACACACCATCCGGTTCACGAACGCGGGCCACGATCAGACCGTGACGATCGTGATAGGCAGTGGCGAACAAGGTCGTTCCGTCGCCGCGAGCTTCGGGGGCAAGCCGACGCTGTCACCCACACATGTCGCGAGCGAACCGCGGCCGACCACCCGCGATCTCCATCCCAGCGGTTCGCGCGCGCTGATCATCGGCGGTGCGATCGTCACCGTCGCAGGCGCCGCGTTCGGCATCTTCGAGCTCACGCGCGTGCCGAGCGCCTGCTCGGTCTCGACGACCCGGTGCGCCGCCGCGCCCGGCGATCCGGTCTTCGCCGACGCGCAGAGCTCGGTCCACCTCGCGAACATCGGCTGGACGATCACCGGTATCGGCCTCGCCGCGGCGATCGGAGGCACGCTGTGGTACGTCGCCGGCGCGCACACCGAAGTCTCGCCGGGCGGGCAACACTACGCACTCGCGCCGTGGGCCTCGCCGACGGGTGGCGGCCTCGCGCTCGGAGGTGCATGGTGAGAACGCTCGCGAAGTCCAACCCCGGGGTTACCTGGACCGACGCGACCGATATCACGCCACTCGATCTGCGCAGCGATCCGCCGCTCGAGATCCATAGCGCGATTCCTCGCGCGATCGGGACGCAACAGAGTGCCCCGCTTGCCAAGCCACAGCTCGCGACGTTGCTCGTCGGCTGTCGCGATCAACAGGGCCAGGTCGGGGCGCTCGCGCAGCTGCTCGAGGCGCATGGCGTGCGTGTCCAGAGCGCGGACCAACATGCCGACCGCACCGCGCAGCTGTTCTTCCAGCGCCTGCGCTTCGATCTCACGAACACCGATCGCTCCGCGCTCGAGAATAGCGTGCGCGAGCTCTGCGATCGGCTCGGCATGGAGTACCGGCTCTACGGCGATCGCCGGCGGCGGACCGCGATCATGGTCTCGAAGCAGGATCACTGCCTCTACGACCTGCTCGCGCGCCATCGCACAGGTGAGCTCGCGTGCGACATCGTCGCGATCATCTCGAACCACCCCGATGCCGGGCCAATCGCGACGCACTTCGGCATCCCGTTTCATCACCTGCCAGTGCTCAAAGATCACAAGCAACGCCAGGAGGCGCAGGTGATCGAACTCCTGTACGAATACGGCGTCGAGCTCGTCGTGCTCGCCCGCTACATGCAGATCCTGTCGCCCGAGCTCGTCGAGCGCTTCCCGACCCGGATCATCAACATCCACCACTCTTTCCTGCCCGCGTTCGTCGGCGCAAATCCGTACCGCCAGGCCTACGAAAAGGGCGTGAAGTTGATCGGTGCAACCAGCCACTACGTGACCGCCGAGCTCGACCAGGGACCGATCATCGAACAGGAGACGGTCCGCTGTACCCACCGCGACACCGTCGAAGATCTGGTCCGCAAGGGTCGCGATCTCGAGAAGCGTGTACTCGCAGCTGCGCTCCGCTACCACCTCGAAGACCGAATCATGGTCCACGCGACGAAGACGGTGGTCTTCGAGTAACTGGCGGCGTCCACAACGACGCTAAATCTAGCGCGTGCGGATCCGAATGATCACCGACTTCGAGGTCGGCGTGCGCGAGCGTTCGGCGAGGCTGTCCATGGGGACGAGCACGTTGGTCTCGGGAAAGTACGTGCAGCAGTTGCCGCGCGGAATGTCGTACGGCACCACGATGAATGCCTCGGCGACGCGCTCGCCATCGTGCCATTCGCTGACGAGGTCGACGACCTGGCGCTCGACGAGGCCGCGCTCGACCATGTCGGCCGCGTGCATGAACACCACGCGCCGCTCGCCGCGCACCCCGCGATAGCGATCGTCGAGCCCATAGATCGTCGTGTTGTACTGATCGTGGCTGCGCACGGTCATCATCCGCAGCCGACCGGGCGGCAGCGCCAGATCTGGCGGCTCGGAGATCGAGAACTTCGCTCGATGACCTTTGACCTCGGTGAACGATCGGTCGCGGCCCACGTTCGGCAGCTGGAACCCGTTCGGCGTGCGCACGCGCTCGTTGAAGTCCGTGAAGCCCGGCACCACGCGCGAGATGTGATCGCGGATGAGATCGTAGTTCGCGCCGAGCGCATCCCACGCGATCGTCGCGCTGCCAAACATCGCCTTGCCGAGCATCGCGCAGATCTGCGGCTCGCCGCGGAGCTCGGGGCTCGCCGGCTGGAGCACGCCCTCGGAGCGATGGATGATGCTCATCGAATCCTCGACGGTGACGAACCCGGCCGGATCGATCTCGCTGCGCCCCAAGCACGGCAGGAGCAGCGCGCGCTTGCCGGGATAGAGGTGCGTCCGGTTGAGCTTGGTGGTCACGCCGATCGTGAGCTCTGTGCGCTCGAGCCCGGCCGCGGTGCGCGGCGTATCGGGCGTGGCCTGCAAGAAGTTGCCGCCCATCCCGAAGAACACGCCGACCTTGCCGTGCTCCATCGCCTCGCAGGCTTCGATCACATCCTGCCCGGGCAGCGTCGGAGCCTTGAAGCCGAACTCCGCGCCGAGGGCGTCGAGGAACTGCGGGCGCGGGAGATGGTAGATGCCCATCGTGCGATCGCCTTGCACGTTGGAGTGCCCGCGGACCGGGCACAGGCCCGCGCCCTGGCGACCGATGTTGCCGCGCAGGAGCAACAAATTCACGACCTCTTCGATCGTCGCGACCGCGTGCTTGTGCTGGGTCAGGCCCATCGCCCAGCACGCGATCACCGCCTTGGATGCGATGTAGAGCTCTCCGATCTCGCGGATCCGCGCCTCGGAGATACCGGAGCGTGCGGTGATCAGCGCCCATGGCATCCCGAGCACGTGCTCGCGATACGGACCGAAGTTGTCGGTGTACTCGCCGACGAATCGCGAGTCGACGATGTCGCCGAGCGTCTGCTGCACGGTGGTCGCATCGTGCGAGCGCTGGGCCTCGCTATCGCGCTCGAGCACGACCTTTGCGAGGCCGAGCAGGAACCCGAGGTCGCCACCGATCTGGATCTGGACGAACTGCTTGGCGATCGTGACCCCGCCGAACAGGTCGAGCGGATGCTGCGGATGCGCGAACTTGGTCAGCGCGACCTCCTTGAGCGGATTGATCGCCACGATCATCGCGCCACGCTTGGCCGCCGCACGCAAGGTCGTGAGCATCCGCGGATGATTGGTGCCGGGGTTCTGACCGATGACGAAGATCAGGTCGGCGTGATCGAAGTCCTCGATCGAGACCGTGCCCTTGCCGGTACCGATCGTCTCCGACAGCGCGACGCCACTGGACTCGTGGCACATGTTCGAGCAGTCGGGAAAGTTGTTCGTGCCCTGGAGCCGGCCGACCAGCTGGTACATGAACGCGGCCTCGTTGCTCGTCCGGCCCGAGGTGTAATAGACGCTACGCTCCGGCCCCGCCTGCTTCAGCTCGGCAGCGGCGAGCTGCATCGCGGCGCCCCACGTGATCGGTCGGTAGTGGCGACCCTCGAGCACCATCGGGTGCGTGATCCGCCCGAGGTGCCCGAGCTCGAAGTCGCTGAGCAAACGCATGTCGTCGATCGAGAGCGCCGCGAACGTCTCTGGCGAGCAGCGCAGCGACGTCGCCTCTTCGGCGATCGCCTTCGCCCCGTTCTCGCAGAACTCGAACGTGTCGCGCTTCTTCGGCTCGGGCCACGCACAGCCCGGGCAATCAAAGCCGCCTTGCTGGTTCATCGATAGGAGAGCGCGTGCGCCGCGCACCACCGAGTGGTTTTCTTCGAGCTTCTCCGCCGTGTGAAAGAGCGCGGGGAGCCCACCGGCGACCGTGGGCACATCCGTCAGGTGGATGTCGGCGCGCTCGGGCTCGTGCGTCTCGTCACTCACCCAAGCCGTTTACCATGCATGCACCGATCAGGCGCGCGCACGGTAAGGACTCACCATTCCATACGGAACGTGGCGCCAGCGCCCGTCGGGCTGAGCACCGGCGTGATCGCGAACGGCTCGTGATGTTTGCGACGACCCGCCACCGAGACCGGCTTCTCTTCTTCGCCGTTCTTCATGTAGAGCACGACGAACCCGATCGCCGAGATGACGCCGAACCCGACGGTCAGGGGGATGCCGATCTTCGTGAGGCTGTTGCCGTCGCAGGAGTTCTTGAACGTCGTGTTAGCGGTGTTTCCCGAGACGCTTGCGACGCGGTTGCCGTCGACGGTGCCGCACTTGTCGAGGCCGTAGTTCTTGACGGTCTTGTCCGTCGCGCCCGACACATCGAGGTTGGTCGGATCGTAACCGTTCGTGATCTTGGAGTACCCGTAGATCCAGACGCCACCACCGACGACCGCGCCGGCGAGACCGCCGTACGCCATCGTCTTCCACAGCGCCTTGCTCGACGAGTGCGACTCCGAACCCGACATGCCGCTGCTCGTGTTCGAGCTACCACCCAGGTTCTGGGTGCCGGTCATATCGTTGCCAGAGCCGGTGCCCGTATCGCCCGGGCCGATGACCGGAAGACCCTTGTCCTTGCTGAGGTCGGCGGTGATGGTGGTGTTCTCACCCGCGGTGCAGGCGACTTCGCCCTTGGTCCAGCGGTGGTACCCCGGTGCCTCCACCGAGATCGAGTACTTGCCTTCCGAGAGGCCGGGAATCTGCCCCGTGCCGGCGGTAATGTTGCCGCGATCGGCGGCGCCGATCTGGATCGTGCCGCGATCGACGCCCGGCGTCTTCACGGTGATCGTGCAACCGTCGGCCTGACCGGTTAGCCCGTTGTAGACCTTCTTCGCGAAGTTCTGGAGCGCCACACCGTTCGTCGCGGTCGCGACGTTGCTCGGCGAAACATGCTCTTTCTTCTTCGCGTGGACATCCAAAATCTGGATGACGACGTCGTAGTTATTGCCCCGCTTCGTCACCGAGCCGTACATCAGAAAATCGGCGCCGAGATCGCCACCGATGCTCGCCATGCAGTTGATGGCCTCGCCATCACAGCCCTTCAAGAGCTTGAGGTCGATGAGCTCTTTGTCGCCGCCATTCGAGAGCGTATAGGGACCGCCGACCTTCGCGCGACTGCGCAGATCTTCGGTCAACGTCTTGGCGAAGTTGACGTCGTCGTTGCTCGGCGCCCCCGACTTGTCGAGAACCTCGAGACCGAGGATCGCGATCGAAGGCTTCGCGGCGGCGATGCCGGCTGCAGCGCAAACCAAGAGCGCAGCCGCAGAGAGGCTAAACGTACGGGACCCCATGGCCGGTCACTATACACGTCTGACCGCTCTGGTTCCTGGCTTGCCGCAGATCGCCGGGCTACCGTGTGCTACCCGGCCATGCGCACGCTATCGGCCCGAATCCTCCTCGGTTTTGCGGCCCTCGCGGTGGCTTTTGGCGCGATCACCGTCAACGTGGTCCTCAACCTCTCCACCGTAGAGCAGTCCATCCACAGCATCCGGGTCGGCTACCTGCCCCTCGCCCTGGCCGCCAATACCCTGGCCCGCCGTGAGGAAGATCTCAAATCCTATCTGGATGATGGCCTCCCCCAGGAGACCAGTTCCTACGGTGCCAACGTCCGGCTCAGGACCGCCCGGAGCCCCCGGGACGCCGCCTTCAAGGGCCTGACCCACGCGGTCGAGAACTACAAGAACCTCGATGTGCCGGTCGACATCACCACGACCGACAAGGTCACGGAGCTGGCCAAGCTGCTCGAGGGGCTCAAGCCCTCGTACGATGCGCTCGCGGCGGCGCTCAGGAAGGGCGAACCGCTGGATGGCGACTCGGTCGCCTCGCCGTTGCGGGTCGTTCGCGAGGTCGAGCGCAAGCTCTCGCAGGACACGCTCGATCTCGCGAGCACGCTCCAGAACGTGGTTACTCACCGCACCGAGAAGCTCGAGGAGAACCAGCAGAAGGTCCGCTACTACGCGATCATCCTCGGCGGCGTCTCGATCGCGATCGCGATCATGATCGCTGTCTGGGTCGTCATCACGCTGCGCCCGCTGCGCCGGTTGCGCGATGCCGCCAAGCGCGTGGCCGCGGGCGATTACGCGAGCCGGATCGACGACCGAGGGCCCTCGGAGGTCGCCGAGCTCGCGCGCGAGTTCAACTCGATGGCGCGCGCGATCGAGGAGCGCGAGCGCGAGCTGGTGCGCTCGGAGCGGCTCGCCGCAGTCGGCAAGCTGTCCGCGATGATCACCCACGAGATCCGCAATCCGCTCTCGGCGATCGGCCTCAACGCGGAGCTCCTCGACGACGAGCTCGCCGGCAACGCCGAGGGCCGCGCGCTGTGCCAGGCGATCCACAAGGAGGTCGATCGGCTGACCGCGATCACCGAGGAGTATCTCTCGTTCGGCAAGCTGCCGAAGCCGAAGATCTTGTCGGAGCACGTCAACGGCACCGTCGATGCGCTCGCCTCGTTCGTGCGCGAGGACCTCGCGAAGAAGAAGGTCACGCTGCTCGTCGAGCTCGCCGAGAACGACCCGGTCGCCCTCGTCGATGCCGCGCAGCTCCGGCAGTGTCTGGTCAACCTGGTCCGCAACGCCGCCGAGGCGGTCGCGAGCAAGGGTGGAGGCACCGTGACCCTGCGGACCCATCGCGATGGTGATCGGGTCGTGATCGAGGTCGAGGACACAGGTATAGGTATCGCCCCGGAGGTGTTGCCGCGCCTGTTCGACACTTTCTTCTCGACCAAGGAGGGCGGTAGTGGCCTCGGCCTCGCGCTGACGCAACAGATCGTCAAGGACCACGGCGGCGATCTCGCGGTGGTCAGCACGGTCGGGAAGGGCACCACGTTTACCGTCTCGATCCCGCGCGGCTAGCCTCCCCAGTAAGCTCGCAAGCGTCGCGAATTCACGCTTGCGCCTACGTGCCTACCTCTCGGAGCCTCGCTAGCTGACTTGCGATCCCGAACGCGACGAGAGATCATCCGAGACCCCGTAGTATGAGCGACGACGACAAGCGTAGGAGTGACCGCGAGCCGGTCACGCTATTTGTCGATTACGAAGGTGCCGACGATCTGCTCGGCGACTACACCGAGAACCTCTCGAGCGGCGGTACGTTCGTCGCGACCAACCGCGAGCTGCCGGTCGGCACCACGGTCCAGCTCGTGCTCTCGTTCGCGGGCCTCCTCGAACCGATCCGGATCGAAGGCACCGTGCGGTGGACGCGCGGTGCGCAACTGCCGCTCGAAGGAGACAGCGGCGAAGCGGGTGCGGGCCTCCAGTTCGCACCCGGTGCGGCGCGCGATCAGCTCGCGATCTTGATCGAGAAGATCCGCAGCCGCGATCCCAAGACCGTGTCGCGGCTGTTCCACGTGCTCGTCGTCGAGGACAACAAGCACGTCGCCGCGTTGATCCAGGATGGCCTCAAGGGCTCGGCCCGCCGCGACTTCGGAGGTGGCGTGTCCTTCGTCGTGCGCCGGGCGGAGGATGGGCGCCAGGCGATCGAGATCCTCCGCCGCGATACGTTCGATGCGCTGATCATCGACATGTACCTGCCCGTGCTCGACGGCGCGCAAGTGATAGCCTCCGCGCGTAACGAGCTCGGTTTGATCTCGCTCCCGATCATCGCGGTCTCGGCCGGTGGTGATCAGGCGCGCAAGTCCGCGCTCGAGGCCGGCGCGAACATCTTCCTCGACAAGCCGATGCGCCTTCGCCAGGTCATCGACACGATCCAGAAGCTGATCAACTGATTACTTGAGCGTCGCTTTGAGCTTCAAGATCTCGGCGTTCTCGGGCTCGGTCTTCATCGCGAGCGCGAGCGCGACCTTCGCATCGGCGATCCGCTTCATCGCGACGTAGGCTTTCGCGCGACCGAGCTGGACGAGCGCGGGGCGACGCGGCGCCGGGTTCGCGATCAACATGGTGTCGTACGTGTAGAGCGCTTTGTCGGGCTCGCGCATCTCGAGGTACGCGCGCGCCAGGCCTTCGGTGATCTCGGGATCCTGCGGGTTGATGTACGTCGCCATCTCGCCGTAAGTCCGGACCTTGGCCCAGTTGCCGAGCTTGGCGTACTCGGTGACGAGCTTCTTGAGCGGCGAGAGCTCCATCTGTTCGATGTATGCGTAGGCCTCGAGCTCGCCGAGCGCCTTCGGCATGTTGCCGGCCTTCTCGTACATCTCGGCGAGGGCTTGATACGGATAGCTGCGCTCGGGATCGAGCTTCTTCGCGGCGCACAGCTGCTTCTCGGCCTCGGCTTGATCGGCTTCGGCGAGCTGCGCGAGGCGCGTGCGGAGATCGTAGCTATCGTGACCGTCGGAGACGAGGCCGATGTAGAGCGACTTGGCCTTCGCCGTATCGCCGTTGTGAACGGCGAGCTCGGCGAGGATGTAGCGCGCGATCGGCTGCTTCGGATCGATCGCGACCGTGGCCGCGGCCGCGGCCGCGGCCTTCTCGGCATCGCCACCGTAGTAGTAGCCGAGCGTGAGGTTCGCCCGCGCTTTCGCATCTTTCGGCGCGGCGTCGACCGCGACCTCGAGCGCGGTGACATCGTCGAAGCCGCGGGTCGGCAGCTTGAACGTGCCGGCGTACGGCGCGAGCCGGATCTCGAGGTACTTGCGGAAGTCCGTATCGAGCTGCGCGATCGTCTTGCCTGTGATCGCCTTGAGCACGTCGGGCGTCTCCTGGCCCTTGCCGTAGAGCTTGAGCGCCTCGACGATCTTCGGAAAGCCATACGTCCGTGCGAGCCACTCGACGGTGACCGCCGAGAGAAAGTACGCGACCACGACCGCGTTCTGATCCGGCTGCATGAACTCGGAGTTCAGGTTGCCGATCGAGGGCAGCGTGTTGTTCGCCATCGCGCCGTAGAGGTCGCTGTCGTTCTCGCGCCGCCAGTCGGGGCGCGCGACGAGCGTCTCGTACTCCGAGAGGCCTTCGGTGAACCAGCGCGGCACGCGCGAGTTGGAAAGCTGGATCGCGAACACGTGACCGAGCTCGTGCCACAGCACCATGCCCCAGTTGATGTCACCGGTCGCCGGCGACATCGCGGTGATGACCTGACCGAAGCACACGCCGAGCGCGGCGATATCAGGCAGCCCGGCGGTGCGCACGGCGTACTGGGTCTTGTCGGCGTAGAGCTCGAGCACGACCGGCGTCTTCGGCGTGAAGCCATAGCGCTTCACCATGTCGGCGAACGCGCGCTCCATGGTCGGTTCGAGGTAGCGCGCCAGCCCGGCCTTCTCTTCGTTGTGAAACCGGATCCGGAAGTTCTTGGTGGTCTCGAACGAGTACAGCTTCGGGATGGTCTGCTCGAACAGGTTGAGCGTGTTGACCGTGCGGACGTTGTAGCCGTCGCCACGATAGGCCTTGTCGAGCCACTCGAGGCCTTCCTTTTCCATCCCGAGCCGGAGGTAGCCGAGGCCGGCACCCGCCATCGCTTCGTAGTTATCAGGCTTGAGCTTGATCGCCTGCTTCTCGAGCTCGATCGCCTCGACGTAGCGATGCTCGCGCACCGCCGAGCGTGCGACGACGCGATAGAGCTCGGAGTACGCCGGATCGGTAGCAAACGCCTGCGCGCGGAGCTGATCGTAGAGCTTGGTGTCATCGCGCAGCCACGCGATCGTGGCTTTCATCGCGATCGCCTCGACGTCGTCCTTGTCGATCGCCGTGACCTGATCGAGCGAGGCACGCGCGGCGTCCCACTGGTTGTTATCGATCTCGAGCGACGCGCGGACCTTGATCGCCCGGGCGTTCTTCGGGTTGAGCGACAGTGCGGCGTCGAGGTGGTGCTTGACCGCCGCGAGGTCGTAGCTGGTCTCGGTGATGATCGCCGCCATCATCGCGTGCGCGTCGGGTTCGTTCGGGTTGACCTTGAAGATCTCCTCGATCGTCTGCGCCGCGAGCTCCGAGGCGTACTTGCGCGAGAACAGCGAGGCCCACGCGATGTTCGACTCGAACAGCTGGGGCTTGCTGTTGATCTGCGGCCGCCCCGTCGTCCCCGGCGGCACTTTCGTCGCGAGGTCCCAGGCGGCGCGATACGAATCGTTCGCGAGCTCGTACTGCGTGGTGTAGCGCGCCGCTTCGGCGAGCTGGTAGAGCGCGTCGGCGTCGTTGAGATCGAGGGTCTTCTGATCGAACTCCTTGATCGTCATGTCGAACAGTGTCTTGGCGTTGACGAGATCGCCCTGATCGTGGCGCAACACGCCGAGCGCGGTGCGCACCGCGCGATCGGTCGGATGGTCCTTGTAGAGCTGCTCGAGATCCTTGCGCGCATCGCCGTTGCGACCGGTCGTGCGACGCACGTCATCGATCAGGAGGTGGGCCTCGACGGCGATCGCGTCTTTGCCCGCGGCGAGCGCCGTGACCGAGCGCTCCGCGCCGGCGTAGTCACCGGTCGCGAACTGGGCACGGGCCAGGAGCAGCTGCGCGGCTGGCCGGTCCTTGCTGCTCGCCTTGGCGAGCTCGCTGATCGCGGTCTTGTAGTCACCCGCAACGAGCTTGTCGCGGCCGGTCGCGAGGTCCGCGCGCGCGAGGGTGCCCGACGCGCACAGGAGTAGAACCGCAAGAGTGCCCCGCACCCCTTAGAATCTGTGCGACCTGGCTACCCCTGTCAAACCCGAACCTGGTGGTATCCTCTGGTCTGTGGCTGAAGCGTCCAAGGAACCCGCCAGTGGATCGCACGGGATCTACGGCTCGTTCGACGCGTTTCTGAAGCAGGCGATCCGGGAATACTACGACCGCGGCTGGACGACCCGGCGCGGTAACTTCATCGCGCTACTCATCGCCTCGGGCACGACCTCGGTCGCGCTCGCGAAGGACTCGGTCGTCAGCGGGGAAGGCGCCAAGAAGGTCGCGATCGGCGCTGGCCTCGCGGTCGCCCTCCGGATCGGCTTGCGGTTCGCGATCGGTGGTCCGCTCGGGCTCGTACTCACCATCGCGTCAGGCGCGGCGATGCTGTCGTACTTCGTCCGAAATCAGAAGGACATCGTCAAGAAGGTCTCGGCCTACAAGGTCGTGATCGCCGACATGGAGAAGCGCTTCACCGAGATCCAGACCGGTTGGCGCGATGGCAAGTACCAGGTCCCCGATCGCAACCTCATGATCGATGGGCTGATGAAGCAGCTCATTGCTCAAGTCGACGAATCGTGAGCTTCAAATCGGCCGGCGCAGTCCTCGCGCTCCTCTCGGTGGCCTTGCCCTTGTCGGCCGTTGCGGCGCCAAAGAAGTCGCCAAAAAAAGAGCCAAACCCCGAGGTGCCCGTCGAGGCGCCCGCTCCGGCGCCCGAGCCCACGATCACGCAATTTCCCAAAGACGGCCGCAAGATCATCGGCATCCTCGATGTCCGGATCGACGGCGCGCCGACCGAAGTCGGGGCCCAGTTCCAGCGCGACCTCGAAGCGCAGGTCGACAACAAGCACTACTACCTCGCGCCGCGGGTGCGCATGCACGACATCCTCGCGAACTCGACCAAGTGGACCGAGGGCTGCGTGGTCGGCGATTGCTTGCGCGAAGCGCGCGCGCAGACCGGCGCCGATGTCGTGCTGCTCGCGTCGCTCAATGGTTCGGGCACGAGCTTTGGCTGGGTGATCACGCTGGTCTCGACTCAGATGGGCACCGTGATCGGCCAGCAATCCGAGCGCTGCGATGTCTGCACGATCAGCGAGGCGCTCAACACCGCGACGCTCGCGACGGTGCAGCTCTTGAACTCGATCCCCGACGAGCTCGGTGCGCCGAAGCCCGGTCCGTCGCCGACCAAGCCGCTCGAAGACAAGATCGACCGGATGCACCACGCGCACAAGGTCGCGGGTACCGCGCTCACGATCACCGGCCTCGCGATCGCCGCGATCGGTGGCGCGATCTACTTCGCGAGGGATCACTCCAAGACCGGTCTCGGTGTCGCCGGCGTCGGTGGTGGCCTGCTGCTCGGCGGCGGCTTCACGCTCGCCTTCTAGACACCCGAGAACAGATAGTCGAGCGCGGCGGCGATCTGGTCGCGAAACGAAACGAGAGAGCCGCTTCGAGGTCGTAGGGCGGTGAACGCATGATGACACCCGTGTGTTGAACACGGGCGCCAACGCTATTCCTTCGGTGCCGGGCCCCAGTCGACGCCGGTCGCGGCGCCGCTGTAGACCTTCGTGGCTTTGCCCGAGCCGTCGGCATTGGAGATATAGATGCCCTGGCCCTGACGCGCGTACGCGATCACGCGGCCGTTCGGCGAGAACGAGGGTTCCTCGTTGTTGCCCTCGTTCTGCGTGACGCGGACGATGTTCTTCGTATCGATGTCGAGCGCGACGATGTCGTAACTTCCGCCATCGCGCGTGGTGTACGCGATGATGTGCTTGCCCGCCTTGGGCGACCATGTCGGCGTCGTGTTGTAGCTACCGTTGAACGAGACCTGCTTCGGCGTGCCGCCACCCGCGGGCACGGTGAAGATCTGCGGACCCCCGTTGCGATCGCTGACGAACGCGAGCGTCGATCCATCGGGCGACCATGCCGGCGAGGTGTCGATCGATTTGTCGTTCGTGATCCGGCGAACGACCGAACCATCGCTCGCGTTGATCACGTAGATCTCGGGGTTGCCGTCCTTCGACAGCGTGACGGCGAGCTTGGAACCATCCGGGCTCCACGAGGCGCCGGTGTTCATGCCCTTCTGACTGCTGACCTTCCTGGGTCGCGAGCCATTCGGCGCGCCGACGTAGAGGTCGGGGTTGTTGCGCATGAACGACGTGTAGGCGATCTCGCCGCCGCTCGGCGACCACGCCGGGAGGATGTTCGTCGAGCTGTTGTGCGACACGACGAAGGCGTTCTGGCCATCGAAGTCCATCGCCATGATGGTGCTGGTGCCCTTGCCCTTCGCGGTGAACGCGATCTGCGAGCCGAAGAAGCCGGCCTCCTGCGTGTAGTACTTCACGACCTCGTTGCACCAGCGGTGCACGAGCTGGCGGGTCGTCGTGCCGCTGCGCTTGTACGTCTTGGTCAAGGTCGCGGTGGTCCCCTTCGAGACCTCGTAGAGCCGGAACTCGATCGCGTCGGCGGTGACGTGATACTTCACGACGCCGAACGCGCCGACGTCCTTCCACTTCTGCGGATCGATGCCGAGCGCTTCGGTCTTGAGATCGGCGAGGAACGACGCCGGATCGAGGACCTTGAACACCCCCGCGAGCGCGAGGTCACCCGACTCGACGGTCGCGACCTCTTTCGAGACCGCGTCGCCTTCCGGTGCGAGCGGCGTGGCGAGCGGATAGAGCCCGCGCTTGGCGCCGTTGACGTCGATCAAGACGCCGTCACTGGCGGGTTGGGCACGGGCGCTCACCGACGAGATGACGAGCGCCGAGCAAACTAGCTGGCTGATTTTGGATCGAAGCGAATGCATATCCATCGGGTCACGGCCCCCTTCTGGTTCTCGGGCACAGGAATGGGGTTGTCGTTGCGCAGCTTCTTGACCGCGTCGATCGCGTGTTCGGCGGCCTGGTCGAGATCCGGACTCCCGCTCTTCTCTTTGACCTTCGTGTCCACGATCTTGCCATCGGGCGTGATGTGAAAGCACCCCACGGGGATGCCATTCGCCTCGGAGATCTCCGGAAGGGTGAAGTTGTCGTGGATGTCCTTCGCGAAGCCCTGCCAGTACGGATCGCCCTTGGTGATCGGCGCCCAGCCTTCTTCGCTGCCATTGAAGGCGCCGGGCTCGGTCACCGGCTTACCGGTCGGGTTGTCGTCGTCGTCCGTGCGCTTGAAGTTCTTGAACGGGTCCTTCGGATCGACTTCCGCGACGACCGTCTTCTCTTTCTTCGGGACGCAGCGCGCGTCCTTGCACTTCTCGTCGGGCTTGCAGTCCGCGTCGGCCTTGCACCCTTCGACCGGCTTGGCCTTGTCGTCGTGCGTGATGGTGTCTTCTTTTTTCGGCTCGGGCTGCGACGTCTTTTTTTGCGGCTGCTTCTGCGGCGTCTTCTTGTAGGCGAGCGACGCTTCGATCGACTCCATGTCGTCGAGCTTGATCTTCGGCGTATCGACGCGCTCGGTCAGGAACAGGACGGGCAAGAAGAAAGACGCCGTCACCACCACGGCGCCGAGCACCGAGATCGTGTGGATCTCACCGTTCTTCAACGACATACCTATTTAGACGGCGGAGGGGCCGCGATGTTCTTGTCGAGGTCCGCGAGATTGAGGACCTCGGTGGGGTTCGTGAGCATCATCACCCGCGTAACCCCTGCATTTTTCGCCACCGCCATCGCCGTGACGACGCGGCCATACAGGAGGCTCGTGTCGGCCTCGATGTACAGCGAGCTGTCTTTTTTTACCTTCTCGTTGGTCTTGAGCTTGGCCTCGAGATCGATCCAGTTGACCTGGGTGCCGCCGAGATAGATCTTGTCGTCCTTCGCGATCGAGAGCACGAGCTTGCCCTCGGGATCCTCGACGTTCTGTGCGGTCACCTGCGGCAGCTCGAGGCTGACGCCGGTGTTCATCATCGGTGCCGTGATCATGAAGATGATCAGCAGCACGAGCATCACGTCGACCATCGGCGTGATGTTGATCTCCGCGTTGAGCTCGTCGCCTCCGCGGCTGTTGAACGACATCCTGTTACCTCAGGAAGTGACGCTTGATGATGTTGAGATAGTCCTGCTCGAACATCTCCATCTCCGAGCGCAGGACGCGAATACGCCGCTGGAAGTAGTTGTACGCCATGACGGCAGGGATCGCGGCGATCAGGCCGACGGCGGTGGCGAACAAGGCTTCGGCGATGTGAGGACCGACCGTCTTCAACGACGCGGCCGACGAGCTCTTCTTCGGATCGGCGATGTCGACGAACGCGAACAAGATGCCCATGACCGTGCCGAACAGGCCGATGAACGGCGCAGCCGCGGCCGTCGTCGCGAGGAACGGAGTCATCGATTCGAGGCGCGTGGCTTCGACGGTCTGCGCGCGCTTGAGGGCGCGCTCGATGTTCGCGAGGTTGCCTTCGCGGTCATCCTTGAGCTGCGGATCGGAGTGCAGCTTCGCGAGCTCGGTGTAGCCCGCCACGAACATCTGCGAGATCGGGCTGTTCCGCAGCGCTTGTGCCTGCTTGTAGATCTGCTCGATGTCGCGCGATTTCCAGAACGACTCCAGGAACTGCGTGGACTCTCCCGACGCGCGCCCGATGTACATGCGCTTGTAGATGATGATGTAGACGCCGATGACGAACATCAGCGCCAAAACGAGCATCACCCCTTTGACAATCCAATGGGACTTGTCGAAGAGGTCTGGAATATCGAGTGTAGCGGCGAGCGACCACGCCGCGTGAGTGGGCGAAAACCCTGGCATAATCGTCGCGGAAGGCAGTAACACGCGAAATGCTCGTCGGTCAAATGACTCCTACCGCACACTCCCGTCTGGGTGTGGTGTGGAAATGCCTCGCGGTGTGTCTGCTGGTTAACGCCTGCACCACCGTCGATGGTGGCGCGGTCGAGCTTTCGTGGAAGTTCCGGCCCGCCAACGGCTCCACGAACATCTTCGTGGACTGCGACAGCCAGATCGTGGGTACGAATCCCGTGACCCGCATTCGACTCGACTGGCAAGTCGGTGAGACGACGGGCTTTGCCTCGTGGCAATGCACGGATTATCACGGCGTCACGGGCTTCGATCTGCCCGTCGGAACCGCCTCGCTCTCGGTCGAGCCCGAATGCGCGACCGGGGCCGCGGCGACGAACACGTACACCGCGCCTGCCCCCGAGCAACGCGCCGTGATCGTTGGAAACACGATCAGCCTTGGCGCCGTCGAGCTGATCGTTCAGGTCGGCACCGATTCGAGCGGCGTGAATCGCTGCACCGAGCAGCCCTGTATCTGCCAATAGGGTCTCAACCGACGCTGGCCCGACGCTGGCGCGATTTTTGCCTCTGTTCGACCCTTGAAGAGATACTGAGTCGCGTCGTCAAACCCACGACTCGCTTAATTCAGGGGAAATACCAATGAAGAAACTCACCTTGTTTAGTTTGATCGTCGCGGTCGCCAGCCAAGCCACAGGTTGCGTGATCGCGTCGAGTGACGCCTCCAGCAACGGCTACATCACCGCCGGGTGGAAGATGACCAACATCGCCAAGGCGACGCTCGGTTGCCCCTCGGGCTTCGACACCGCCGCGCTGTACTCGCAAGAAATCGACACGAACTTCGATGCGGTCGGGAGCCCGATCATCGACCTGTTCAACTGCTCGGACTTCACGGGCACGAGCGCCGCGCTCAACCCGACGACCTACTACAGCTGGATCACGATCGCGACCGACAACAACGCCGCGCAGTACGCGTCGAGCACGTCCGCCTTCATCGATCTGACCAACAACGACAAGAGCTACAGCGCCGAGATCCTCGAGGACGGCGGCTACTTCCAGATGCAATGGCAGCTCACGGCCGGCGGCCTGCCGACCTCGTGCGCGGCGCAGAGCCACGTCGACGGCATCGAATCGATCGGCACCGATGTCTCGAATTCGCAGAACTTCGCGAGCGACATCTTCCCGTGCGCGGATCACGTCGGCATCACGGCGGGCTATGCGGCGGCCACGTACACGGTGAGCGTCGATGCCATCAACGCGAACATGCAGGCGCTCGGCAGGCCCGTGACCTTGACCAACAAGACCATCACGGCGCCGAACAACATCACCGACCTCGGAACGGTCACGCTGCCGCTCGACTGATCACCTGTTCGCGAACAAGGGCAGCGCACCCGCCCCGACCGGCAGGTCG
>JAYWCI010000359.1:0-75547 GCA_043780895.1 Kofleriaceae bacterium | reverse complement strand
GCTCGGCCAGGCGATGCACGTACGCGTTCCAGACATCGCGCTGGAGCACGACATTGCCGAACTTGCCGTCGCGCTGGATGTCGATCCGGCCTGCGCTCTCGAGCTCCTTGAGGTGGTGCGAGATCGTGGGCCGGGGCTGCCCGCCATACGTTGCACCCGGGATGGTCCGTTGTGTCAGTGGGATGACCGGATTGTGGCTGGCGCACCCCCAAAAAATGGGGTCATCTGCACGCGATGGTCGAGCATTTCATCGGGGACGTCCCCCTCTATCCACGGTCCCACTACGTGGCAGAGCTACGGCCCGAGATCCCGGAAGCGGCGTATGCCCCGGCCCGCTCTCGGCTGCTGCTGGTTCCGCTGTACCTCGCGATCGTCGTGCTCGGTGGCTTGTCGATCGCGCTCGGCTGGGCACCCTGGCCGACCTGGCCGGTGATCGCGATCGTGATGGGCATCGCGTTCTCCTGCCAGACCTTCGTCACGCACGAGGCGCTGCACGGCGGCATCACGCGCAACAAGACGCTCCAGAACCTCCAGGCGTACATCGGCTTTTTGCCGTTCATGCTCGCGCCGCGGATCTGGGTCGCCTGGCACAACCAGACCCACCACGCGATCACGAACCAGCCCGGCGATCCGGACGCGTTTCCCACGCTCGAGACCTACAACATCGATTCGAACGCCAAGCTCGCGGTCGATGTCTTCGCGGTCGGGCCGCACCGCCTCCGCGGCTTGCTCACGTTCCTGTTCGGCTTCACGATCCAGTCTGCTCACCAGACCCACAGCATGAAGAAGTTCAAGTACGCGAGCGGCGGCACGTTCGCGCTCGCGGTGATCGAGACCGCGGTCTACATCGGGTTCTGGATCGCGCTCGCGTTCGTCGTCGGCTTCGTACCGTGGCTGTTCATGTGCGTGATTCCGATGATGGTCGCGAACATCTTCGTGATGTCGTTCATCCTCACGAACCACTCGCTCAGCCCGTTCATCCCGATCAACGATCCGTTGATCACGGGGCTCTCGGTCACCGTGCCGAAGTTCGTCGATCGGATCACGCTGAACTTCGGCTTCCACACCGAGCACCACTTGTTTCCCGCGATGAGCTCGCGCCACGCGCACTTGATTCGCAAGCTCTGCATCGAGCACTGGCCCGAGCGCTATCAATCGATGCCGCTCGTCACCGCACTGTTCGAGCTCAATCGCACCGCGCGCGTCTACAAGGACGCGGTCACGCTGTACGACCCCGATACGATGCAGTCCTGGCCCGCGATCCTGCCCCGCAGCGCGCAACGCGCCGGAAGCGTCGCTGAACACCAGCCTGCCGCCTGATATAGTGGGCGCCATGCGCGCCCTCCTCGTCGGGATGTTACTCGCCACGCCGGCGCTCGCGGATTCGCGAACCAAAGAGCTGGCGACCGGCTACACGAAGGAGCTGACCGCCTGCAAGCGCAGTGCGGATGGTGTCCAGAAGGTCGCCACCGGTGCGCAGCAGCTCGTCGACAGCGGCGCGAAGGAGTACGCCGCGGACATCGACGCGCTCCACACCGGCCTCGAACAGGTCAACGCGTACTGCGGCGAGCTCGATGCGACGCTGCAGCTGATCGCGGATCCGAACGTCGCGTACAAGCCGCTCGAGCATCGACTCGACGACCACGACAACAAGATCCGCAAGCTCCGCGCGAGTAGCAAGAAGGTGCTCGAGACGCTCGGCCCCGTGATCGGCAAGCTCGTGCCCGCGATCAATGCGCGCGTCGGCACACCGGAGCCGAGCACGAAGCACACGCCGATCAAGTTCCCTTCGGGCCGGTCGATCGATGCACCGGCCCTGCCCGGCTCGTGGAAGGTGTCGGGATCGAGCGCGACCGATACCGTCGAATATGCCGAGGGCAAGGCGAGCTCCACGATCAGCGTGCAGGCGATCAGCGGCACGTGCGCGGATCAGAAGACGGCGATCGCGAGCTGGTCGGTCGATGAACCGCGCACCGACGGCACGAAGGACCTCACCTGGTATGTCGGGTACGCGCGCGATGCGCGACGCGTGCGGATGGCGTGTCGCGATGGCAAGGGCGGATCGGTCGTCGGGAAGATCGATGATCCCGGGGCCGCGAAGTGGCCACAGCTCGAGGTCGTGCTGACTGGGATGATCGCCGCGCGCGAGTCTAAATGATCCGCTTCGCACTCGTGCTCGCGCTGGTCGCGTGTGGCACGTCCGCGGTACCGCCAGATCGCACGGTCGAAGCCGCCGGGACCTACAGCGTCGGCACGACGCGCTTCATGGTGAACGACACGGCGCGCGGCCGCGACCTCGTCGCACAAGCGTGGTTCCCGAGCACGACCCCCGCGAGCGACACCCCGGTCGAGATGCTCGAGTCCGACCCGATCGCGGTGCAGTACACGCAGCTGCTCGCGACCGCGCCGGCGAATTGCCCGAGCCACACCCTGCCGGTCACGCTCGACGGTGCCGCGGTCGCCGGGACCTTTCCGCTCGTCTTGATCTCGCATTGCCACGCGTGCACGCGGCTGTCGAATGCGACCACCGCGATCCGGCTCGCGAGCCACGGCTTCGTCGTCGTGTCTGTCGAGCACCTCGGCGATACGCTATGGGAGGAGCTCGCCGGCACGGCGGCCGACCTCGATGCCGAGGAGCTCGAGATCCGCACGGCGGATGTCCGCGCGGCGCTCGATCAAGTCGCGGCCGGGGGCACGCCGGTCAGCGCGATGGCAGATCTCGACCACGTCGGCGTGCTCGGTCACAGCTTCGGAGCGGTGACCGCAGGTCGCGTTGCGCAGCTCGATGCGCGCGTCTCGGCGGCGGCCGCGCTGTGCGCCCCGATGGAGAATCCGCTGACGCCCGGCGTGATGATCGCCGCGCTGAAGGTGCCGTTGATGTTCCTGGTCGCCGAACAAGACAACAGCATCACCGAGCTCGGCAACAACTTGATCCGGATGAACTACACCGCGGCTGCTGTGCCTGCATACAAGATCGAAGTGCCCGATGCCGGCCACTGGTCGGTCTCGGATCTCGACGGGCTCGCGCCGATCTTTGCGCCCGGATGCGGCGAGGCGACGCGCCAGACCGATGGTTTGCCGTTCACGTATCTCGATCCAGCGACCGGACGCAACATCGCGGCCGCGTATGCGGTCGCGTTCTTCAAGGCGACGTTGCAGGCCGATGCGGGTGCGCAGAGCTACCTCGAGGCGGCGAGCCCGACCTTCGGCGTCGCGTTAGACGTTCAACATCACTAGTTAGTTAGTTGGTTAGTTAGTTAGTTAGCGGCTGCGCAGCCGATACGCGATCGGCGTCGAGCCGGTCTACTTGCGGAACGCGCGCGTGAAGTTCGGCAGCTCGGTGTAGCCGAGCTTGGTCGCGACCTCGCCGATCGAGAGCGCGCGATTGTCGACGAGCAACAGCGCGCGCTGGCGACGGAGGTCATCGCGGATCTTCGAGAACGTGGTGCCTTGCTCCGCGAGCCGCCGCTTCAACGTGCGGGTCGACAGGTGCATGGTCCTGGCGACCTCGGGCAGCGCGTGCGCAGGACCCTCTCGCCACACCAGCAGCTCGCGGTCACGTGCGCACTCGAGCACTTCACGGCGATGCTCGCGGAGCAGCTGCTCGGCGATCCGCATCAGCGCGGTCGCATCCATCCCGCGGTCAACCCGCTCTGGATGTGGCATGCGATGGAAGAGAGCGAGCACAAGGCGGTCGCGTTCGACGTCTATCGCGAAGCTGGCGGCACCTACGTCACGCGAGCCTCGATGATGTTGTTGACGACCGTGGTGTTCCTCGCGGTCCAATTCGCGGCGCACACCAAGCTCATGACGACCCGCGGCATCCTGAGCAAGCCGTGGACCTGGGCGCGTGGCTTCGCGCGCCTGTATCTCTACCCCGCGTTACTACCGCGCCTGCTGCCTGCGTACCTGGCCTACTTCAAGCCGAGGTTTCACCCGAACGACCGCGACACCCGAGCTCTCGTGGCCGAGTGGCGCGAGAGGCTGTTCGGTTCGCAAGGATGGATCGAGCTCACCGCCTCGTTGGTAAGTTAGGTGCGGCCGATGACGCGGCGCACGTTCTCGATCGTGCGCGACAGCCACGATTTCGGGCCGGCCTTGCCCTGGCGCTCGGCGCGCGCCGCAGCAAGTGGCTGGCTCTCGACAAAGTCGCGAGCATTGCGAGCCGCGCCTTCAACCTTGCCTTGCTTGATGAAGTCGCGCACGTCGTTGTTGTAACGAGTCGCCGAAATCTTGTCGCCTTCGCCTTGGTTCTCGTTGCTCATGCACGGCGATCAAAGCATTCGCTGTGCCATGCGAAGTTCTAGCGCTTGTCGCGCTTGGTGAACCAGTAGGCCCACACGATCAACACCACCTGCAACGGCAGCCGTGCCCATAGCGCCCACTGAGGCACGGCCTTGTCACCGAGCGGCAGATGATTGAGCGCCATGTTGAGGTTCGCGGGGAAGATCGCGACGAACAGCGCGATCAAGCACCACGCGGTCAGCCGCCGCGTTTGCGGCAGGATCAAGCCGAGACCGCCGAGGATCTCGGCGACACCGGAGAGCTCGACCAGCAACGCGTGCGCGGGCAACGCGTCCGGCATCATCCCGAGATACGGCTCCGGGTTGTAGAAGTGGTTGATGCCTGCGATGACCATCACCACGGTCAGCACCCAGCGCAGGATCGGTTTCATCACCACAGATCTGTCGCACGAATCACGAACGGAAGCTCGCCCTCGAGTCCGAGCTGACCCGGGCCGTTCCATTGCCGCTGGGCATCGAAGCCACAGCGGCAGCTGGCGGTTACCGCCGAGGCGAGAGGTCGCGATGCACGCTACGAGCGACGCGGCGACCCTCGGCAATTGCCCAGACCACGAGCGAGGCACCGCGCTGGGCGTCCCCCGCGCAGTAGACATTGCGGACGTTCGTCGCGAGGTTCGCATCGACCGCCACGTTGCCGCGCGGATCGAGCCGCACCCCGAGTTGCTCGACGAGGGTTTGCGCCGCGGGACCGGTGAACCCGAGCGCGAGGATGAGGGCCTCGCACGGAATCCGCAGCTCGGTGCCAGGCACATCGACGAGCTCGCCGTGCACGCGCTCGACCGAGATGCCGTGCAGGGCGACGAGCTCTGGGCCCTCGCCTTCGAGCCGCGTGGTGCGAAAGCCGAACGTGCGCTCGCCGCCTTCTTCTTGTGAGCTCGAGGTCCGAAATACGAGCGGCCACGCGGGCCACGGCGTCGCCGGGTTGCGGCCGATCGGGGGTGCGGGCACGAGCTCGATCTGGGTCACCTCGGTCGCGCCCTGGCGCAGCGCCGTGCCGAGGCAATCCGAGCCGGTATCGCCGCCGCCGAGGATCACGACGCGCTTGCCGGCCACGCTACGCGCGGCGCGCGGGATCTCGCGTGCGTTGACCTGATTTTGCTCGGTCAGATAGTCCATCGCGAGCATCACGCCCGAGAGCTCCCCACCCTCGACGACGAGCTCACGCGCGCGCTGGGCGCCGATCGCGATCACGACCGCGTCATACTTCTTGGTCAGGGCCGACCACGTCGGCGAGCGACCGACCTCGGCATTGCAGATGAACTCGATCTGCGGCGAGATGGCGAGCCGGCGATCGATGACGTGCTTCTCCATCTTGAAATCGGGGATGCCGTAGCGGAGGAGCCCGCCAGGCTTGGCCGCGGCTTCGTAGACGGTGACCGCGTGGCCCGCGAGATCGAGCTGGACCGCGGCGGCCAGGCCCGCGGGTCCGGATCCCACCACCGCGACGGTCTTGTTGCTGCTTCGCACGCGCTCGGGCGGCACTACCCACCCTTCGCTGTACGCACGCTCGCTGATCGCGCGCTCGATCGCTTCGATCGTCACCGGTTGCTGATCGATGTTGAGCACGCACGCCGCTTCGCACGGCGCCGGGCACAGTCGCCCGGTGAACTCGGGAAAATCGTTCGTGAGCGCGAGCTGGCGATATGCGTCTTCCCAACGGTCCTTCCAGATCGCGTCCGCGAAGTCTGGGATCGGATTGCCAAGCGGACAGCCCTGCGTGCAGAACGGCACGCCGCAATCCATGCAGCGGCCCGATTGCTCTTTGACGTCGTGCGCGATCGCGTGCTCGACCTCGCGCCAATCGTTCAAGCGCTCGGCGATCGGCCGACGGTGAGGTGCCGCGCGCTCCCACTCGAGAAAGCCGGTGACCTTGCCCATTACGTCGCCACTCGCAGCTGCTGGGGACGCTGCTTGCGCGCCTCGAGCACGCGCTTGTAATCGGTCGGGATGACCTTCACGAACTTACTGACCATGTGATCCCAGTTGTCGAGCAGCTTCTTGCCGCGCGCGCTGCCGGTGAAACGAACGTGATCTTCGACGAGGCCCCGCACGAGCCACAGGTCGCTCTCGTCGGCGAGCGGCTCGAGCTCGACCATGTCGAGGTTGCAACGCGCGCGGAACGCTTGCGCCGGATCCCACACGTACGCGACGCCACCGCTCATGCCGGCACCGAAGTTACGACCGACACCACCGAGCACCACGACCACGCCGCCAGTCATGTACTCGCAGCCGTGATCGCCGACGCCCTCGACGACCGCGCGCGCGCCGGAGTTGCGCACCGCGAAGCGCTCGCCACCGAGGCCGTTCGCGAACAAGTCGCCTCCGGTCGCACCGTAGAGCGCGACGTTACCGATGATCACGTTGTCTTCCGCGATGAACCGCGCGCCGGCTGGCGGCTTGACGATGATGCGCCCGCCCGCCATGCCCTTGCCGGTGTAGTCGTTCGCTTCGCCGGTCAGCTCGAGCGTGACCCCCGGCGACAGGAACGCGCCCAGGCTCTGCCCTGCCGAGCCGGTGTAGCGGATCGTGATCGCGTTATCGGAAAGGCCGCGCGCACCGTGGAGCTTTGCGAGGTGCCCCGACAGCAGCGTGCCCGCGGCGCGCTTGGAGTTCTGGATCGGCAGCGAGATATCGATCGGCAGCTTGTCGAGCCTCGAGATCACCTCGTGATCGACGTGATCCGAAAGATCCCACGGCTGCGCGCGCGCGAAGCGACGCGGCACGTTCGCTGGTACGACCGGCGGCTGGAGGATCGCGGATAGATCGAGGCGCGCGGCCTTGCCGTGCCACGCGAGGCTGCGCTTGCGCGTGCGCAGCTTCTCGACGCGGCCGACGATCTCGTCGAGCGAGCGCACGCCGAGCCGTGCGAGGTGGTCGCGCACGCCTTGGGCGACGAACGTGAAGTACGCGACGACATCCTCGGACGTGCCGGTGTAGCGCTTGCGCAGCTCCGGATCCTGGGTCGCGATGCCGACCGAGCAGGTATTGAGGTGACACTTGCGCAGCATCACGCAGCCGGTCGCGATCAGCGACGCGGTCGCCATGCCGAACTCTTCACCGCCGAGGAGCGCCGCGACGATCACGTCGCGCGAGGTCCGCAGGCCACCATCGACCTGCACCCGCACGCGATCACGGAGCCGGTTCTCGACGAGGACTTGCTGGGTCTCGGCCACGCCGAGCTCCCACGGCAGGCCCGCGTGCTTGAGGCTCGACAGCGGTGCGGCGCCGGTGCCACCTTCGTAGCCCGCGATCACGACGCACGCGGCGCGCGCCTTCGCGACCCCGGCCGCGACGAGCCCGACGCCGACCTGGCTGACCAGCTTCACGCTCACGCGCGCGGTTGGATTGACCGCGGTGAGATCGTAGACGAGCTGCGCGAGGTCCTCGATCGAGTAGATGTCGTGGTGCGGCGGCGGCGAGATCAGCGTGACGCCCGGCGTGGAGCAGCGCACCTTCGCGATCCGCTCGTCGACCTTCGCACCGGGGAGCTGACCGCCCTCGCCCGGCTTCGCGCCTTGCGCGATCTTGATCTGCAAGTCGTCTGCGCTGACCAGATAGTGGGTGGTGACGCCGAACCGGCCCGAGGCGATCTGCTTGATCGCCGAGCGCCGCATGTCGCCGTTCGCGTCGGGCTCGAAGCGATGCGATTCCTCGCCGCCTTCGCCCGAGTTCGATCGGCCACCGATCCGGTTCATCGCGACAGCGAGCGTCTCGTGCGCCTCGGCGCTGATCGATCCGAACGACATCGCGCCGGTGACGAAGCGCTTGAAGATGGTCTCGACCGATTCGACCTCTTCGAGAGGTACCGGATCGTGCGCGTACTGGATCTCGAGCAGGCCGCGCAGCGTGACGAGCGCGCGATCTTCGTCGTCGCACAGGCGCTCGAACTCGGTGAAGAGCTCCGGGTCGCGACGGCGCACCGAATCCTGGAGCGCCGCGATCGTCTGCGGGTTCCACTTGTGGAGCTCGCCCGTGC
The DNA here is from genome assembly GCA_043780895.1 of Kofleriaceae bacterium. GTDB lineage: Bacteria > Myxococcota_A > Polyangia > Haliangiales > Haliangiaceae > JABFXX01. The sequence goes on along the minus strand of JAYWCI010000359.1, from coordinate 67,267 downwards.
GGCGCCAGCGGTACTGACCGGAGACCGGCAGCAACGGTTCGAACTTGGCAAACCCACGCTCGTGGCGGACCTGTGCTTCGCCCGCGAGCTCCGCGAGTCCGACCCCCCCGATGCGCGAGGGCACGCCGGTGAACCATTGCTCGACGAGGTCGCGATCGAGCCCGACCGCCTCGAAGATCTGGGCGCCGCGATAGCTCTGCACGGTCGAGATGCCCATCTTGGACATGATCTTGAGCAGGCCCTCTTCGAGCGCGTGGATGTACTTCGCGGGATCGAGGCCGCGCGCCCTGACGGTATCGAGCGCGAGGTAGGGGTTCACCGCCGCAGCACCGAAGCCGATCAAGAGCGCGATGTCGTGGCACTCGCGCGCTTCCGCGGTCTCGACGACGATCCCGACCTGCATGCGAATGCCTTCGCGGATCAGGTGCTGCTGGACCGCCGAGAGCGCGAGGAGGGAAGGAATGGCGATGTGGGTCTCGTCGACCCCGCGATCGCTGAGGATCAGCAGGTTGTGGCCGTCGTCGATCGCAGCGACCGCGGCCTTGCACAACCGCTCGATCGCCTTGTCGATCCACGGCTCGCCGAGCGCCATCGGCCACACCATCGACAGCGTGATCGTATCGAACACGCCTTCGCGCACCGCGCGGATCTTCGCGACATCGCGGCTATCGATCACTGGGCCGCGCAAGCGCAGCTGGTGACATTGCTCGGGCGTCTCGTCGAACGTGTTGCCATCGGGCCCCATCGTGGTCTCGAGCGACATCACGAGCGCTTCGCGGATCGGATCGATCGGCGGATTCGTGACCTGCGCGAACAGCTGATGGAAGTACGCCGAGAGGTTCGGCGCGCGATCCGAGAGCACCGCGAGCGGCGTATCGGTGCCCATCGAGCCGACCGGCTCTTTGCCGGTCTCGGCCATCGGGATGACGATCAGGTCGAGGTCCTCGTCGGAGTAACCGAACGCGCGCTGCAAGCGCACGAGCTGATCGCCCGTGATCGCGGGCGGCGGCACGGCATCGTCGGCGTCAGCGAGCTCGAACACGTTCTTGTCGAGCCACTTGCGATACGGGAACCGCCCCGCGACGTCGGCCTTGAGCTCGGCGTCGTCGACGATCCGGCCCTCCGCGGTATCGACGACGAACATCATGCCGGGCGTGAGCCGGCCCTTCGCCTTGACCTGTTCGATCGGGACGTCGATCACGCCGACCTCCGAGGCGAGGATCACGCGATCGTCGGTCGTGAGCGTCCAGCGCGCGGGCCGCAGGCCATTGCGATCGAGCGTGGCTCCGACGAGCTGACCGTCGAAGAACACGATCGCCGCGGGGCCATCCCACGGCTCCATCAGCGAGGTCGCGTAGCGATAGAAGCTCGTCCGGTTCTCGTCGAGCAGGCCGTTCTCCCACGCCTCGGGGATCATCATCATCATCGAGTGCGGCAGCGTGCGACCGCCGAGCGTGAGCAGCTCGACCATGTTGTCGAACTGCGCCGAGTCGCTCTTGCCGGGCACGATGATCGGCATCAGCCGCTCGAGGCCGCCGTGGAACTTCGCCGAGTGGAGCTGGCTGCGCCGCGCCTGCATCCAGTTGCTGTTGCCGCGCAGCGTGTTGATCTCGCCGTTGTGCGCGATGTAGCGGAACGGCTGCGCGAGGTCCCACGTGGGGAACGTGTTCGTCGAGAACCGCGAGTGCACGACCGCGACCGCGCTCTCGACCTCCTCGCGTTGCAGATCGAGGAAGAAGTTGCTGAGCCGCGCGGGCAGTAACAACCCCTTGTAGACGATCGTCTCGGTCGACAGGCTCGCGATGTGGAAGTAGCCGATCGGATCGGCGCCGCGCTCCCGCACCCGATTCTCGGCGAGCTTCCGGATCACGAACAGCGTGCGCTCCCAGGCCGACGGCGGCACGCGACGCATGCGAATGAACACCTGGCGAAACACCGGCATCACGTCGCGCGCGACGGGACCCGCGACGCTCGGATCGATCGGCACGTCGCGCCAGCCCACGACGCGCTGACCTTCGTCGTAGACCGCGCCTTCGATCAGCTGCTCGCACGCTTCGCGCATCGCGGGATCCGGCGGCAGGAACACGTTGCCGACGGCGAACTTGCGATTCGGATGGAGATCGAAGCCGAGCCGCGTGGCCTCCGCGCGAAGGAACTTCTCCGGAAGCTGGATCGAGATACCCGCGCCATCGCCGGTATCCGGATCGGCACCGGTGGCGGCGCGATGCGAGAGCCGGCGCAAGATGCCGAGCCCCTGCTCCACGATCGAGTGCGAACGCGTGCCCTTGATATTGGCGACGAATCCGACGCCACACGCGTCGCGAAAATCCATAACGCAGTGAGTCTAAGGGCAGACGTCGTCAGGGAAAAGCGATTTCTCCGCCTTAACGGACGTGGGACACCACGCAGCGCAAACGGGTCCATGGAACTTCGCGCGCCCCACGCGTGTCGATAGACCCATGCGCAGTGCCTGGGTCGGCCTCTTTCTAGTCGCGTGTTCGTCTCCCGCGTCGCCGCCGCCGAAGGATCGACCTCCCGCCGCGACCCGCGTGGTACTCGGCGCCCGCCGCATCGCGCCGGCGCGCGAGCCGATCGCACCGTGGTCGCTGACCGCGTCGGATGGCAGCGGGCTCGAGCTCCAGTCCGTCGATGCGCGTGCGGTCGTCGAGGGTCCGCTCGCGTACACCGAGCTTCACCTCAAGTTTCACAATCCCGAACCCCGAGCCCGCGAAGGCACGTTCGCGATCACGTTGCCGTCACGTGCGGCAGTGTCGCGCTTCGCGATGTTCGAGGAGGGTCACTACAAGGAAGCCGAGGTCGTTGCGAAGGCGCTCGCTCGCCGCGCGTACGACGATGCGATCCACGCGAACATCGATCCCGCGATCCTCGAGAAGGGCGCGGGCAATCAATTCACCGCGCGCGTGTTTCCGATTCCGGCGAGCGGCGACAAGGAGCTCGTGATCTCGTACAGCCAGGAGCTCGCCGGGGCCGGCTACATGTTGCCGCTCACCGGCTTGCCCACGATCCCGGAGGTCGGGGTGTCACTGCAGAGCACCGATGCCGCCGGGGTGCGGCACGAGCAGACGCTGCACCAGCAGCACTGGCAACCCGATCACGACTTCTGGATGGATGTCGAGACCCCGGCCGGGCTCGCGAGCGGTGGCACGATCGCGGCGGCGTTCGAGGTCCAGCCGCTGGGCACCGCGTCGATCGACGTGCCGACCGCGCTGACGATCCTCGTCGATACGAGCGCGTCGCGCGCACCGGGATTCCGCCACTACATCGAGCGCGTGCGCACCCTCGTCAACGACCTCGCGGCTCGCTACGACGGCCTGACCGTCGAGGTCGTCGCGTTCGACCAAGCGACCACGGCGATGTACGCGGGACCTGCCAAGGCGATGGGAGATGTCCAGATCGCCGCGTTCGTCGAGCGCCGCGCCGATGGCGCTTCCGATCTCGAACGCGCGCTCGCGAGCGTGAAACATGGATCGCGCATCGCGCTCATCACCGACGGTGTGGTGACCGCGGGGCTCGAGAACGCGCCGCTCGTCGAGGCGTGGAAGCAGGCGCTGCCCGCGCGCGTCGATGTCCTGCTCGCCGGCGGCGTGCGCGACGAGACCACCGCAAAGTCGCTCGTGCGTGCCGGCACGCGCGCCGGCGACGTCTTCGATTTCGACGACCAGCTCTCGGAGATCGAGACCGGGCTCGGCGAGAGCGTGCGGACCGACGTGCCCGTAGAGATCGCGGGTGCGGCCTGGTTCTACCCGCACGTGATTCCTTCGGTCCGCACCGGTACGCACGTGATGGTCTACGCGCGGATGCCCGCGTTCGCGGGCCAGCTCTCGGCGACGATCGATCACGCGCCGAGGACCATCGTGGTTCGCCAAGGCACGCCGGCGCTGGTCGAGCGAGCCGCGGCGAGCGCCGAGATCGCCGACCTCGAGAGCCAGCTCGCCGCCGCCACGACCGAGCCCGCGAAGAAGGAGCTCGCGAAGAAGATCGAGACCACGTCGGTGGCGTCACGGGTCGTGTCGTCGCAAGCGACGATGCTGATCCTCGATAGCGATCGCGAGTACGAGAAGTACGGCATCGATCGTCAGTCGCTCGTCGACATCCTCGTCGTCGGCACGCATGGACTCGAACAACGACACCGCTCGTTCGTCGCGAGCCGCGATCGCAAGCCGGGCCGTGGCAAGCCGGGCTTGAACGACTACCTGCTCGGTGTCGGTGGCAGCGGGGTCGGCGGTGGCGGTGAGGGCTGGGGGACGATCGGCACCGGCAGTTACGGCACGATCGGGTACGGGGCTGGGGGCGGCTATGGACGTGGGAGCTTGGTCGGTCACGCCGCGTCCGTGCCGACGATCCGCATCGGTCAGGCGACCTCCGCGGGATCGCTCGACCTGGTGCCGATCCGGCGCTACGTCCGTCGCTACCTCGACAAGATCAGGTACTGCTACGAGAAGGAGCTGTTCGCGCGGCCGCAGCTGGCGGGCACGCTGCAGACCCGGTTCGAGATCCAACCGGATGGTCACACCGACGGCGTGACGGTCACCGGGTTCGACGACAAGGTCGCCGCGTGCGTGAAGGACGTGCTCGCGAACGTCGAGTTTCCGGCGGTCGCTGGCGAACGGATCATCGTGAACTATCCCTTCACGTTTCGATCGGAGAACACGCCGCACGAGGTCGCGGCCGCGATCGCCCCGCCGACCCCGCCAACCCCGCCAACCCTACTGACCCCGCCGACTCCGCACTCGACCACCGGCGCCCCGCCACCGGCACCGGCGCCCCGCCGCGACCTCGCCGAGGTCCCCGAAGTGCCGATGTCACCGACCACGCACGTGGTGACGCCACCGACGCCGGTGCACGGAGAACCCGCTCCAACGCTCGCATCCGACCCCGACGTTGGCGAGCCGGCTGACCCTGCGCCCCGATCCGAGGTTGCGCCGGCACCGCGGTCCGTCGACAACATGCCGCGCTTCGAGCCGGCGGCGAGCGCGCTGCGCGGCAAGCTCGCCGGGGTGATGCGTGCGATCGCGAAGCACGATCCGAATGCTCTCGCCCTCGCGCAGAGCTGGCGCGATGCCCAGCCGACCGACGTCACCGCGATCATCGCGCTCGGCGAGGTCGCCGAAGCGAACGGCGACGTCCCCGGCGCCGCACGGATCTACGGATCGCTGATCGATCTCTATCCGTCGCGTGCCGACTATCGTCGGTTCGCAGGCGAACGCCTCGAGCGGCTCGGCATGCCCGCGAACTGGCTCGCGATCGATACCTATCGCCACGCCGCGACCGATCGCCCAGATCAAGTCACCGGTCACCGCTTGCTCGCCTACGCACTCGTCCGCGCGAACGACTACGCCGGTGCACTCACCGCGATCCTGCGCGGCGTCGACGAAAAGACCGCCGATGATCGCTACCGCGGCGCCGATCGCGTGTTCCGCCGCGATGCGGGCATGATCGCCGCCGCGGCCCTCGCGCACGGAGGTGATCGCGCCGCGATCACCAAGCAGCTCGCGAAGCACCACATCGATCTGTTCACCGCGCGCTCCGAGCGCGTGCTGTTGTACTGGGAGACCGATGCGAACGATGTCGATCTGCACATCCGCGACGCCCATGGCAATCACGCCTGGTACGCGCACCTGCCGATGGACTCGGGAGGCGAGCTCTATGCCGACATCACGACCGGCTACGGCCCCGAGTGCTTCGAGATCGTCGGCCGCGCGAGCGCCGGTCCGTACGCGATCGGCGTGCACTACTACCGCCAGGGCCCGATGGGCTACGGCATGGGGCTCGTGCAAATAGTTCGCTTCGACGGTAAGGACTTCGCGTTCGAAGATCGCCCCTACCTGATCATGCAGGACGAGGCGTACGTCTCCCTCGGGACTGCACGGCTCTGAGATGGCCGGCCTTGTCATCCGGCTCGGCTGCATGCGCGTCGAAGCGCTCAGGGAACGATGCCGACGCACTTGTCGACACAGTTGAAGGCCGCGCCGGCGCACGAGGCATCGTCCTCGCACGTCTGGCATGCGTCGGCCCTGTTCATGTACGCGTCGTTGCTGTTCGCGGAGTCCTTGCACCTCGACTCGCACGTCGCGATGTCGTAGTTCGCGTCGAAGCATTCCGAATAGCGGTTGCAGATGTGATCGCAGTCGTACGCGTTCTTGACGGTGTCGCAACCCGCGCCGTACGCGGAGATACCGGCGACACCGGCGATCCAAACGATTCCAAGCTTTGCTAGATGCATATGTGCGAGGCGTTTTTGCACACCTCGTGCCTGCACGAAAACTTGATCACTGACGGCGGTCCCGCGATCATGGCGGCGATGGACAAGCAGTCGCTGGTCGACCAGTTGCGCGAACAGCTTTCCACGACGGCGCGCGCTGCGCTCACGTCGCGCGACGCCGCCGCGATGGAGGCGCGCGACGGCGCGACACCTGACGAAAAACGCGAAGACGCGCGCGCTGCACATCAGCTCGGCACGCTTGGCAAAGCTCAGCAACGCCGGGCCCAAGAAGCGATCGCTGCGGCCGATGCGCTCGCCGGCTTTCGCCCACCTGCGCTCCCAGGCACGGCTCGAATTCAGCTGGGAGCGATCGTCGAGATCGAAGATGACGAACGTGGCGAAGGCCGTACGTTCTTCCTCGCGCCGGTCGGCGCGGGCATGACGCTCACCGGACCGGGTGGCGATGGGCATCTCTCGGTCGTCACGCCGGTCTCGCCGATCGGCAAGGCCGTGATCGGCAAGAAGACCGGCGACATCATCGATGTGACGGTCGATGGCGAGCTGCGCGAGTGGCAGATCACCTACGTCGAGTAGTCGAGTAAGTCGAGTAGCTCGCACGTGGCGCGAGCGCACAGCGAGCCGATCGGCTCGCACGTCCGAGCGCAAGTGCCACGTCACGCTCGATTCGCAGCTGGCACGAACGCCGCAGTGGATCTCGCACACGTATGGCCACGAGCAGTTTGCCGAACCCGTCGCGACGTATCGAGATCGCGCCCAAGACGATCTTCCTCGTCCTCGGGGTGATCGCCGGCGTCTGGGCGCTCGGCCAGCTCCGGACCGTGATGACGGTGCTGACGATCGCTCTCGTCATGGTCGGTACGTTCGACCCGGTCGTCGCCTGGCTCGAAAAGCGCGGGCTCGGGCGCGGGCGCGCGCTGGTGCTGGTGTTCTCGATCGCTGGGCTCGCGGTGATCGGCGTGATGGTGTTGATGGTGCCGCCGCTCGTGCAGCAGATGTTGAGCCTTGTCGATCAGGCGCCCAAGCAGCGCGTGAATATGATCCATACGCTCCAGCAGTACTCGTGGTCCAAGCCGTTCGTGAAGACCCTGCAAGATCTTCCGGTCGACGACCTCGGCCGGCGCGCGGGCAGCGCGATGATCGGCTACTCGATGAGCATGCTCGAGATGCTGGGGTATGGCATCTCGACCCTGTTCCTCTCGATCTATCTGCTCGCGGATCCGGTGCGCTCGAAGGGCCTGCTCTACGCGGTCGTGCCCCGCCACCACCACGTGAAGGTCGCGAAGGTGCTGCTCGAGCTCAAGGTCATCGTCGGTGGCTACATGCGCGGTCAGCTGATCACGTCGATGGCCATCGCCGTGTTCGTGTTCATCCTGCTCACGATCGTCGGCGCTGATAACGCGCTCGCGATCGCCCTGTTCGCCGGGATCACCGATATCATCCCGTTCGTCGGCGGGTACGTCGCGAGTGCGCCGGTGATCATCGCGACGATTCCGAACGGCACGACGACCGCGCTGATCGTCGCAGGGCTGATGGTGCTCTACCAGGAGTTCGAGAGCCGCATCCTCGTTCCCCGCGTCTACGGCCGCACGTTGCGGTTGCCGCCCGCGATCATCCTGATCTCCCTGCTCGTCGGTGGCACGCTGGCCGGCATCGTCGGCGCGCTGCTCTCGCTGCCGATCGCGGCAGGGCTCGCGATGGTGATGAAGGAGCTCCGCTTCGATCTGCCGGGCGAGACCGTCGATCACGATCGGATTCGCCGGCTCGACGAACAAGCGATCCGCGTGTACGAGGAGCTCACCGAAAACATTCCGGCGGCCGAAGCTGGCGTGATCGCCGAAGACCTCGCGAACCTGGTGAAGCGCAGCGAAGACGGTGGTCCGACGCTCTCCGCGCAGCTGCCGGTGCTCCCGATCGATCCGCCGCCGGGTACGTGAAATGCACCGTGTGGGTGCATGCCTAGCCCAACAACGCTGAAGCGCGCGCAAGCGGATCTCCGCCGCGGAACCTCGAAGTCCACGGCCGCGGGTGAGTTCGTGCGAGAGGAAATGGATCACATCCGCCACGGCAAACACGGCGCGCGCTCGACCAAGCAGGCGATCGCGATCGGGCTGGCGAAGGCGCGGCGTGCGGGCATCGATCCGGGCACGCCCGTGACCGGCTCGAGGCGCGTGAAGCAGCACGCCGCGCGGGATGCAGCGGCAGGTCGCCATCCTCATAAAATCGGAAAGACCCGTAGCCGTGCCTCGCTGAAGGCCTTGAAGCGCGAGCCGCACGAGGCGGCGAGCAAGAAGGCTCTCTCGGACCACACCGTTGCCGTGGCAAAGCGCCGCAAGCGCGCCAAGCGTGCGTAGGGCACTCGGTATGCACCGAACCGAGGCATGCGCCTGGCGAGACATCGCTGCCGCGCGTGTACTCCTCGGGAAGGCGGCAACCGGGCCGAACGCCGAGGCACGTACCAGAAGAACTGATCGCCCGACGCCAAAGCTCGACCACCATCAATCACGGGTCCGTCCGCAGCGGCGTGGTCTACTCGAGTTCATGACCACGACCCCGCCCAACGCCTTCGTCGGTCGCCAAGCGATCTTCGATCGCCGGCTCGTCGTCATCGGGTACGAGCTGTTGTTCCGCAACAGCATGGAGAATCGCGCGAAGTTCGATAACCCGAACCAGGCGACCGCGACCACGATGCTGAATGCGTTCGTCGAGCTCGGGCTCGATGCGCTCGTCGGGAAGGTGCCGGTCTGGGTCAACCTGCCGGCCGACTTCCTGCTCGGTCGCTATCAGATTCCGCTGCCGCCCGAGCGCACGGTGATCGAAGTACTCGAGGACGTGCCCGTCACCCGGGCGCTGCTCGAAGCGCTCGAGGGCTTCCGCGCCGAAGGCTTCAAGATCGCGCTCGACGATTTCATCCTGACCGACGACACCCGGCCCTTGGTCGCGCTCGCGAACTACATCAAGGTCGACGTGCTCGACGTCGCGAAGGACGAGATCCGCCGCCAGTACGACGCGCTCCACGGCCTCGGCCCGACGCTGCTCGCCGAGAAGATCTCGACGCACGACGAGCACATCTTCCTGCGCGACCTCGGCTTCGCGCTCTATCAGGGTCACTTCCTCGAGCTTCCCATCGTCGCGAAGACGACCCGGATGCCGCACGACCGCGTCGCGCTCGTGAAGATCCTCAACACGCTCTACAAAGACCGGCTCGATCTCGGCGAGCTCGAGAACCTGATCGCCTCCGAGGTCGGCCTGGCCGTTCGGTTGATCAAGCTCGCGAGCTCCGCCGCGATGTCGCTCGGCCAGCCCATCGCTTCCGTGCGCCAGGCGGTGCTGCGCCTCGGCGTCCAGCAGGTCGGAGCGCTGATCATGCTGATCATGGTCGCGGGCTTCGACGACAAGCCGATCGATCTCGCGCGTCAGGCACTGGTCCGCGCGCGCATGGCGCAAGAGCTCGCCAAGCACGCGAAGCTGCCATCCGATCAGCTGTTCACTGCGGGGCTGCTCTCGCTGCTCGACGCGATGCTCGATCGTCCGCTGCGCGACGTGATGGCCGAGCTCTCGGTCGCGCCGATGGTCAGGCAAGCGCTCGAGGGTGGCACCTCACCGGCCGCGAAGATCCTCGATATCGTGCGCCACCAGAACCGCGGCGACCTCGCGCACGTGCTCGGCTCGAACTTCACCGCTCACCAGGTTTTCGTTGCCTGGTTCGATGCGATCCGCTGGGCCGACGAGATCATCGCGAAATTCTAGGTAGCTAGAAGCAGGCGGCCGGCGTCGTGCAGGTGTTCGCGGGGTCGCAGTTGTAGCTCGCGCACTCACGATTGGTGGTGCATGCGCCACCGTTGGCTCGTCGCGCCGTGCAGATCGAGGTCGTCGCGTCGCAGAACGAACCATCGCCACACGGCGCGGCGGCCGCATCGCAACTCTGCCCGGTGACCGGCTCGGGTGCGCATTGGCCGAGCGCGACCTTGCAGTAGGTGACGAACTGGCAGTCGCTGTTCGTGGAGCACGGACCGTTGACGCCGTGGACCTTCGTGCACGTCCCCGTCGAGCCGCAGGTGTTCGCGATGTCGTCGCACTGCAAGTTGTTCGTGCAGGTCCCGCCGGTCGCGACGAGCGCCTGACACGTGATGTTGCAGCTATCGCTCTGGCACTCGTTACTCAGCATGCACGCCGCGCCGTTCACCTTGAACGCGGTGCACACGAGCGCGGTCTGATCACAGTAACCCGCGCTGCAATCGGGGCTCGAGGCACATTTTCCACCGAGGCCCTGCAACTCCGGCCGGCTCCCCGCAGCGCACGTGCCCATGCAACACGTCGCGGTCCCCGTGCACGACTTGTCGCACGTCTCCGAGATGCACTCCTCGTTCAGCGCGCACGCGCCACTTGCGGCGACCGTGCCCGTGTAGATGTCGTTGCAAGCCGGTCGGGTGCGACCAAGGATCCCATCGGCGCGCTTGCAGCTTCCCGTCAACGCGGCGATACATTCGCCGGCCTTGTCGGCATCGTACTTGACCTTGCCCGCGGCCACGGCGGCGATGCGGTTGTCCGCCGGCACGAACTCGGATACGAACTGCGCGACACACGCATCGTGGTCGGCGACGAGTCCACAGTTCACGTAGATGTCGCAGAACTTCTCCGCGAGGGCTTTCGTGATGTCGCCGATCGCGACCGGCTCGCCACCGTTCGACGAACATGCAGCAAGTAGCACCGCGACCAGTCCCAGTTTGCTCATCCAGGTATCATCGCTCCCCTCATGGAGAACTACGAGAAACGAACCTGATGGCCCGGCACGACCTCAGCAAACGGCTGCAAAGTCCGGCATTGCTCGAGCCGGCGGTCACGACCGCGTTCCTCGTCGCGGCCTCCGACGGCAGCGCGAGTGAAGCCGAGCAAGATGCCTTGCTCGATCGGCTCGAGATCCTGGGTGGCGTCGATCGCGACGCGGGCCAGCTCGCGACCGCGCTCGGCTTGACGCTCGATCTCGACAAGCTCGTCGCCGAACTTCGCGGGTGAAGCTGTTCGCGCTCGCCTTGGTCGCGTGCGCTGCCGACCCGCGTCCACCACTCCCACCCGAGGAGCCGGGCTCGCCGATCAGCGTCGAGCGCGCACGCGAGTGGTCAGCGGCGAAGCTCGGCTACTGTCAGGCGCCGAATCACCAGCGCGATGGCGATGCCGATTGTTCGACGACCTGCGATCGCGAGGACAACCCGGCGTGGGACTCGTATCGCTCGGATTGTTCCGGCCTCGTCGCGTATGCGTGGCAGTTGCCTGCGCCCGGTGTCACGACCAAGGACCTCGCGCCATTCCACGTCGTGCTGACCCATCCGATCGCCGCGGTCGCGCTTGCCCCCGGGGATGCGGTCAACAACCGCGGCCACACCATGCTGTTCGCCGCGTGGATCTCGAGACCGTATGTCGCACGCTTTGTCGAGGAGCCGGGCTGTCAGTCGGCCACGCCCTTCGCACACGAGCTCGAGGCCACGGTGGTGACCTCGGGCGACCAGATCATCGTGTTCGGCAAAGGCCGTTACACCGCGATCCGCAACGACGCCGCGCCATGACTCGTGGCATCCTTTGACTGCGTGCGGATCGGTGACCTGCTAGTGGAGAAGGGCCTGGTGTGCGCGAGCGATGTCGCTGCGGCACTTTCCTCCTCCGACGTCGGTCGCCTGTGCTCGGTCTTGATCGCCCGGGGTGTCCTCGAGTTCGATGTCGCGGCCCGCGCGCTCGGCGAACAACGGGGCGTGCCGGCGGCGCTCGCACGTCATCTCGAAGGCCGCGATACCTCGCTCGCCGCGAAGCTGCCGAGTGATCTCGGTCGCGCCTCGTGTGCGTTACCGATCGGACGCACCATGGGCGGCGCGATGATCATCGCAGCTCGCGATCCCGATGCCGCGCTGCGCACATCGCTCGAACGGCTGGTCGGCTCGGTCACGCTCGTGATCACGCCGGCAACCCGGCTCGAGCAGTTGATCGCGACCGCATACGGCGAGTCGCCGCGCGACGAGTTCGATATCGATATCGATTCCGCGGTCGATCTCGCGCCGCTCGAACCACCGCCGCCCGATGTCGACATGCTCGATCCCGATAGCATTCGCATGGCGCTATCCTCGCTCGACGACGTGCGCGTCGCGAAAGATCCGAACCAGAGCGGCCTGATCCAGATGTCGACGCGGTCGTCCTCGCCGAGCATCAAGCTCCAGCCGACGGGGCGCGCGCTGCCACCTGCGGCGCCGAAGATCGCCGCGATCCGCGAAGCCCTCGAGCGCGCCGCGACGCGCGACGTGGCCAGCGATCTCGCGATGAGCTTCACCGCCGGGCGCTGGCTTGCCGGTGCGATCGTCGTGGTGCGTGAAGCCACCGCGATCGGCTATCGCGGGCATGGCATCGCGGATCTCGCGGAGCTCCATCTGCCGCTCCGCCTGCCCTCGACGATCGCGCGTGCGATCGAGACCCAGCAGACCGAGAGCGTGATGCCGCCGAGCCCCGCGCAGGATCAGCTGGCGCGCGTGCTCCACGCCCAGGCCATCACGGCCGCACCCGTGATCGTTGCCGGTCAAGTGATCGCGGTCGTCGCGACCGGCGATCCGATCCACGGACCTGCCGATACCAACGCCACGAGCGAGCTCGGTCAGCTCGCGCAGGCGCTCGGCGAAGCGTGGGATCGGATCCGTCGCGGATGAGCCTCGCACCGGCGGTGCCCGGAACGTCGATGACCTCTGCACACCGCGCGTGGCGCACGAAGGTATTCATCTCGACCTGGCTGAGCTACATCGGCTTCTACTTCTGCCGTCGCCCCTTCTCCGCCGCGAAGTCCGCGCTTGGCGAACAGAATCACTGGGACGCGCGCACGCTCGGCAACATCTACGCGGCCTATTTGATCGCGTATGCGCTAGGTCAGTTCCTCGCATCGGCGATGGGCCCGCGCCTCGGCCCACGCAAGAACGTGCTGCTCGGCATGGGGCTCTCCGTGATCGTCACGCTCGCGATGGGTATCTCGATGTCGCCGTGGGTGATGGCCGGGTTGATCGCGGTCAACGGGCTCGCACAAGCGACCGGTTGGTCCGGCAACGTCGGCACGATGGCGAACTGGTTCCACAAGCACGAGCGCGGCAAGGTGATGGGTATCTGGTCGACGAACTTCACCGTCGGCGCGATCACCGCGGGGCTCGTGATGGGGCTCGTGCTCGGCGACGGCTCGACCGCGGATCAGCCGTGGCGATGGTGCTTCTTCACTGGCGCCGCGGTGCTCTCGATCATCTGGATCCAGTTCTTTTTCCTGCAGCGCAGCAAGCCCGAAGACGTCGGGCTCGCCGGTATCGATGACCCGGTCACGGCCGTCGACGAATCCAAGGTGGCGGATCCGGTCGGCATGTCGCGCGATCAGAAGATCAACCTCGGCCTCGTCGCGGGCTTCTACTTCTTCTCGAAGCTCGTGCGCTACGCGATCTGGTCGTGGGCCGCGTTCTTCCTCGCCCAGCAATATCATCTGTCGGGCAAGGCGGCGAACACCTACGCGATCGCGTTCGACATCTGCGGTATGCCGGGCGTGTTCCTCACCGGCTACCTCTCCGACAAGTACTTCAAGAGCCGGCGTGCGGGCGTCGCGTTCGTGATGATGCTCGGCATGACCGGCGCGACCGCTCTCCTGATCTTCTTTGGCGGCTCCAGCGTGCCCGTGTTCGTCTGCTTGCTCGGCCTCGTCGGGTTCTTCCTCTACGGCCCCGATGCGCTGCTCTCCGGCGCAGGGGCGATGGACATCGGCAGCCGGCGCCAGGCGACCTTCGCCGCAGCGGTGATCTCCGGTTTCGGCAGCATGGGTCCGATCGTCCAGGAGGTCATCGTGCCGCGGGTCTACGACCAGAAGACCTCGGGCATGGGTCCGGTGTTCGCGATCTTGTTCATCTCCTCGGCCTGTGCGGCGGTGTTTTGCGCGATCCTGGTCTATCGAAATCGCAAAGGCGGCCGAGGCATCTAATGGCCATCCTGATCGTCCATCCAGACCGCAAGACCCAGCGCATCGTGCAGCGTATCCTCGGCGTGACCGGCTATCGCATCGAAGTGGCCGACGATCTCGAGCAGGGCATCCGCTTACTCCAGCACATCTCGCCGCGCCTGGTCGTGGTCGATGTCTCGGCGCTGAGCTCGCCGTCCGCCGCACCGTTCTTCGCGGCCGCGCGCGCCAGGCGTGCCGAGGCCTGCATGATGTTGCTCGGTGCGAACACGCTCGAGCAGATTCCTCACATCCTCGAGCTCGGCGCGATCACGAACCTGCTCGTGCACCCGATGCCCGTGCTCGCCGAGGAGCTCACGATCACCGCGCACAAGCTCGTGCGCAACGACCTGTTCGGCGCCGAGAAGTACCTCCTGTGGGGCACGCAGCTCCACGAGGTCGAGGTCACGCGATCGACGCAACGCCCGAAGATCGTGGCCGACCTTTCGGAGGCGGTGCGCGCGCGCGGCCAGAGCGCGCGCGTCGCCTCGATGGCCATGCTCGTCGCCGACGAGCTGATCTCGAATGCCGTGCACAACGCGCCGTGCGATGCCGACGGCCACCACTATCGCAGCGAGGTCGCGCGCGATACCGACCTCGAGCTCGATGCGCGCCACCAAGTCCGGTTACGCTGGGGCTGCGATGCGCGGTACGTTGCGATCGAGGTCAACGACCACTTCGGGAGCCTCGATCGCGGCACGATCCTGCGCTCGCTCGCAAAACAAAATGTCCGCGAATCCGGTGGTGGAGCCGGCATGGGAGTCGCGTTGAGTTACCGAAGCTGTGATCATCTCGTATTCAATCTGGCTCCCGGGAAGAAGACGGAGATCATCGCGTTGATCGACGTGCGCTATAGTCCGTCCGAACGCATCCCTGCTTCGTCCTTTAACGTCTTCGTGGAGAGCTCGACGTGACCGAAATCCGCGGCCGCCTATACATCGATCCCGGTGCGAACGGCACCTGGGTGCTCGCCGGCTCGATCGACGAGACGTCGCAGCTCGGAGAGCTCCTCGCGCGCGCCCAGAACGGTCGGCTCGTGCTCGATCTCGGTGGCGTGCAGTTCATCAACTCGCTCGGCGTGCGTGACTGGATCCGCATGCAAACCGAGGCTACCAAGCAGAACCTCGCGATCGACCTACTCCGGGTCTCCGAGCCGATCATCCATCAGTTCAACATGATCATCGCGACGCGCGGCAACTCGCACGTCGCGTCGTTCTACGCGCCATACGCGTGCGATGCCTGCGGCCGCGAAGAGTCGCTGCTGGTCGATGCGGATGCCCACGCCGCGTCGCTGGCGCAGCTCGTGCCCCCCACCCAGGCCTGCCCGGAATGTGCGGCGCAGATGGCCTTCAATGATTTCCCCGAGCGCTATTTTTCGTTCCTCGTTCCAGATTCGTCCCGACCAGGCTAAAAGCTGCGGGTGCTCGAACACTTCGCCACGTTCGTCCAGGACTTCGTCGCCCGGGTCGGCTATCCGGGCCTCTTCCTGCTGATCACGCTCGAGAGCACGCTGGTGCCGATTCCCTCGGAGCTAGTCATGCCGTTCGCGGGTGTCCTCGCGTCCCACGGCACGTTCTCGCTGCCCGTGATCTTGATCATCAATACGACTGCAGCGCTGCTCGGCTCGGGCATCAGCTACTGGATCGGCGCGGCCGGCGGCAAGCCACTGCTGCTCAAGTACGGCAAGTTCGCACTGATCCGGAAGCACGACATCGAGATGACCGAGCGGTACTTCGCCAACCACGGCAAGGCCACGATCCTCGTTGCCCGATTCCTTCCCATCATTCGTCACATCATCTCGGTACCTGCAGGCATCGCGCGCATGCCGCTCGTGCCGTTCTTCACGCAGACGTTCATCGGCTCGACGATCTGGGGAAGCGTCCTGATTCTTCTCGGGTATCACTTCGGCGAAGCCTTTCTGGAGACCGCCAAGCAGGTGAAGCACGTCGACCTGATCATCGGCGTGGTCATCCTCGCCGTGCTATTAGCCCTCGCAATCCGATTCGTGGTACGTCGCCGGCGCGAGCAGGCGGCGCAGGCCGGTCTGGCAAGCCAGCCAGACGAATCCTAGCTCTCGAGACTGACGTGTCTACCCACGTGTCGTACCCCAGTCGTCCTCCCACCGTTCCTCCGCAGCCCTCCCAAGCTATGGCCGCGCATGCGTCCGAGAGCGTGCTAGCTTCATCGGCAATGGGGTTGTCGTCGGCCCAAGCACAAGCGTTCGCAACGCGCGTGCTCGACCGTCACGAAACGGAGCTCGTCGAGCAGGCCCTGGACGCCGTGGCGGCCGAGTCGCCGACCGACGCGGCGATCCTGCGCACCATGATCGACGAGCTGCGCTCGACCTCGGAGTTGCTCGAGCGCCAGCGCCCGCTCCGCGCGCCGACCGCACTCGCGGGTGAAGCCCGTGACGAGAACACGCTGATCGATCACCTGTGCACGATCGACGGCCTCTCCGGCGACCTGTCGTTGCCGCTCAAGGCGACGCTGTCGCGGACGTACCTGCTCACCAAGATCAACTTCCTGCGTGGCTTCGTGAAGGCGACGGGCGCGCTCCATCACATCCCGAGTGCCGTCCAGATCACACACGACCTCCGCGAGGAGGTCGCGCAATCGATCTACACGCTGCTCGCGGAGGAGCTCTTGCTCGCGCTCCTGCGTAAGCCCGATGTCACGCGCCGCACCAAGCAGCGCGCCGCGGACCAACTGATCACGATCTGGGACGACGCCGCGCTCGAGATCGACGACTTCGCGCCGCTGCTCGAATCGGCGTGGCACGCGCGCAACCGGATCAACAGCGCCTACGGCACCCTGCTCGGCGCGACCGAGACGTTCCGCTTGGTCCGAGAAGACTGCAGCCCCGAGGTCCTCGATTTCTTCGGCCGCGACGGCATGAGTATCGACGAAGCGTCAGCGTTCGAAGAGTTCCTGTTCAACATGACGCACGAGGAGCTCGCCACGCTCCGGCGCGCGATGCAGCAGCAGCACATCGGAGCCGCGAGCCCCGCGTGGGCCGCCGAAGTGCTGGGTCGCCAGATCGAAGAGCTCGAGCACTCGCACGAGATCGATCCGATGGCGCTCTATCGCAGCTATCAGCGTCGCCAGCTCGCCGCCGACTTCCGCCTGATGTCGGGAGCGCCGGGTCCTCGCCGTACGGCCGAGGGCTACTTGATGGTCTATCTGTTAGACCAGCAGTAGTCGCTACGCTTTGACAGCGAGCGCTTCGTTCAGGTGCTTCTCGAGCAGCCGCGCGAGCTCGGGAATCGCTTCGACGACGTTGCGCTTCGCGGAGTCGCGCATGCGCATGTACATCTTCTTCGCCGTGGTGTGCGACGTGTTCGCGGCCCGCTCGTCGGTGACCTTGAGCAGATCCTCGGCCACATCATCCGAGCGCGCGATCACGTAGTCGGCGAACGTGCTCGGCTTGGTGACCTCCCACTTGTCGTAGTGCGGCTGGATCTTGCCGAGCCAATCGTCGAGCAGAGCGTCGACGACCTCGGGAACGAACTTGCCCTTGATCGCCTTGATCGTCGAGTAGGCGCCCTTGATCAGGAAGCCCTTCTGTTTGACCTGGGAGTCGATCAACCGGACGGTCTCTTCGACGACCTTGGGGCGAACCGGTTCTCGACCTAGCGTATCGACGAGGATGCTCGACATCGCCATGCGCGTACCACAAAGGATCTTCCGACGCTACTGCGCGGGTTCCTTGAACGAAACGCCATATCGATCACATCGGGTCTTCATCTGCTCGCGATCGCCCTTGGGCATCTTCTCGAACCACTGCTGCGCCATGACCGAGTCGCCATCGATGCACGAGGCCGAGACCATGATTCGCATCATGCGGATGTTCGTCGGCTGCTTCGCCAGGACCTTGCCAGCGACCATCTTGGCCTCGTCCCAATCGCCCTTGTCGTAGGCAGAGTTCGCGCGCGCCATGATCGCATCGACCTTCACATCGGGGCGCTCGAGCGCGATCGTCGGATCCTCGTCGGAGCCTGACGCCGCCGACGAGCCGGGCTCCGTCGCGATACGCGGAGCGGCGACCGGCGCCTGATGCGAGGCCGCCGCCCCGTGGTCGGTGGTCGGCGGAGCCTCGTGGTCGGCCGGCTCCGGGGCGGGGTCCGGGTGTCTCGGGGGCGGGCTCGCGCTCGCAGCCACGGCGCTCGGCGTGGACCGGACCTGGACGAACAGATAGACACCGGCGATCACCACGAACGCGGCTAGCAAGCCGAGGAGGGCATGTCGCACTGGCACGATGAACCGATAGCACGCGGCGGTTTACACTCCAAGCGCGCGCCCGCTTGTCAGCCGCTGCCACCACCGCGGACGGGGCATGGATTGTGTCTATTCGTGCCGACCGCGCTACGATGCAGGCCGGATGGCAAGCGCGCCGCGCGTTCCTGCGCAGAAGGTCCCCGAGGTCAAGATTGGTGACCTCGTGCTCGACCGTTATCGCGTGGTCGAGCAGATCGGATCCGGCGGCCACAGTGTGGTGTTCAAAGGCACCGACGAACGCTTGTCGCGACCGGTCTGCGTGAAAGTGTTCAGCGGACTCGGCGGACTCTCCGGGATCGGCCGCACGAGCTACGAGCACTTCGTGCAAGAAGCGTTCGCGCTCTCGCGACTCACGCATCCGAACACGCTGCGGATCTATGACTTCGGCCATCTCGGTCAAAAAGATTCCGCCGGCATGCCGCTGCAAGTGTGCGAGTACATGAACGGCGGCACGCTGTCGCAGATCATCCGCGAGCAAGGCAAACAAGGGCTCGCCGAGACCGTGCGGATCACCGCCGCGATGTGCGCCGCGCTCGCCGAGGCGCACGGGCTCGGGATCGTGCATCGCGATATCAAGCCGCAGAACATCTTGTTCGGCTCGGTCGGCGAATCGCGTCTGCCGAAGCTCGCCGATTTCGGCATCGCGAAGTGGAGCGCCGATACCGACGCCGATCGCGAACAGCGCGCCGAGGACACCGCGATCGTCGCGGGCCAGAAGCTCGCGATGTACTCGCCGAGCTGGGCCGCGCCCGAACAACTCGCGGGTCAACCGGTGTCCGCGGCGACCGATATCTATTCGCTCGCGGTCGTCGCGATCTACATGCTGACGACCAAGGCGATCTTCGCCGACGAAGATGTTTACGCGGGCTACAAGAAGCGGCGCCACGCCGACGAGCACGTCAGGGACGCGCTCGCGCCACTCGGGCTCTCGCGCGGCGTGACCGAGGTGCTGTCGCGTGCGCTCGCGTTCGATCCGAAGAAGCGCTTGGTCCGCGTCGACGAGCTCGCGACCGAGCTCGAGAACTTGCTCGATTTCTCGACGTCCGAGATCGAGCGCTTGCCCGCGGCGCCGGAGCTGCATTCGCTGCCGACACCGACGCCGCCGGAGAAAGCAGTCACCCCACCCGCGGCAACGCCGGTGGTGCGCGCGACGCGACCGCCGCCCCCACCACAGCCCGTCTATCCGGTCTACTCGGAGCAACCGCTGTACCCGCAGTACGCACAACCGCCGTTGCCCGCGACGCGCGATCCGATCACGCCCCCTGCGATTCCAGTCGCGACCGCGCCGGTGATTCCGATGCCGATGGATATGACGCCGCAGGCCTTTCACGCGCCGGCGACCCACGCGTGGATGGCGAATGCACCGGTGCCGACCGGAGCAGTGCGGCGGCTCGCGCTCTCGGATGGTGCGCAAGGCGTCGCCGATCGGCGGGTGCACTTCGCGATGGTCACGAACGGGATTACCGACCTCGTCGGACTGCATGGCACGAAGGTGCGAATCACGCTGATTCCCGGTCCCGGCGGTCAGCGCAATGTTCACGTCAAAGGGCTGACGTGCTTCGTCGCGCCTCTCGGTGGCCGGCCATCACCTGCGGTGTCGCTCACCAAGTCGAGTGACCTCGCCCTGGTCACGCCGCGCGCGCAGGAAATCGGCCACCTTCGCGTGATCCAAGGTGCGGTCGAAGGATCGCTCGTCACGTTCTCGATCGGCAACGAGCGCGTCGGCATCGGACTCGACGATGTCGCGGACCCGATCCTGTTCGACTTCGGCCCCGGCTCGGATGCATATTTTGTGTATACTCAAGGACGTACGGTGCCCAAGTCTGGAAGACGCGGGTAATCGCAGCTATGGGTCAGACACCGCCTCCACCTACTGGTCCACCGAATGGTCGCCAGCCGCCGAACCCTTCGCAGGGTTCTGCGATGAGCGAGGATTTCGTCGAGTACAACGACTTCGAGAGTGACGCGACCAACGTCAGTCAAATCCCGCAGCCGGGTCAGCCGATGCCGCCGGGTCTGGCGACGCCGGTGCCGCGCAACTCTGCGCCGCAGATGTTCCCGCAAGGATCGCCGCAGCTCTCGCACCTCGGCCCGCCGGTGCAGCAGCATCCGCCGCCGCAGGACATGATCACGAATCCCGGGCAGCCGATGCAACAGCAGCCTGGACCGCCGATGTCGCAAGTCTCCGGCGTGATCGCGCAAGCAACGCCGTACGTCTCGCGCTCGCGGATCTACGCGTTCGTCGTCGACGAGACCGGTATGCCGATCGAGCTCGGCTCGGGCCGGTTCGCGAAGGCCTATCTCGGCGAGGAGCGCTGGGTCGAATCGAAGACCACGCTGCGTCGCCCGGTCGCGATCAAGTGCCTTCAGCGCGGCGTTAACGAGGAAGACCAGATGCGCTTCCAGATAGAGAAGGAGATCCTCGAGCGCGTTCAGGGTCACCCGAATATCGTCGAGCTCCTCGCCTCCGGCGAAGGCGACAGCGCCGGCTTCATCCCGCCGGCCATACGCGAGAAGGTCGAGAACGATTTCATGATCCTCGAGCTGCTCGACATGAGCCTCGAGGAACGCTTGAAGGGCGCGCGTCAGAAGCGCCGCCGCGATGATCTGCTCGCCGTGCCGCTGCGCGAGCGCATCTTCCGCGTGCTCGAGTACACCATCCCGGTCGCGACCGCGGTCGAGTTCGCTCACCTCGTGCGCGACACCTGCCATCGCGACATCAAGCCCGCGAACATTCTCGTCAAGCTGCCGGATCCGAACCTGCGTGGCGCGCAGATGAAGATCAAGCTCGCCGACTTCAACGTCGGCAAGGTCGCCGATCCGGATCTCGACGTCTCGATGACGCGGTTCCAGTCGGTGCCGGGCACGCTGTATTTCCAGTCGCCCGAACAAGAGACCAATACGTTCGAGCTGCTCGTCAACACGACCCAGGGTTCGCCCGAGGTCGAGTTCTTCGAGGACTTCTACATCGACATCTTCGAGAACGACACGTTCTCGCTGTTCAACCGCAACGAGTACTACTCGATCGCGGCCGCGGATCGCACACGCAAGAAGCTGCTGCTCAACCGGCCGTTCGCCGAGGGCTCCGAGATCAACGTGCGCGGTCGCGTGGTCAAGAGCGTCGGTCGCCCGGCTGACATCTACTCGCTCGGGGCGGTATTCTACTATTTGATCTCCGGCGCGTACGCGAATCCGAAGAACTTGTTCGACGCGTTCAGGAAGTTCGTCGAGTACGAACGGCGCGACGAGAACAACTCGATCGCGGCGTACATCGAGCACGAGTACCGCACGATCCAGAACCTGCGCGCGCCGAAGGCCGATGGCCAGGGTGCGCCCGAGCTCGCGCCTGAAGATCGGTTCTTCAGCTACAAGCACTACCTCGACGGCAACGGCGAGCTCATCGATCCGGCGATCATGATGATCATCGCGAAGGCGATGATCCGGAACAAGCCGGATAGCTACTGCCTCTCGTACGACCTGCGCACGACCGGCATCTCGGCGATGGTCCACGATCTGCTCTCGCTCTACGTCGCCTTCGGCATCGATCCATCGGCGCGCATCGCATACTCGAACGAGGGCTACGCCGCCCAGAAGAAGTCCGGCACGATGCGTCGCGCCTTCGACAAGCTGTTCAAGAAATGAGTAACGTGGTGCCAGCCATGTCGGGCTCGATCGCCGACATGAAGTTGCTCCGCGATCGCTGCAACGAGCTCGGAATCGTCGCCGAGATTGGCTGCCCACCGGGCGCAGCCGGTCATGGTTGAGGGACCAAGACGCACCTCCTGGTTCAGGAGGATCAAGTGCCGAAGCTGAACGAGCTGCTCGCGGGTGACTGGCGCGAGATGAGCGGTGGCGTCGACGTGGATCTCTCGGGCGAGGCGTGCCCGGCCTGCGGCTGCACGCGACCGCTCGAGGCCGGCGCGTGCAGTGACTGCGGCTTGCAGCTCGAGTTTTAACGTACGCTTCGCGGATGGTCCGAAGCGCAGCGGTGCTGGCGATGCTGGTTGCGTGCGGCGGCAGCAAGAGCGCGACCGACGGAGGCGGGACCGCTGGCGATGGTAGCGGCCGCGCGCACGACGGGCCGTCGGGCTCGAGCACCGGCCTCCACGTCGTGAAGGGAACGAACGGCACGAACGGGCACATCGTCGACCCGAACGGTGCCGAGATCCACATGCATGGCGCCGATCGCTCGAGCACCGAGTACGCGTGCGTGAACGGCAGCGTGTTTTCGGGCGCGCACGATCAAGCGAGCGTCGATGCGATGAAGAGCTGGCACATCAACAGCGTGCGCGTGCCGCTGAACGAGGATTGCTGGCTCGGGATCAACGGCATGCCCGCCGCGAGCAGTGGCCAGCCGTATCGCGACGCGATCCGCTCGTGGGTCTCGCTGCTCGAGACCAACCACATGCTCGTGATCCTCGATCTTCACTGGGCGGCACCTGGCACGCAAAAGTCCGACCGCCAGCTCGGCATGGCCGACCTGGATCACGCGCCCGAATTCTGGACCGAGGTCGCGACCGCGTACAAGGCCGATCACGCCTCGGTGATCTTCGATCTGTTCAACGAGCCGTTCATCACCGATTGGGACTGCTGGGTGAACGGCGGCACGTGCAGCAAGGACGCGAACAACGCGAGCTATCAAGTTGCCGGCATGAAGCAGCTCCTCGCCGCGGTCCGCGCGACCGGCGCCGACAACGTCGTGATCATGGGTGGCCTCGCCTACTCCGCCGATTTCACGCAGTGGGTCGCGAAGGTCGGAACGCTTGCCGACACCTCGAACGTCGCGGCTTCGTGGCACGTCTACAGCGATCAATCGGTCCAGACCCTGTGCCCGACCCAGTACAACAACTACTCGACCTCGCAGACCTGCGCGGACGGCGCCACCACCGCGATGAACTACGGCATCCCAGGCGTGCTCGCCGCGGGCTATCCGGTCGTCGTCGGCGAGATCGGGATCGGGCTCTACACGCAAGCGCTCGGGCCCTATAGCGCGACCCAGGCGACCCAGCTCACGACCTGGCTCGAGAGCCTGCTCGCGTGGGTCGATGGCCAGGGCCAGGGCTACAATGCCTGGGACTGGAACACCGAAGCGCCGCCGCTGTTGCTGAGCAACTTCGATGGCACGCCGTCACCGCATTTCGGCGTCACGTACAAAGCGCACCTGGCCGGGCTCTGAGCCCAGCTAACCGCAGCCCGCTCGCGTAGCGGAGATACGTTCGGTTGCGCACTCCAAATCGTGCCCAGGCCCGAGCCCGAGCCCGAGCTTCGGCTCGTCGACCGCTGCCGGTCGATCCTCGCGAACAACCTCCCCGACGAGACGTGTGGCTCGCCCGCTCTCTCGACGAGAAGCCCTCGGCTCCCGAACAGGAGCCGTGCCGCCGGACCGGAAAGCTCGAAGGACTCGTACGAGAGCCAGATCGGGCTCGATGGAACGCCGGCCGATTCCGATCAGTTGCGTTTATCTGATCGGCATTCCAGCTGACCGCAGCTAGCTCGGCAGCAGTGGTCTCGCCGTGCACACGCGAGCGCTGTCCGGATCAGCAGCTCGAGGTCGGGCCTGTCGACCTTCGCAAGTGCCTAGCGCGCAGCCTCGGTTTTCGTGAAGCCGAGCGTCGTCAGCGCTGCTTCGCCTGCGTCACGGCGACGACGCTCTCGAACTTCGAACGCCCCACCGGGGCCGTCGGTACGGCGACTCGCGGTTGGTTCGGTGTGTCGATTTAGTACACGATCCTGTCGGGCGCATACCCCTCGACCACACGTTCGCGAAATGCGGGCGTGCGGATCACGGACTCAGGCAGCAGCCATCGTGCGCGGCTATGGGAGCTCCCGCCGTGTACACGCGAGCGCTGTCCGGATCAGCAGCTCGAGGTCGGGCCTATCGACCTTCTCAAGTGCCTCCTCGACATAGCGAGCAGCCTCGGCTTTCCTGAAGCCGAGCGTCGTCAGCGCTTGCTTCGCCTGCGTCACGGCGACAACGCTCTCGAACTTCGAACGTCCCACGTGGGGCGTCGGCACAGCGACTCGCGGTTGAAGGCGCGCTGCACGGAGCGATTCACTCGCGTTGATCGCTGGCGAGACCGCGAGCGTCCGCGACGAGGCAGGTCGATTCGCATAGGTGATCGTGAGGTTCGGCGCCGAGCCCGTGATCTGTAGCTTGCCTTCATGAAGGGCGCGATGGTGAGCCGAACACGTGAGGGCTAAATTATCGGCCTCGTGGCTGCCGCCATGTTCGCGATGCACCACGTGATGGATATCGATGTTACGCGAGGCGCGGCAACCCGGCACACAGCACTTCCCGTGATCTCGACGCCATACGAACCGCCGCACCATCGGCGTGATGTCTTGCGTCGCACGCTCGGGTTCGAGATCTGATCCGATGCGCTGCGCATCGCATTCTGCTCGCTCGACATCGACCGCATCGATCGCGATCACCCGGCCCGCAGCGTCTTGCCAGCCCTGGTTGCAACGCTCGCAAATCGTGATCATCAGCTGGTGCCGCGCACGACCCTGATCCGCCTCGCCGCCGGCGAAGTACGCGGCGCACAGGGCCTCGATCATTTCGCTGTCATCGACAAAGCTGCCGACCTCGGCGGAGATCGCTTGCCTCGCTTGCCGCAGCTGCGCGGTCGCTCCGGCACGTAGCTCGAGCGTGACCTTCTTGATCGCGAGATCTGGATCCTTTGGCTCGCTCGGTCGATCGCCTTTCTCGTGCCCCGCGACGACCCTCGACCTGCCGAACGTTCATGCCGCGCGCGGCCTCGCGCCACTCGCCCACGGTCTCGGCGGTGGTCACCCGGGAGAGCTCGCGTAAGGCGGTATAGCTCTGCTCGCCCGACTCCAACATCTCGCCGAGCACTGGCAGCTCTTCGAGCTGCGAACGCCACACGAACATGTTCGCGCGCGACCTTCGGCGTGTAGCCGAAGACTTCCTCGAGATATTCCGACAGTGAACCGCGACCGAAGTGGCTCCAGATCCGCAGTCGCACGGCTTGGGTCAGCAAGTGCGCCTTGTCGTGCTCGAGCCGGCGCTCTGCGTTCGCGATCCGGCGCAACTCTCGATCGACGGCCTCGGGGCCCATCGCCATGTTCGCGATGAACCCGTTCCCGCTCTTCGGCTCCGCAGACGCTTGACCCACTTGAAACATCACCCACTCCTGGTTGCGTTGACCAGGTCACCGTAGCACTGGGTTTTTCGGTTCGAGGTCGTGCGTTCTCGACGACGATCGGGCCGTGCGAGCGATCGTTTTGGTCTGCTCGGCGAACGCGTTGCGAGAAGCGAAATCAGCGCGTCTCGTGAGCGAAGAGATCGAGATCGCTGTGACCCGTGTCGTGACGCGATAAATCACGTCAACGACAAACCGCATGCGGCCAAGAAAATCGTCTAGTGGAGATCTTCCCGGGCTGCACGCTGTCCGTGATCCGGACAACAGCTGAGTTCGACCGCGTTCGTGAGGACGCCCTGGTGTCTCGAATCCACCGTACAGCTTCTCGGCAGCAACCGGATCGTCGCGGAGCGATCTTCCGGGCCAGCTCGCATTCATCGGACCGCTGTTGCCGCCGAAATGTACCGCCGCGCTGTCGACGTGGTGGCCGGAGGTCGCAGCGGCAGTGCTGCGGGGCGACCGACCATCCGCGTCACCAAGGCACGCGAGCTGTTCTTCGGCGGGCCCGGCGGCTTCAACGCCTTCCATGCCAAGGCCACCCACGCCGGATCGGGATTGACCGCGCTGTAGCCCGGCCGCGCCGCAGCAGCCCGCCCTTCGAGATCACCTCGACGCCGAGCTCGGTCAGCACCTTCGTCGCGGAACCGCCGAGACGCTGGATTGATCAGGCCGGCCGATCGCGACGTGCCTCGTGATCGTGACGATGGACCGCGCGATCGCTGCTCCCGCGAATACGCATCGTGCCGTCGCGGGCGTTCGGCGGGCGAACGAACCGAGACCTCGAACATCGGTGACGTGTCGGTCGATGCGGTGCGCTGGATCTACTCCCATTTCAAGATTGTTTACGTGCGCACCTACGCATCGCGGCGAGCATCGCTGGTTGCATCGCAAGGCTCGCTACCGGCTTCGCGGGCTCGCTTTGCCCGACGGGACGTTCCCCGCAGGACGACGGTAACCGTCAACGCCCCACGTGGGGCGCACCTTGACCGAGGCCGCGAATATCGGCGACGAGCTGGTCGACTCGAACATCGGAGCCATGTCGGTCGACGGGGTGCTCGCGTCCTGCGCTGGATCTATTGCTCGCAGACCGTCGCTGGTTCGATCTACTCCGCGCGCTCAGCACACGCAGTCAAAGCAGACAGCCGGTGCCTGCGTAGATGCTCGGCGTAAACGTCAACGCCCCATGTGGGGCGCACCTTGACCGAGGCCGCGAACATCGGCGACGAGCTGGTCGACTGGAGCTCACGCGCCACAAGCCACGGCGACTACTGGCGGGGGCATCGTGTCGATTTGCTCCGCCTGCCTTCCCGCCTGTAGATCAGAAACGGAGGCGGGCACTCCGCCCACCTCGCCCACCTCGTCCATCGAGCGCTCGCGGCGCAGCTGGCTGCTGCACCTCATTCAAACGCTCCACGGGTCATGAACGAACGAACCGAGACCGCGACCATTCGATGGCATGCCGGTTGGTGCGAGGCGCACACCCTGCGCAGGCATCGCCGCGCCGCCGCACGCACCTGCAACCGAAGAACATCGACGCCCCCCGTGGGACGTCACCTCGACCGAGAGCTCACGCTAGACGAGGCACGACGATTGCTCGCTTGCTAGCGGCGACGACGGCGGCGGAACAGCACCGCGCCGACGCCAAGCGCGAGCAACATCGCGGCGCGCGAATCGCCGCCCGCCGAGACCGCGCAGCAACCACCGCCGTCGGGCGTGCACAGGTTCTGCGCGCCGACCACCGAACATGCGAAGCCATCCGGGCAGGTGTTCGCGTCGTCGCAGGTCTGGGTGCAGAACCGCGAGCTATCCGCGTTCGATGCGCACACCTTGCCCGTGCAATCGGTGCCGTCGAGGCAGCTCTCGCCCGTCGCGCCGAGCGCGATCGTGACCGGGAGATCGCGCTTCGTGATGTTGCCAGAGAGATCGATCGCCTGGACCTCGAGCGTGTAGCTGCCGAGCGGGACGTTGGTCAAAGCGACCGTGTACGTGTTGCCATTCGGCGAGGTACTCGACGCCATCGTGGTGCCGTTCAGGAGCACCGCGACTTGATCCATCGCGGTGTCGTCAGTCGCTTCCGCGACGACGTGGAACGAGGGCGGCAGCGTGTTGTTGTCACCCGGCGAATCGACATTCAGCGTCGGTGGCGTGGTCTCGACGGGGCGCAGGCCGATGTACTGGGTGAGGCGCTCGGCGGAGTTCGTGACCTGGCCGGAACCGGTGGTCTGGCACGAGCAGTTCGTCTGCGTCTGGCTATCGGTGCCGCAATGCGCATCGGTGATCGTGAACGACTTCGCGTGGGCCGTCGCGAACGGGACGTAGGACATCGTATCGGCGTCCGCGACCTCGTGCTCGAGCGAGAGCAGGTGACCGACCTCGTGCGCGATCGTCGCGCACAGCTCGTCGTCCTGGTTCGTGATGCCGATGTGGTTCGTCGCGAACGAGAACGCGATGCCTTTCTCGGTCACGCCGCAGAAGTTATCGGCCGACGCGACGCCGAGGATGCCCGAGCTCGCGGACCAACCGGTCGACGAGCCGGTGCCACCGACGACGGCCTCGACGTAGTTGCCGGAGGTCGGCTCGGTCTCGGTGATCGAGACGTTGTACGGTTTGTAGTGCTTCTTCACGCACGTCACGATGTACGGCCAGTTGAAGACCGAATCGATCGGCGGAATCACCGCGTTCGCGTGTGGCGCGCCATCGCCGGAGGCGATCGTGCTCGCGGTGTTGGTGGCGGCATCCGTGACGTTGCCGCTCTTGATCGTGTACGTCCCGCCGTTCTTGTTGAGATAGATCGTGCGGACCGTGGTGGCGGGATTCGCGATGAACGCGGCGTCTTCCGCGCCTGGCCGGGCCTCCTGACGGGTACCGCAGCTCTCCGGGCCACGGATCAAGACGCCATTCGCATCGACGTGCGCCGTGTGCCCTCCTGGAGCACCCATCGCAGGCGTGGTCAAAAGCAGCACGACAACCCAGGGAGCCTTTGACATGTCGGCAGCTTACGGGAGACCGGCCCCACCAGACGAGGGGAAGCCTATCAGCCACCAACCCAACCGCGACGCCAAGTCTCAGTACTTGCTGAGGTCCGCTGTCCCCGTCCATACGTTCGACAATCGGCGATGATTTCTAGCAACTCGCGGCTCTGGCGATCGATAAGACGTCATGCGTAAAGCGATATTGGGACTGTGGGTTGCGGGTGCTCTGGCTGGCTGCACCAAGGATGCAAATCGGTGCAAGCAAGACGCGGATTGCGGCAACGTTGCGTATCCGTTCTGCGATCTAGCCGGTGAGTACCCTCCATCTGCCGGAATTGCCGGGGTCTGCATCGTCAAGCCCGCCAATTGCCCGGTCGACCGCTGCGGTTGCGAGCCGCACGCGTCAACCTGCTCGGGAGCCGCGCTCGAGACTTGCGACGCAGACGGGAGCGCGACCACGACCACAGACTGTAGTTTGGGTTGCGCCGCTACCGGCGACCGCTGCGACACGTTCACGCCGCTCAACGGGCTCGGCGCGGCGATGCTCGCGGCCGTGAATGAGCCGGACGTCACGATTCCGGATATGGCGACGATCGATACCGATAGCGGGACGGTTCGCGATGCTGCCAATTTGCCCGTGCAAGTTGCGTCGCTGCTCGTGCCGCAGACCGGTTCCAGCGACATCCGGGTCTTCATTGGAAAGTCGTTCACCCTGTCGTCGGTCACGGTCAGCGGAAGTCGCCCCGTAGCCTTCGTCGCACGAGACGACATCAGAATCGAAGGGCTCCTCGATGTCAGCGCAACACCTGGCAGACCGGGCGCTGGCCAGCAAGCTACCGGCCCGTGCGTTGGTGAAGGCGTCGCAGGCGGCGGTGGCGGCGGCAATGCTACCGCGGGAGGCGATAGTGTCTCCGAGTTCGTGCAGTCTGGGACAGGCATTCTCGCTGGCGGCGCAGCGCTATCCGGGACTGCGCTGGTCGGCGGCTGCGGTGGGGGAGGCAGCACCTCCAGCGGGCACGGCGGGGGAGCGGTACAGCTCGATTCGTTGACCCGCATCACGGTCGCGGCGTCGGGCAGGATCGGCGTCGGCGGAGCGGGCGGATACGACGGCGTGGGCGGTGGCTCGGCAGGGTTCGTGGTCATCGAGGCTCCACGCGTGGAACTTCTAGGCGGGATTTTTGCGAACGGCGGCGCTGGCGGCGCGTGTACGCTCGTCGGCCAAAACGGGCCTCTGTCGTCGAGCTCCGCCATCGCCCCGTCATGTGGGACGGGGGCCCAAGCGAAGCACGGCGGCAACGGCGGCAGCAGCTCGGCAGGACCTGGAAGCGGTCACGCGTTCTCAGGCAACGCGGGTGGCGGCGGTGGAGCCGCCGGCCGGTTGCTCATCACGACCGTCGGCGACTACACGACCAGTCCCGGTACGATCGTGAGCGCCTCGATCACGACCACAGCGATGGTCCCTCAGTAGTCAGGCGGCTTGCCGCATTGCGCGCCATCCCGTAGATTCGCGCGCCCATGGCCGACGCCGACCTCCCCGTGCAGATCGCGAGACGGCGCACGTTCGCGATCATCGCGCACCCCGATGCCGGCAAGACCACGCTCACGGAGAAGCTCCTCCTGTTCGGTGGCGCCATCCAGCTGGCCGGCGCGGTCAAGGCGCGCGGCGATCGGCGGCGTGCCCGCTCCGACTGGATGAAGGTCGAGCGCGAGCGCGGCATCTCGGTGACGACGTCCGTCATGACGTTCGAGTACCGCGACTGCACGTTCAACCTGCTCGATACGCCAGGCCACGAAGACTTCTCGGAAGATACCTATCGCACGCTGACCGCGGTCGACTCGGCCATCATGGTGATCGATGCCGCGAAGGGCATCGAGACCCAGACCCGCAAGCTGTTCGAGGTCTGTCGCATGCGCGACGTGCCGATCGCGACGTTCATCAACAAGATGGACCGCGAGGGTCGCGACCCGTTCGACCTGCTCGACGAGGTCGCAAATGATCTCCAGCTCGAGGTCACGCCGGCGTCGTGGCCGATCGGCGCGGGCCGCGAGTTTCGCGGCTGCTACGACCTGTTCCGCGATCAGCTGATCCTGATGGAGCGCTCCAAGGGCGAGTACATGCAGGAAGGCATCACGCTCTCGGGTCTCGACGATCCGCAGCTCGACAAGCTGCTGCCCGAACGGCAGGTCGCGAAGCTTCGCGAGGATGTCGCGATGGTGAAGGGCCTGTGCCCGAAGTTCGATCTCGAATCGTATCGCGCGGGTCACCTCACGCCGGTGTTCTTCGGTTCGGCCGTGAACAACTTCGGCGTGCGCGAGCTGCTCGCCGGTGTCGCCGAGCTCGCGCCCCCGCCCCGCAGCCAGCCCGCCCTCGAGCGCGCGGTGTCTCCGATGGAGACGCCCGTCTCGGGCTTCGTGTTCAAGATCCAGGCGAACATGGATCCGCGGCACCGCGATCGCATCGCGTTCGTGCGGCTCGCCTCGGGCCACTTCACGCGGGGCATGCGGCTCACCGTGCCACGCACCGGCAAG
The DNA here is from genome assembly GCA_043780895.1 of Kofleriaceae bacterium. Taxonomy (GTDB): domain Bacteria; phylum Myxococcota_A; class Polyangia; order Haliangiales; family Haliangiaceae; genus JABFXX01. The sequence continues at coordinate 36,091 of JAYWCI010000359.1, read as the reverse complement.
ACCCAGAGCGTGCACAACGCGATGCTGTTCCAGGCGAACGAGCGCGAGCTCGCCGAAGAGGCGTGGGCTGGCGACATCATCGGCATTCCGAACCACGGCACGCTGCGGATCGGCGATGCGCTGACCGAGGGCGAGAACCTGCACTTCACCGGCATCCCGAGCTTCGCGCCGGAGTTTCTGCGCCGCGTGCGCGCGAACGATCCGATGAAGGCCAAGCACCTCGGCCGTGCACTCGAGCAGATCGCGGAAGAAGGCGCGGCCCAGGTGTTCAAGCTGTTCCTCGGCTCCGATTTCATCGTCGGCGTCGTCGGTTCGCTACAGTTCGACGTGCTCGCGGATCGGATCCGCAGCGAGTACGAGCTGCCGTGTCACTTCGAGACGACGTCGTACGAGGTCGCGCGCTGGGTCGATGCCGATGATCCGAAGCTGATCAAGAAGTTCGCCGATGCGAACCGCGACAATATCGCCGAGGATCACAGCGGTGCGACGGTGTTCCTCGCGCGCAACGACTGGCAGCTCAACCGCGCGAAGCAGGAGTACCCGGCGCTGCGGTTCCTCCAGAACCGCGAGCAAGCGCCGCTCACCGCGGCTGCGGTCTGATCAGTCCGCGATGACCGCCCGAGGTGGAGCGGCCAAGTTTTGGTCGTCAATCATGATTTCGGTCATTTTTTGGTCGCTACTCGGGTGCGATGACCGCACGGCCGGCTCCTGCCAGTGCACGCCCGCGAACACGGTGCGAACGAAGCACGCGGGCGACGCCCAGCCGATCGACAGCGCGGGGCTCTTGGCGATGCTGCGCAAGCATCGCCAGCTGCTCGCCGATAACGCGAATCGCCGCGACGTGAAGATGGTCGACGACGAGATCCGGATCGTGGTGACCGAGATGTGCCAGCCGTGCGGCTCGTGGGTCGGCGATCGCACGACGATCGAAGAGATGTTCCCGCTCGCGCGACTCGACGACGCGACCGGTGCGGTCTGCCTCGGACTCACGCTGCGCGACGGTACGACCGCTTTTGGCGGCGAGCGGCCGAACGCCTGCCGGTAGCGGTTGATCGAACCGAACGCCTGCGGTTCGGGGTAGGCTGCCGCCGTGACGGATCATGGAGCGAGAGTTGGGAATGCGATCGAGCGGATCGCTGGGTGGCTGAACGCACACGGCGCGCCGCTCCTGGTGGAGAACCTCGCATCGGGAGCGAGCGCCGAGACGCTCGCGCATGCGGCCGACGAGCTCGGTGCGCCCTTGCCGCCGGACCTCGTCGCGCTGTGGTCGCACCACGATGGCCAGCGCGAGGAGCTGAACGGCTTCATCGCATCGCTCGATCTGCTCGGCACGCGTCGCTCTCTCTCCGAACGGCCGCGGATCCTCGCGTCCGTGACGTTCCTGCGCGAGACCCCGGAGACCTGGGACGCAGCAGGCGTCACGACCGCGGAGCTCCAGTCCGATCTTTGGTTGCCGATCGCATCGCGCGATCACGATTCGATCGTCGTGAGCGGAATCAGCGGCCGCGTGTTCTCGTGTCGCGTGGACTCGCCGCCGCTCTCGCTGCTCGCAGCCTCGGTCGCGGACTGGCTCGACGCCTACGCTGACCGCGTGGTGGCCGGCCACTACGCCATCGAAGCGGGCTTCGGCACCTACTATCTTGCCGCTGGCGCGGGCGAAGCGGACGACGATGACGATGAGGACGAAGAGGACGAGCCCGACCCGCGCGGCACGCCGCTCCTCGATCGGCTCCGCGAAGCGATCGCAACGAAGAACGCCGAGACCTGTAGCGAGGTCCTGCGCGCTGCATTTTTGCCGGATCATGACCTCGAGGAAGAAGCGGCAGCCGCGGCCCAGCGCGAGCTCGTCGAGCTGTTGTTTGCGACCAACCCGGAACCGAGGTTCGTCGCCAGCGCGCTCCGCCGGTACTTGAGCGCGGTCGATCTGAGCCGCGAGCAGTGGCAGACCATCGCCACGGGTGGCGAGCTCCTCGGCAACAACGCGATCCGTGCGTTCGCTGCCGCGCGCGCGACCCGCTGAGTTAGCGCCAGCCGATTGTCACGAACGCGACGCGCTGCTTCGGGTTGTTCTGCGGACCCAGGATGCTCGTGAAGCCGAGCTCGCCACCGAGCTCGAGGTGCGACGTGGCCATCGCGCGGACGCCGAGCGCCGCGGGGATGTGCCAGCCATCCTTCACCTCGGCCAGGTCGCTGTTCCAGCCGGTGTGAAACTCGACGATCCAGCGACACGTCGGCTGGATCGCGAACACGATCGGCACCCACAGCTCCGCGCGGTTGCCCTGCTCGTTGTTGCCGAGCCCGAGCTGGAGATACGGATCGCTCGTGATCGCGAACCGCCCGCGGTGCCCGCGCACCTCCGCGCCGAGCGTGAGCGCCGGCTTCACCGGCTCGAGACCGCGGACCAAGAGACGCGCGTGCGCCGCGAAGTCGAATTGCCCCGACAGCACTGAATACAACCCATCGAGGCCACCGCCGCGATACACGCCTGTGCAGAGAAGGTCATCGCGGCGCACGCAGATGCTGGCGCCCGGCGCGATCCGGTCTACGCTCGGGTCGCTGTGAATGATCCCGAGCGTCAACCGGGGCGTGATGCCAATCCAGAGGTCGGGCGCGAACGAGAGCGGTCGCGCGAAGCCGCCAGTCGGCGCGAGATTCGATTCGATCACGAGCTCGGCGGCGACCTGATGCTCGTCGAGCACGAGCGGTCGGGTAACCAGATCACTCGGACTCGCACTCGCCGCCTGCGCAGCGAACAACAGCACGGCCGGCCAACGCACGCGTGGACCCTAGCATGCGCGCTGGTGACGAGCGCAGCTTGTCACTACGATGTCGGCTCGGCCGATTCGGCGTTCTACAACTGGGATGGTCGCAAGGTGCACTGCGCGATCGATATTGATACGTCGGCGCGGATCGGCAACGCGAGCATCGATACGGGTCTGGATCGCGCGCGCGATCGGGGTGAGGTACTCGAGCTCTACAACCACAACCCCGGCGTCACGATCGCGACCGACGTGATCGAACACGTGCTCGCCGGGGCACAGAGCCGCGGGCTCGCGTTCGTGACGTACGCCGACATGGCCAAGGGCATCCGGCCTACCGGCGGTGGCCTCGCCTACTCGTTCGACGACGCCCACGTGAAGGAGTGGATCGCGCAACGCGATCTGTTCAAGCAGTATGATGCCCGCATCACATTCTTCGTCGCGTACTGGACCCAGCTCGATCCGACGGACCGCGCGTCGCTCCACGATCTTTCGGACGACGGGCACGACATCGAGGCGCACAGCGTGAAGCACTATCGCGGCCCAGTCTACGTCGAGCAAAACGGACTGACCGCGTACCTCGAAGACGAGGTCTTGCCCTCGATCGATAACCTCGATAATGATGGCTTCCCGCCGGTGTCGGTGTTCGCATATCCATACGGCGCGCGCACCGACGAGACCGATCGCGCGATCCTCGGTCACGTCGACATCGTCCGCTCGGTCGCATACACGTGGGATAGTCCCGCTACCGACCCGTGTCCAAACGACTAATTGTTCTGATCGCTGCCGCAGGTTGCGGCAACACCACCGATAAACCACCCGCCGCTGGCAGCGCCTAGTACGCCGCGCAGAAGCAGAAGAGATCAGACGGCGATGAGGTTGCGAATCACGCGAAGCGTCTCGGCGCCGATCGCGTCAGCGAGCTGATCGACGCTCGTGAAGGGACGGGTTGCCAGGATCGTACGCGCCGTCGCGAGGTTGATGCCTGCTAGGTTGAGGAGCTCGTTTTCGGTGGCGGTGTTCACGTCGACCGGGGCCTTCAAACCCGGGGAGCGCCCGACGACCCACCGCGGCCAGAAGGATGCGAGTGCCTCTTGAGGTGGGCTTAGGACATTGGACAGCGATCCGCTTGGGTCCAGCCATGCGTGGTAGTCCGCAGTTGCCGTGTCCAAATCACGATAAAGATTGCGAGTGCACAATCGTAGCAGCACCCGGTCTCGGCCAATGAGCGGCAAGCCGAGTTGAACGTGAACTACCGACGCTTCGTCGACGGGCGCTTGAGCTTCGTCGGAGAGGACGATGAGGTGTTCGTAACCGTGGTCGACTTGGCGGGCGACCGTTTCACGGTCTTCAGGCAGGAAGGCTTCGAGCAGTCGAGGCTCGAGCTCCGACACATTCGGACCGAGCGGGCAAGGGGACGCGAGCAGCCGGCTCAGTCGAGCAGCGCGGCGAGGCCTTGACTCGCCCAACCACCAGGGATGAAGCGTAGCGTCGAGCTCGAGCGAAGCTATAGCGTGCTCGAGCAAGTTGGCGATCACATCAAGGTCCATCGACCATCCACCCTTTGCAGCCAGTGCTCGAAGTCCTCGTCCCCGTGGCGTTGGCCGCGCAATAAGGCACGACAACAATCAGTAGTGAAGATCGGAACGTCCAGCACCATCACGCCCGTGGGATCGGCCCTGTCCAACCAGTCTGCCAGCGGTGTGAGCGAGAGCTCGGCGAAAAACCACGGCGAGTCCGGCGAGCCACATTTATCGCGATGGGTCCGCTCGATCTGCCGCTCGAGGAATGCCCGTTCGAGCTCTGGAAACGCCGCAAAGTCTGGCTCGGAATCGGCGTTGCTGAACGCGGCGTTGAGCCACGGGCATACGTCGAGTGTCCAGAGTGCAACGTCCAGCCCGCGGAATGGCCGCCCCGGCAACTCTCCGCTCGCTACGAGCAGCTCGGGCAGCTCTCGGCGCACTCCCTTCAGAGTTGGCAGCGCGAGCGAGCGGAGGCGCATGGGCTGCACGTTACGATCACCGACGCGGGGACGCTTCACTCGATTGCCTTCGTTGTTTCGAAACCGACACTGGCTCGGGCCTCACGGCGAACGCGCACCAAGTCCCCGGATGACTACGGGTTGATCGGAATGATTCCAGACGCGACGGTGGTGGCGATTCCGACGAGGATCGGCCCTTGCACGGTCACCGCGCTGGCTTCGGCGACGCGGGCGAGGAGGATCAAGCCCCCGGTCGCGCCCGGGGGGAGCAGCGCCAAGCTCGCTGCAGCGACCGTGTACGATCCCGTGTCGGCGACTTTGCACAGCAAGCTGCCACTCGTCGCGGCGCCGCTGCCCTTCCCGGCGACGAAGAGCCACATGCCGGGACCGCCGGCCGGCCCCGCCGTCCAGCTCGCCGTGTAGCCGGCCGCGCGCGACAGCATCGTCGGCGGCGTGAAGCCGGCGACGGCCACTGGCGTGGTGACGGTCGCCGAAAACGTCACGAGGTCCGGACCGCCGGCCGCGTGGAACGTGACCGAAGCATTCGCGGCGAACAGCGGCTTTGGTAACGCGGTTGGCGAGTTCGTGTAGTGCACCATCGCCGGGGTTCCGGAAGGCGTTAGCGTGACCGGGACGTTCGCACCGGAGATGTCGATCGTGCCCGCGGAGTACGTTGCTGCGTTGGTCGCGTCGACGTACGCGATGCACGGGCCATTGCTGCCGGACATCATTCCGAACGGCGAGCCGTCGGTAAAGGTTGCCGACGCACTCGCGTCCGCGATCGTGCCATCGGTGGGGTCTGTACCCTGGGCGAGCGTGACGAATCCTTGTCGAGCTGTTGGTGCGTCGAGGGGGATGGCGGCGTCGATCGAGACGGGGGTATCGATGATGTGCGCCGCGTCCGGCGTGCCGCCGCTGTTGCCGCAAGCAGCGAGCGCGATGATCACGAGGATGTTTTGCATGGCTCGGCTGTCACATGCGCCGGCGCCTCGCACAATGCCCGAAACATGGCAAAAATGTGCCGAGTGATCGAGATCATGATGCGCGGACTCCAAGTTCCCCGAGGATCATGCGCGTACATCGTCGTCTTACCGCTTCACGCGTAGCTCGAGCTGGACAACCAGCAAACTGGTTGTTTGCGAACTGCAGCACGGGTCCGCGAGGAATCGTAGCCGGGCGGTCCGCTCAGTTCCCTCGCCGGGATCTGTCAGTATTTGCGGGCAAGGGTTATCTATACTTATGCGCGTGATGGTGGCGGTCATCGTTTCTGTTCTCGGCTGTGGCTCCGACAAGGCGCCCTCCGGGCGAGGCTCCAGTGCGACGGGCTCCGCAACCGCGCCAAGTGCCGCCACCCTTGCAATCGACGCCGCTGTTTCGCCGGTGCCCGATCTCGGTGCCGCGTGCGGGCGGTTCGGCGAGGCGAGCTGCGCCGCATTCGATCGCTGCTCTCCCGATTTGTTTGCTCTTCGGTACGGGACACAAGACCGCTGCCGCGCGTACGAGACGGATTCTTGTTCAGCGACGCTCGCCGTGACAGGTAGCAGGGTGACTTCGGAGCTGCTGGACCGCTGCATTTCCGTTGCGGCTACCCGCTCGTGTCCATTCTTCATCCACAGGCTCGACGAGTGCAGCTCGCCGCCAGGCGCGTTGAAAACGGGCGAGCCGTGCGTCTCGTCGGCACAGTGCGAGGGCCGGGTGTGTACGCCGGGCCCAGCCGGAAACGGGTGCGGAACGTGCGGGCGGATCGCGGAAGTAGGAGAGCCTTGTCCCGACCTCGAATGCGTCGCCGGTTCGCGGTGCCTTGGAGGAAGCTGCCGGAAGCTGCGCCTCGAAGGTGAGTCATGCAATCGGGAAGACTGCAGTGAGGGCCTGCGCTGCGATGGCGTGTGCAAAGCTACGGCCTCGCCTCGCGCCGTGGCGACGGTCTGCAAGAACGCCGACGAGTGCGTTGCCGGACTCGAGTGTCTGCGTGGGAAGTGCGGCCGCGCCAAGCGCGTCAGCCTCGGCGCCACGTGCACGCGTAACTTCTACGGCAATGGCGGTCTGCGTCCATGCGAACCCGGCCTCCACTGTGACCACGACACGTGTGTACGCGATCTCGTGGTAGGCGACGCATGTAGTCGCGCCTCCAGGTCGTGGTGTCCGCTGTTCTCACGATGTACGAAGGGCACCTGCCAGGTCGTGACCACCGATATTTGCCACGGAGGTTGAGTCGACGACAGCGGCAACGTCGGGGTTGCGGGTCGGCGGCCTTCACGCGACCAACGTCGTGCGACACCGACTCCGGCACATGGCTCGTGCGTCGAACTCCGAACGCGATCGCGGGCGATGCACGTCTCACAAATCGCCGGAGATTGAGTTAGCGTGGTGCCCATGCGATTTCGCCTGACGACGGTTCGCAAGAAACTCACGGCGATCGTCGCGTTGTCCGCGATCGTGATGCTCGCCGCGCTACCCGTGCTGTCATGGATCATGGAGCGGCAGGTGGTCGCCCAGGTCAACGATCGGGTTCCCGATGCGGTGCACGGCTTCGATCGCGAGCTGTCCGATGACCTCCGTAACCTCGCCACGATCGTCGATCAACTCGCGTCACAGGGCGAGGTCCGCAATGCTCTCATCCACCGCGACGCCGTCGCAGTCGAGAAACTCGGCACGATCTTTCACTCGGCATATCCCCACATCGATTTCGTATTCTTCGATGCGACGGGACAACAGTTCGCCGAGACCGAGGTTGATCATCCATGGTCGTCGACCGCGCGCGTCCCCGAACTCTCCGCGCTCGCTCCAGACGTCCCGTTTCGTGGCGTCACGGCAAAGGGCTGCGAGAGCGCGGCCGGCGCGTTTCCGGCGTTCGTGGCGGCGAAGCGCGTGGACCAGATCGGGACCGTGATGGCATGTCTGCCGCTCGATGCAGACTACCTGAACGAGGTGCAACAGAAGATCGGGGTCGAACTAGCGTTCTTCGAGCCGGATACGGTGCCGCGAGCAACCGGGGGGGCGACACTCCTCGGCACCACCAAGAAATTTCCAGCCGCCGGCGCCGCGAATGCGACCCACGCGCCGACGTTGGTCGATGTCGGTGGGCGTGATTGGGCGCTCGCCCGGATCACACCGCCTTCGATGCAAGGCCGACAAGGGGCGTACGGCGCGATCATCGCGCTCGATTTTACCGACGTGCGTGACATCGTGCGCCACAACCGGCGGCTCGCTCTGTTCGTGCTCGGCGCGGCCACGGTGCTCTCGGTCACGCTCGGCGCCCGGCTGGCCGGGGTGATGTCTCGCGCGATCTCGAGGGTCAATCACGCAGTGAAGCGGCTCGAACAGCACGAGTACGTCAAGGTTGATGTCCTGCGCACCGGCGACGAGCTCGAAGATCTCGCGGCGGCGTTCAATACGATGGTCGATGGGCTAAAGGAGCGCGACAAGCTGCGCGCCACGTTCGGCAAGTACATGACGCAGACCGTGATGGAGCACCTCATGAGCGGCAAGGTCCAGCTCGGTGGCGAGACACTCACGGTCACGATCCTGTTCTCGGACATCCGGAGCTTCACCTCGATCTCGGAACGGATGAACGATGCGCAGGCGCTCGTCGGTCTGTTGAACGAATACTTCACCGAGATGGTGACGATCGTGATGGAGGAGGACGGCGTAGTCGACAAGTATATCGGCGACGCGATCATGGCCGTTTTCGGCGCGCCGGTTTCCAAGCCTGACGATGCCGTGCGTGCCGCGCGCGCGGCGGTACGCATGCGCGTGGCACTCGCCGACCTCAACACGCGGCTGGTCGCGCGTGGCGTGACCCCGTTGCGCACCGGGATCGGGATTCACACCGGGGTCGTCGTCGCCGGCAACATCGGGAGCGAGGCGCGCATGGAATACACGGTGATCGGCGATGCCGTGAACCTCGCGTCGCGGCTCGAGAGCAGCACCAAGGAGCTCGGCGTGGACGTGTTGATCAGCGCCGAGACCAACGAGCTGGTCAAGCACGCGTGCATCACCGCCCAGATCGGCGAGATCACGGTCAAAGGCCGCGTCGAGCCGGTGATGGCGTACGAGCTGCGCGGGCTCGTCGAGCCCGGCGCTTCGACGTGATCCTGGCGTCGATGTTATCGCGCCCTCCGAAGGTTCGAAGTCACGGGGTGAGGTTCGTTGGTTCGATTCGGGGCGCCCGGCAAATTTGCGACTATGTTTGCGACGTGCTCGCGAGAATGGCGATCGTGATATCTGCCGTCGCATGCGGCAGAGGTTCGGAGCCGCGCAATCCCGCCGCGATACCTGCAACGACGCACGCGATCACCGTCGATGGCGAGCTCGGCGAACCGGACTGGAGTCGACGCGCCCTGCGCCATGTCTTCACCGCGCCGAACGGCGACCTCGCGCGGCCGTTCTCGGAAGTCCGGTTGTTACACGATGCGCAGCATCTCTACGTCGGGCTCTACGCCGCCGACGAGAACATCGAATCGAGTGACTTCTTCGACGTCAAAATCGGCGACACCGCGTTTCGCATCAACCCCGAGGCGAGGATCACGCCGGCAATCGCGGGAATCCATGCAGGCGTCGACCTGGACGGCTCGCTCGACGACAACTCGAACGACGACGAAGAGTGGGTGCTCGAGATCGCGATGCCACTCGCGTCGGGGCCCGCGCACGTCTCGCGGTGTGACATCCCCAAGGACGGCCTCCAGCGCTGCGGTGCGTGGTTCGGGCAGCTGTCGCTCGAATGACTCTGATACATTGGAGCGTGTTTAGAGCGAGCCTCTTGGTCGCCGCGTTGGCCTCCTGTCAACGCAGCGATGCGATCGTATTCGAAGATGCCGCCGGCGCGGTCGCTGCGCCGCCGAACATCGGCGCCGGTCCAGGAGGTGGCATGCTGCCGGAGTTGCGCTTCGCGGTCGTCGGTGACACCCGGCCGTCGTTACCGGATGACACGGCGAACTATCCCACGGCTGTCGTCGCGCAGATCTGGACCCAGGTCGCTGCGATCAAGCCTCAGTTCGGCGTGACGACCGGCGACTACATGTTTGCGACGACGGCCGGCAACGAACAAGATGCGCAGCTCGATGCCTATCTCGGCGCCCGCGGTAACTACGGTGGCCTGGTCTATCCGGCGCTCGGCAACCACGAGTGTACGAGCGACACGTTCTCGAACTGCGGCGAGGGGAACCGCGATGGCGAGCCGCGGAACTACAAGGCGTATCTCGATCGCCTGGTCGGTCCGATCGGTGAGACCCGGCCGTACTTCATCGAGCGATTCGCCGCGATCGATGGCAGCTGGACTGCGAAGTTCGTGTTCGTCGCCGCGAACGCCTGGGACGGTCGACAAGCGGCTTGGCTCGATGCGGTGCTGCAGCAACTGACCACCTATACCTTCGTCGTTCGGCACGAGCCGCATGAAGCGACCGCGGCGCCGGGTGTCACGCCGAGCGTCGCGATCGTCGCGAAGCATCCGGTGACGCTGAACCTCGTCGGCCACATTCATACGTATCGCCATGATCCGGCATCATTCGAGCTGCTCGTCGGCAACGGTGGTGCGCCACTCTCGACCGCGGTCGACTTCGGCTACACGATCATCATGCGCAAGCCGGATGGCAGCCTCGACATCAGCTCGTTCAACTACGTGACGAACGCGCTGATCGATGAGTTCGCGATCAACGCCGACGGCTCGCCGCACTGAGCTGACGATCCCCTTCAATTCATGTCGGTGCACAGCTTCGCACGCGGCGGATCGACGCGAACCCAGTTGTGGGTCCACACGTCCTTCGTCTTCACGTCGGCGGTGGCGCCGAACAAGCTGCCGTTCATCCCGACCTGCGCGGTCGCGATCCAACGCGTCATATACGCGGAGACCGTGGCGCAAACAGCGCGCGGTACCGCAGAGCACGATCGCGCAGATGCCGAGGAGCTGATGGGCTTCATGCTCGGCGATCTTCGCGACAAGCTCCGGCCGCTCGGCAAGCTCGAGGTCCTCGGTGTCGTCGCGAACAAGGCCACCGCGTACTACGACCGTAGGCCCGTCGCGACCGAGCGCGATCGCCGCGAGCGCGCAGTCGCGCTCGTCAACCTCGGTGACGTCGTTGCCCAAGGTCAAACCTCGGCGGCGCTCGCGAGCTACCGCAGTGCGCTCGCAATCTCCGAGCTGCTCGCGGCGATGGCGCCCGACGATGATTCACGGCAACGCGACCTCGCGGTCAAACACAACCGCATCGGCGAAGTGCTCGTGTCTCAGGGTGATTTTGCAGGTGCGCTCGCCGAGTGCCGCGCGGACCTCGCGATCTCCGCGCGGCTCGCCACCAAGGATCCGCGCAACGCCGGGTGGCAACGTGATCTCTCGATCAGTCACGAGAAGCTCGGCGATGTGCTCGACGCGCAAGGCAACTTCAGCGACGCGCCCGTCGAGTTTCGCCAGTCGCTCGCGATCAGCGAAGCGCTCGCCGTGTGGGCTCCGAGCCCAGACATATCGCGCGACCTCGGAGTCGGTCACGAGCGCCTCGGCGAGGTCTTCGCGAGGCACGACGATCTCGCAGCCGCGGTGCCCGAGCATCGCGCTGCGCTCGCGATCCGCGAGAAACTCGTCACCGCCGATCCCGACAACGCGATCCTGACGCGCGACCTCGCAGCGAGTCACGACCAGCTCGGCGCAAATTTCGTCGACGAGGGACAGGTCGGAAGCGCGTTGCCACACTTCCGCGCGGCCTTGGTCCTCGACCAGCGCCTGACGGAACGCGATCCGAGCAACGAAGGCCTACAGAGCGACCTCGCCGCCTGCCACGACCATCTCGCGCGGGCGTTGCGCCTGCAGGGCGATGACGCCGGCGCGCTCGTCGAATACCGCGCCGCCGTGGCCATCCAGGCATCGCTCGTGGCCCACGATCCGAGCAACGGCGATCGCCAGAGCGAGCTCGTGCTCAGTCACAGGTGCGTCGGCGATGTGCTGCGCTCCAAGGGCAACATCACCGCGGCGCTCGCCGAATACGGCGTGACCTCGGAGCTCGCGACGCGATTGACTTCGCGCGATCCGCACAACGCCTTGTGGCAACGCGACCTCGCCGCCATCCACGAAAGGCTCGGCGTCATCCACCAGCTCCAGCACGACGCCTCGAGCGCGCTGGCCGAAGATCGTGCATGTCTGGCGATCCGCGAGCGGCTGGCCGCCGCCGATCCGACGAACACCGCAGCGCAGAATGACCTCGCCGCGAGCCACTTTAACATCGGTGACGTGCTGTCCAAGGCAGACATCGCGGGCGCACTCGTCGAGCACCGCGCCGCGCTCGCGATCACCGAGGCACTGGTCGCGGAGGACCCGGCGCGCACCGCGTGGCAGCACGACCGCGCAGAGTCCCACCAGTCAATCGCACGCCTGCTGCGCACGCAGGGCCATGCCACCGAGTCGCGTGCCGAGCTTGCCGCCGCGCTCGCGCTCCTCGAGAAGCTCCATTCCGCCGATCCGACGAACGAACAGCTACGCGGCGAGGTCGCCAAGCTTCGCCTCGAGCTCGAGTCGTAGCCCGCCAACACCTCGAGGACGCGATGGCGGTGGCGGTGGCTGTGATGGTGGGCTTCGTGATCGTTCTGCTCCCCTGACTCAAGTCCTACCGCCCGCTTCGTGAGCGCCGGAGCACACCTCGGTGACCACGGCTCCCGGAGGCCGCGACGAGGCAACCATGCGGACGTGATATGGTTCGGTCGGTGTCATCTCACGACGAGCATGACGACCTGGGACTGAACGCCGTCACGTCGGTCGGCAAGAATGTCCCGGGCGACGAGGTCCTGCCGAGTCAGCTCCAAGTCCTGGTCATTGGCAACGGAACGTTTGCCACGCACACAATCCACGATGTCGCGAAGGTAACGATCGGACGAAGCAGCGCATGTGACGTTGCGGTCAACGACGAATCTATCTCTCGGCGGCACGCAATCCTGCATGTCGGCGAGACCGTCACGATCGAAGACGTTGGTAGTGCCAATGGGACGCTGGTAAGGGGCATCAAGATCCTGCCCGGGCGGCGTGTCGAGATCTCGGCCGGGGAGCTCGTGGGCATTGGCGATACGAGCATTCTCTTGCAGCGGCGATCTCGCCCATTACGCTCGCGCCGAATCTGGACGCATGACGCTTTCGAGGCGCGGCTCGAGGATTTATGCGCACGGGAAGAGCGGTCGGGAGTGGCCTTCACCCTGTTCCGGCTGCACCCGGATCGCCGAGCTCCTGCCGGATTCGTGGAGGAGACGCTCGGCGACTTCCTCCGCGAAACGGACATTCTTGGCAAGTACGGGCCGCACGAATACGAGGTGCTGTTGCCCGACACGCCACCTTCCAAGGCCGGTGAGGCGGTCCGCCGGATCGAAGCCCGACTGAAGGAGCGCAAGCTCGAGTGCAGGATCTTTGCGGCCTGCTGCCCCCGCGATGGGCGCAGTCCGTACCAGCTCATCGCGAAGGCGCAGGCGCCGGTCACGATCGGGAAAGCAACCGTCGCCTCTCCCGAGATCGTCGTGAATGACGTCCAGATGAAGGGCCTCTATCAGCTGGTCGCGAAGGTAGCGGTGTCCCAGATCGGCGTGCTGCTGCTTGGTGAGACCGGAGTCGGCAAGGAGATGTTCGCTCGCGCAGTGCACGAAGCCTCGCGTCGCGCGGGCGGCCCCTTCGTAGAGATCAACTGTGCAGCCCTCACCGAGACCCTCCTCGAGAGCGAGCTATTCGGACACGAGAAAGGTGCGTTCACGAACGCGGTGACGGCCAAGGCCGGGCTGCTGGAGAGCGCGCAGGGAGGCACCGTGCTGCTCGACGAGATCGGCGACATGCCCCTTGCGACGCAGGTCAAGTTGTTACGCGTGATCGAGGATTCACAAGTCCGGCGCGTGGGTGGGCTGAAGAGCAAGCCCATCGACGTCCGCTTCGTCGCGGCCACGAACTGCGACATCGAGGCGCTGGTCGAGCGCGGCGCGTTTCGGCGGGACCTGTTCTTCCGCCTCAACGGAGTAACGATCGTGATCCCGCCGCTGCGCGAGCGACTGGCAGAGATCGAGCTATTGGCGACCGAGTTCATCAGGCGCGCCACGACCGCCGACCAGGCCCAGACCGTCGCGCTGTCGAGCCAGGCGATTGAAGCGATGAAGCGCTACCGCTGGCCCGGCAATATTCGCGAGCTGAAGAACGTCATGGAGCGAGCCGTGCTGCTCTGCGGGCAAGGCCCCATCTTGCCGGAGCACCTGCCGTCGGAGAAGGTTCGGATGACGCTCGTCCACGAACCGCGTGGCCTTGCACCGTCGCCTTCGTCGCCCACACAGTTGACCGACGAAGCCCCGGATTCTGGCTGGGCGCCGGCTCGACCGCGTGAAAAAGGCTCGAAGGAAGAGCAGCAGTGGATCCTCCAGGCGCTCAATCGAGCCGGCGGCAATCAAACCGAGGCGGCGCGACAACTCGGCATCTCCCGGCGCACGTTGGTGAGCCGATTGAACGATTACAGCTTCGTCCGGCCGCGAAAAGCGACGAAGAAGCTGGATCAGTAATCGCTTCGTCGCGGTTGTGAGTGTTGCGCAAGGCCGTACGAGCATACTTGCGCAAGTTGCGCAGGGTTGCGCAGTCAGGGCCCGCTTCCGGCTAGTAGAAAAAGCTAGTTAGCGCGTGGCATGGAAATTACATGGTGCTCCCCTACGTGATGAAAACCGGCCAAAGGAGAACTGTCACTATGGGTAAAGCGACCTTGTCGAGGTTGAGTTGGAGCGCCGCCTTGTTGGCGATGGCAGCCGCTGCGCCTGCCTGCGCGCTTGGCGACAGTGGGCAAGCCCAGACGACACAGGATGTCGCACGCAAGCAGACTCCGCGTGAGAAGTTCATGTACATCGTCGCGATCAATCGCGGCGGCACGGCTGATCCCGATAGCCTGAATCTCGTAGGTACCGATCCCGAGGATCGGGAGACGTACGGCAAGATCTTCAATCGCGTCGATCTTCCCAATGTCGGCGACGAGGTTCACCACTTCGCGTACTCGATCAACAATGACCGGCTGCTAATTCCCGGCCTGTTCTCGGGCCGGATGCACGTGTTCGATCTGAAGAAGCCGCGGCGCCCGACGCTGACGACGGTCGGTGACACCACGACCGGTGGATACATCCTCCCCCACAGCGTCATTCCGATGCACGACGGCACTGCGCTCGTCACGATGATCGGCGCGGCGACCGCGACCTCCGGGCCCGGCGGCATCATTCGGGTCGACGACCAAACCGGCAACTTCATGAGCTACTTCGGCCCCGGGCCCACCCGGACCGCGAGCGATCTCGGCGAGAAGACGATGTACGACTTCGACATCAAGGCCGACATTAATCGAGGCGTCTCGACCACGTTCGGCCTGCCGGCAAACGTCGGCGGTGGGATCAGTCCCGGTGGCCTCGGCGACGAGGTCTCGATCTGGGACATCGCCCACGAGAAGGTGATCCAGACCGTGAACCTGGGCACGAACAGCGGCGCCCTCGAGTCACGCTTCATCGACCTTCCGGGGTCCACCTATGGTTATACAAACACTCCGGGTACCGGTGCAGTCTGGTTGTGGGAGGACGAGGATCACGACGGATTCTTTGCCTTCCACAAGGTGCTGGAAGCCGCGCCTGGGAACGGTCTGGCACTCCCGATCGATATGGTCCTGTCGTCGGATTACCATTACATGTATCTGACGAACTGGTTTGGCGACAATGTGCAGCAGTACGACATCACCGACCGATATCACCCCGTGTTGCTCGCCCAAGCCGCCATTCCACATGCCAACATGATTCGGCTCAGCGTGGACGGCAAGCGCCTCTACGTGACGAACGAACTGCTCTCGACGTGGGACGACGACGCGCACTTCGGTCCGGCGCGTAACACGAACTACGGACTGTGGGCGTTCGATGTCGATACCGACCACGGTGGGCTGACCTCGTTCACGGCCGACGGCTCGGCGTGGGTCCAGTTCGACCACGTGCAGAAGAAGACGTCCGTTGGCCCTGCGGGTCCGCACATGATGCTGTTCGACCCGAAGGCTTCGCCGCTCGGCGAGCACTGAACGACCTCTGGCATGTCACGGACGGCGCAAACCCGGTGAGCCGCCTGTAATCACCTGCGTGATCCAGAAGCAGTACACCCGCCGAGGAAATTCGTCATGATGACGTGGAGCGCGCCCGGGTTGACGTCCGAGCAATCGTCGTTCGCCGAGCCATGGACGTCGTGCGTGATGTCCTTGGCGTTGCAGCGACCACCGAGTATCACAGCGCTCGTGGTGTCGAAGGCATTCTGGATGATGGCCTTGATGTCGCCGACTTCAAACTTCACGCCTGCGAGGGTCACCGCGTGTTGCGGCTCGGGAACCAGCTGCGAGGCCGGCGTCCAGGCGTGGCACGTGCCCCACCAGCCCTGTACGCCGTCGATGCCGTCGGTGCCGTAATCATCAGTCTTGCCGTCGCCATCGTTGTCCTTGCCATCGTGCATCGCGGCGCCGCCCTGGAAGTTCTGGACTTGCCACTTCGCAGCCGGACCCGCGCAACCGTAGTAGGTGTCCCACTCGGCCTTCGCGCCGGCGCCGTAGAACGCGCTCGGGTAGTGCGCGCAACCGGCTGCGTTGTTGAACGCGGTGTCGTACTTCTCGAGTGGCGATTGAACGGTGGCGCCTTGCCAGCGGTTGTTGTGCGAGCCCTCGCCGGTCGGCCAATAGGTATCGGCCCAGACCGTCGCTGCTTTGCCGACCGCTTCGGGATAGGTGTCCTTCCAGACTGGCGTGTTGCGCCAGCCCTTCTTCGGCAGCGCCGTCGGCGTGTACGTCAGATGTTGAGACATCCGCGCCGGGTCGTTCTTGTAGTCGTAGCCGTCTGCCTTGCCGCCGCCCGAGGAGGGCGCGGCGCAATCGATATCGCCGGGAAGGCATTCGTTATGCGGAGTCGGAAGACGCGCAGCCAGTCAACAGCTGTGCTCCACCGATGATGGTGAGGCCGAGGGTGGTGAGGAGGCTGCGTTTCATTGTGTTACGGGGCAAAAGCACCCCGCGTGCCAGCAATCTCGCCCGTACTTCTAACAGGTTGCACGGTGTCTCACCGGTGACTGCCGTGGCTCTTGCCGACTGATCGATCCGCCAGCTCGGCCGCCAGCTCGGCCGCCAGCTCGACCGCCAGCTCGACCGCCAGCTCGGCCGCCAGATCGACTACCGTGGATGTTGATGAGGGCCTTGTTCGCGGTCGCGCTGGCGGGATGTTCGACTACCGCCGTCCAGGGCCACGCGGTGATGCTGCGTCCTGCCTGCGGTCCCAACACGTTCTGGAATGGCGCGAGCTGCGCCCCTTCCGGCGATGCGCCGAAGCAGCTTGCGGTCGGTGCCGCGGCGGTCACGGCGCAGGATCCGGAGGCGATCGCCGCCGCGGTCGCCGCGGCCGAGAAGTCGGGTCCACTCGACTACAGCTCCAACATCAAGTTGTGGGAGGAGCGCGGCATCGGCCTCGCGTATGGCGATGACGACCCGGGCGCGAAGACCGCGTTCGATATGATGCTCGCGCTCGATCCCGGGCATGTCCTCAGCTACCAGCTCTCGCCCAAAGCGACGCTCGTGTTCGAAGAGGTCCGCAAGGCGCAGCTGGTCGCACCGACGATCGACGTCAACTGGAGCCGCGGACAGAATGTCGGAGATCCGCTGCCGATCGATATCGAGATCGTCGCCGATCGCAAAAAATTCCTCGATCGCGCGACGCTGTTCGTGCGCTCGCGCGGCGAGACCAGCTGGCGCGCGACGGACCTCGTGCTCGCGAAGGACAAGACCGTCGTGTTGCCGGCGATCCACTCCGACAAGCCGGTCTCGCTCGAGCTCTATCTTCGCGCCTACGACTCGCACAACAACGAGGTGCTGAGCTGGGCCGATCCGCAGCATCCGCGCGAGCTCGCGCTGCGCTACGAGCCGCCCACTCCGTGGTTCCGGAAGTGGTGGGTGTTGGCGATCAGCGGAAGCGTGCTCGCACTCGCGACTGGGGTCACGGTCTACGAGCTCACCATCGCGCCGCCCGATACCGTCGGTGGCAGCGCGACCGTGGCGCACTAGCTCCCGGACGAATCGGATCTGCGTCGCTCGCACGCGGGCAGCTGCGCCCAGACGGTCTAGAAGCGCAGGACCAAAAGAGACCGGAGCGAAGAAGGTTTGGGCGGCTGCGCCGCTCGAGACCCTCGCCCTACTGCGTGACGACGATCTGCTGGGTCCACTGTGCGATGTGATTGTTGCTGTCGATGTTCTGGAACGGCAACCGGAACGTCGGCGCGCTCGGATCGGTGGCCGCCTCGACCGCCGCCGGCGAGAAGGCGCTCATCCAGATCTGTGGGCGCGAGAGCCCGACGATGCGCGTCCCGAAATCGCGCTGGCTCGACGCCGTGATCCAGTAGATCGGATCGACGCCGACCGTCTGCTGGAACGGCGCCCAGCGCGCCCACGAGTTGGTCTTGCCGATCGCGGCGTTTAACGTCGCGAGCTCGACCGGCGGCGCCGAGCCATCGGACTTGACGACCCAGACCGAAGCGCTCGGGTTGTTGTACGCACCGCCGTGCGTGTTGTCGGTCGACTGATTGAACAGCACGTACTTTCCGTCCGGCGAGAACGACGGATAGTAGTTGTTCAGCGTGTCCGAGACGAGCATCCGCTCGGCACCGAACGTACTCGACACCTGATCGTACGACCGGATCCAGATCTGGCCATGACCGAACGCGTAGTCGGTGTTGTAGCCGGCAGTCGGGACGCGCACGTACACGAGCTGTGCTCCGTTGGCCGACACGTCGGGATGTGTGACCTTGTCGGTCCCCGTGATCGTCATCGTCGCCTGAATCGCTTGCGACGCATAATCGCGGACGACGAGCGTGCCGTCGCGGACCGCGAGATACTGCGCACCATCGGGCGTGAACGAACCGAAGTTCCACGCGTTCGCCTCCACGCCGAGGGACTTCGTGGCGACGTCGACCATGTTCGAGGCGCCGTCGCCACCGTCGTACGTCACGGCCATCCGCGTGCCATCGCGCGAGATGACGTGACACGCGACGCAACGACCATTCGTCTGCACGGTCGTCATGTACTGCTCGGCGGGTTGGCCGGGCTTCGACATGTCGTGGCGCCAGACACCTTCGGGGCTCGTCGTGCCTTTGCTAGCCCAGTAGTAGATGCCGCCGTTCATCTCTTCATTGCTGAGCTTCACGAGGCGTGGCGCACCCGCGCCAACGCCCGCACCCGGGTTCGTGCTGTCGACGGCGCGGATCTGGTATGTGATCGTGTCTGCGGTGCCGACCGCGGCATGCCACTCGGTCGACAGGAACGCCGACCAGCCGGCGCCCGCACCCGCCGCGGCCATGCCGTTACCACCGGGCACGTAGACGCGAACGTCCGAGAGATCGGTGTGCAGCGAGATCTCGAAGATGTCGTGCGAATTCGCATCCGTCCAGTGGATCTCGAAGTCGCCGAGGTTGCGTGGAATCACGACATCCGGCGGCGGATACACGACCGTCGGCGCGAGCGCGGCGACTTCGGAGCCGGTGAACAGATCCTGCGTGTTCGCAGGCAAGGTCGGATCGACGCGCACGCTGTTCGCATGGACGATCACGGTCGCCGATGCAGCCTTCGCGCTGTATGCCGCCGAGACATCGAGCTTGCCTGCACCGAGTGCCGTCAGCGTGTGCTCGGTGAAGTTGCCGCCGTAGTCGACGGCGAAGTTGGTATCCGCGGTGACGTCCTTCGTCGTGCCGTCGGCGTAGGTGAGCGTGGCCGTGAAGTCTTCCGTGACCGGCACGGTGTTCGTGATCGTCAGCTCGCTGCTCGGCGGAGCGATCGCCAGCACCGCGGTCGCTTCGTCCTGGCTGGTATGGTGTGCGGGTCCGCACGCAGCCGCAGCGAGACACACCAAGCTAAGTAGGGTTGCCCTCATGGCGGCAATTCTAGCTGCTCCTCGTCGGATTGGTAGGGAACTGACTGCGTCCGCTCCGCGGAGAATTGGTGTGGTCTGGAGTCTCCAGCGACCGGAAAATCTCCGGTCTCACAGCTCCTGCATCACTTCTGTTCGATGACGTCGAGGTGCTCGCCGTCGTGCAGGTCGATGACCTGTGTATCGAGGAGCTCGTTCGACTTTCCGTCGAAGAACTTGATCGTGTGCTTGCCGGCCGGGAGCTTCTTCTTGTTGATCGGCGGGGTCAGCGGACTGCCTCCGTCGATCTGCATGAAGTTCGTCCCCTGCGACGCGCGCAGGGTCACGGTGCCGGTGCCTACCGGGGCAACCATCATCGGGGTCGCATCGGGTTTGACCGAAATCACACCCGCGTCGCGGTGCTTCGCAACGGTGCGGGCCGCATCGACCACACCGGCGTCGATCACGATCGCGATCTCGGCATCGACGACCGGCACCGGCACCGGCACCGGCGCCGCATCGAGTGGTCCGGGCTGGACGATCAGCGCCTCATCCGAGTGGCCAAGCGCTGCATCCGCGACCTTCGCGATCGGCTTGTCGTGCTTCGCGGTCGCCACGTACATGACGATGCTCGCGATCAGCAGCGCGAACACCGCCCCGAGCAGGATCTTGCGGTTCCTCGGCGGAACCGCCGCGAGGTCGTCATCGCCCTCGTCGCCCTTGCCGAGCGAGGTCTGGATCGGTGCATCCGCGAGCGCACCCGGCGGCAGCACGGCGGCAGCTTCATCGGCGGTCTGTGCCTTCGCCACCGCCCCGACCTGCGTCGGTTGATTCGTCGACCGGCTGGAGGCGCGCGGCAGCGTCGGAGATCCTGAGGTGACTCGCGCGAGCCACTCGCGATGCGCGAGCCGTTCGCCTTCGAGCTCGCGCTCGGCCCACGCCGCCATCGTCTCGCCGCTCGCGCTCTGGATCACCTGCTCGAGGGCCTCGCCGAAAGCAGCAGCGGTCGGTGTGCGGCGCTCGACATCGCGAGTCAGCGCGCCCATCACCGCCGCATCGAGCCCGACCGGGAGCGGCTTCCCGAGCCTCTGCGACGGCGGCACCAGCTCCTGACTATCGACGGCCATCGCGATCGCGTAGATCGAATCGCCGTCGAACAGCGCCTTGCCGGTGAGCAACTCCCACGTCACGACGCCGAGCGAGAACACGTCGCTGCGCCGATCCATCGGGTCGTTCTTGACCTGCTCCGGCGACATATAAGGCGGCTTGCCTTTGACGGTGCCGAACTCGGTGACCGGGGCCTGGCGGTTCTTGACGAGCGCGATGCCGAAATCGATGACCTTGACGTGGCCGTCGTAGCCGATCATCAAGTTGTCGGGGCTGATGTCGCGATGGACGAGCCCCATCAGCGCGCCACTCGGATCGCGCGCCTCGTGCGCCGCATGCAGGCCGCGGCTCGCCTCGGCGATCGCGCGCGCGGTGATGATCGCAGGCATCCGATGCTCGCCCAGGTCGCGCATCGGAATCCCGGCGACGTACTCCATCACCATGTAGAGCGTGCCGCCCTCTTCGCCGAAGTCGTGCACGGTCGCGATCCCCGGATGGTTGAGGCGCGCGAGGATCGCGGCTTCATCGAGGAACATCGCGCGCACCGCCGGGGCTTGCGCGTACTCGGGCCGGATCGTCTTGATCGCGACCAGCTGTTCGAACGCACCGGGGCCGCGACGGCGGCCGAGCAACACGGCACCCATGCCGCCGCTCTTCAGCTCGTAAAGGATCTCGTAGGCCCCGAAGCGCGCGATCACGTAACCAACAAACGATACACGCTATTCGGCGTCGTCGCCTGTTGCGGGTCGCTCGACGAGCCCGTGCTTGTAGAGGAGCTCCCGAAAGTGCCGCCGCGACAGGTCGGCGTGTCCGGCCGCATGAGTGACGTTGTTCGAATTCGCGGACCACACCATCGAGACGTAGCGCTTCTCGAACTGATCGTTCCAGCGCTCCTTCGCATCCTTGAACGGCAGTGATATATCGATCACTTCCGAGCTCTGAGGTGCCACCGCGCTGGTATCGAGCCAGAGCCGGAGGTCGCGGAACTTGTTGTTCGCGCCGGAGAGGGCCCACGCACGCTCGAGCGCGTTCCGCAGCTCGCGCAGGTTGCCCGGCCACGCGTAGCGGCGGAGCTTGTCGAGGTTATCCCCATCGATCGGCCCCGGCTCGATGCCCTTGCGGGCATAGAACGTCGCGACGAGATGCGGGAGATCCTCGAGCCGATCGCGCAGCGCCGGCAGGGCGACGTGGACGACCGCGAGCCGATAGAACAGGTCGAAGCGAAACTCCTTCGCCGCGACCATGCGCTGGAGATCGCGATGGGTCGCCGCGACGACACGCGTGTCGACTTTGATCGGTTTGTCCGCGCCGACTGGCTGCACGGTCTGTGCTTCGAGCGCGCGCAGCAGGCGCGCTTGCACCGCGAGCGGGAGTTCGCCGAGCTCGTCGAGGAATAGCGTGCCGCCATTGGCTTCGACGAATGCGCCCTTGCGTTCGCGATCGGCGCCGGTGAACGCGCCTTTGACGTGACCGAACAGATGCGAATCGATCAACTGTTCGGAGATCGAGCTGCAATCGACGACGACGAAGGGCTGCGCGGCCCGCGGCGAGGCATCGTGGATCGCCTGGGCGGCGAGCTCCTTGCCGGTGCCGGACTCGCCTTCGACGAGCACCGTCGCATCCGTCGGCGACGCCATCTCGAGCACGGCGAACAGCTCGCGCATGGCGACGCTTTGCCCCGCCATCTTGCCGAAGTGATCGCGCTCGCTCGGCGGCAGGCTCAGTGCATCGGTCGCCGAGATCCGGACCGACGTATCGCCGAACCGGATGGTGGAACCTCGAGAGACCACCACCTCGCCGATCCGGGTGCCTTGGAACCACGTGCCGTTCGTCGAGCCGAGGTCCTTGACGCGAATCCCGTCGGGGGTGATCGCGAGCTCCGCGTGCTTTCGTGAGACTTGCGGGTCGACGAGCACCAGATCACACGTTTGATAAGCACCGATCGTGATCGTGCGCGCACCGAGGGCGACCGGCGGTACGTCATGGCCTACGACCTGCAAGCTGTACGACCGCGGCGCGGTGCGGCTTTTGGTCAAGCTCGTCGCGAGACCGGTCTGGATCAGCGTGCGCCGATCGAATGTCACGTTCGAAAGGATACGGGAAATCTGTGCAGATAAAAATCTGGGATACGCTGCGATCGATGAGACGGGCCGCGTTCGTGGTGTGCGTTGCCGCGAGCGCGGCATGTTCGAGCGATCCGTCGCTCGGGGTTTCGGTGACTAACCCGACGGGGCTAACCGTCTCGAAGACGACCGTCACGGTCTATGAATCCGAGTCTTTGCGCTGCACCGACGTCGAGTTCTCGCGGCTCGATACGGCCGCGCTCGAAGCGCTCGCCGTGACCTCGACCGATATCAACGACGCGGCCGACGGTGGACTGTCCGGCATCTCGCGCTCCGGCAACAAGGTGATCGTGGCTCGCGGGTACGACGCTCGAGGCACGCTGATCAGTGCGGGCTGCAGCGAGAAGGGCGAAGTCGTTGGCAACGATAGCGTCGCGATCACGACCCTGATCGCCGCGCTGGTCTCGATTCACACCGCGCCTGACTCGATCGAAACCTCGGTCTCGCTAACCGACGGGCTCGGTGTTCCACTCGCGGATCCACGCCAGGTCACGTGGACCGCATACGGCCCCGCTGGAACGTCGGCGGCGACACCCGCAAACGTCACCGCGGTCTCGGACGGAGTGTGGGAACCGACGTTGCCGAGCTGCGCGAGCTCTGGCGGCGTCATCGTGCACCCGAATCCGCCGTCGACCCTTGGCGGTTATGCGGTCCAGATTCGCGCCGCATGGGCCGTCGGGGAACCGCCTGCCTACACGGCACTCTCGTCTTCGAGCCTCAGCATTATCACGTTCGACAGCTCCAAGACGATCTCGACGACGGCCAAGCGCTACTGCGCGATCAAGATGAAAGGGACGACGCATCACCTCGTCTGCATCTTCGACACGGGGACGACGCCTGCGGAGATGAACCAGGTGTTCGAGTTCTCGGTCGCCGTCGCGAATGGCAAGGCCAGCGTCACGCAGGTCGACGGTCCGGTCGCAGCACTACCGTCGCTTCCTCCCGGTCAGACCTCGGTCGTCGCGCTCGTCTCGGAACCAACAGGTACGGGCACGGACCGCGATGTCTACGCCATCACCGACCGCGGCGTGCTCGTGCCGCTGTTCGGCGCGGCCGCGGTGCCGACGCAGACAAATCTGGTGGCCAATGCCATCGACGCTTTGTACGTGCCCTCCTGCGGTTCATCGCCGGCAAAGATCTTGATCACCTACGGCCTGCAGATGACGAACGTCAAGCAGATCGATGCACATGGTGGCAATCCCATGGACGTCACGACGGGAAGCATGAACACGTCGCCGAAGATCACGCCCGACAACGCGGGGTGCGTTACCCAACTCTCGGACTCCGGAACTCCGCGACTGATCCAGATGGCGACGCTGCAGGCGGCGAACGGTATGAGCGCGGGCGAGACGCTCCTGTTCAACTGCACCGGCTCGGGAGCCTGCAAGCTCTTGAGTGGCGTGACGCTCGCGCGCGGTGCGGGGGTCGGGTTCACGGGTGGCATCGAGCCACGGCTCGTGGCCACCACCGTCGATGCGACCGGCGTCGTGTTGGTCGAGGACGTATTTTCCCCGAGCAACACCACCGTCGAGCGAGCACGGCTGCCGGCTGCCGGCATTCCAGGTCGGATCACCGCGGCCCAAGCCGATGGTGATACCGGCACCGATCTGTTCTGGAATCTCGCCAGCCGCACGGGCTCGACGTCGCTCGAGATCGCGTACGCGCGCAAAGTGGGTGCCAATAATCTCGAGGCGCTATCTGGATCGGTGGTGCTGACCATCACTGATCTCGCGGTCGGCGATCTCGACGGTGACAATTTCGATGACGTGGTCATCACCGCGACGGAGGGCATCGCCATCTTTCCGAACAATGCGACCCTGGCGGTCCCTCCGGCGAATACCGACGTCACGTGTATGCCCTGAGTGCGACGTGTGTAAAATGACCGCGCATGTTGCGGCGATTCGCAATCGCGGCGCTCGTCAGCTGCACGAGCTGTAGCCACGCGGCGCCGACCGGAGCTGAGACCGGGCCTTCCGGAGCGCACCAGATCGCGGCTTTTCAGAGCGCTCCTCACCAGCGCGCGCCTGAACAAGCGCTCGACGACGATCTGCCGAAGCTCGCCGCGCGCGCGGTCGCGATGTACCAGGCGATCGCGAGCTCGCTCGCCGAGCCCAGCACCGATTGCGCGGCGATCGCCAAGAAGCTCGGCGCGATCGAGACCGCGAATCGAGATGCGATCACCGCGACCGCGAAGGTGGTGCACGCGGGTCACGACAAGATCCAGAAGCTGCGCGCCGCCCTCGAACCGCATCAAGCGGAGCTCGATGCCTCGGGGCAAGCCATCGCTGCGTCGGCGCCGATGAAGGCATGCTCGAACGATCCGGGGTTTGCCGTGGCGATCGATCACTTGTTAGGTGAACCGTGAAACGCATCGTCATCTTCTTGCTGATCGCATTGCCCGCGATCGTCTTCGCGCAAGGCTCGGATTCGCAGGCTCCTGCCCCGACAGCCACGCCCGCACCGACGCCCTCGCCGGCCGTACCGCCACCCGTCGTCACGCCGACTCCGCCACCGGTCGTCGCACCGACGCCAAACGAAGCCGACTCGACCACCAAGCCTGACCTCGCGACCCCTGCGAAGCCCATCCCCGTCGATCACCCGGTCGCCGGCACGAATCGCGGCACGCAACAGGCGATCGAAAAGAAGGGCGAGCACGGCGAGAACAAGACCGTCACGAGTACGTGGTTCGCGATCAAGGTCATCGGCGGTCTCGTCGCGCTGCTCGTGCTCGCGTACCTCGGCGGCAATCGCCGCGTCGTGCGGTTCCAGGAGCAGCTCGGGATCAGCGGCGTCATCACCGCGGGCTTCCCGTTCGTCGCGCTCGGTGCGATCGCGAGCTTGCCCTCGATCGGCATCCTCAATGACGAAGTGATCGCGCTGTTGCGGCCGATCCTGCACTTCGGCCTGGGCTGGGTCGGTTTCATCATCGGCGCGCAGCTCGACATCCGCGTGCTCGATCGCGTTCCGAAGGGCACCGCGTATCTGATCCTCGTCGAGGCACTCGGTCCGTTCGGCATCACCGCCGCGGCGTGCGGCATCCTGATGGTCTCGTTCAACGTCGCGGGCATGTCGCTGAGCGACGGCGCGACCTGGCGCGACATGATCCTCCTCGGTACCGCGGCCGCGATGACCGCGCCGCGCAAGTTCCGTGGCTTCGCGAACCGCACGTGGCACGAGGGCCGAGGCGTCGACGTCTTGCTCGGCCAGCTCGACGAGCTCGTCGGAGTGATCGGCCTGTTGTTCATCACCGCGTACTTCCGCGAGGGCGATGGCGCGAGCACGTGGCACCTGCCGAACACCGCGTGGGTATTTGTCTCGCTCGGTCTCGGTGTCGCGATCGGCATCCTGATCTTCGCGATGATCCGGGTGCCGGCGTCCAACGCCGAGTTCCTCGCCGTCGTGATCGGTGCGATCGCGTTCGCCTCGGGGCTCGCCGGCTATCTCCACCTCTCGCCGATCGTGATCTGCTTCATCGCTGGCGCGCTCGTCACGAACTTCCCGAACGATCAGCGCGACAGCGTGTTCCGGATCCTCAATCACCTCGAGCGACCGGTGCACCTGTTGTTCTTGATGATCGCCGGCGCGGTGTGGACGATCTCCGACTGGCGCGGCTGGGCGCTCGTGCCGCTGTTCGTCGCCGGTCGCGTGATCGGGAAGTGGACCGGCGTCGTCGCCTCCAAGACCGCGCTCGGCAGCCTTCTGCCGAGCTCGTTCGCCGATCAACGCTCGCTCGTCACGCCGCTCTCGGGCCTCTCGATCGCGCTCGTGATCTCGCTCCAGGGTTACTACAAGGACGCGGGCCTGCCGTGGATCATCACGGCCGTGATCGGCGGCGCGATCGTCGCCGAGTTCCTCGTGTCGCGCACGAAGGATCCTGCGGTCCCCCAGGCGAGCCGTGCGGCGACCCAACCCGCCGCGATCGTCCAGGCGATCGACGAGCTCGAAGACTCGGGCCCGATCGACGAGCTCGAAGACGACGACGGCGATATCGAGGCCGGTCCGATCTATCGCGACGAGCCCGGCGGCTCCACGAAAGCAGGTCCGAAATGATTCCGCTGATCCTGCTCCTCGCTGTCGGGGGCCTCATGCAAGCCGCGCGCAGCTTCACGACCGATACGTCGCTTGCCGGTACCGAGCTCGCGTTCGGCTTCTTGCTGCTGTCGGCGTACTTCACCGCGAAGATCGTCAACCGCTTCGGGCTGCCGAAGCTCACCGGCTACTTGATCTCGGGCGTGCTCACCGGCGAGTTCGTCATGGGCTTCGTCAGCCACGAGATGACCGATACGCTGAAGGTGGTCAGCGATACCGCGACCGCGATCCTCGCGCTCGAGGCCGGCGCAGAGCTCCAGCTCAAGGCGATCAAGCCGGTGATGAAGACGCTGCGCGGCATCACGCTGTTCGCCGTGATCGGTTCGATGGTCACGATCGCGACGGCGCTGTTCATCATGCGGCCGTGGCTGCCCGACGTGTTCGGCAAGCTCGAATTCACGACGAGCATCGTCGTGTGCCTCGCGATCGGCGTCGCGCTCTCCGCACAGTCACCGGCGGTCGTGATGGCGATGCTCTCGGAGACCCGCGCCGAAGGTCCCCTCAGTCGCACGATGCTCGCCTCCGTCGTCGTTGCGGACCTCACCGTGATCACCGTGTTCTCGATCGTGCTCGCGATCACCGGCGCCGTGATCGGCGGCAACATCGATGTCACCGGCACCGCGCTCGAGGTCGGCTGGGAGCTCCTCGGCTCGATGGTGTTCGGCGTGATGATCGGCGCCTTGATCGGTCGCTATCTCATCCACGTGAAGAACGGCGCCGCCCTCTTCGCCCTCATGGTCTGCGTCGTCGTCGCCGAGATCGCACCGCGCGTCCACCTCGATGTCCTCATCGTCCTGCTCGCCGGCGGCATCTACCTGCGCAACTTCTCGAAGGCCGATGCGACCCAGCTGCTGCACAAGTTCGAGACCGCGCAGCTGCCGGTGTTCCTCGTGTTCTTCGCGCTCGCTGGCAGCCACCTCAACATCTACAAGTTGTGGGCCTCGATCATCCCGGTCGCGATCATCGCGATGACGCGCGCTACCAGCTTCTTCCTGGGCTCGCGCCTCGCGTGCAAGATCTCCGGCGCCGAGCCGGTCGTCGCGAAGTACGCGTGGTTCGGCCTCGTGCCGCAGGCAGGCTTGGCGCTCGCCCTCGCGAACGTGCTCCGCAACAACTTCGCCGATTCGTTCGGCAACGGTGCCGCGATCATCTTGCTCGGTGTCGTCGGCTTCAACGAGTGCATCGCACCCGTGATCTTGCGGATCATGCTGATGCGCAGTGGCGAGGCCGGCAAGAAGGCGGGCGCCGACTTCGCGACCGGGGGGCACTGAGGTTCGGGCAGCGGCGAGAGCTGCGTCCGTCAGTACTTGTGCTTGGCCTCGAGCTCGACGCGGATCTTCTCCATCACCTTGCGATCTTCCAGATCGGGCTCGGGGAACATCAGCGGTAGCGAGGCGAGCGTCTTGACGACGATGTCAGCGACCGCGCAGCGCATGAACGGCTTGTCATCCGCGGGGATCGAGTACCAAGGCGCCCACGGCTTGCTCGTCTCGCGCAGGACTTCTTTGTAGGCGTCCTGGTAGTCGT
Organism: Kofleriaceae bacterium; assembly: GCA_043780895.1. Lineage (GTDB taxonomy): Bacteria > Myxococcota_A > Polyangia > Haliangiales > Haliangiaceae > JABFXX01. The sequence continues at coordinate 7,628 of JAYWCI010000359.1, read as the reverse complement.
CCCACTTCGCGCTCTCCTTCCAATCGCCGCTATTGAACTTCCAGTTGTCGTCCGGATCGGTGATCCGAGCGAGGAAGCGCTTGTGCTGTTCCTTGCGCGACACGTTCAAGAAGAACTTGAGGATCACGCAGCCGTTGCGCGCCCAGTGCCGCTCCGCTTCGACGATCGATTCGAACCGCTCGACCCACAGATCTTCGAGCTCCTTCGGACGGCGCGGCAGGCGCTCCGTGTCGAGATACTCGGGGTTGACGCGAACGACCAGCACCTCTTCGTAGTGCGAACGATTGAAGATGCCGATCTGACCGCGTGCCGGGAGCGCCTTCTGGATCCGCCAGAGAAAGTCATGGTCGAGGTCTTCTTTGGAGGGCGACTTGAAGGCCGTGACCTGACAACCCTGCGGGTTCACGCCGCTCATCACGGCCTTGATCGTGCCATCCTTACCGGCCGCGTCCATCGCCTGGAACACGAGGAGCAACGAGTAGCGGCTATACGCGTAAAGCCGGCCCTGCAGCTTCGCGAACTCGTGGACCGACCTGGCCAGCTTGTCCTGGTTGCCTTTTTTGTCGGCGTGCTTCTCGCTCGGTTCGGTGTCTGCTTTCGAGAGCTTGAACGATCCGTCGAACGGGACCAGGAACGGCGACTCGACAGGATCGAACAGGATCGGCTTGGCCATGCCTTCCAACGATACCCCGCGGATTTGTGACGATTTCGGTAGATCCAAACAATGTTTGGTGACCGTGCGGTAATCCGGAGGTGACGTTGTATAGAGGCCGGATGGCGACGTCGACGTTGGAACCCTCTTCGCACTCCGTTCCTCCGTTCGCGGAGCACGACAAGCTCGGCCCGCTCGGTGCGAAGACTTCCGTGCTCGAGAACGAGCTGGAGCTGCGCCGGGCCCTCGTCGGTGCCTTCGCTGCGACGGCCGAGGCCGCGCGCGATGCCGCCGCGAAGGTCGATTCGAACCTCCACACCGCGGTGCACGACTATCGCAAGGCGCTGCGCCGCGCGCGCGCCGTGCTGTCGCTGCTCGACGGTGCGCTGCCGAGGAGCGAGCGTCGCGCGGTCCGTCGCGCGCTCCAGGAAGCGCGGCGCGCGGTCTCCGGTGCACGCGATCAAGCGGTCGCCCCGGAGGTCTTGAACGGCCTCTCGCTCGATGAAATCTCGCGCGAAGCGGCGAACGCCGTGATCGCGAATGCCGCGGCCGCGATGCCCCCGGCCGCCGAGATCGAGCAGCTGCTCGCCGAGGGCGCCGCGCGCGCCGCCGCACAGGTCGGCGCGCTCGAAGCGGCGCTGCCGCAAGAGCTGGCGTGGAAGACTGTCGCGGACGGCGTCCGTGCGATCTATGCCGACGCGCGCGACGCGCGGAAGTCGGCGAAGACCAGCAAGCGCAAGTTTCACTCGTGGCGCCGCCGCTCGAAAGAATTGACGTACGCGCTCGAGGTGCTGGCCGGCTTTGCCGCGCACCACGTCAACGAGCTCCAGCACGAGATCGAGACCGTCACCGATGTCGCCAGCCCGGCGGTCGACCTCGTCATGGTGCGCGACTTCGTCCGCACCTACGGCCAGGGCATCGCCCCGCAGGCATTCGAGCAGCTCGTCGCCACGCTCGACCACCAGCTCGACGACCTGATGCGCTATGCGCGCAGCGCGGGCAAGTCCGTGTTTGCCCGCAGCCCGAAGAAGTTCGAGCGTCGCCTGACCAAGGCCGTGAAGAAGGATCTCGCGCCGCCGTCCGACGAGCCCGATGAGCTCGATGAGCTTTCCGGGTCCGATTCCGATTCCGCCGACCACGTTCCCGGCTAGATTTTTCTGCTAGAAGGGACCTCATGTCGAAGGTCCTGATCATCGGCGCCGGCGGCGTCGGCGGCGTCGTCGCACACAAGTGTGCGATGGAAAAAGCGGTGTTCTCGGACGTGCTCCTCGCGAGCCGGACGAAGTCCAAGTGCGATGCGATCGCCGCGCAGATCAAAGAGCTGCACGGCAGAACGATCCGCACCGCGCAGATCGATGCGGACGATGTCCCCGCGCTGACCAAGCTGCTCCTCGCCGAGCAGCCCGCGGTCGTCATCAACGTCGCGCTGCCGTACCAGGATCTCCATATCATGGACGCATGTCTCGCGGCCGGCGTCGACTACCTCGACACCGCGAACTACGAGCCGCTCGATGTCGCCAAGTTCGAGTACAGCTGGCAGTGGGCGTATCAAGAGCGGTTCGCGAAGGCGGGTCGCATGGCGCTACTCGGCTCGGGCTTCGATCCGGGCGTGACGAACGTGTTCTGCGCGTACGTCCAGAAGCACCTGCTCGACGAGATTCACTACGTCGACATCATGGATTGCAATGCCGGCTCGCACGGCAAGGCGTTCGCGACGAACTTCAATCCCGAGATCAACATCCGCGAGATCACGGCGCGCGGGCGGTACTGGGAGAGCGGCGAGTGGAAGGAGACCGATCCACTCAGCCAGTCCAAGCTGTTCGACTATCCCGGCGTCGGCGAGAAGAAGAGCTTCCTCCTCTATCACGAGGAGCTCGAGTCGCTCGTGAAGAACCTGAAGGGCCTCAAGCGGATCCGGTTCTGGATGACGTTCGGCGAGTCGTACTTGAAGCACCTCGAGGTGCTCGGCAACGTCGGCATGACTCGCATCGACGCGGTCGAGTTCAACGGCCACAAGATCGTGCCGATCCAGTTCCTCCGCGCACTGCTGCCGGATCCGGCGTCGCTCGCCGAGAACTACAGCGGCAAGACCTCGATCGGCTGCTTGTGCGAAGGCATCAAGAACGGCGAGAAGAAGCGCTACTTCATCTACAACATCTGCGATCACGCGGAGACCTACAAAGAAGTCCGCGCGCAGGCCATCTCGTACACGACCGGCGTGCCGGCCGTGACGGGCGCCGTGATGATGGTGACGAAGAAATGGTCCGGCAAGGGCGTGTTCAACATGGAGCAGATGGATCCCGACGCGTTCCTCGAGGATCTCGCGAAGCGCGGCCTGCCCTGGCACGTCGAAGAGCGCTAGATGTCCAAGGGCGCCAACCTCGGCGAACAGATGGCTCGCGGGATCGATATCTCGCAGCTCGAGACGCCGAGCTACGTCACGGACCTCGGCGCACTCGAAGCAAACCTGAAGCTCTTGCGCTCGGTCCAGAACCGCAGCGGCTGCACGATCCTGCTCGCGCTCAAGGGCTTCGCGCAGTGGTCGACGTTCCCGCTCGTGCGGAAGTACCTCGCCGGCGCGACGAGCTCGTCGGTCGCCGAAGCGCGGCTCGCACGCGAAGAGCTCGGTGGCGAGGTCCACGCGTACGCGCCCGCGTACTCCGATAGCGAGATGGCGGAGCTCGTCACGCTCGCCGATCACATCGTGCTCAACTCGCCTGCGCAATGGCGTCGCCATCGCGCGGTGATCCAGCGCGCGGGTCGCTCGGCCGCGCTGCGCGTGAATCACGAGCACCAAGAAGTCGAGGTCGCGCTCTACGATCCGGCGGGCGCGTGCTCGCGGCTTGGCACCACGCGCGCGAACTTGAAAGCGGAAGACCTCGACGGGCTCGATGGCCTGCACTTCCACACGCTCTGTCAGACCAACAGCGATGCACTCGAACGCGCGGTCGCGGCGTTCGAACAGAAGTTCGGCGAGTTCATCCCGCAGATGAAGTGGGTGAACTTCGGTGGTGGTCACCACATCACGCGGCCCGATTACGATGTCGATCGCCTCGTGCGCGTGCTGACTACATTCAAAGCGAAGTGGAACGTCCCTGTCTATCTCGAGCCCGGCGAAGCCGTCGCCCTCGGTGCTGGCGTGCTCGTCGCGCAGGTGATGGACACGTTCCACAACGGCATGGACATCGCGATCCTCGATACCTCGGCGACCGCACACATGCCCGACGTGCTCGAGATGCCGTATCGACCGATGATCGTCGATGCCGGTGAGCCCGGCGCCAAGCCCCACACCTATCGCCTCGGCGGCATGACGTGTCTCGCGGGCGACGTGATCGGTGACTACAGCTTCGATCGGCCGCTCGAGATCGGCGACAAGCTCGTGTTCCTCGACATGGCGCACTACACGATGGTCAAGACCTCGACGTTCAACGGCGTGCGACTGCCTTCGATCGCGACCCACGATCCGGCGACCAAGGTCATCACCGTGCACAAGCGGTTCGGCTATCGCGACTATCGCGATCGCCTCTCGTAGTCCGGCGGACAGTTCGTACAAAGCAAGATTGGTGCAGCCGCTAGCGCATCAACACGAGCTCTTCGGACGTCGTCGGATGCAGGGCAAACGTGCGATCGAAGTCGGCCTTCGTCGCGTTCATGGTGATAGCGATCGCGGCGGACTGCACGATCTCGGGCGCGTCGCTGCCGACCATGTGGAGGCCGAGGACGCGATCGGTCGACTTCTCGACGATCAGCTTGATCAACACGTGCTCGTCGCGACCCGAGAGCGAGTAGCGCATCGGCCGGAACCGCGCCTTGAAGACCGTGATGTCACGGCCACCGGCGAGCGCCGCGGGTTCGGTCAAGCCGACCGTTGCGGCGGGCGGTTGCGAGAACACGGCGGTCGGAATGTGATCGTGATGGACGGGGGTGGGCCGACCACCGAACAGCGTATCGGCGACGGCATGACCCTCGCGGATCGCGACCGGCGTGAGCGCGACGCGCGCGGTGACATCGCCGACCGCGAACACGTGCGGAACGTTCGTGCGCGAGTAGTCGTCGACCACGATACCGCCACGTGGATCGACGTGGACGCCGATCTGCTCGAGGCCGAGGCCACCCGAGAGTGGCGCGCGCCCGATCGCCGCCATCGCGACATCGTACTCGAGCCCTTCGACGCCATCGGCCTCGACGACCTTGATGCCGTTCGCGGTCATGCCCTTGGTGACCTCGGTCGCGATGTCGGGATCGAAGCTGTTGAGTACGCCGCCGCGATGGACGAGCGTAACCTTCGAACCGAAGCCCGCGAAGATGTGCGCGAACTCGACGCCGATGTAGCCGGCGCCCATGATCGCGATCCGCGGCGGGAGCTCGGGGAGATGAAATGCCTCGTCCGAGCTGATCCAGGTGCCGGTGTGCGGGAAGCGAGGCGTGCCGCCGGTCGCGATCAAGATGTTCGCGGCCGTGATGCGCTGGCCGCGGACCTCCAACGTGTGTGGATCGACGACGACGGCTTTGCCTTCGAGCAAGCGCACGCCCGCGGCGGTGAGCCGATCGGAGTAGCCCTTCGAGAGCCGGGCAATCTCCTTGTCCTTCTTCGCGATGAAGGTCGACCAGTCGAAACGCTCCTCGGGAATCGTCCACCCTTGACCGCGTGCGTCAGCGAGCGTGCGCCGGACCTCGCTCGCGTAGACCATCAGCTTTTTCGGGACGCAGCCCCGGACCACGCACGTACCGCCCCACTTGCTGTACTCCGCGATCGCTGTGCGAGCACCGTGGTTCGCAGCGATGCGCGCGGCTCGTACACCGCCCGAACCACCACCGATCACGAAGAGATCGACGTCGTACGTAGTCATCTGATGCCGAGTGTACGTGACAAGAGTCAGGTCGAATCAGTACTCGAGTTCAATAAACACTGGACACGACCGTGAGGGTTGTTACCCTGCGCGTCAGGATGGGGGATTCATCTATGCGTTTTTCGATCATGTTCTTGGCCTCGGCGCTCGCGATCACGGGCTGCAAGCAGAACGCCGCCGGCGACACCGGTGTCGATGCAGCGGGCTCGGGCTCGGGCACTTCGGCGTTCAGCGTGCGCAGCAGTGACATCACGCTCGCGCCCGGTGAAGAAACGACCAAGTGCTACTACTTTCACACGCCGAACACGACGGCGGTGCCGATCACGAAGTGGACGTCGCACATGACGCCCGGCAGCCACCACATGATCATGTTCTTTGCATCGGAAAACAGTGGAAAGCCGGACGGCACGGTCGACGAAAACTGCGGTCTCGGCGGCAGTGCCACCAACATCCCGGTCTGGGTCTACGCCGCGCAGACGGCGGATCAAGATCTCCAGCTTCCTACCAACGACGGTACCGGCATGCCGCTCGCGCAGCTCGTGCCGGCCGGTCAGGCTGCGGTGTTCCAAATGCACTACCTGAACTCGTCGGATAGCCCGATGACCGTTCATGTCGAGCTAAACGCCTTTGCGCTCGATGCAGCAGCAGCGTACACGCCGACCGCGGCGTACATAACGTATCACAATGGCATCACGATCGGACCCAACCAGGTCGGTGCGGTCGCGACCGGTAACTGCAACGCCCCCACGGGAGTAAAGTTCTGGACGATGTCGTCGCATTCCCACAAGCAGTCGGTCCACACGCAGATCAACGATGGAAGCGACATCGTGTTCCAGGCCGATGACTGGGAACACCCAGGCGCGAAGAGCTGGGATTCGATGCCGTTCTATACGTTTACGAACCCGAAGCTGACGTTCTCGTGCACGTACAACAACAACAACCAGAACGACCCGAACCATCTGACCACGATCCACTCGGGTCAGAGTGCGGTGATGGACGAGATGTGCATGGCGACCGGCTACATCTTCCCGGCAACGCAGTTCAAGGGTTGTGTCTGCATCTCGGACACCAGCTGCTTCTCGATGTGAGCGGTCGTCGATCTCGCCTACGACGCCAGCAGCGTTTTTTCGAACTTTAGACGAAACCCTGGGCTGCATGCGACGATAGGCTTCGCATGAACTTGTTCAAGATCGTGATGGGCGTCGGTGTCGTGTTGGCTGCCGCATGCGGGAGCCGGCACAATCCAGCATCGTGTTGAACATCTCCGCTTCAGTGCGCGAGCCTCGGGCTCGACGAGATGTACACATGCGACGGCCTGCTCGTCTGCGACGGGACTGGCACCTGCATTCCACCGGAGTGTGTCAGTTCAGCCAATTGCAAGGATTCGAGCCTTCCGATCTGCTCGAATGAGCTCTGCGTTGCGAGCTGCACGGGCGACTCGATGTTCAGCGCAGCGACCCCACACTGCGCTTCGACGGGCGTTTGCGTCGAGTGCACGGAGTCGGGCCAGTGCCCTCGACCTCGCCGGTGTGCAGCCCGAGGACCTCGCACGCCCGCCACCGACTCCACGCGCACATCTGGACGTGACGTTGCTCGCACGCCAGGTCACGAATTCATGTGGTCTCCACCAGCAGAATCGATTCCGTGTCGATCCTCGAGCGTTTCTCAGCAGCGTAGCGCTGGGTCGAAGGCCTTGGCGCGCTCTCACGAGCGAGGCTAGGTCACTCCCTGCCGCGAACACGCGAGCGCTGCCCGGATCAGCAGCTCGAGATCAGGCCTCTCGACCTTCGCGAGTGCCTGGTCGACATAGCGCACAGCCTCGGCTCTCGTGAAGCCGAGCGTCGTCAGCGCTTGTTTTGCCTGCGTCACGGCGACAACGCTCTCGAACTTCGAATGCCCCACGGGGGGCGTCGATACTGCGACTCGCGGTTGAAGTCGCGCCGCACGGAGCGCCGCACTCGCATCGCTCGCATCGCTCGCATCGCTCGCATCGATCGCCAGTGAGATCGCGATCGCCGGCGACGAGCCAGGTGGATTCACATAGGTGATCGTGAGGTTCGGCGCCGAGCCCGTGATCTGTAGCTTGCCTTCATGAAGGGCGCGATGGTGTGCCGAACAGGTGAGGG
>JAYWCI010000358.1:0-4895 GCA_043780895.1 Kofleriaceae bacterium | reverse complement strand
GTTCTCGAGCTCGTCGAGCAGAAATCTAAAGTTGCCGTACGTGACGACGAAGAAGTCCATCTTGCGCTTCTTGATGCCACCGCCCGTGTCGTCGGCGCGCACGCATCCATCGTGGATCGAGCCATCCGGAAGCAAGAGGCCATCGAACTCCGGAATGTAGAGCGGCTCGCCGATCGGCACGAGGTGTGGATCGATCGCGACAGACTTGAACGGGATCAGCGGGCGGCCTTTGTTGCCCCGACCGAAAGGATGCTCGGCAATGTCGAGCTGCTCGAAGCAGGTTCCGTAGCCATACGGACACTTGCCCGTGTAATTGATGACGCGGCCATCGCGCATGATGCCGGAGCCCTCGAGGCGCAGCGACCACGCGTAACGCTCGGGGACGCGGCCGAAGTAGTAGCCCTCGGGCGTGTAGAGCTCGACGAACGTGGTCGGCGAGACGTTCGAGACGCCTCCTTTGGCGCTGGCTGCGCCGCTCTTGGGTTGGGTCGGATTCGGGAGCTGGACGTCGTCGTAGTCGTTCTCGAACGCGAGCCAGTAGAACCGCAGCGCCCACTGGAGCTCGTCGACGAGCGGATAGCCGCAGCAGGTCTTGTCCTTGCCGCGCAGCGCGACGGTCGGTTGAAGGGGAACTTCTTCTTTAGCGAGCTTACTGTTGTCGGAGCGCGCGACCGTGCTGGCAAGCAGCGTGGTGATGACGACGGCGGTGCGCACGGAACGATCATATGGTTAGTTCAGGCGCTGTGCGAGATCCGGATGTCATTGACCTGCGAGATGCAGATGCATCGTTCGGCGGCAAAGCGCTCGGGCTCGCGAAGCTGATCGCGGCCGGGCTGCCGGTGCCGCCGGGCTTCGCGATCTCGGCAACGCTGTTCGAGCGGTTCGCGGTGGCGGTTGCGACGGGGTCCGACGAGCCCGACGGACTGGACGAGCTGGATCTCGACGAAGACCTGATGGAGCTCGGGCCGTTGGTCGCGGTGCGAAGCTCGGCCACGGTCGAGGATGGAGCCGCGGGATCCGCCGCCGGCATCTTTCATTCGCGGGTCGCGGTGCCTGCGGATCCGGCCGCGGTACGAGCCGCGATCCGCGCGGTGTGGTCGAGCGCGCTCACGCCGCACGCCGTGGAGTATGCAAATCGCCGCTCTCACGAAGTCGCGCTCGGCGTGATCGTGCAGCGCTACATCGCAGGCGAGCGTGTCACGGTGTACACGCGCGATGATCGAGACGAGCTGGTGATCCAGCGCGGCGAGCACGTCGCCCGCACGTCGCGCGATGCCCTGCCCGTACAGCTCGCCGATCATCATGCTGCGGTGCAAGCGTTGCGCGCGGAGCGAGCGCTCGGGGTACCGGCCGATGTCGAGCTGATCCAGGTGTCCCTGCGCGACGACGTGATCGAGACCTGGGTCGTGCAAGCGCGGCCGATCGTGCAGCGCGCTCGCACCGCGTTCACGCCGCCACCGCCGATCATCCTCGCGCCGTTGCAGGATGGTCGTGTCTGGACCTGGGACGTCTCGCACAACCCCGATCCGCTCTCGCCCGCGCAGACCGGGCTGGTCGAAGCTGTCGAAGGGTTGAAGCTCGGCGCGTACGAGCTTCGCGTCGTCGGTGGCTATCTCTATTCGGCTCGTCGCGAGTCCGCGGCGCCGCGATTTACCTACGAGCGTTCGGCGGCGCTCGTCAAGCAATGCCGCGAGCTCGAGACCAAGCTCGAGACCGAGCTGGCGCGCGCGCGAAGTCACACTACGACCTCGTGGGGACTCTTCCACGCGCTTGCTGCCTACAGAAGCGTCATCCAGCTCTGGGTCGGCGAGCTCTCGCCGCGAATCGCGGAACTCCGAAAGCGCGCCGGCAGGCAACCCAGCCATCGTCCCTCCTCGGTCGAAGTCACGATCGCAGCGGCCGCATGCGGCGCTATTGATTTCGCCGAAGTCGTCCGTCGCATCGGCGCGCTCGCGCCGACTTGGGACATCGCAGTCCCCTCGTTCGGCGAGCGCCCGGAGCTTCTGATCCGCGCGATCGAGCTCGCAAAACCAACACCCTCCGCGCGAGCGCAGATCGAAGCGGAGGCGAGCCAGGAGAGGTCACGCTCGTCGCGATGCCACCGATTGCGGCGGCGACTGCGCGCAGCTCTGTCCCGAGTTCCGCTCGCGCGGTGGCGAGCATGGATCAATCTCGCGGCGATCGCGGCCGATCTCGCCGAACGCGATGATCTGTTGTTCGCGCGTGCGCAGCACCTGGTCCGAACCGCGATGCTCGCGTGGGCCGACACGCTCGGCATCGATCGCGACGACATCTTCTGGCTCCCGCTGTGGTCGGAAGTCTGGAAAGAGTTCTTCGATCGAGGCACCGACGAGCACCAACCGATCGATCCGATCGTCGCGAAGCGCAAAGCCGCCGCCGCGCGAGCCGCGGCCGAGCGCGCGAGCAAATGGCAGATGCCCCTGATCGTCGGCGGCGAACCGCCGGCGAGCGGTGAACCACTTCGCGGGGTCGGCCACGGACCTCGCGTCACCGGCCGCGTCGTGCGCTTCGCGTCGCTCGCGGCCGCGACGCTCGCCTCGCCGGGAGATGTGATCGTCGTTCGCGCCGTCACTCCCGCACTCGCGGTGTTCGTCGGCCGCTGTGGGGCACTGGTCAGCGAGACCGGCGGCATCCTGGATCACGGTGCCGCGCTCGCACGCGAGCTCGGGATCACGTGCGTGGTCGGTTGCCACGACGCCTGGACCTCACTGACGGACGGTCAGTTGGTCGAGGTCGATGGCGATGCAGGAACGGTCACAGTTCGAACGATTCAGACGAACGATTAGTCGTCGTCGTCGTCGTAGTCGGGCTCGTTCGGATCGGTATCGTCGGCTTCGTCCGGCTTGTCAGCAGGCAGTGGCGTGCCCAGGCCCGCATTGACTCGCTCGCGCAAGTCTTTGCCAACCTTGAAGAAAGGGAGTCGCTTCTCGGCGACGTGCACGGTTTCGCCGGTTCGGGGGTTGCGACCTTCGTAAGCTTTGTACTTACGGACAGTGAAGCTACCAAAGCCGCGGATCTCGATGCCTTCCCCGCGTTCCAGTGCCTTCACCATCGAGTCGAAGATGGTGTTGACGATCGCCTCCGCCTTACCGGCCGGCAGCTTTAACGTCTCTGATATTTTTTCGATGAGCTCGGACTTGGTCACCCGTAACTCCGCGTAACTTGAATACAGGCTAAGCCCCAGTAACGGTACGACGCAAGTCTAACGCTATGAAAAGCCGAGATTTTTCTAGTCCGAGACCGGGACCGGACGCTCGTTATCGGACTTAAATGCTCGATATGTCGAAGGAAACGAGTAACTTTGGCACCTGTGGCGACTATAGAAGTCCACGAGATCTCTCCACCCGATATCGCCGCGGTCGATCCCGGACCGGACGACCTGCGAGATCACCGCAGTACAAGGTTCCTTTGCTTCGACGCCATGATGGCCCCGCGCGAGCCGTTCTTCGATGCCCACCAGCGTCGGAGGAACCTCGCTCAAGTAGTAGGCCGATAGGGTACCGACCTCGACGGTTTCGACCTTCGTCAGGATGATCGAGATGCCGTCGCGAAAGCCGCACTCGGTGCGCAGCTCGCTCCCGCCTTTGTTGATCACCATCGCATTGATGGGCAGCGGTCGCACGGAGTTGCAGAGCCCGACACCGACGCTCGGCGTCGTCACGACGTTGTAGGCGAGATCCGATTTCTCGAGGTTCGTGATCGCGAGCGTGACCGCATCACCTGCGCGCTCGAGATGCAGGCGCAGCCCCGCCACCTCGATCGCAGGTTGACCGAGCTCGAGCACGTGACGTGCATCGTCGACGCGATACGCGAGCTTCTTGCCCATCTCGTCGGGAGTCGGCGCCCGCACACCCGCGGCTGCCGCGTCGCGTTCGAGAAAGTTCAGATACATGCCGGGCGTTGCCGTCGCTTGCGACAACAATTGTTTCTGTGTGCCGGTAGGTCCTGTAGGCGCGGGAGGCTTGGCTGGTAGTGACAGGCTCCCGCAGAACCTCAGGTAGGTGATGATTAGAACCAGCACCAACCCACCTGCCATCACACCAATTCGAAATTGCGGATCAGGTGAATCCATTCGTTCACTCCAACTTACACGAGAAGCAGGGCACGCATGCAGCCAGGATCTGTTCGCGCCTAAAACGTTGACGGAGTGAAAAACCGGGCGCCTAATCCACTCACGGGCATGCGATCAGTTCTCGTCAAGCTCGTCGGTGCGGTCGCACTAGCGGTCGCGCTCGGCCACGCAGCTCCTGCGTACGCGGACTCGGTGGACGATCTGACCAAGCAGCTGTCGAGCTCGAACGAGAAAGCGCGGCTCGCGGCCACGGTCTCGCTCGCACGTCTCAATGACAAGCGCGCCCTCAAGCCGCTCGTCACGGCACTGCACGATCCGAGTGCCGATGTTCGCGTGATCGCCGCGAGCGCACTCGGCAAGCTCAAGCACAAAGCGGCGCTGCCTGCGCTCAAGTCGGCAGCGACCGATGACACCGACGAGAATGTCCGCAAGAAAGCCGCGGACGCTGCGGTTGCCGTCGCCGTCGCGAATGGCATCGAAGCCGAGATGCCGGAGCAACAAGTCGGCTCTTCTGCCAAGAAGACCGCCAAGCAAGCGCGCCACATCTCGGGCTTCGGTCGTTCGCCGCACGCGGTGAGCGATGCGCCGGATCTCTACGTGATGATCAAGACCTCCAGCGATGACTCGCCCGGCAAGGCCGACAAGCCGACCCGCAAGCAGAACGCGGATGTCGTGAAGCAAGCGTTGATGGATTCGTTCAAGGTCGCGCCGCAGGTCACGATGACCGCGGCCGATGCGCACCGCTGGGGCCTCGATCCGCGCCAGGTCGATCTGTCGGTCGTGAAGATGGCGGTCGAGACCA
>JAYWCI010000357.1:0-2761 GCA_043780895.1 Kofleriaceae bacterium | reverse complement strand
CCGGACCGAGGAGAGTGCTTGGATAATGCCGCGCAGGTCCGCTTCAGCGCCGTCGAGAGGACCGAAGGCACCCGGCATAATCCGGCGCCCGGCATAAATCATGTATCAGGGTGCGCTCGCTCAGCACGCGAAGCGTGACGAGCAGGTCCGGACGCTCGGGAGTCTCGTCGGCAAGGTGATGGGCTAGGCGATGCCGACCCCTTCGTACCTCGGCGCGGGACAACCGCCCGCTGATACCAGCGGATCGTTGTTCGGTCGGATCGGATCGTTGTTCGGAGGCGTGGGAACGCCGTCCTATTCGGGTGTCGGACAGCCGATGACGAATGGCGGCTATCTCGCGGCTAGTGCACCGGCGGCAGCGCCGGCTCCGGCTGACGACTCGAGCTCCGGCGGCACGTGTGATGACTGTCCGGTCGATTCCGACGCACTCGCGGCGGGACAGATCGCGATCGTGATCCCGCGTGGCTGCAACGACCAGTAGCGGCAGTAGTGGCTTCGCAGTTCTCGTAACGCAGTAACCAACCCAGTCGCGACGAACATCGCTCGCGCGACCCCGGTCCCCGATCCTTTTTTCTTTCGACGGAGTTTTCATGCCGATCGCAATCACCTCATGGCTGCGCGCGTACTTCGCTCTGCGCGAGCGAACGCTCGAAACGCGCGGCTTCTCCGAAGTCATCACCGAAGACGAAGAGGTCGTCCGCACCCCGCGCTCCGCGGGAAACGACGTCATCGCGATCGCCGCGGTGATCGATCCTCACGTCCGCGCTCTGCCCCTCGAGTTCGGCGCCCTGAGCGTCACGAACCGCTGGCGTGCGCTCGTGCGCGACCTCGAAGACCTCGCGCTCGTCGCGCCCAACGCCGAGTACCCGGAGAACGAATCGTTCTGGGACACGTTGTCGCAAGTCTGTGTGTACCTGCACTCGCAAGGCGCACCGATGCCGACACCGTTCGAGTGGGATGCGCTGATCTTCGATCTCGGCTCTGCACTCCGCAACGCCGGCCCGAAGAGCGACGGCCCGTTCAAGCACTTCGACGTATCGTCATTCGACGAGCTGTATGCGGCGCAGTTCAACTACCTGCGCGAGCAACGCGGCGCGGACGACAAGGATCCCGAGCCGGGAATGGTCGGATTCAAGCGGCCGATTCCGCGCTCGACGAACGCGGACGTCATCGCGCTCGCGGACTACTGGACCAAGCAACTCAGCAGCGTGAAGAAGGTATTCGGGCACGACGGCGTGGCCCAGCACTGGAAGCTCGCGCTCGCGGACGTCGATACGATTGCACGCAGGGGCACGCCCTCTGCGGTCTATCCCAAGAACAACGCCTTCTGGCGTCAGATGTCGGAGGTCGCGATCCAGGTCTCGGTCGCCGACGAGGCGCCGACGAAGTCAGACGTCTTGGCCGACTCGGTCAAAGACAGCGTCGTCCATCTCCCGCAAAACCTCGTCTCAGGGGCGAAGTCGGTCGCCAGCGAGGTCGAAGACATCGTCGGCAGCGCGGCGCATGCGATCGGGAGCATCGCGAACTCGGCTGGCAAGGGGTTGTTCTCCGGCTTCGGCACGCCGCTGCTCGTGGGCGCTGGTCTTGTCGGCCTGTTCCTGATCACCCGCGTCGGCCATCACGAGACCAAGGAGAGCTGAGATGAGCCGGCTGCCCTTGCTGCTCGGCGGCAGCGCGCTCGCCGCGTACCTGTGGTCGCGGTCACGCACGCATACGTCGAACCCGTCACCGTCCACGCTCGCGTCCACGTTCACCGGCCGCTGGGTGTGGCCGGTCCAGAACTACAACGGTCGTCCGGTCGTGGTCTCGGATGGCTTCAACTCACCGCGCCCGGGCGTACCCCGCCACGGCGGGATTGACCTGATGTTCAAGCGCAACGCGGCCGATGCGTTCAAGCCCGGCACGTCGAACGGCACCAAGGCGTTCGTGATGCCGGACGACATCGCGGTCGTGGCGGCGTCCGATGGTGCGGTGTGGTCGGCGATGAAGACGTCACGTGGCAACGCGATCGTGATCGAGCACGGCCCGCGCAAGGTCGCGACGTTCTACACGCACCTCGACAAGCTGCTCGTCACGCCGACCTCGCGCGGCCAATCGAAGCAGCGTGTTCGCGCGGGCGACATCCTCGGCACGGTCGGCATCAGTCCGCTCGACGGCGAGAAGCTCAAGCACCTTCACTTCGAGGTCTGGCTCGGCAACCCGTCCGACGCGATCGATCCCGAGCTCGTGATGAAGACCTGGGAGCACGTCGGCGATCCGCGGACCGCACTCGTGGCTCGCAACGGATCTCTGACCTACCGCCCCGTTGGCGAGACCGGTGCCTACCCGCAGTGGGTGCGCGATCTCAAAGGCGAGGCCGGCGTCTATCTCATCCGCGATACCGAGTCCCACGAGCTCCTCTACGTCGGCTCGTCCGCGGGTCGTCTCTACGCCACGCTCACGCGCCACTTCCAAGCGTGGCGGCGCTTCAAAGGCTTCTGGCGTGGCCAGTACGCCGAAGGTCACGACCCGGGACTCACCTATGACCGCGGCGACGTCGAGGTCGCGATCCGCCTTACCAAGCCCGATGACTCGCTCGACGAAGAGTCACGCCTCATTCACCGACTGCGGCCTCGCGACAACTTGCTCGGCCAGCCGGTCGAGGAAGCCCCCTTCTGATCACGCTCGAAAGGAACTCTTATGCTCGAACACCTTGCTCCGAAGCGACGCCGCAAACAGATCAACGACATCGCCGATGCCTTGCCGGCGCGGCCGGTGTGGC
>JAYWCI010000356.1:0-3296 GCA_043780895.1 Kofleriaceae bacterium | reverse complement strand
CTTGGCTCTCGGCACAGAGGTGTCCACACACGAGATGATGGAGCGCTTGGGCGCAATCGAAGCGACGCTGGTGCGAACGTCGAGGTCTGGCATGGGTCGCCGTCCGACCGTTCACCTCGCACCCGAGCTGGACTCCCTGCAGCGACGAGCTGTGAAAACGTTCCAGCTCGAGCGTTGGCTTCCAGCACTTTCTTCAGCTATGGCATTGCGGAAGAAAAAGAACGCTTCGTCGTCGGCGTCATGATGTTCGGTACGCGCTGCACCAAGGTGGTTGGTGCAGCGGGTACGATGTTCGAGGCGCCAAATCACGCGAAGGTAGGGCTAGCCCGAGCGCGAGCTTGGCGAGAGCCGCTGAGGAACCCGTGACCGCCATTGACCGGCACTATGCGATCTGACCAGCGCCAGTGCTGAACGGAAGTAGCCGCCGGGGAAGATGGGTCACGGGCATGGACGCCACTTGGGAGTGGTGTTCGGGGAGCTAACGGAATTCGTCACCCGGGTGACGTGCGTGCCATCTGCATCAGACACGTAGATCTCGAAGTGATTCGCATCGCGTCGGGCGAACCAGGCAAGCTTCTCTCCATCCGGCGAGAGCACGGGAAATTGGTTGAGCGCGGTGTTGTCGTCGATAGGATGCTGATTCGCCCCGGTCGAGTTCATCACATATAGCTGCGCTCCGGCCGTCGGGCTCTTCACGTAGTAGATCTTCCCGTCGCTGCCCCACGAGGCCTGGCCTTCGAGAATGCCATCGTTTTCCGAGGTGAGGGGCGTGAGTCCAGTACCGTCCGCGTTCATCGTTGTCACCGTTCCATTGCCGGTGAAGACAATTTTGGCGCCGTCGGGTGACCAACGCGCACCAACGTCGTCGTGGGCTCGATTGGTTAAGTTGACGGGGTTGCTCCCGTCCGGCGACACCTTGAAGATGTCGTAGTCACCCGTTCTTTTGGACTGGAAGATCAAGTGTTGGCCATCGGCCGACCAGAGAGCTGGGCCATCCGCGATGGCGGTTGGTGTGATGTCCGTTCCCGATGTCCCACCAATCGACGCGACAAAGATGTGACCGTCGCCGCCGCTAAAAGGCACATGCCAGTACGAGAGACGGGTTCCGTCCGGGGACCACTCGGGTACGGCGAGAAACGCTGTCGTCGAGGTATCGACGAGATGAGGATTCTGGCCGTCACGATCCATTACCCATAAGTTCGAGCCCTGTCGAACGAAGGCGACCTTGGTGCCATCGGGCGACCACGAGCCGTCTACGTCAGCAATTGTGCCGTCCGAGAAGCTGTGCTCGATAAAGTCATCGAGACTTATGCGGATCACCTGACCTTGCGTGAATAGGTTGTCGCGCTCAAAAAGCAACTCGTGCGTGCAGACGTGCGTCGAGCCGCCATCAGATCCCGAGCCGCTCACAACGCATTGACTGTCCGCGCTGCAGACCGGTGCATTCGACGGGCACTGCGATGAATCGAGGCACTCGACGCACGCACCACCAGGTCCGCATTCCGGCAGCGCCGCATTGCAGTCTGCGCTGCTGGCACAGCTGGCGACGCAAAGCTGACCAACGCATACCGGTGTCACAGGTGCACAATCGGCCGATGTCGAACACTGCGGAGCGACGCAGGTCCCGCTCGAATCGCAGACGTTCGAACCTGCGCAGTCGTACTGCTGAGCGATCCCCAAGCTCGCACACTGCGCTGCGCTGGTGCAGCACGATGCCGGGTTGTGCTTGGTACAGCCGAGTAACCCCACGAAAATAAGCGCCCAAGCAATCTTCATGGCGCTAGTATCGAACACGCCGCTCGCGGGTTGCGTCGAATTTAAAGAAAAACAAGAGATCCGAATTTCGATTGGCGCGCAAAGAGTTTAGCGCGAGCGCAAGAACGTAGCGAGCTCCGAGAGAACCATCGGAGGAATCTCGTGACCGCCGTTGAACGGGTGCCATTCGACCAGTGCGCCGGCGGTTTTTAGTTTGTCGCGCAGCTGCTCGGCGACGCTGAAGGGCAAGAGCGCATCGCCGCGGCCGTGGGACTGGAACACCGGCAGGCCGGCGGCCTTCGTCATCAGCGGCGCCCACACGGACTCGGCGATGATCGTGCTCGAGAGCAGCACGAGGCCTGCGAGGCGCGTCGCGTGATGGAGCGCGACGTCGATCGAGACCATCGAGCCCTGCGAGAAGCCGCCGAGGACGATGCGCTCGGTCGTGGTCTTGAACTTCGCGGCGAGCTCGTCGATGAAGCGGCCGACCTGTTCGCGCACGGCGGGCAGACCTTCGGGCAGCTCCTTGCTGCGATCGCTCGCATTGCCGGTGCGGAGATCGTGCTCGAGCTTCGCGAGATCGAGGCGCCACCACGCACGTGCCTCGCCGTACATGCCGCCGAGCTCGAGCGGCGCCTCGGGGAACACGAAGCGGGTATTCGGGATGTCGAGGTAGCGACCTAGATCGACGAGGTCGGTGCCCGGCGCACCGAAGCCATGAAGGAGGACGACCGTGAGAGTCGCGTCATCCAGTCCGCCGGCACGGGGAGAAATGACGTGTGTGGTTAGTCCGGCAAGCTCGAGGCGTTCGTTCGACACACCTCGGGTAATATCACTGGAACGTGAGCGATCCCAGCCGACGCGACGTGCTGCGCCTGGCGGGTGCGGTCGTCGTGGTGAGCGCGTGCGGCGACAACGCCGCGACCAAACCCGCGGGCGCGACCTCCGCGTCGGCGGTGTTCGAGCCTTCGAGCACCGGCTTTCTGGTCTCGGCGTGGAGCCAGATCGAGACCGGTGTAACGATCGATGTCTACGACGGCGCGGGGCTGGCCACGACCGTGCACGCCGAGGCACGCGCCGATCAAGCGGTCGTCGCGGTCGCCGGGCTCGAACCGAGCACCACGTATCGCGTCGAGATCACCGGCGATGGCGGCACGCGCACCACGCACACCGTGGCGACCGCGCCCGCGCTCGACGATCCGCGCGCCGTGCGCCTCGCAGTATCGGCCGATCTCGATCCCCAGCCGCGGTTCGAGAGCGACCTGTTCGAGCAGATCATCGCCACGGCACCCGAGGTGTTCGTGACGATCGGCGACGCGCCGTACACCGATAACGGTCCACCCGCGATGACGGTCGCGACGTATCGCGAGCGCCACGGGGCGATGCGCACTGCACCGCACGTGCGACCGTGGCTCGAGGCGATGGGTGTGATCGCTATCTACGACGACCACGAGTTTCGCAACGACTGGGATGCGATGTTCGTCGCGGCCGAGCCCGAGCGCTACGCGGCGGCGATGCAGGTGTGGGACGAGTTCTTTCCA
>JAYWCI010000355.1:0-2547 GCA_043780895.1 Kofleriaceae bacterium | reverse complement strand
GGCCACTTCGGCGTGGACGCTTGCGCGGGCTGCGGTCGCCGTTCGTTGGCGAAGAACGGGACGATGTTTTTCGTGGGCTGCGCGCCTTGAAGGCATTCGGCAAGATCGTGGGTCTTCTCGTGCTCGTGGTCCCCGAGCTCGATGGCACAGGCTCGCCCGAACTGACCGGTCTCGGTGTACACGCGTCCGGCCAGGTAGTGCTTGCCGTTCCTGGAGGCGATCGTCACGAAGATGTAGCTGTCCGGTCGGAGGCGCTTGGCGAGTATCGCACCGAGGGCTTTCGTAGCCGCCTTACCTTGCGGCCAGGTGACGCCGACCCACGCGGGGCTCATCGTGACGTAGGGTTCGACGTCCCAGTTCACGAGAAACCCCGCCGGGCCGTTGGGTCGGGACTCGACGTTCACGGGGTAGAGCCGACTCTCGGTGCCAACTCGGACCAACACTCGATACAACCCCGGCAATAGGTCGAGCGCGATCGAGCCTTGTCCCTGGAGTACTTCGTCGACGAAGACCTCCGCATCCGGCCGCGAAACCTTGATCACCACTCTTCCGCGCGTCATGTGGTCGCTGTTCTCTCGCGCAGCCGCGTAGGACTTCTCCATCTCGGGACCGAAGTCGGCGGCGGTGACCGGGTTTTCGGGATGGCTCCGGATCTGTTCCAACAAGAGCTCCTGCGCGAGCCGTTCATGGCGCTGAATCGCGTCGTCGTCGCGTCCCTTCTTCTTCTCTTTCTCGATCTGCGCGAGGTGATAGTGGGCCGCCGCGCTATTCACCAGGACCTTCGTCAACCAGATCCGCGCTGTGGGGTCGAGCACGACGGTCGCTTCATTGTCTCGTGCGCTCAGATAGACGGCATCGAGCTCCGTGATCGCTTGTTCGTAGCGGCCGTGGAGCCCGTCGTTGATCGCGGCGTTCATGTCATCCATGAGCTTCGCGATCGTGACCGTGGGATCTGCGATACCCGCCTTCGGAATCCCTCCTCCCCACGAGTATTGGTTGATCTCGATTGGCTCGACGACGACGCCGGTATTTCGGAGCTCGTCGCGCAAGGGGCTCAGGATCTTGTCTGCATCCGCAGGCCGCTCGCCCCCGTCGTACTCCTCGACCAAGATAGTCGCGCTCGAAGATCGGGTCAGATTCGTAACCAGTAGCGCCACGAGCGTAAGTTTCAAACTTCTCTTCACCATGCCCCTACGTGTGCTCCGTTGTCTGCGATCAAGCTTCGCACAAATCGGGGACACGGAACGATCAACCTCGACCGGAACGCCACGACGCCACGGTCAACGAGTCAGTATCGTTGACCATGATCGGGCGTGCTCGGTAACAGGTAGAAGCGCGAGTGGGCGCGCACGAAAACGCGCAACTCGCACATGGAGGGAAATTCCTCGCGCATGTAGGCAGGAACTTCATCGCATGACATCGCATACGGCGTGCGCATCGGAAGTTCGACCGAACTGTGCCTTCTGTTCGATCTTCGGATCGAATGCATGTGCAGTCCGATCGTCAACGACAACGACGATTCAATACGCCACCCGTTCTTCATCGGTTGGGGAAACCGGCCCTAGGCTGTTCGTACGAGGAACATGACTACGAGCAACCTGATCACTTCATCGGCGTCGACAAGGGTCGACGGTGACAGCCCGCGCCGGGCGTGGCAACTGATCGCGGTCGAGCGCGAGGTTCTCTACGTGCTCGACGCGCCGCCCGCACCCGCGGAGCATCTCCTCCTCGCATGCCGCCGCAAGGAATCGGAGTTGTTCGTGCTGTTCGCGGGATTGAGCCCGGACGACGCGCGGGAGCTCCAGCTCCGACTGTCGCTGCCGCGGCCCGAGGATCCGATCGCGACCGGCTTCGTGCGCTTGGGAGCCGCGCGCCGCGACCGGCTACTCGCATTCCTGGCAGACGCGGGCCGAGTCCGCGCGATCGAGCATCACGACTGAGCGCGCGGCAACTGCGACGGCTCGTGGGCCCGCAAGGGCAACGAGCTCGTGAGCAGTACGTCATGAAATTCGGGATCTGCACCCCTTCGACTTCAGCGAGGCTCGCATGCAACGCCATAACAACTTCGAGAAGCGCGACTACCGCACGCTGTACACGCCGAAGGGCAACAAGTTCGTGATCGGCACGGTCACCGGCAAGGCGCTCGAGATCACCGCGCAGTACAACCCGAAGGAGCTGGCGCGCACGGCGAATGCCGCGTGGCACCCCCATCCGAACACGAGTGCGAGGCAATCGAAGGCCGGCGATAGCTTGGTCGCGATGGAGTACGGTACGAGCGAGCCGCGCAGCGTGGTGCTCGAGCTGTTGTTCGATGGCTACGAAGAAGGCTTCCCGATCTCCGGCCTGGTCGATGATCTCGAGTCGCTGACGCTGCCGCTCGACCGCCAGTCGCTGACCCCGGAAAACCGCCATCCTCAGCTGTGCGTCGCGGTGTGGGGCTCGCAGCTGCTTCGCTGCATCGTGGTCTCGGTCACGACCAAGCTCACGATGTTCGATTCGAGCGGTGAGCCGCTGCGTGCGACGTGCTCGGTCACGCTCAAAGAAGTC
>JAYWCI010000354.1:0-4696 GCA_043780895.1 Kofleriaceae bacterium | reverse complement strand
CACCGCTACGGGAAGGTCCGCTGAATTCGCGTCGCGCGATCATGAGCGAACCTCGCAGTGCGATCCTCGATCCTCGAAGCTGCCTCGCGTGGCATATGTCGAACGATGAGTTGGCTCGATGTAGCAAAGGGCGACCTACCCATTCGCAGCGAGCTCGACGTCGATGGCGACCGCGGGAGCTATCTCCGCTGGCACACCGGTCGACCGAAGTCGCTCGTGTTCGTCCACGGTGGCGGTGCGCATGCCCACTGGTGGGATCACCTCGCGCCGAAGTTTCGTGACTACGATGTAGTCGCACTCGATCTGCTCGGGCACGGCGATAGCGACTGGCGCCACGACTACAGCCAGGACGTGTGGACGCGCCAGATCGCCGCCGTCGTCGAACATGCCAATTTCGAAACCAAGCCGATCGTGATCGGTCACAGCCTCGGTGGCGTACTCGCATCGCTGGCGTTGCACCGCTATCCGGATCTCGCCAGCATGCTCGTCGTCATCGATTCGGCGCTCGAGCTCCCGCAGCGTGAAGGCGACTATCACCGGCGTCTCGCGCGGCACACGCCGCGGATCCATTCGAACGATGATCCGCGCGAGAAGCGCTTCGTGCTGTTGCCCGTGCAGCCGCTCGGCGAGCGCGATGTCATCGATCACATCGCGTTCTTCGGCGGCAAGCCCGTTCCCGGCGGCTGGCAGTGGAAGTTCGATCCGCGCATCTTCGGGCTCACGCCGTGGAAGCTCGGGTCCGTGAGCTGTCCGGCCGCGATCATTCGCGGCGAGCTGAGCAGCGTGATGTCGGTGGAGCAGGCAGCGCTGTTCGCCAAGGCGCTCGGCAACGTGACCTCGACCGTCACCATCCCGAACGCGTACCACCACGTGCTGCTCGATCAGCCGGGCGCACTCGTCGCAGAGCTCGCCAAGCTCATCGCTTGAACAGCACGGCGCCGAGCGGCGGCACCGTGATCGCCAGCGACAGCTCGCGCCCGTGCGAACGCACCGGCATCGCTTCGACGCCGCCCATGTTGCCCTGCCCGCTGCCGCCGAGCGAGGTGGCATCCGTATTCAGGATCTCTCGCCACATCCCGGGGTCCGGCACTCCAACCCGGTAGTTGTGACGCGGCACCGGCGTGAAGTTCAGCGCACACACGATGCTCGTGCCGTCGCGCGCCAGGCGCTCGTAGGTGAGGATCGAGTTCTCGGCATCATCTGGATCGATCCAGCGAAAGCCACGCGGCTCGCAATCTAGCTCGTGAAGTGCCGGCTCGCTGCGATAGAGGTGATTCAACGTTCCGACGAGTAATTCGACCTGCCCGTGCAGTGGATCGCTCAGCGCCGCCCAGTCGAGCGCCGCATCGTGATTCCACTCGCGGTCCTGCGCGAGCTCGCTGCCCATGAATAGGAGCTTCTTGCCGGGCTGGCTGTACATGTACGCGTACAGCAGCCGGAGCGTCGCGAACTGCTGCCAGTTGTCGCCCGGAAACTTGCGGAGCAGCGAGTGCTTGCCGTGCACGACCTCATCGTGGGAGAGCGGCAGCACGAACTTCTCGCTCCACATGTAGAGCCCGCGCATCGTGAGCTGGTTGTGGTGGTACTTGCGATGGATCGGGTCGTGCTCGAGGTACGCGAGCGTGTCGTGCATCCAGCCCATGTCCCACTTGTACGAGAAGCCCAGGCCTTCGGGCTTCGTCACGTTCGGCCACGCCGTGGATTCTTCCGCGATCGTGATCGTATCGGGCTGCTCGCGCGCGATCGCGGTGTTCAAGCGCTGGAGGAGCTCGACCGCTTCGAAGTATTGGTTGCCGCCCTGGTTGTTCGGGATCCACTCGCCCTGTTTGCGACCGTAATCGCGATAGAGCATCGACGCGACACCGTCGACGCGGAGCCCATCGACGTGGAACTGCTCGAGCCAGTACAGCGCGCTCGAGAGCAGGAAGCTGCGCACCTCGGGCCGGCCGAAATCGAAGATCGCGGTGTCCCACTCGGGGTGGAAGCCGAGCTTCTTGTCGGGATGCTCGAACAGCGGCGTGCCATCGAAGTAGCCGAGGCCGTGCTGGTCGGTCGGAAAGTGCGCGGGCACCCAATCGAGGAGGACGGCGAGATCCGCCGCGTGCAGCGCATCGATCATCGCCATCAGGTCTTCGGGTGTGCCGTAGCGTGAGGTCGCCGCGAAGTAGCCGGTGGTCTCGTAGCCCCACGAGCCGTAGAACGGATGCTCGGTCAGCGGCATCAGCTCGAGGTGGGTGAAGCCGAGCTTCTTCACGTGCTCGATCAAGAGCGGCGCGAGCTCGCGGTACGTGAGCATCCGCTCGCCGTCGCGCTTCCACGAGCCGAGGTGAACCTCGTAGATCGAGACCGGCGCATCGGTACGCGACCGCGACGCGCGGGTCTCCATCCAGGCGGCATCGCGCCACGTGTGATCGGTCGACCACACGATCGAGGCGGTGCCGGGCGCTTCCTGATGCCGGATCGCGAACGGATCGACTTTCGCGACCGCGTACGCGCCGATCTTCGATTTGATGTGAAACTTGTAGAGCGCGCCGCGCTCGAGGCCGGCGATCATCCCGCCCCACACGCCGCCGGTGTTCGGCAACTGTGCGAGCCGATTCGCGTCGGGCTTCCACTGGTTGAAGTCGCCGATCACCGAGACTGCCGCCGCGTTTGGCGCCCACACGCCGAACCGCACGCCACCTGCCTGGAGGTGCGCACCGAGCTTCTCGTGCAGCTTCGGGTGCGTGCCCTCGCGCATGAGGTGCGCATCGAGCTCGCCGAACGCGAGTGGATCTGGCGCCGCGATCACGGCAGCTCCGGCAGCAGCGACAACAGGCCGCGCAGCGGAATCTCGACCCACTCCGGTCGGTTGTTCAGCTCGTAGCCGATCTCGTAGACGCACTTCTCGACGAGGAAGAACTCGAGGAGGAGTGACAGGTCGCTGTCTTTTTTCGGCACGATCCGGGTGCCTGCGGCCTTCTCGAGGTAGCCCGCGACAAACGCCGCCGACGCCCACTCCGACCACGCGCGCGCCCACCGCTCCAGCATCGCGACATCCTCGGGCCGATGCTTGCCGTTGCGCATCGCCGCCGCGCTCGCGTAGTGCAGCGACCGCACCATGCCCGCGACATCGCGCAGCGGCGTTCGCTTGAACCGGCGCTGCGTCAGCGGCCGCCCCGGCTCCCCCTCGAAATCGATGATCACGAAATCATTGCCGGTCCACAGCACCTGACCGAGGTGAAAATCGCCGTGTACGCGCATGCGCACCACGTCGATGCGATGCCGCGTGATCGCCGCGAGCGCGCGATCGATCTGGCTCTCGCGCGCGAGCGCCGATTCCGCCAACGGTACGACCTCGGGCGCCAGCTTCGTCAACTGCGAGCGCAGCGTATCGAACGTCCGCGACACGTGCGCGATCGCAGATCCGTAGACGGACTGCTGATGCATGATGTCGTATGGTTCGGGCGCGAACAGCGGCGTCTCGCTCGCGGCGAGCCTGAGGTGCAGCTCGGCGGTGCGCAGACCGAGGAGCCGCATCCGATCGAGCACCGGTCCGATCCAATCCACCGCGCGATCCGGCACCTTGTGCTTTGCCTGCTCGATCAGCGGAAGCAGCTCGATCGGCGGCGACTCCGGGCGTTTGTCGTCGGAGACCAGGCGATAGAAGTAGCGATCGAGCGCATCTTGCGTGAGCTGCCACGCATCGCCGTGGTTCGGCACGAACTCGAACAGCGTACCGAGCGTCGAATCGCTGCCCTGCTCGTGATACTCGAGCACGCCCGCGAGCCGCGCGGTGCCGCGATAGTCGGGCGCGGCGGTCGCGAGCTGGCGCCCGATCTCGAGCTCCGCGCTGGGACCCTGCTCCATCACGCGGAACAGCTTCAGAAGCAGGTGCTCGCCGTAGATCAGACTGCTGTTCGTCTGATCCGCCGAGGTCACGCGTGGAGGTAGCGGCGTCTCGGCCGGAATCTTCTGGAGCGCGGCAAGCGCCTCGCCGCTGACGGTCCCGCGCGCGCCCTTGCCATGCGCGCCGCCCTGGATCGTCGCGAGCAGCGTCTGGTCGAAGGCATCGTTCGCGAGCGCGTCGTACAGCATGCCGCTCACGTTGCCGCGACCCTCGACTTCGAGCGCCACGTTCGCGATCACCATGCTCGGGGTGCGCGCGGCCTCCGCCGGATCGGCATCCTCGGCGAACGCGACCGGAATCACGTAGGTCTCGGGCGCGCCGCGATCGTACTCCACCGCGAGCAGAACGATCGCGAACTTCTGATCCGTGTAGCGGATGACGTCGCTGATCTGGGCGGACTTGCGCGTGCGCGCCTTACCGCGATACCAGCGCTTGTTCTTCGCGTAGTGGATCAGTGCGCGCGTGAGCGCCGGTCGCTGCGTCGGATCGAGCAGCGACTCCCAGGAACCCTTGCCGACGAGGCCCGGACGCTCCGCGGGAGAATCCGCGGCGACCGGCTTCTCGAGCGCCAGCCAGTAGAAGTCGTACGCGCCGAGCGAGATGAAGTATGGCGCATCGCTGATCTCGGGGAACTGCATCCGCCCGAACAGCTCACTGGGCACCATGCCGCGCAACGCCTCGAGGTTGAGCCGTACACATTGCACGAACCGCGACAGGTTCGCGACGACGAGCACGCGTTCGCCCTCGTACTCGCGGACGAACGCGAGCACGCGCGGATTGTCGCTCGTCACGAACTCGATCGAGCCG
>JAYWCI010000353.1:0-33081 GCA_043780895.1 Kofleriaceae bacterium | reverse complement strand
TGACGCATGGTTTGCAGCGGGAGGCGCATGGGTTGCGCATGGCGAGCGATCGACTCGCACGTCCCGGTTCGTGATCTGCACGCCGTACCGGCGGCATCGCCGCGAGCGGCGACATGGATGGTCTCGCGCATCGCGTGCTCACCGGTCGCGCAACATCGCGTGACAATGCGCGCACGTTCCGAGCAGCGTGCCCAAAAGATCCGCCCGCGCGACGTCGCCCTCCGCCGACTGCGCTCGGGTCGCAAGCAACCGCCCGCGCGCGACATCGTCGACAGCGCCGGTGAAGGTCCGCGTGTCGGCCTCCGCGATGATGTTCGAGGGCATCGCGGTGAGCGCGTGTGCTCCCTCTTGCCAGCGTACTGTGGACGAGGCGATCAAGCCCTCCCACATCCGCATCGTGGCCCATTGATGATCGACCATCCGTGACGCGAGCTGCGGATTCGTACTCGGTCGAGGCTCGTCGAATAGCGCGAGCTTGGCGCCGAGCGCCTCGTGACACGCGGCGCACTGGAGGCCGAGCGCGCCGAACCGGACGCCCGCGGTCGAGAGGTCCGCCGCGAGCTCGAGCTGATGGGCAGCCGCGCGCACCGAAGTGACGTACGGCTGCCACGCCGGTAAGAACCCCGGCTCGTCGAGAGATGCGATCACCTGCGCACTTGCCGTCGCGCCTTGGAGGTCGCCGCGCGCGATGGCGTATTCGATCTGGCGCGCCGCCGCGAAGCGCTCGTGCATGCGCCGGTGAGTGCGCTGGACCGCGACGGGGAACGCGGAGAGCTGAGGCTTGGCTGGAGTATCGGGGTCCAGCCGGTGTTCGGGCTGACAACTTGCGACGAGCACGACGAGGAGGAGAATCCGCACGACCGGACCATCAGCACGTTACGTGCCCGACATCGAATCAGAGTCGGCAGCTGCTTGTCGCTGCCCCGCGGCCTCGACGGGCTACCGCAAAGCTCGACCGGCAAGCACGTTCACGGGAATCGGAGGAACCAGCTCGATGCGATAGCCGAGCGAGTCGATCGAGATCGGGAACGATCCGTGGTCGCGCACGACGCGACGGTAGGAGGTTGCTTTGTTGCCATGGTCGACGTGGGCGTGATGTGCGAGCACGAAGTCGGCGAGCCGTACGGCGTTGCGACCGAGCAGCCGATGGCATCCATGGCTCACGCCGTTTGCGAGCGACGCGAGATTTCCCGTGGCATGTGAACGGATCCCATCGTCCTCGAGAACCGTGCGACCCCGCTCGCGCTGCGCCACCAGGTGGACGAACGCGAGCATGCCGAAAGCCGAACGGTAACTCGGGCCGAGCTCCTGACCCGCGAGCATCGTGCGGCCATCCACCACCCGTACGAGCTCGCGATCGGGTGTGGATTCGGGTGGAAGCCAGGTCGGGGCGACCATGAGGTCCTGCCAGATCGCCGGGCCGACCGGGGAGGGCTTCCACGCCTCGGTGAGGTCCCCATGCGATTGGACATCCTGCCACCCGCCGACCGTCGTCGGATAACGCGCGAGCGGGATGCGACGGGCTCCGTCGGTGGTGTAGACGACCAGCGCGGGCCTGCGGTCGTCGACGCGAGGTCGTGATCCGCGAGACTTCCGGACATCACCGCGGTCGATCTCGATCGACAGCTCCATGGTCGTCGTGTGATAGGCAGGTAGCGGCGGTAGCTGGATGGCCACCAAGCTCGATCCAGCGACCGCGGCTGGGTGAGCAATCAGGAAGGCGATGGTCGACGCCGGATCGCGCCATCCCAGCGCTCGCGCCGTCGCCTCCGTCGCGGCGGAGATCAGATCGGGTGCCGCATCATCCAGAGGTACCTGGCCACGCGCGAGCCAGGTTGCTTTCGGGTCGAGCTCGCGGCCCTGGACCATCGACTCGCCGACGCCTGCGGTTCCGTCTTCGATCAGGCCCGACGCCGACGCCACGCGCTCGCGAAGGACGCGCAGCGCCACCTCGAAATCGCGTTCGCGACTATCGAGTGCGAGTGCCAGGAGGGTGGCCGCGTCGAGCTTCTCGCTCGGCAGGATCATGACGCCGCGCTGGAAGGCGGCGACCGCGTTGCTCGTCTGCCAGGTGTAGCCGCCGTCGACCAGCCGGTCCAGCGCGAGGCGATCGCATTCCAGGTGTGCCTGCACCGTCGTGATCAGCGCCGCGCGTTGTTCGCCGGTTCGCAACCGTTCCACGGCTGTCCCGTACGCTGCGGAGGAGGACGCCAGCATGTCGAGTGTTTCGAGGCGCTTCGCGACACGGGCGCGCTCGAGCCGATCTCGCAGGCTCGTGAGGATGCGGATCCGGACACGGGCCGCGCTCCTGCTCTCCTCTCCGATCGCGGGCATCGCGACCTCCAGCGGAGCGTTGTCGATCGCCTGATGGCAACGATGACGAGCGGCGTCGGAGAGCCGCGAGGCGACCACCGTCAGGGTGGGCTCGATACCGTACATCTCGAAGTATCGATCCGCAGGCGCGAGCTCCGCGTCGGCGCCGGCATCCGCGAACCGCTCCTGAGCGAGCGCGAGATATGTCGAGCGGTAACCTGGACCGGTACCCTCGGCGGACAGCGCGAGCACCCGCGGCACCCAGTCGTCGCCCAGGTCGACGACCGTCAGACCACGGGCTTCCGCATCGGCACGACACACATTCTCGCTGCGCTGGCCGTCTCTCCAGAGGTCGACGCGTTCGCAATCCCCGGCGGAGGCCTGCGTCGAAACGAGAACGAGGGAGGCGACCAGCACAGCAACCCGTTGCATCGTTCGAGGACACCAGCACGCCTCATGCCACCGCGGCCTGAAGCGGCGATCTAATTCTCCACGACGACCTTGTCGTATTCGACAACGACGCTCGCGCTCATTCGCGGGTTACTCGCACTCCGGTAGCACGTTGGGGAAGCGCCACTGAACATCACGAAGACGTCGTGGTCCGGCATCTGCTCGCACTCGCCGACGGGTCAATCGATCCTTACGACAGCAGCGACGACGACGGCATGCAAGCGGTGCATGCCGAGCTGCACAATTTGCACGCGCTACCGCAGACCGGACAAGCTAGGCGGCAGCGTCGCATCGGCCTGGTTGGGGCCGGCATGCGCTGCACCGGGCACGCATCGTGCTCACCACCCGGACATGACCTGCCAACGCGAGGGAACGCACGCGAATTCCGAAGTCGTAGTGATCCACCGGCTCGTTCGCGCCTCGGCGATCGACGCGCCGGTGTAATCGCCGTGCTCGCGGCACCCGTTGACGGTCAGTGCGAAGAGTCGGCTCCGGCGTTTCCCGTCGCGATCCAGATCAAGACGCCGACACGGACGTTCAACTTGTTTTTCTACTTCGCACTCGATGGTGCGGGGATGATCTGGTTCAAATCGATCCCGGGTGCATCCGCCGCGACGAATTCGGTCGCGCCGGAGTGGCGCGTGTTCGGAACGGGACTCCCGCACAACGAGACCAAGAAAGAGTTCGTGTCACCGCGCCGGATCGAATCGATCAACGCAGATCTCGACGAGCTCATGGCGGTCTCGGACGACCACCGCATGTACAGCCTGCGCTGGTTCGAGAACCCCGTATTCAAGGAAGATATCCCCGCCGGCACGTGGGGTGATGTTCACGGTTGGCCAGTCCACGGACCGCTGAGCTTCGACCAGCGGCTTCTCGACAATCGAGGCTGGGCGATCGGTCGACGAACCCGGAGCTTCGTCCTGTTCGAGGACATCGCGGGTCGCACGTTCGACGGCGGCGGCGGGCTCTCGACGTACTACGTGCTTAGCGCCGACGGCACGTCGATCGCGTTCTCCGATTCCGGGTTGCCGCCCGATTTTAGCCACACGATCGGTGGACCTGATCGCTCGACGTTCGTCGCCGAAGCGATGGAAGTGTGTGCCGACACGATCTTCTTGGTCAACGCGTACGGCGACCTGCGCACGCGGATGATCGACTTCGATACCGATGGCTCGGACACGATGTTCTTCGTGTACAGCTACGACCGCAAGGACCCGCGTCCAGACGCGATCGCGATTCCTGCAGAGGGCTGGTTCGTCCACAAGCCAATTCCGCTCGAGGGTCAGGCACAGATCGCGAGCCGGCTCGCGATCGTGTTGACGGGCAAGCACAACCGCGACCGCGAGCTTCGCGTGGCGGGCTTCGATCGCAGCCGTCGGCCCGGCTACTACGCGAAACGGATCTTCGATCAAGAGCTCGGATCCCCCGTTCGCACCGACGCGGACACGTGGCGGTTCACGGCCGATGACTCGATCACTATCGATCCGGCGCGGCTGCTCGATCCGGCCTACACGGATCCGGATTCGCAGCGCGCCACGACGCGGACCGCGATCGCTCCACACACCATGCCGCCACATCATGTCGCGAGTCGCGACATGGCATTCACCGGTGAGCTGTGCATCGCGAAGACGCGCGTCGAAGTAACTGCCGAGATCCTCGACTTCAATCTGGAGTGGTCGCCCGCGCGCCTGGTGTTCACCTCGGGCGGTACCTCGGTCGAGGCCACGTTCCATACCTCGGAGAAATGGTTCCACCTGCTGCGCTTCGATCCGGGCCATGACGGAACTCCAAAGGAGTTCCAAGCAACCTTGGAGCTCACACCAGCCGCACGCGCGACGGAGCATCCGGTGCTGCGAACGGTCGTCGCCGCGCTCACCCAGTTTCACCTCGTCGCGTTTGCCTGGTTCGTCCAGGCGACCGAAGCGTATCTCGACATCGAGTCCAAACCAGAAGCGGACCGTCCACTCGTGACCCTGAAGTTGTTGCGGGGTGGCCGTGGGTACGCATCGCTAGCCAGTGCCAGACGCATCGCGCTTCGCCAGCATGCGTTCACAGATGCGGCGCGCGTCGTCACGCTCTGTGTCGGTAAGCCACTGCTCGCGCTGACCACAGCGGATCTGGCTGCGCTGCGCGAGGCGGTCGCACGAAATCTCGAGGCGGCCGCGACGTTCGTGATCGCGGCGGAAGCGCCAGAACGCCAGGACGCCGCGACTCCGAAATGGCTACGGCCGAGCTTGCTGGGCGCGTTACGCCACATCG
The DNA here is from genome assembly GCA_043780895.1 of Kofleriaceae bacterium. Taxonomy (GTDB): domain Bacteria; phylum Myxococcota_A; class Polyangia; order Haliangiales; family Haliangiaceae; genus JABFXX01. The sequence continues at coordinate 28,056 of JAYWCI010000353.1, read as the reverse complement.
CGCGACCGTGGCTGATCGGCGTCGTGCTGCCGTTGCTGCCGTTCCGGAACATTTCGAAGACGGAGGCGGCGTACTACGCGAAGAACCTCGCCACGAACCTGCCGCTGTTGCTCGCCCGAAGCCGCGCGCTCAAGGAGGTGCTGCTCGGCTACGCGCAGCGCGACCTGGCGCACGCACTGATGATCATGGATACGCGGATCGCCGCGTACACCAAGCGGATCGCGCAGCTCGCCGGCACCGCTGCAGACCGCCCGTTCTCGTACTCCGAGGATCTGGCCGGCTTCTGGAGGCCTCTCCGGTTCGATCGCGCCACCCTGGAGGGCTTGCCGCCGGTCAGCGCCGGGTGGTCCACCGTGCGCGATGACGAGATGTTCACGCCGCGCCCGGACCGACCACCTGGCCTCGTCATCGACATCGTGCGCGCAACTTCGCCCGATCGGCGGATGGCGACCCTCACCTTGCGGATCGTGCCCACGAGCCTCGAGCGGGACTACTTTCATGCATCGCTCGATGCGAGCATTGCCGTCGGCGGACTCGGTAATCCGCTGCGAACCCCTGTCCGTGTCCAGATCGATGCGGTCGAGCGAGCACCGGCAACCCAGAGCATGATCGATGCGATCTTCTCCACGCCGGTCTTGGCTGCGAGCCAGGATGCGCCAGCCGAGCTCACGGTCGAGGGTGCCAGCTACACGGTCGTCGGCGCAGGGTTCGTGCTCTCGTGGCGACACACCTGATGCCGCCGTTGCTTGTCGTCGAGGGGCTCTCGATCTCGTTCGGCGAGGTCGATGTCTTGCGCGGCTTATCGTTTCAGGTCGGCAAAGGCGAGCTCGTCGCGATCATCGGGCCGAATGGGTGCGGCAAGTCGGTTCTGTTCAAGGCGTTGATCGGTTCGCTCCCCTACCATGGCCTGATCCGCTGGGCTCCGGACACCCGGATCGGCTACGTGCCGCAGAAGCTCGACCTCGAGCGCGACCTTCCGATCACCGGCCACGACCTCCTCGTCGCCAAGCGACGGGTTGTCAAAAGCGGTCAGGACCTCGAGGTCCTCGTGGCGAGGGTCGGCCTCGCCGGTCAGACGCACAAGCCGATCGGCACGCTCTCGGGCGGACAGTTCCAGCGTCTGCTCGTCGCTCTCGCACTCGTCGGTTCACCCGATGTTCTCCTTCTGGACGAGTTCACCGCCGGTGTCGACGCTCCGGGCCAGCAGCGCCTGAGCGCACTCGTCCATAGTCTTCGCACCGAGAGCGGGCTCACGGTGCTCTCCATCTCGCATGACCTCAGCGTGGTCTACCACTCGGCGACGAACGTCCTTTGTCTGTCACGCGACCATCCGTGCATCGGTCCGCCGAGCAAGGTCCTCACCCCGGCCCGCCTCGAAGAGATCTACGGCGCACCTGTGGAGTTTCACGTTCATGGGTCTTGAGGTCACTGCCGTTGCACTCTCGATCCTCACGGCGGCAGTCGCCGGCCTCGTCGGCTGTTTCGCCGTGATGCGGCGGATGACCCTCGCTGCCGATGCCTTCTCGCATGTGGCACTACCCGGAATCGGGATCGCGCTTGCGCTCGGCATCCATCCGCTGTTCGGCGCGACCGCGATGCTGATGTTCGGCGCTCTGCTCATCTGGGCACTCGAGCGCCGTACACGAATAGCGACGGAAACGATCGTCGGCGTCGTGTTCTCGACGGCGCTCGCGGTCGGCAGCCTGATGAGCTCGGGCGAGCAGCTCGTCGACGCCCTGTTCGGAGAACCGGGTAAGGTAACCATCGCGGAGCTCGCATTCGGCGCGGTAGCTGCCATCGCGATCGGGGTCTTCGTCTTCACGCAACGCGACCGGCTCATCTTGTGGCTCGTGTCGCCGGCGATCGCAAAGACCTCTGGCATCGACGTCGCCAGGCTCGATCTGATGTTTCTCATGATGTTCGCCCTCACGGTCGCGCTCGGCCTTCGCTACCTCGGTGTCTTGTTGATGGGCTCGTTGATCATCATCCCGGCGGTGACCGCGAAGCGCCTCGCTCGAAATCTGTACGAGATGCTGGGCTGCGCGATCGGCGTTGCGGTCGTTGCGACCGTCGTGGGAACGCTGGTGGCCCATCGTGTCCACCGACCCACGGGGCCGATCATCATCACGGCATCGGCCGCACTCTTCGCGATGAGCTTGATCAGGCGGCGCAGTTAGGTCGACGAAGGCCTCTCGCGTTCGGCATCGCGAATGCAATCCGGGACCGCATGACTAAACGGAATGATGTTCCCACGAGCTACGACGAGATTGCCCGCAACACAACGCCGGAGCTCGACATGTTCGCGCCCAGCGTTTCGCCGCCGGCGACGAACCGTGAGCTCGCGACGCGAGTCAGCGAGGTCTTGCGCGCCGATCCCAGGCTGATCCAGACTCGGATCCATGTCCGAGCGAACGGATCGCGGATCTGGCTCAGCGGAGATGCGATCGGCGCTGGGACTGTCGCGTACGCAGCGGACGTCGCGAAGGCGGTTGCAGGCGTGACGATCGTCTACAACGAGCTCGCGATCGACCCTGACGCGTGATCCCTAGCAGCTCGGCGCAGATTGCGCGCGGGACGCGCAGGCGGTCACCTCGGACTCGAGCAGGTCGCCCCTCAGAGAGGAGCGAGCGTCGTCTGATCGATCACGTCGGTGACTCCAGGCGCCGCCCAGGCGGCGTTCGCTGCTTCTTCGATGGACCGCCACGACGACGCGTGGCCCGTCAACGTCACCCGACCGCCGGAGGTCTCGACGTGGATTCCCGCCGCATCTGAGTCGGCTTGGCGGCGCAGCGCGGCCTCGATCCGTTCTTTCACCTGATTCGCCGCTGGGTGACCTTTGAGGGCAATCTCATCCTTCACGGCGACGACACCTGCGAGGTATCGGATCGCCCGTTCCGCGGCGTGGCGCTCGAAGTTCCAGGCCACTTCGCCCTCGAGCGTGACGACCCCGCGATCGACCCTGGCCGTGATGCTCCGAGGCACGAGCACGTTCCAGCGCAGCGCGTGTTGCGCCGCGACGGCAAGGTCGGCATCGATTCGCTTGTGCTCGTCGATCAGCTTGACGGCGAGATCCTGGGCGACCGTCCTGACACCGTTCACGCGTTTGGTCGCGTCTTCGGCGGCCCATTTCTCGGCGTAGGTATCGACCGTGCCGAGCAGTGACACCGCACCGTGGTCGACGCTGACTCCGATCTGGGCGGCATTGACCTTGGGATCCCAGCGGAGCTCGGCTTCGATGTCTTTTTGCAGCTGACTATCTGTCTTCGTCATGGTGGCTTCCTGGTTCGATGAAAGGTGGGTCAGGCGTGGATCTTCAGATGGTCGACAACTTCGGTGACCCCTGGGGCGGACCACGCCGCCCATGTCGCGTCCTGGATCGCTCGGAGCGAGGACGCGTTTCCGGTCAGCGTCACCTTGCTGCCGGCGGTATCGACGTGAATCGTCTGGCCATCCGCGGTCGCTTGGCGCTGTAACGCGATCTCGACGGTCTCCTGGACCTGGGTTGCAGAGACGTGCGGCTTGATGGCGATCTCGTCGAAGACGAGCACGACGCCGGCCAGGTGGCGGACCGCACGTTCGGCCGCCTCGCGCTGATAGTTCCAGGTGACCTCGCCTTCGAGCGTGATCGACCCCTGCTCGACCTTCGCGGTCACGGTCTTGGGCACGTACACGTCCCACGCGAGTGCGCTCTGCACCGCAGCAGCGATGTCCGAATCGCTTCGTGTGTGCTCGGTGAGAATCTTCACCGAAAGGTCCAACACCACTCTGCGGACACCGGTCACGCGCTTGGTCGCGTCTTCGGCGGCCCATTTCTCGGCGTAGGTGTCGACGGTGCCGAGCAAGGATACGGCTCCTTTGTCGACACTCACGCCGATCCGCGCGGCGTTGACCTTGGGGTCCCAGCTCAGCTCGGCTTCGATGTCCCGCTTCAATTCCAGATCCGTTTTCGTCATGATGAAGTGACGAGCACGAAGCGTGCCGTCGTACAGCGGCGGAGTCGGCGAGCGCATTGCAGTGTTCACGCAGGATGTCTGAACTTCTCTTCACTCCGTTTCGGCTCGGCCGCGTCGAGCTCAGGAACCGCGCGGTCATGTCGCCGATGACGCGAAGCCGCTGCCCGGGCAACGTGCCCACCGAGCTTGTCGCCAGGTACTACGAGCAGAGAGCTGGCGACGCTGGGTTGATCGTGACGGAAGGAACGAGTCCGAGTCCCGACGGACTTGGTTACTCGCGCATCCCGGGGCTCTTTACCGAGGAACAGGTGCGAGGATGGCTCCTCGTGACGGAGAGCGTGCACGCACGCGGCGGCTTCGTCTTCGTCCAGCTCATGCACACGGGGCGCGTCGGTCACGAGCTCAACTTGCCGCCGGGCGGGCGCGTGCTGGCTCCCTCGGTGATCGCTCTCCCCGACGAGAAGATCTGGGTCGACGCGCTGGGTGGGCTTGCACCGCTTACACCCGCGTTGGAGATGACCGAGTCCGACATCGAGCGTGCAATCGAGGAGTACGTGACGAGTGCGCAGCTCGCGATGGCGGCTGGCTTCGATGGCGTGGAGCTCCACGGGGCGAATGGATACCTGATCGAACAGTTTTTGAACGCGACGAGCAACCGCAGAACCGACCGCTGGGGCGGCACCATGGATGGTCGCGCGCGCTTCGGCTTCGAGATCGCGCGGCGCACTGCGGCTGCGATCGGCGGTGACCGCGTCGGCATCCGCATGTCGCCGTACGGAAACAACAGCGGCATGCGCACGGACCCCGAAGTGGAATCGTCGTATCCGTTCTTCGCCGGGCTGATGCGAGCCGCGGGCCTCGCCTACGTGCACGTGGTCGATCACAGCTCGATGGGCGCGCCGCCGGTGAGCGACACCGTCAAGGCCGCGATCCGCGAGCACTTCGGGGGCCCGATCATTCGCGCTGGCGGCTACGACCTCGCCACGGCGGAGGCGGACCTCGATGCGAAAAAGGCAGAGCTCATCGCGTTCGGACGCCCCTACCTCGCGAACCCAGATTACATCTCGCGCGCGAGAGCGGGTCGACCATTGAATCTGCCGGAGGTCGCGACGTTCTACACCCCAGGACCGAAGGGCTACACCGATTATCCGTGAAGGCTGACTACAGCGCCCAGAGCGCGTCGTTCGTCGGCACGTACTCGTACGGGTAGAGGTATCCGTCGTCGTACCAGCTATCGATTCGGACGGCTGCTTTCGACCGGCGGTAGAGTCTTCCGTCGAGTCGCTGGATCGCGCGATCGATCACCGAGATTCGGTACTCGGTGACGTCCGCGATGATCGCTGACTCACCGATCTCGATGACGCTGGCGGCCTCGGTCGTCGCCTTGTCCCGCGTGTCCGCGCGCATCACGTCGGTGGAGACCCCGAGCATCCCCCCGGCGGCGGCTCCGAGCGTCGCTCCTACAGCGGTGCCGATCGCGATGCCGGCGGGCCCGGCCAGTGCGCCGATCAGCGCTCCGACGCCGACCCCAAAGGCGGTGGCGAGCGCGGGATGGGTTTCTTTGGTATCGACCTGGAATCGACCGAACGCATCGCGATGAACGACCGCGGTGCCGTGCACCGTGATGTCGCCGCTACGGTCGATCTCCCACAACGCGTGAAGGGCTTCGTACGCCTTGGCCTTGCTGCTGAACACGCCAGTGATGAAATTGCGCATCCGAGGTTACTCCTTGTCCTGATTCCGCTGTTTCGAGATCTCCGAACGTCGATCCGCGACGATGTCAGTGATCTTGGTGACGGCACTCCGCGAGTCGACCAAGGCTTGCCGGAGCGACGAGTGAAATGCCTGGCCGTCGTGCTTCAAGCTCTCGGCGACGTGACGCTCCGTGGCTTCGAGATGCTTCGCGAGCTCGTTCAGATGCTTCTGGGTGAGCTCGGTCCGGACGCCGACGAGCGCCTTCACGGAAGCGGCAAGCTTCGCGGCTCGGTGCGGGATCGCTTCGAGGTGGTGCTTTACCGTCTGCCCGTGCTTGGCCGCGGCATCACTGATCGCTCCGTGAAGCTCCTGCGCAGCAGCGCGAATCCGATCGAAGGAATCATCGTGGTCGGCGCTGTGCGGTCTCGGCGTTTCGCGGTGGCTGGTGTGGGTTTCGGTCATGACCGGATCGTTCGCACAGGTCGTGCCAGAGCCAGCGCGTGTCAAATCCACGTTCCTTGGATCGGCATCCGCAATCCGCGCAAACCATGCAGGCCGCGACGCAGGGCTTGCACGTGCGACTGCTCGCTTTCAGATCGTGATCATGACGTGGCGTTTCGGGACGGGTCTGTTGTTGCAGCTCTCGCGGCATGCTCCTCACGAGAACGACACTGATAATGATCGCGATCGCTGGCTCCGCTTGCGTGACCAAGCCTACGTCGAAGACCTCCACCGAGACGACCTCCACGACGCAGGAGAAATCGGGTGTCAAGATGACGACGGAGACGACCGAGACCGTGACCGTGATGCCGGATGGAGCCAGGGAGACCAAGCACACGGAGACCGTCAAGACGCGGACTCCGGCACCGCAGGCGGTCGCCGCTCCGTCACCCGGACCGGTCCCGCCTCCTTCGATGTAGTCGGCAGCTTCGTGCGTCGCCAGCGACGTGCGAGCTCGAGCTGTATTCCAACTGCGACGGCTCCGTTGATCGCGAGCGCTGCACGCACGCCGAAGACATGGACGGTCGCACCTGTGACCAGGCTGCCAATGGCCATGCCGCTGCGGATCGCGAGCATGTACAGGCTCACCGTTTGACCGCGCCGGCTCGCTGGGCCTATTGTCTGGAGCAAGGTGTTGGTCGCGGTGTTGCTCACCGTTAGCGCGAAGCCCGCCGCGAGTACGAGCAGGGGAAGAAGCCCGAACCACGGTTGCATGCTCGCGACGGTCACGAGTGCACCGCAGCCGATCGCGCACCACGATGCCAGTGGTCGCCGATCGCGGACCGGATCGAGCCCTAGCAGGACCACCGCGCCCAGCAAACCACCGATGCCGAACGCTGCGATGACGAGGCTGAATCCACCGGCCTCTCGGCCGAACGCATCGCGTACGAGCAGCGGGCAGAAGGTGATCAGAGGTCCACACAACAAGCTCGTCGCGAAGATCACGAGCAACGCGATTCGAACATGGGTGTCGTGCACCGCGGCGCGCAGGTCGGCGCGAAGGCGGGCGTGATCCAGGCGTGCGGTTTTCGCTCCGCGTACGCGCCTCGGCAAGACCCAGAGCGCGACGAGGATGAACGGGATGTAGGAAAGCGCGTTGACGACAAAGCAGCCGATCACTCCGGCGGCGGCGATCAGTAAACCGGCAGATGCGGGGCCCAGGATGCGCGACAGGTTGTACTGCGTGGAGCTCAAGGCGATGCCGGTCGCGAGCTGCCTTCGCTTCACGATCGACGGCACGATCGACTGATACGACGGCATCGAGAGTGCGTCGGTGATGCCGACCACGAGCGAGAGTCCGATCACCATCCACGCGTGCAGCGAGCCTGTCAGGAGCAATACGACCAGCGCGATCGGACACAGCATCTCGATCGATTGGAACACCGCGATGATGCGTCGCCGATCGAAGTGGTCCGCCAGGACTCCTCCGACGAGAGTCAGGAGCAGCGCCGGCGCATCGCCCACGAACGCATCGAGACCGATCAGGAACGCCGACGCACCGAGCGTGAGCAGCAGCCACGGCTCGGCAACCTCCTGCGCCCAGAAGCCGATGTTGGACAGCAGCATCGCGAACCAGAACGTGCCAAAGACGCGGGTCCGCAGCAGTGCGAACGACGCTTTGAGCTGGTGGGAGCTCATACGTCGAGCTGGGCGTTAGACGGCACGTTCCCATGCATCAGAGCTGACGCTCGACACTGCGGCCTTCACCTCGAACATTCCCACACGCGGCGTTCGTGTTGCGATCGAGCTCCTGATCGCGATCGCCCTCATTCGCTCGTCGTAGTGCCGTGCGCGTTTTACCGGCAATGGAGCTGAATAGTCGCCAGCCGTGATCTTCATAGCGTCGGTAGTGCAGCTCTCGTACCGTCAGCTGCTCCTCGCACGCTCCATCGCCGAGGTGATCACGTTCACATCGAGATGCTTGTCTGCCCAGCGGTACAACAGGTCGTTCTCTCGCGCCGCGTGACTGCGAAGTTGTTCGACGAGCTCGCGAGAACGGGCGAAGCGCAGCTCGTGTAGACTGCAAGCGACTCCGAGCTCCAGCAGCTCCTCTCGGATCTGTCCGTGCTCTCGCAACAGCAAGAGCGCTGCGAGCCGGTCGACCTTCGCGAGCTCGGGGATGACGAAGCGCTCTTCGCTCTCCATGTGCGATCGCAGATGATGATCGAACTGCGTCCAGAGCCCGTCAAGGTGCTCTGCGTTCGCGGCCATGGCCTCGAGAACGCGAGCGTACAGCGCATCGAGCGAAGCGTGGTCACGCACCATGTATGCGTAGAGGCTGAGGTCGAGCTGGGTCGCGGCGGCGTTCATGATCCGAGTGAGTGCACGCTGCGTGCCTCAGTCGAGATCGTGAAGCGCGCGGAATGCGCGATACAGGTTGCGCGGGTCGTGCTGGCCCTTGAAGACAGCGGGCGGTTTTCGATCGAGGCCAAGCAGCTCGTACACAGCGGTCATCGCCGAGCGAATCGAGTACTCCACCGTGAACACCACGTCGTCGAGCTGCTCGCAGAACTGGCCAGTGATGGCGAAGTTCGCGAAGCCGTCGGGGTGGACCTGCGGACGATCGCCGTTCTCGCGGCGTAGAAACTGGCTCGTGATGAAGGGCATGGTGCACGGCAAACAGATCGTGTCCGCCAGGATCGATTCTGCGCGAGCGCTCGCACCGAGATGGCCGAGCAGCTCCGTCATGATCTCCCGGCCACCGCATGCCGACATTGGCTTGGTCACGTAGTCGCCGAAGTTATCGATCGATAGCGCGTACCCCCACAACACCTGAACGTTGTCGGGCTGGCCGATGAAATGCGGCTGATGAGGTAGCACGATCGACATCAGCCATCCGGACTCCGTGAACGTGATGAGGCCCCCCTCGCCAGGCACGTTGCCGGTAAACTCGCGGATGAGGTCGAACAACTTGGTCGAAGCGAGCGTCGCCGTAAACGAGATCCACTTGGACTCGTCGACGTGGTCGGCAAAATTCGCGGGCCGACCGAGCAAGGGCCGCTTCACCGCGATGCGCTCCCACAAGGCCCACGCGCCACCTGCGCGCTTGTCATTGAGGATGGCCGGCGCCTCCATCGTGCCGAGCGCCGAGCCTTCGGTCATCGAGCCGAGCGTCGCGACCACCAGATCCGTCGCGCCTACGGCGATCGAGGTGGTCACGCCGCCGCGCTCGCAGATCAGCTTCGCGGCAACGGTCTGGCCGGCGCGCTCGACGAACTCGATATCGGTCACCCTTGTTCCGAGCTCGAACCTCACGCCGCGATCGTCGAGCCACTTGCGCAGTGGGAGCACCAGCGAATCGTACTGGTTGTAGTACGTCCGCATGATGCCGCGCAGCTCGTTGAAGCCGGCGACCATATGCGTGAAGCGCAGAAAGTAGCGTTTGAGCTCGACCGCGCTGTGCCACGGCTGAAACGCGAACGTGGTGCACCACATCATCCAGAAGTTCGTGCGAAAAAATGCCTCGTCGAAGTGGTCGGAGATCCGGCTGTTGCCGAGCATCCCTTCGGGCTCGACCGCGAGCTTCTCGATCGTCAGGACGTGCTTCTCGGAGAGCCCGAATTCAGGCGCATCGATCTTGTGGTGGCCGCGCACGAGCCTTGCCTTCGACCCGGTCTTGATGATCTCGTTCCACGCAAAGATCTCCTGCGTGACGGTCTGTGTGCCGTCGAGTGTGGGGATCGACGAGAACAGATCGTACGTGCACAGATACTTGCTCTCGATCATCCTGCCGCCGCGAAGGACGTAGCCATGCTCCGGATCGCCCGAGCCATCGAGTGCCCCGCCCGCGCGATCCAGCTCCTCGTAGATCGTGACGTTCTGGCCGAGCAGATCGCCATCGCGGATGAGAATGGCGGCCGCCGAGAGCGACGCGATGCCTCCACCAACAAGGTGAGCGTGGGTCTGCGTGCGATCTGGCTTGGACATCGGTGGAATCGTCTGCATCGCGCGCGCCAGGCGGCTCCGGCAGGCTGGCACCCGTTCGGTCGCCCTGGATCCGGCGGTGCAGGAGTTGCGTGGTCGCGTGCAGCAAATGCAGCGGGCAGTCCTTCGTTGCCATGGACGGCTTCGTGAGCCGATCGAGCGCTGTCTAGTTCTGTCTAGTTCTGTCTAGTTCAAGAACGAAATGTTGATGTGATCGACGACCTCGGTGACGCCCGGCGCTGCCCACGCTGCGTTCTCGGCATCCTTGCTCGAGCGCCACGAGGATGCGTTGCCAGTCAACGTAACCTTGCCGCCAGACGTTGCGATCTTGATCGAGTCCGCGTCTGCCGTCGCTTGACGTTGCAGTGCCGCTTCGACGTTCTCCTTGATGGCGGTGGCCGACACGGTAGATTTGAGCGTGACCAGATCGATCACGTCGGTAACCCCGGTAAGGAATCGCACCGCCTGTCGAGCCGCTTCGCGCTCGTAGTTCCAGGTGCAATGCCCCTCGAGCGTGACCATGCCGTGTTCGACCTTGGCCGTGATGCTGTCCGGCACGTAGACGTTCCACTTGAATGCGTTGACGATCGCGACCGCAATCTCCGTATCGTTACGCTCGTGATGTCCGGTGAGCTTGACCGCGAGATCCTGCGCGAGCGTTCGGACTCCGCAGACCCGCCTCGCCGCATCTTCAGCAGCGAATTTCTCGGCGTACGTTTCGACTGTACCGAGGAGTGACACGGCACCCTCGTTCACGGTCACGCCGATCTGCGCTGCATCGAGCTTCGGATCGAAGCGAAGCTCGGTCTCGATGTCACTCTTCAATTGAGAGTCAGATTTCTGCATGGTGCTCTATGGCAGAGCACGGAGCATGCCGTGCGGTGCTACGCGTATGCGTGCTCGGTGCTCCGCGGTCGTACTTGCGATGCATGGTTTGCGTAGGCGACTGCACCGCTTGCGCGCAATGCAGAGCTCGACGACAAGGAGCGAACCACTCGACCCTGGCGACGGACCGAGTCTTGCTTGATGCGATCTACATGCGTAGCTCCCCTCTCGTGGCCTTGGTCATCCTCGCGGCGTGCGGCGGCGCAACCACCGAGGAGTCATCGAGTCCACGCGGTCCGCGCGCGAGCGACCACATGGCGATGGCTCATCGCGAAACAAAACGCAGCGACGAGCTAGCACGTTGGCCGGAGACTCGGACTGCGGCCGAGGCGGGACCGCAGTTCTCGGTCGCCCGGTGGTCTGGCCGCTGGGACACCGAGGAGGACCACCGCCGGATGGCCCAGGTCCATCGTGGCGAGGCAGCCCAACTCGAGGTCGCGTACCAGGACGCGTGCGGCACCGCATCGGCGAACGAGGTGATGGTCTCGCCGCTCCGTCGCTACGGCGTCTGGACCGGCAGCAGCGAGGGCGGCTCGATCGCAGTTCTGGGGCCGGACGCCGGGCCACCCGAGAAGTTGCTCGCCGCGCTGCGGTGCCACCGCGCATGGATGATGCTCGGACGCAGCGCGATGGATGACTGTCCGCTCGATCTCCCAGGGCTCCACGTCGCAGCGCGCGGTGATGCAGCTGGGACCGAGCTAACGTTCACGATCGATGACGCCACCCTCGTGCCCGAGCTTCGTCGTCGTGTGGCGCGAGATGTCGAAGCGAAGCAACCACCTCGCCATCAGCCGTAAGATGACTGCCATCCTGCGAACACCGATCGAGCGCACCAATCTGCTCGTGCCGAACGTGCAGCGCTGGGCGATCGACATAGCCAAGCCGGTGATCGAGCTCGACGACGTCACCGTGGCATTCGGTTCCAGACTCGTCCTGGATGGCCTGAGCCTGAAGATTCCAACCGGTCAGACAACCGTCATTCTCGGGCGCGGTGGATCGGGGAAGTCCGTGCTCCTCAAGCTGATGATGGGCCTCATCCATCCGCTGTGTGGTCGCGTGTTGTTGTTCGGCCGCGATCTCGCCGCCGTGTCAGATGTCGAGATGCTCGAGCTTCGTAAACGGATGGGCATGGTGTTCCAGAACTACGCCCTGTTCGACGGCATCTCGGTCGAGGACAATGTCGCGTTCTCGCTCCACGAGAGCTCGAAGCTGGGCGCGCCCGAGATCACGCGCCTATCGCGAGCCCTGATCCATCTCCTGGCTCTCGATGGCAGTGAAGCGCAGCTTCCTGGCGAGCTTTCTGGAGGCATGAGAAAGCGAGTCAGTCTCGGCCGCGCGCTGATCGCGAACCCGGAGGTCGTCCTCTACGACGAACCCACCACGGGACTCGATCCCATCATGGTGCAGCGAGTCGATGGAATGATCGCGCTCGCCAAGGTTCGGTACAACATCACCTCGGTCGTGATCAGCCACGACCTCGCGAGCACGCGACGGATCGCCGATACCGTGCGATTTCTCGATCGGGGAAAGATCGCTTTCGCCGGGACCGTCTCGGAGCTCGAGACGAGCAAGCTGCCCGTCGTGCGCGGCTTCCTCGATGCGATCACGGGCCCCGCCCCTGGACTGATCCAGTCTCCGAAGCCTGCGCGAGATCTCACCGTTCCGGTTATCGAACTGGTCGACGTGAACAAGTACTTCGAGGGCAAGCACGTGCTGCGCGGGGTGAATCTCGCGATCCTGCCCAGACAGACGACGGCCCTCATCGGCGCGAGCGGATCCGGAAAATCGGTGATCGTGAAACACATCATGGGGCTCTTGCAGCCCGAAGGCGGTCGCGTCCTGGTGTTCGGCGAGGACCTCGCGAAGGTCTCGGAACGCGAGCTCGAGCGGATCCGCACGCACTTCGGATTGGTGTTCCAGCAAGCCGCGCTGCTCGACTGGCTCTCGGTGCGCGATAACGTGGCCTTCCCGCTCGTCGAACGGAGATCCATGTCCTCGCAGGATGTGAGGCGTCGTGTGGACGAAGTCCTGGAGCTGCTGCAGCTCACCGACCTCGGCGAGGCGATGCCGGGCGAGCTGTCGCTCGGTCAGCGAAAACGTGTCGGACTCGGACGCGCGATCGTCACCAAACCAGATGTCTTGATCTATGACGAGCCCACGACCGGGCAGGACCCGATCTGGACACGCGAGATCGACGACATGATCCAGGAGACGCAGGCTCATCTCGACGTGGCGAGCATCGTGGTGAGTCACGACATGGCCTCGACGTTCCGGATCGCTGACCGCATCGCGATGCTGCACGACGGTGTGATCGTCGCTTTTGGAACCCCCGACGAGCTTCGCAACTCACGAGATGCGTACGTACAGGAGTTTATTCGCGCGAGCGAGACCGCCTGATCATCTGGCTCGATTCGTGACCAGCCGCGCGGCGTTACACCGCGGCCGGAACGCTCGCCACTTCGACTCCCGAGACGCGGTCGGCGAACGCACCGACGGCGGTCCAATCGGTAGAAATATAGTCGCGTGATGTGTCGGTGGTGTGTCCGGCGTGGCGGCTGAGGAACTTCATCAGCGTACGCATGAAGGGGTTGTAAGCCCGATACATGAGCGCACCCGCAAAAGCAGCTATCGCTCGCGGCTTCCAGTCGTGTTTGCTGCACCATTTTTCGAGCGCGAGCTCCGACTCGTGAGCATGCGGTCCTTGTGCTGCCATCCCGACTGAGAACAGGTACGACGGCTTGGCGTCGAGCACGCGCTTGTACCGCCGCACGTACGCGACGAGCTCGCTATCGAGCTTGCTGAAGTGAACACGCGAGCCGAGAACCACCGAATCGAATCCTACGGGTGAGGGTGGGGGGAGCTCGTTCAGATTTGCCATCTGCACGTGTGCACCACGATGGCGTAAATGCTCCGCAATTGCTTGAGCGACGACCCGGGTATGGCCGTGGGACGTCGCGTAGAGGATCAAGGTGCTCGTCATGATGCTCACGCTCGGCTGCATGAACTACGCCTCGACGGACATTTAGGTTCCCGCGATCGCTATGCGGTCACGAACTGCCTGTCTCAGCACTTTCCATTCGTGTGAGTGGCGACCGGGTTTGGCGCAAGCAACAGCGAATCGATCGAGTCGAGCGGTGAGCGGGTCTCCCATGTGCTTTGCGAGCTGTGTGGCCACCAAAGCAAGCGTCGTCGCATCACGACCGGCGATCGCGATGTCGCCCCGCTCGATGAGTGCCGCACAAGTAAGTCGTCTCATGATCTCGACGTTGCACGAATGAGCCCGCAGGGGTCGGTTCGTCTTGCGCGGTTCCGTTGCTGCGAGAAGCGCAGTTCCTGCACGTCGCTGCAACGCTTGCAGCTCGCCAGAGGTGGCTCGCGTCGAAGAGCCGCTCGAACTCGCCGTCGTGCGGAGTCAACACGCACGGGCCGGGATCAAGTCTTGCTCGTGAAGTCGAGCACCACTCGCGAGGCGACGTCGCCGTGCTGGAGCCGCTCGAACACGGAATTGATCGCCGAGAGGGGCTGAAGCTCGATATCCGCTTTGACCTTGCCGTCGACAGCGAACGCGAGCGCCTCCGCCATGTCCTCGCGGGTACCGACGAACGAACCGCGAACCGTGATGCAGTTCGCGACGACGTCGAACAACGGCATCGGAAAATCACCAGGCGGGAGCCCGACCAGCACGCACGTGCCGCGCTTGCGAGCCATGCCGACGCCTTGCTTGAAGGCGCCGAGCGAGGGCGCGGTGATCAGCACGCCATGCGCGCCGCCACCCGTCGCCTTCTTGATCGCGGCAACAGCGTCTCCGCTCTTCGCGTTGATCACGACCTCGGCGCCGAGGCGCTTGGCATGTGCGAGCTTGCCCTCGTCGATATCGACCGCACAGACATGGAGACCCATCGCCTTCGCGTACTGGATCGCGAGGTGCCCCAGGCCGCCGATGCCGGAGATCGCGATCCATTCGCCAGGCTTGGCTTCGGTGACCTTGATCCCCTTGTAGGTCGTGATGCCGGCGCAGATCAGAGGAGCGGCGTCCTTCGCGGCGAGGCCTTCCGGGATGTGCGCGACGTAGTTTGGATCTCCGATCAGATACTCGGCGAAGCCGCCATTCTTGGTGTAGCCGCCGAACTGGGCCTCGGGGCACACGGTCTCCCACGCCGACAAGCAGTACTCGCAGTGCCCGCACGCCGAATACAACCACGGCACACCGACGCGCTCGCCCTCCTTGACCGCCGTGACTCCCGCGCCCATCGCGACGACGCGACCGATGCCCTCGTGGCCGGGCGTGAACGGCAGCGTCGGCTTGAGCGGCCAATCGCCACCCGCCGCGTGGAGATCCGTATGGCAGACCCCGCACGCCTCGGTCTCGATCAGGATCTGGCCCGGCCCGGGGGTCGGAATCGGGACCTCGCGAAGCACGAGTGGTTTGCCGAATTCCTCGACGAAAGCAGCCCTCATTTTACCCGACATGAACGTTCTCCTGCTGGACGTTGATCGAATCACTCACGCTGCCTTCGCGGCCGAACCGAGTCCGCGGACGGCCTCGATCATCTGGATCAGCACGGCCTGCGCGTCGCCGTAGACCATGTCGCAGTTGTCGCCGTAGAACAGCGGGTTGACGATGCCGGCGTAGCCTTTGCCGGCGCCGCGTTTGATGACGTAGACCTTCTTCGCCTTATCGGCGTCGAGGATCGGCATGCCGTAGATTGGCGAGGCTTTGTCGGTCCGCGCCGAGGGGTTGACGACGTCGTTCGCGCCGATCACCAATGCGACATCGGTGGCCGCGAAGTCCGGGTTGATGTCCTCGAGCTGGACGATCAGATCGTAAGGGACTCCAGCCTCGGCCAGGAGCACATCCATCTGCCCGGGCATCCGGCCCGCCACCGGGTGGATCGCGAACCGCACCTTGACGCCCGCGGCCTGAAGCAGCTTGACGAATTCGTACAGCTTGCCCTGGCCCTGCGCGACCGCGAGGCCGTATCCGGGGACGATGATGACGCTCGAGGCATAGCGCATGAAGATGCCCGCATCGCCGGCCTCGACCGGCTTTAGGCTGCCCTTGATGTCGCCCTGCTTGTGGGCCGCTGCCACGCCGAACTTCTTGAACAGCACGTGGCCGATCGAGCGGTTCATCGCCTTGGCCATCAGCATCGTGAGCAAGAGGCCCGCCGCTCCGACGACCATGCCCGCGATCATCAGCGCGGGATTCTGCAAGACGAAGCCCTCGAGTCCGACCGCGAGCCCGGTGAGCGCGTTGTAGATCGCGATCACGACGGGCATGTCGGCGCCGCCGATCGGCAGCGTCATCAGCACCCCGAACAGCAAGGCGCCAGCGAAGAACACGCCGATCGATCGCGGGAGATCGGGCCAGGGCGTGGTGCCGGTCACCGCGGCGACGACGATGTAGCCGCCAACCGCGAGAGTCGCGAGGAACACCGCGGCGTTGACGATCTGCTGGCCGGGTAGGTGCAGCGGCTTGTCGAGCACACCGGCGAGCTTGGCCCACGCCACGAGGGATCCGGAAAGCGAGACCGCTCCGATCAGCGCGCCGATCAACGTCACGCCGAGCGCGATCGAACTGTGGGTCCTCGCGCCGAACAACTCGGCCGCCGCGATCGCACCGGCCGCACCACCGCCCATGCCGTTGAACAGCGCGATCATCTGCGGCATCGAGGTCATCGCGACCTTCTTGCCGCTCCACCACGCCACGCCGGCACCGAGCACGAGTGCGCACACAGCGAGCGGGAGGTTGATCCAGAGATCCGAGTGCGCGAGCGCGTCGAGGTCGACGACATACAGGAAGCTCGTGACGACTGCGGCGAGCATGCCGAGCCCCGCGACGAAGATGCCAGAGCGCGCGGTCATCGGTGAGGACATCCGCTTGAGGCCGTAGATCAAGAGCACCGCGGCGATCAGCTGGGTGCCGGCGATCGCGAGCTTGGCGCCCTCGATCATCGCTGCCCCGCGCGCGCGTGTTTGGGTTTGGCGTGATGTGGGGGCTCGCTCGGCTTGAACATCGCGAGCATGCGCGACGTGACCGCGTACCCTCCCGCAGCGTTACCGGCACCCAGCAGCACGGCGACGAAGCCGAACACCCGCTCCTCGAGCGAGTGCGCCCCGAGCAGCGCGTAGAGCCCACCAACGACGACGATGCCGTGCACGAAATTCGACCCGGACATCAGCGGCGTGTGGAGGATTGCGGGAACCCGACCGATGATCACCCAGCCGGTGAAAGCGGCGAGCGCGAAGATGTAGATCGCGGCGAACGTCGTGATCTGGAAGCTCATCGTGCGCCGCCGACCAATCGCTCCGCGTGGGGCGACGTGTGACTGGGCGCGCTCGCGGCTACGGGCGACTTCGGGGGCGGTCCGTCTTTGCGCACGCCCGCATGCGTGAGCGCGGTCTTCGCGACCACCTCGTCGTCCCAGTCGATGGTGACGACGTTGTCCTTCATCATCAGCGCGAGCAAATTGTACTGATTCTTCGCGTACAGCTCGCTGGCGTCTTGCGCGAGCAGCGACGGCACGTTGAGAGGTGCGACGATCTTTACCCCGCCGATCAGGGCGGTCTCGCCGGGTTTGGTGTCCTCGCAGTTGCCGCCACCCTCGGCCGAGAGATCGATGATCACGGCGCCGGGCTTCATGCCTGCGACCTGCGCATGACTGATCAGCTTCGGCGATGGCTTTCCGGGGATGGCCGCGGTCGTGATGACCAGATCGGCGTGCTGGATGTGCGAGGTCAGCACTGCGGCGACCTTCGCGTGCTCCTCGGGCGTGAGCTCGCGCGCGTAGCCGCCCTTGCCGCGCGCATCGACACCGGTATCGACGAACGTCGCGCCGAGTGACCGCGCTTGCTCCGCCGTCTCGGGGCGCACGTCGTACCCCTCGACCACCGCTCCGAGCCGATGCGCGGTCGCGAGTGCCTCGAGCCCGGCAACGCCGAGGCCCATCACGAGGACCTTCGCTGGCCCGATCGCACCGGCGGCCGTCGTGACCTTCGGCAGGATCCGCCCGAGCTGAACCGCGCCGAGCCCGACGGCATAATAGCCCGCGAGCGCGGCCTGGCTCGAGAGCGCATCCATCGCCTGCGCGCGCGTGATCCGGGGTACCCGCTCCATCGCAAAGCAGGTGATGTGTCCGTCGAGCAGCGCCTGCACCAGCGCGGGCTCGTGCTCGGCGTAGATGAACGAGATGAGAATCGCGCCGCGTTTCATCGCGCGCACGACCTCGAGAGCGGGCGGCTGCACGGCGAGCACTACATCGGCGTTGGCGACCAGCTGCCCGCGATCCTCGACGAAGACGACGTCAGCATACGCGCTGTCTGGAAGGTGGATCGTCGCCGCGGCACCGCACTGCATGTGCAGCCTGCCGCCGAGCTTGGTCAGGCGTGGGACCACGGCGGGCACGAGCGCGACGCGGCGCTCGTGCGGACGAGTCTCTTTCAAAACAGCGATGTTGACGTACATGGTCGTTCTCTTGGCGACTTACGAGGGCGCGTCCATAGAGGCGACGCGCACCAGCTTCTTGTTCACGAACTCCTGGATGCCCATATCGCCGAGCTCGCGCCCGTATCCGGAGTTCTTGATCCCTCCGAACGGCAGCTCGGCGTCAGACCACGAGATGTTATTGATGAACATCATCCCGGTGTCGATCCGGCTAGCGACGCGACGGCCGCGCGCGATGTCCTTGGTGAACACCGAACCGCCGAGCCCGAAGTCCGAATCATTGGCGAGCGCGATCGCTGCCTCCTCGTCCTTGACCCGGAAGAACAGCGCGACCGGCCCGAAGAACTCCTCGCGGAATGCCGGGTTCGATGGCGCGATGTCGGTCAGGATCGTCGGCGCCATGTAGGAGCCGGCGCGATCGATGCGCTTGCCACCGAGGAGGACCTTGGCGCCGTGCTTGACCGCACCATCGACCTGCGCGAGCAAGTCCACGAGTGCGGACTCGGTCGACAGCGGACCCAGTGCAGTCTTCTCGTCCATCGGGTCGCCGGGCTCGAGTGCGGCGAGCGCCGTCTTGAACTTGGCGAGGAACTGGTCGGCGAGCTTGTCGACGACGATGAACCGCTTCGCGGCGCAGCAGGTCTGGCCCGCATTGTACATCCGGCCCCACACCGCCCACTTGACCGTGTGCTCGAGGTCCGCGTCTTCGAGCACGATGAAAGCGTCGCTTCCCCCGAGCTCCATCGACGAGACCTTGAGGTTCTTGCCCGCACGCGCGGCGATGCTTTGCCCCGCGGCGACGCTGCCGGTCAAGGCCACGCCCATGATCCGCGGATCATCGACGACCTTGTCGGACTGCTGATGCGAGATCAGCAGATTCGTGTACAGACCGGCGGGCCCGCCGGCGTCGATCCACAGCTTCTCGAACGCGATCGCGCACTGGGGGACGATGCCAGCGTGCTTGACCATGACCACGTTGCCCGCCATCAGGTGCGGCCCGGCGACGCGCGCGAGCTGGTAGAACGGAAAGTTCCACGGCTCGACGCAGAAGATCACGCCGATCGGGCTGCTCTCCATGTGCGCCTCGCCGACGCTGGGATGGAGCGTCACCGGTGCGAGGAACTTCTCCGCGTTCTTCGCGTAGTACGCGAGGATCTGGCTGCTGAACGTGACCTCGCCGCGCGCTTCACTGATTCGCTTTCCCATCTCGATCGTTGCGAGTTTCGCGAACGTGTCGACATGAGCAGCCATGAGCTCGGCGGCCCTGTTGACGATCTTGGCGCGCTCGGCGTAACTCTTCTTGCGCCACGCGAGGAAGCACGTGGCTGCCGTCGCGATCGACTCTTCGAGCTGCGCGTCGCTCAGCTCCTCGAACTTCTTGATCGTCTTGCCGTCGCTGGGATTGATGGACTGGTAGCTCATGATGCCTTTCGTGGCCTCGCACGACAGCGCGGGCTCCCCCTCACCCAGTGCAGAGATCACGCCGCATGCGCGAAGCCACCTTCTCCTCGGTGGCGTACCTTCATGCGCTCACTCGTGCAGTTCCTGCGCGAGCGCTGCAAACGCTGCACGGTTGCAACGGGGCGGTAAGGTTCACGAACGCTGAAACGTACGCACGTACTCGACCATCGCCTTGAGCTGATCGACCGTGAGCGTGGTGAACCCGGGCATCAACGCCTTACCGACGTGGATCTCCTTCGAGATCTCTTCGTCGCTCAGCGCCTTGAGGGTCTTGCCGTCGCTCCAGTCCTTCATGGTGAGCTGCTTGCCCATGCCCGTGTGGGCTTTGCCGTCGGGACCGTGGCACATCGCGCACTTCTCCCCGAACAGCTTGATCGTCGCGCTATCGTCGGCGCCAGCCGAGCTCGCGATCGCGAGCACAGCGAGCACGGTCACGACCGGCATTCGCTTGCTCATCGAGCTGGCTCCATCGGTATCTCGTTGGATCGGTCGTCGACCGACCATGCTTGGCGTTGGCGGTAGTACTCGAGCAGGTCATCCTCGTACGTCTGGGTGATCGGGTGACCTGGCGACCACGCCGGACTGTGCTTGATCACGTCTGGTGTCACGGCCAGGTCCACCATCCGCTCGGGCCACCGTACCGCTCGAATCCAGCGCGGCGAGATCAGGACGTGGTGGCCAAACCACCAGTTGGAGGTCTCGACGGCCAGGTAGCGGACCGTCCAGGAGTCCACGTCGACGATAAAGTCCTCGACGTGACCGAGCGTGTCGTCGGTGGCATGGAGGTGATACCCGATCACTTCGCGGCTGCTGCGCAGATGAGGGTCGCCGTCCTCATCGCTTGATGGCTCGGGCGCAGGCGCTGGCCGCGTCAACATCGACGGAATCCGGGTCTCCCACAGGCCCATCTTCTGATACGCGGGCCAGCCGTAGTATTCGTTGACCGCCGACTCCTGTTGGCGTGAGACGGGCTTCTCGAGGTCGATCGAGGGACTGTTCTCGACTTGCTGCTTCGTGAGTCTCGCTGCCAGCGTACGCGTCTGACCATTGGATACACCAAGGACGGCCGGCGCGATCAGGACCTCGCGCGAGTCGAGCCAGGTGCCCGTATCGACCACGAGATACCGCACGATCCACCGAGCGTCATCGAAGTAGACGCCGACGACACGACCGATCTCACCGTCGGTTGCCTCGATGTGAAAGCCTCGCAACTCTTTCAGCGCGCGCAACATCAAGGTGCTCCAGTCCGCGTGCGAATCTTCTTTATCATCATGTTGCTAGCGGTCTCGTGCATCGACTGCGCCACGATAGGAACTTGGCCTGATGGCGACGTCGAGCGACTGGTCTGGGGTGTGCATTCGCGCCCGAGGTCATGAGGTTGAGTTGACGGAAGACGACTGCTTTCTCGCGATGCTCGGTAGCAAGGTCGTCGGGTACGAGGTGATTTGCTGAGTCGAGCTTCCATCGGAGAACCGTATGTCTGTCCGATGCACGCGCAGATCGTGCGCGACGCACCCGGCGCCTGCCCCATCTGCGGGATGGCACTCGAGCCCCGTGTCGTCACGGCCGAGCAAGCGCCCAACACCGAGCTGGTGGCGATGCGCCGCAGATTCTTCGCGTCGGTCGGTCCCGCGAGTCTCGTGTTCTTGCTGGGCATGACCGACCTCCTGCCAGGCATGCCGCTTCACCGCGTGCTCGGCGCACGTGCGATCGCGTGGATCGAGTTTGGTCTCGCGACGCCGTTGGTCGTGTGGGGCGCCTGGCCGTTCTTCGTGCGCGGTTGGCAATCGCTGATCAGCCGACACCTGAACATGTTCACGTTGTTCGCACTCGGCATCGGCGTCGCGTACGTCTACAGCGTCGTCGCGCTGCTAGCGCCGTCGATCTTTCCGCCGGCATTTCGAGGAGAAGACGGCGTCGTCGCCGTCTACTTCGAGGCCTCGGCGGTCATCGTCGCACTGGTACTGTTGGGGCAGATCCTCGAGCTCGGAGCGAGGAGCGAGACCAATGCCGCGATCCGCGCGCTCTTGCACCTCGAGCCGAAGACCGCACGCCGCATCGAGAACGGCGCGGAGAAAGTCGTCCCGGTCGAGGCGATCGCGGTTGGCGATCGGCTGCGGGTTCATCCCGGCGAAAAGGTGCCGATCGATGGTGTCGTGATCGAGGGAACCAGCTCGGTCGACGAGTCGATGGTCACCGGTGAATCGATCCCGGTCGAGAAGCAGGTCGGCGATCGCCTCATCGGTGCCACGCTCAACGGAACCGGCTCGGTCGTCATGCGCGCCGACCGGGTCGGTGCCGGAACGCTGCTCGCTCGGATCGTCGAGATGGTCGGCGAGGCCCAGCGAAGTCGCGCACCGATCCAGAAGCTCGCAGACGTCGTCGCCAGCTATTTCGTACCGGCGGTGATCGCAGCCGCAGTAATCACGTTCGTCATCTGGAGCCTCGTCGGTCCCGAGCCGCGCATGGCCCACGCGACCGTCTCGGCCGTCGCCGTGCTGATCGTGGCGTGCCCGTGCGCCCTCGGGCTCGCGACTCCGATGTCGATCATGGTCGCGACGGGCAAGGGCGCGGCCTCGGGCGTCTTGTTCAAGAACGCGGAGGCCATCGAGCTGATGCGCAAGGTCGACACCCTCGTCGTCGACAAGACCGGTACGCTCACGCTCGGCAAGCCCGGGTTGATCGCGGTCGTCACCGATGGCGACGAGGCGATGGTCCTCCACCTCGCGGCCAGCCTCGAGCAGGGGAGCGAGCATCCGCTCGCGGCGGCGATCGTCGAGGGCGCGACGAAGCGTGGCGTCGTGATTGCCAGTGCGACCGCGTTTGCATCGAAGACCGGCAAGGGCGTCACGGGCACGGTCGACGGGCATGCCTGCGCACTCGGGAATGCTCATCTCCTCGAGGATCTCCACATCGCGCCCGATGTGTTCGCTGCGCGCGCCGAGGCCATGCGCGTCGATGGCCAGACCGTGATGTACGTGGTGATCGACGGCAAGCTCGCGGGGCTGATCGGGGTTGCCGATCCGCTCAAGCCGACCGCTGCCACAGCGATCCAGTCCCTTCGCGACGCCGGGATCCACGTCGTGATGCTGACCGGCGATGCGAAGACCACGGCAGACGCGGTCGCGACGAAGCTCGGCATCGACGAGGTCATTGCCGGTGTGTTGCCGGACGAGAAGGCCGCGAACGTCAAGCGCATGCAAGCGGAAGGGCGGGTGGTTGCCATGGCGGGAGATGGCGTCAACGATGCGCCCGCGCTGGCCCAGGCCCAGGTCGGCATCGCGATGGGCACGGGGACCGATGTCGCGATGAAGAGCGCCGGCATCACCCTCGTGAAGGGAGACCTCACGGGCATCGCGCGCGCGCGAACGCTCAGCAACGCGACGATCCGCAACGTCAAGCGCGGCCTGTTCTTCGCGTTCGTCTACAACATCGTCGGGATCCCGATCGCGGCGGGCGCGCTCTACCCGGTGTTCGGGATCGTGATGAGCCCCATGCTCGCAGCCGTGGCGATGAGCCTGAGCTCGGTCTCCGTGATCGCCAATGCCCTGCAGCTGCGTCGTCTGAAACTCTGAGGAGATCACGCTATGGATGCGGTTGTCTGGAGTCGGTTCCAGTTTGGATTCACGGTCACCTATCACTATCTGTTTCCCCAGCTGACGATGGGGCTCGCGTTCCTCATCCTCGTCAGCAAGATCCTCGCGATCAAGGGCAAGGATCCGAGGTGGGATGACGTGGCCAGGTTTTGGGCCCGGATCTTCGCGATCAACTTCGCGGTCGGTGTGGTGACCGGCATTCCGCTCGAGTTCCAGTTCGGCACGAACTGGGCGCGGTTCTCGAGCTACTCCGGCGGCGTGATCGGGATGACGCTCGCGATGGAGGGCATGTTCGCATTCATCGCCGAGTCGGCCTTTCTCGGCGTCTTCTTGTATGGCGAGAAGAAGCTCGGACCTCGCGCGCATCTCGTCGCCGCGATCATGCTGTTCGTCGGGTCGTGGGCCTCGGGCTATTTCATCATCACCACGAACGCGTTCATGCAACACCCCACCGGGTTCGCGCTCGGTACCGATGGGAACCTCCACCTCGTAGACGTCTACGCGTTCATGTTCAATCGGTGGGCGCTCTGGGAGTACGCGCACACGATGTGTGCGGCCGTGATCACCGGCTCGTTCGTCGTCGCCGCGGTGGGCGCGTACTGGTCGCTAATGGGCAAACATGCGGAGTCCGCCACTCGCTGCCTCAAGCTCGGAGTGATCGCCGGGCTTCTCGCGTCGCTTGTCCAACTATTTCCCACCGGCGATCGCAGCGGCAAGCTCGTCGCTGAATTCCAACCTGCAGCGCTCGCCGCGATGGAGGGAAAGTTCGAGACGGGCGCGCAGGCCGAGCTCGCGATCGTGGGCCAGCCGAATGTTCAAGAGCGCCGTCTCGAGAATCCGATCGTCGTGCCGCGAGCCCTCAGCTTTCTCGCGTACGGCTCGTTCGGTGCCGAGGTCAAGGGACTCAACGACATCCCGAAGGACCAATGGCCCGACAACGTCGAGCTCCTGTACTTCGCGTACCACATCATGGTCGGACTCGGGACCCTCCTCATCCTCGTCATGGGCCTCGCGGCGTTCGCGCTGTGGCGCAAGACCCTCTACCGATCACGACCGATTCGCTGGATCCTTATGCTCGCCTTTCCGTTTCCTTATATTGCGACCGCCTTCGGCTGGATGACCGCGGAGCTCGGGCGACAACCGTGGGTGGTGTATGGGATGCAGCGAACCTCGCAGGCAACCTCACCACGCGTCGGTGCCGGCGACGTGGCGTTCTCGACGCTCGGCTTCCTCGGCCTCTACCTGGTGATCGGCCTGCTGTTCATCTATCTCGTCGGTCGCCAGATCGCGCGCGGTCCAACTCACGGGAAGGAGCACTGACCGATGGCCACCGCTTGGTTCGTCCTGCTCGGCTTCATGCTGATCGTGTACGTGGTCCTCGACGGGTTTGACCTCGGCACCGGCGCGCTTCATCTATTCGTGGCACGCTCCGACGAAGATCGCCGCACCACGCTCGCCGCGATCGGTCCCGTGTGGAATGGCAACGAAGTCTGGCTGATCGCGGCCGGCGGCTTGCTCGTGTTCGCGTTTCCGCGCGTCTACGCGGTCGCGTTCAGCGGCTTCTATCTGCCGTTGATGCTCGTCTTGTGGTTGCTCATCTTGCGCGGCGTCGCGATCGAGCTTCGCTCGCAGCAGGCGAATCCCCTCTGGCGGCAATTCTTTGATCTGACGTTCGCGCTGTCGTCGGCGGTGCTGGCGCTCGTTCTCGGCGTCGCGCTCGGAAATGTTCTCCGCGGCGTACCCATCGACGCCACGGGCTACTTCGCAGCGCCGCTGTTCACGAACTTCGGGCTCGGTGGTGAGCTCGGCGCGATCGACTGGTACACGCTCTCGGTCGGAATCTTCGCGCTGGTGGTACTCGCTGCTCACGGCGCGATGTTTTTGCGCTGGAAGACCGGCGGAGTGGTGAACCTCCGGTCGACCCGGATGGCGCGGTGGATGTGGACAATAGCGATCGTGCTCGCGATCGTGGTCACGATCGAAACAACATATGTGAATCCGGCGCTGCTCTCGAATCTCGCGGCACGCCCCGCGCTGTGGATCGTGCCGTTCGTCCTCCTCGCAGCGTGGGTCGGTGTCTTTGTCGCGCTCGCGCGAGGGAAGGAGCTCGCAGGTTTTCTCGCGTCGTCGGTCGTGATCGCAGGACTGCTAGGCATGACTGCAGGGGCGCTGTATCCCATGCTCCTGCGCTCCACGATCGACCCGGCGTTCAGCTTGAACGTCGCGGGCTCGGCGAACAGTCCCAGGGGGCTCGCGACCGGGCTCGTATGGTGGATTCCGGCGGTCGTGCTCGCGTTCGCGTACTTCGGGTATCTGTTCTATTCATTTCGCGCAAAGGTCGTGCTCGACGACGACAACCACGGCTCGTAGAACGAGGAAGAGCGGTCTGGCGCCGCGCCGGGCTTATGCACACTTCACGAGAGGCGGTCTATCTGAGCTCATCGACGGAGCTAGCGTTCGGCCACGTTGCCTAGCAGCGCGATTCCGTGATCGAACAGTCCTCGTTAGCTGCTGCTTGCGTAGAAGTGGCGCGCATCTCACGATGCCTCGATGATCGAACGGTTCATTCACAGTCTCGACGAGACCTTTCATCCCGAGCCAACCGCGCGTGTTCGCGCTCGCTACCCAGACCTCGACACGAAGCGAAGCCGGTACGTCGCCAGGCTCGGCGGCACGTACGTCATCGCATATCACCTCGATGACGCAGTTCCACCGACGCTTCTGAAGGAGCCGAATCTCGAGGAGCTCGACGAGGCAGAGCTAACCCGAATGGTGATCGCCCTGTTTCAAGACAAGCTCGTACTCGACGAACCTCGGTGAGCAACTCTTCAAAAGTTAACAGCGACGTCCAACCGAATCTCGGCGGGATTGTCGTTCGGATACGTCTTGGGGCGAGCCGCACGAAGAACGATTCGGATAAGACGTTGCGCCTTGATGTGGAGCTTGAGCGATTCGACGTGCCCAACAGCTCCGCTGTCGTACAGGAGCTCGACCAGGCGCAACCGCAGCCGGTCCCACGTTACCCGCTGGGTTCGTACTGCCTTATCCAGCCACTCGGGAATAGGGCTCTTCTCGACTACGGCGGTCCCAAAGCTTCCGCCACGAATTGCTGCGTCATACGGGTCATGCGGAGTTTTGGACGGCGCAGGAGCATTCGAAAGAATTCGCGAGACGCGTAGCGTTGCGAGGTCGTCGGCCGACACTTGGCGTCCATCTGGTCCAAATGTCGTGTACTCGAACGCCGAGCTCGCTCGCGGTTCTACGACACGTGCGATCAGCGTCGCGCTCAACGTCTTCGATCGCGTGAACCGCAGTTCCTTGAGCCTGATCAGCGCACTCGTGTTTCCATGGACAACCTTGATGTCGGTGTGCGTGTTTTCGAGTCGGCGCAGCGCACCTTCATCAGCACCGGGTACGTTAATCATCTCGATCGTGATGTTGTCTCGGGTCTGATCGATCGTCTTCGTCTTGTAGAGTCGTCCATCGATCAGTGCGTTGCTCGCGTTGCCATCAACGATCAAGCTCGCGCGCGACGTCGTCTTCTTTGCGGCAGCCGCGCTTCGCTTCGAGGTCGTTGGTTCCGCCGGTGCGTTCAAGAAGTCGCGAATGGGATCGAACGCCTCCTTGATCCGCGTCTTGAATTGCACATAGGGAAGGCCGTCGTGGTTGGAGTACGGCTTGACGCCTTCCTGGCGGACGATGCAGATCGACTTGCCGCCTTTCTTCCCACGCCAGCGACCGATCTCGTCCATCACGTTGGGCGCTCCGTGAGGCAAGCGATCGTCCGCAGTCATGATGGCGATCGCCTTATCTGCCTTGCGAATCGCTTCATCGACTCGGTTGTCGATAGAGCCCTGCGAATGCGGAGGCGCTTCCGCGACGATCGTTGCGGTCAGATTCATCGTGTCGCGTCGAAGCCACGCCAGCAGCTCGTTCCTCTGATTCGTGCCTGCGCTACCGCCGTAGAACACGAGGATTCTGGGTTTCTTCTTCGGCATCGGTTGGCTACCGTGTTCGCGCTTTCGCGCTCGTTGCAATCTTAATCACGGCCTCGACAAGAACCGCGAGCGCAGACCTGCGTTGGATCGCAACGTCACCCGCATTGGGAACACGATAGCGATCCACCTCGCGACCGACGAATTGCTTCGTATCTGGATCCAGGTCGAGCTCGACCTCGACACGGTGTTCGCGACCGGCTCCAACCGTGACGCCGATGTCCCGCGCGTACGCGACGAGGATCGCCGGCGCTCCCGGTAACTGCACCTCGATCTCGTACCAGTCCTCATCTGCGCTGACGCCGAAGTGATATTTGCCGTTCAGCGAGCGAAGACTCTCGAACAGGGATCGCGCAGCTGCCTCGTTGCGCGGCGGTCGCGTCCGCTCCATCTCGCGACCACGCAACAATGACAACGCCTCCTCGAACTGATCCGGTCCGCCCATCAAAGGGAGCATGTCTCTTAGCTCTGACGTCGCCGCGACTAAAAGGCGACTAGGACTGCGCCGGCGATTAGATCAGCCATGTAAAATGCCGTAATCTTGAGCGGGATACCAGATTCGAACTGGCGACCTTCAGCTTGGGAATGCAAGATAGGCCCTG
>JAYWCI010000352.1:0-30785 GCA_043780895.1 Kofleriaceae bacterium | reverse complement strand
CGTCGCCTTGAACCTCAACGAAGGCTCGGGTCGCAATGGAGGCGATCGGCAGCAGCACTTCGCCATCGCCTTCGGCAGTCTGCGCGAGGTCGGCGCCGTACTTGATATCGCCGCCGCTCACGGCTGGTTCGGCGAGCCGCCGTTCGCCGCCGATCGTGACCGCCTCGCGGGCATCCTCTGGAGCCTCAAGCGGCGCTAGTAGCCCGCCCGCGGGCTTTTTCGACGCCGCGTCCGGGCGGCGTGGGCCCTCGCCGTCCAGGTCTCAGAACCAGCACCGAGCCATCACCGCAAGGAAGCGGATGAACATCGGAGCCGGCATCGGAATCGACATCGGCATCCGCAGCGGTATCGGTATCGGTATCGGTATCGGTATCGGCATCGGTATCGGTACCGGCACCGGCATCGGCACCGGAATCGGTATCGGTTCCGGGACCGGGACCGCTCAGTTCATCCCGGCGCCGCGAACTTCCCAGCACACGCCCATATGGTTCTCCATGCCGAAGCGCGCGCAGCGTAGTAAGTGATGCGCAAACGCCGCGGCTTCTTCAGCCGCATCCCCATTCGTCGGCCACGTGCCGCTCTGCAGCGCAGCTTCGATCTGCGTGAGCGAGCCCGCCTTCTTGCCGTGCTCGTGAAGCGCGCGCGCAGTCTCGATACGCTTGGTCTCGACAAGCCGCTCGAGCGGCGCGATGTCGTCGACGAGCGTCGACTGATCGATCATGCAGGTCTCGGAACCATCGCTCGCCTTGTCGAAGGCGAACACACCGAGATCGGACTTGGTCGCCTTCATCAAAAACGTGTCGAGTGGCCGGCCCGATCCGACGGGATACGTCCAGCTACCGCCGTAGCTCCGGCGCTCTTCGAGCGAGAGCTGTTCGAAGCTGTCCGGGTCCGTGATCGGTAAGCTGATGAGCGTGAGGGTCGTGGTCACGGGGCCATGATGGCAGGTCGACGCGGCGCGATCGAGCTATGCTCCACCCTGCATGAAGGTCGCGACCCGCATCACCGTGGCCACCGCCGTGGTCGTGATGTTAGCGAGCGCGATCTACGCGGTCTTCGATCTGCGCGGTCGCACGGCCGAACGTCACGATAACCTCGACCGGGAAGCGCGCGCGGTCGCCTACACCCTCCGCGCCTCGTTCGAGGCGAACGCATCGGCCTTCCGGGCGCCCAGCGATGCGCAGCTCGAGGTCGTGTCGGCGCGCACCGGTGGCTGGCGGGTCACGGTGTTGCCGCGCGAGCGCGCCCTCGCCCCCTCTCCCGGTCCGAATGCATCGGCGGCGCAGCTCCAGTTGCTCCTGACGATGACCGACCTGCCGATGTTGTGCACGACCAGCCCGGGCACGTGTGCGGGTGTGCGCGGCACCACCTACTTCTACGCGCTGCCGTTGCGCGCCCAACAAGCGAGCACGGACACCCCGCCGACGATCCTCGGCATGATCGAGATCAGCCGGTCAGCAGAGCTGCTGTCGGTGACGTCCGGCGATCTCGTCGACGCATTGTCGCTCATCGTATTGATCGTGCTCGTGACGACGGTCGTCGTCGGCTTGCTCGCGAGTCGGCTCGTCAGCCGCCCGATCACGAAGCTGCTGAGCGGCATCGACGACGTCGCGAAGGGCGACCTCTCGCACGTGCTGCTCTCCGAGCGCGACGACGAGATCGGCCAGATCGCGACGCGGTTCAATGACATGACGTTCTCGCTGCGCGAATCACGCGGCGAGACGCAGCGCCAGAACGAAGCGAAGCTCGCGCTCGAGCAGCGCCTAGGCCAGACCGAGAAGCTCGCCACCATCGGTCAGCTCGCGGCCGAGATCGCGCACGAGGTCGGCACGCCACTCAACGTGATCGCCGGGCGTGCACGTTCGATCCAGAAGAAGTCCCACGATGTCGAAGCGGTCGAGAAGAACGCACTGATCGTCGCGGAGCAGACTGCGCGGATCACGCGCATCATCCAGCGCCTTCTCGATTTCACGCGACGCAAGGTCGGGGCGACGGGCAAGGCCGACGTCAACCTCAACGAGCTTTCGCTGATGACGATGGAGCTGTTGTCCGCGCAGTTCTCGAGCGCGAAGGTCAAGACCCGGCTCGATCGCGCGGAGGGGCTACCGCGGGTCGCAGGTGATCAAGATCGCCTGCAACAGGTGATGATCAACCTGCTGCTCAATGCCGCGCAATCGATGCCCGATGGCGGCGCGCTCGCCGTCGAGACCGCCGTCGTGCGCCGCACCCGCCCCGGGCTCGAGGATGGACCGGAGCAATCGTTCGTGTCGTTCGCGGTGAGCGACAAGGGGGTCGGCGTCCCCGAGGATATTCGCGACAAGGTCTTCGATCCGTTCTACACGACGAAGGAAGGCCAAGGCGGCACCGGCCTCGGCCTCGCCGTGTGCTCCGGTATCGTCAAGGAGCACGACGGCTGGATCGATATCGAATCGAACGTCGGTGGTGGCACCGTGTTCCGGGTCTACTTGCCCGCGTAGTTACCAGTTAGTCGACATCCAGATCGCCGCGGAACGGGTCGACGCGGAAGCCGGTGCCACCGCCGTAGCCGTAGCCGCCGTACAGGCCCGCGTCGCCCGCGAGCTTCGTGACATTCGCCTCCGTCGACGCGTCGAGATCCGCGCCACGGGTGCGGAGCTGCATCGCAGCCTGCGCGCGGATCGATTCGTTGCCGCTCGGATCATTGACGATCTGCGTGAGCGAGACATCGACCTCGGGACCACCGTTGGACGACGAGCCGATCGCGGCCATCGCGACGCTCGCATCGGGGTCGTGGATGAGCGCTGCGATCTGGGCACTCGCACGCGGATCGTCCATGCCCGCGAGGCCGTTGATCGCGGCCGCGCGCTCCTCGGGTTTGCCGCTGCGCGAGGCATCGAGCAGCGTCTGTTGCGCGCGCTCCGAACCGACTTGACCGAGTGCTTGCAGCGCGGTCTGGCGCGTCGTCGGATCGTTGTCCCTCGCGAGGCGCACGAGCGTATCCGTCGATTTGTCGTCGGCGTTCTGCGCGAGCGCGTTGATCGCCGCCATCTTGACCTGCGGATCCTTCGACGTGACGGCGCGCTCGAGCGCAGCCTTGGCCTCGGGGCCACCCGCGTTCGCGAGCGCCCAGACGGCCTGGCTCGCGCTGTACGAATCCTTCGGGTTCTCGATCAGATCCACGGCAAGCTTCGTGCCTTCGACCGAGCCCATGCCGATCAGCTGATGCATCACGACCGCTTTGATCTGCGGATCGCCCTGCGCCGCTGACATCAACGCGGCCTTCACGGAATCCGTCATGCCCGAGCTCCCGAGCGTCTGCGCGGCAGCTTGAGCGAGCTGCTTGTCCTTGCCGCCGAGTGCGGCGACGAGCGCGGAACGCGCATCTTCGGTGTTGATCCGTCCGAGGACACCGGCGGCGTACTGGGCTTCTTCGTGACGACCGGAGAACAGCGACTCGGTGAGCAGCTGGCTGACCATCGGATCGCCGGGGTGCGAGCGCGCGAGCATCTCGAGGCCCTGGACGCGCGGCATGCCGTGCGCCGACTGCGAGATGTCCATCAGCTTCTGGAGCGCCGCCGGTTGCCCCGAATCGGCGAGCATCCGCATCGCCTCGAGCTTCTCGTTGCGCGAGCCATTCTTCACGAGGTTCGAGGCGAGCTCGAGCGCCTCGCGGTTGCCGGTTTTCAAGAGGCGCGGCAGCGCCGAGCGCTTGTCGGTGCTCGTGCCGGTCTTCATGATCGAGATCAGGGCTTGATCGACATCGTCGCCCTGCATCTGCTGCAGCTGGTCGAGTGCGCCCGTGAGCTGCGCGCGATCCGACATCGCGGTGTTGATGAGGAGCTCGCGCGCGCGTGAACCACCGAGGTTCGCGAGCGTCGAGGCAGCGAGCGTGGCGGCCTGGCGATCACCGCTGTTGAGGATCTCGCCGAGCAGCTCGATCGCCTTCTCGCCACCAACTTCGCCGAGCGCCGCGACCGCCGAGTACCGCGTCTGGCGCGAGCCCGTGAGCGCCGCTTGCGCGAGCACCGGCAGCGCGGCTTCACCCGCGTGCGCGAGCGCGGTCAGCGCTGCGGCGGAGAGATCCGGATCGGCGGTGCGCACGAGCACCGCGAGCTTGGCGAGCAGCTCGTCATCGACGACATCGACCGACGCGAGCGCCGCGGCGGCGATCCGGCTGTCGGGCGAATCGATCAGCGCATGCACCGCGGTCTTTGCAGCTTGCGATTGGGCGGCGCCGAGCGCGTAGACCGCCGCGTTCGAGGCTTGCACGTCGCCACTCTTCGCGAGCTCGGCGAGCCTGGCCACGGCGCCATCGCTGCCCATCGTCCCGAGCGCGCCGATCGCGACGAGCTGCGCCGGATCACCGGGCGCAGCCGCGACGGCGAGTAGCAGCTTCTCGGCCTTCTCGCTCTGCGTGGTGCCGAGCGCGCCGATCGCGGCGTGGCGGACCGTGGGGCGCTCGTCCGAGGCGCTCGCGACGACGATGTCGATCGCGTGCGCGGTGCCGATCTGACCGAACATGCCGAGCATCGCCTCGGGAACCCCGCGGCGCGAATCGGTCAGCAGCACCTCGAGACGATCGACCGCGTCGTCATCGCCAACCGCGGCGAGCTT
The DNA here is from genome assembly GCA_043780895.1 of Kofleriaceae bacterium. Taxonomy (GTDB): domain Bacteria; phylum Myxococcota_A; class Polyangia; order Haliangiales; family Haliangiaceae; genus JABFXX01. The sequence continues at coordinate 26,192 of JAYWCI010000352.1, read as the reverse complement.
CTCGCTGACGAGCTGGATCTCCTTGAGCGACTTCGCGGCGAGCACGCGATCGATGAGTTCGTGCTGCGAGACACCGAGCGCCGCGGCGGACACGCGGATCGGAGATCGCAGCGCGTACGGCACGACGCCCCGAGGCACAGCGATCGCGGCGGCGGGAGTATTCCGGGATGCTCCAGCGTGGGAAGCGCTCACGGCGCCGTATCCGGCGATGGCGGCAAACAGCGCACAGGCGACTTTCCAGCGGGTAAGCGTGGTCACGGAAGCTCCTCACGAGCATGTGGGTTAACTGCTCTGTGTCCAACGAACGCCGATTGGTAACGATCCATTCCGTGATCTCTTCGTGAAATATTGGGAATCACCCGAAAGCGCACGGTTAACCGCTCCGCAGCTCCTTGCTCGCGTTCAGCCGTGAAAACTAGACAACCCTCCAGGCGCGAGGTTTCAGCGAATGGGCTTTTTCGGTACGGTGCGCGCCAGATGGCTCATCGTTGGCACTTCTTCAGAGCGGGTGGCGTGGACCAGGTGTCGCTGCGTGACGGTAAGGATCTGACGTCGCTTGTCGAGCTCGACCAGAAGCTGTGGGTCGCGCTCGCGATGCCGATCAAGGGTGTCGATCTCGATGTCGAGACGCTCGACCTGATCGATACCGACAAGGATGGCCGGATCCGCGTCCACGACATCCAGCGCGAGGTCGTGTTCATCGGCGCCACGTTCAAGGATCCGGACGACGTGTTGAAGAGCGCGGACGAGGTCGAGCTCAGCGACCTCAAGGACGACAAGGTCGTCGCGGCGGCGCAGCGCATGCTCGAGGATCTCGGCAAGGCCGACGCCAAGCTGATCACCGTCGCCGATGCGGACGCGATCACCAAGGCGTTCGCCGATACGAAACTCAACGGCGATGGCATCGTCATCCCCGAGTCGACCGACGACGCCGACCTCAAGAAGCTGATCGAAGACGCGGTCGCGAGTGTCGGCGCAGTCACCGATCGCAGCGGCAAGCCCGGCATCGACAAGGCAAAGGCCGACGAGATGATGAAGGCGGTCGACGATCGTGTCGCGTGGCTCGCCGCCGGCAAGGCGGAGGGTACCCTGCCGCTCGACGTCGCGACCGCCGCCGCCGCCGAGGCATTCAATGCGGTTGCGGGGAAGATCGAGGACTACTTCACGCGCTGCCGCGTCGCCGCGTACGAACCGCGCGGTACCGCTGCCCTCAACGCACAGGACGCCGAGCTCGCGAGCCTCTCGCTGCACGTCCTCTCGGCCGGTGATGTCGACCTCGCAAAGCTGCCGCTCGCCGCGGTCGGCCCGGCCGCGCGCTTGCCGCTGACGACCGGACTCAACCCGGCGTGGACCGCGAAGATCGCCACGTTCGTCGACAGTGTCGTCAAGCCGCTCGTCGGTCCGCGCGACGTCCTCACGCCCGCCGACCTGGACGCGATCACCGCGAAGCTCGGCGCGTACGAGGCCTGGCGCGGCACCGAACCGGCGAACGCCGCCGCGAAGCTCGAGACGGCGTGGCTCGAGAAGCTCGCGCAACCGGAGCTCCGCGCGAAGCTAGCCGCCTTGATCGAGCAAGATGCGGCGCTGGCTGCCGAATACGATCAGATCAACGCGGTCGTGCGCGCCGTGCGCTACCAGCGCGACTTCGGTCGGATCGTCCGCAACTTCGTCAACTTCTCCGATTTCTACGGCAAGCAAGACGGCGTGTTCCAGGCCGGAACGCTGTACCTCGATGCCCGCGCGCTTCACCTCTGCGTGCCCGTGATGGACCCCGGCAAGCACGCCGCCCTCGCCGGCTCGTCGGACGCGTTCCTCGCGTACTGCGACATCACGCGAGAGGGCGTCACCAAGCAGATCGCGGCCGCGATCACGAACGGCGATCAAGAGAACATCTTCGTCGGTCGCAACGGCGTGTTCTACGATCGCCAAGATCGAGGGTGGGACGCGACGATCACGAAGGTGATCTCGAACCCGATCAGCATCCGTCAGGCATTCTGGTCGCCGTACAAGAAGCTCGTCCGCGTCATCGAAGAGACCGTCACCAAGCGCGCGCAAGCCGCCGACGCCGAAGCGATGGGGCACATGCAGAAGGCCGGTACAGCGACCGCGACCGTCGACAAGGCTGCCGAGAAAGCGCTCACCGCCCCGGTCTCGGCTGCAGCCGCGGCGACACCGCCACCCGAGCCAAAGAAGCTCGATCTAGGCACGATCGCCGCGATCGGCCTCGCGATCGGCGGCGTCGGTACGCTGATCGGCGCCCTGCTCGGCACGATGTTTGGCCTCGGCCGGTGGTTGCCACTAGGCATCGTCTCGTTGCTCCTCCTGATTTCGGGCCCGTCCATGCTGCTCGCCTGGCTGAAGCTGCGCCGCCGCAACCTCGGCCCGATCCTCGACGCGAATGGTTGGGCGATCAACTGCCGCGCGAAGATCAACGTACCGTTCGGCGCCGCCCTGACCGAGCTCGCGAAGCTCCCTGCCGGGGCGCAGCGTTCGCTCGATGATCCGTTCGCAGACAAGAAGATCTCCTGGAAGCGCTGGGTCGTCCTCGTCGTGATCCTGCTCCTCGTTGGCGCTTGGTACGTCGGCAAGCTCGACACGTACCTCCCCGATGCGGCGAGCTCGTCGAGCGTGCTCGGCGACAACGCGCCGGTCGTGAAGGCCTCGAAGGCCAAGGCCGAGGTCGAGGCCAAGGCAGCCGACGCCAAGGCAGCCGACCAAGCCAAGACCGTCGCGCCCGCTCCCGCGCCTGCGCCCGTGAAGAAGTAGAAATCGACCCCTACGAACGCCGCGCTGACAAGCGAAGCGAGGCGCCAGCGCACGTTCGTACGAGATCACATTTCGAGTCGGCTTCCTCGATTGACGGGTGGCCCGCTAGGCCTAAGACTCGTTCATCATGCTGACCGCCGAGCAGACGTCCGAGCTGAAAGCCGCGCTTCAAGCCGAGCTGGTCCGTCTTGGCGACCACGCCAAGCTTGGCCTCGAATTCACCATGGACCGTGACCGAGACAAGTTCGGCCGGGACTCCATGGACGAATCCGCGGAGGAGGAGGCCTACTCCACCCAGCTACGGCTCCATGATCGGGACTCATTTCTCCTCAACAAGGTCCAAAAAGCGATGACCCGGCTCGAGGCGGGGGAGCTCGACGAGTGCGAGGACTGCAGCGACCCGATCGGCTTTAAACGGCTCCTGGCGCGTCCAGTGACCACCTTGTGCTTCGAATGCAAGAACGCACAGGAGCAGGTCGAGGCCGATCACGCGGTCGCTTCCGAGTGAACCGCGCCGGAACTTGGTCGCCGTTTTGTAGCTGCTCGTAACTTTTGGTACTATTTCGAGCGGGGCGGTGCACACGCGTCCCGCAATGATGCGCGATCGATACACGATTACCGAACGGCTCGACCACGGCGGCATGGCCGAGGTCTTTCGCGGCGTCGCGGAGTCGATGGAAGGCTTCAAGAAGGCTGTCGCTATCAAGCGCATCCTTCCGAACCTGACCAAGAACCAGAAGTTCGTATCGATGTTCCTCGACGAGGCGCGGCTCTCGCTGTTCCTCCAGCACGCGAACGTCGTGCAGGTCTTCGACATCTCGAAGACGCCGGACAACGCGTACTTCCTCGTCATGGAGTTCGTCGACGGGTGCAACCTCAAAGCACTCATCGAGCGCTCGAAGCAGAAGAACAAGAGGATCGACGTCGCTGCGTCGATCTACATCATGACCGAGTGCTGCAAGGCGCTGAACTACGCGCACTTCCTCGAGCACCCGGAGACGAACGAGCCGCTCGGCATCGTTCACCGCGACATCTCGCCGCCGAACATCCTGCTATCGAAGAACGGCGAGATCAAGCTCGTCGACTTCGGTCTCGCGAAGGCGAACACCCAGATCGAATCGACCGACCAGGGCGTCGTCAAGGGCAAGTTCAGCTACCTCTCGCCCGAGGCTGCAAGCGGACTCGAAGTCGACCATCGCGCCGACGTGTTCGCGGTCGGCATCATCCTGTGGGAGATGTTCACCGGTCGTCGCCTGTTCTACGGCGAGTCCGACTACCAGACCGTCGAGCTCGTTCGCCAGGCGCGCGTACCCTCGATCGGTGCGCTCAACCCGGAGATCGATCCGGAGCTCGAGCAGATCATCCGTAAGGCGCTCGCACGCGACGTCGCCGATCGCTACCAGAGTGCCGCCGACCTCGGCGACGCGCTGACCCAGCACCTGTTCTCGCACCGCATGAAGGTGTCGTCGCGCGATATCGCGACGCTCGTCCGTGACACCCAGGTCGAGCAGATGCGGAAGCGCTCTGCCGAGCCAAAAGAATCGCTCATCGACGCGCTGATCAGCGACGAGATGAACAAGATGACCTCGCTCGTCGAGGCCGAACAAGCCGGCGGCTCGAATCCGGGCGAAGGCGCGACGAGCCTCGACCCGAGCACGTTCGTCGATACGGCGGGCTGGGCCGGCGAGCTGGGCCTACAGCAAAGTGCGCAGGCCGCATCGGCAGTGAAGAAGCCGACGAAGCCCCCTTCGAACAAGCCGCGCAACGCGATCCCGAACACCCCGACCCCGACGACGGGGGGCGAAGTCGAGTCGCTCGAGCAGATGCTCGAGCCCGAGCGCACCGGGGTGCACGGCAAGAAGGCCGACAAGCCCCTGCCGTGGCTGCTGATCATCATCGTGATGGTCGTGCTCGCTGCAGCCGCTGCCATCGCGGTCGTCTTCGCGATGAAGTGACCGAGCTCGAGGCGAGCTCGTGATAAGCGTTCTCGAGCGATCGATCAGAGAACGCTCCAACTTCTCGCACACGAAAAAGTCACGCGGGCGACGACGTGCCGCGAGATCGACGTATCGGAGCTGGGATAGCTACTTCAGCTTCGTCTTCTGGAGCTCGGCGAGCTCTTCGCTGCCAGGCGCGAGCTTTTGGAGCTTGCCGATCGCGGTCGCGAGCGTCGCCCTGTCGTTGTTCCTCGCCGCGAGCTTGCCGAGCACGTACCAGGCGCGCGGATAATCGGTGTTGAACATCACCGCTTGCTTGGCCATCTCGAACGCCCTCACCTTGTCCTTGTCGAGATCGGCGTCGAACAGATACGCGTCGTAGATCGACGGGTCCTGGGCGATCACGAGGGCGAGGAACTGCAGCGCCTCGGTATCCTTCTGCTTGCCGTATGCGACGACCGCGAGCCCGTAGTTCGCTTGCGCGAGCCGGCGCGGTGATGCCTTCTCGTTGCCGAGCTGGTCGCGCGCGGACTTGTACGCGGCCTCGGCCTCGGGGAGCATGCCGGTCGCGAGCAGGAGCTTGCCGCTCACGATCAGTGATTCGGCTTGGCCCTTGAGCCGTGCCGGAAGGAGCGTGCGGATCTTGTCGGTCAGACCCGATTTCTCGTCGGAGCTCGCGGCATCGGCCGCGAGCAGGAACGTCTCGGCATCGCTGCCGCAGCCTTCGAGCGCATTGCCGAGCTCGGTCAACGCCGCCTTGAAGTCCTGACGCCGGAGATAGAGCCGTCCGCGCTCGCGCTGGACCTTCCACCTGACGACGTTCTGGAGCTTGTCGGCGCCGGCGAGCAACGCCGCGGCGCCCTCGTGATCACCCGCGAGCATGCGCGCCCGCGCGGTCTCGAGCACGAGCTGCGCGGCCGGATGCTCGCCGGCTTCCGCGAGCAACATGTCAAGCGTCTCGCCGCCGCCTTTCGGATCGCCGTTCTCGATCAGCAACAAGCCGCTCTCGAGCCGCGCGTCGAAGTTGCCGGTCGCGCTCGCCGTCGCGTACGCGGTGCGCGCCGCGCTGAAATCGCCGTTGTCGTGATAGACGCGCGCGAGCTCGAGCTGCGCACGTGCGCTGTCGGGACCCGCCGGGCCCTTGAGCAGGGTCTCGAGCATCGTCTTGGCCTTGTCGCGGGTCGCCGGATCACGGCGCAGGATCGCGGCGTTCACCGTGATCACCGTCGGCGACGCGCTCAGCTTCTCGCCGGCGAGGTCGCCGAGCACTTTCTTGGCCGCATCCGGATCGTTTTGCGCGAGCTCGAGCCACGCGCGTCCGACCAGCGCGGCTTCGAGCCTCGGCGCGGCCTTCTGCGCCTCCTCGAGATCGACGCGCGCACCGTCGATGTCACCGACCGCGAGCTTCGCGGCACCGCGCGTCGCGCGCACCGCCGGCAGCTTGTCGGCATCGGGAATCTCCTTGAGCGCGGCGAGCGCCGCGGTGCCCTTGCTCTGCGCGAGATCGATCAGCGCGAGCGACAGGTGCAGGCGGGCGCTCTGCGGATACGCGACGAGCGAGGCCTTCGCGTAGTTCTGCGCGTGCGCGAGCTGGTCGATCATGTAGAGCGTCTCGACCGCCTCCTCGGCGAACCGTTGATCGCCGAGGTCGAGCGCGGCGGCATCGCCGACATCCTTGTTCGCCGCGGTCGCATCGCCGCGCTCGAAATCGATCTGCGCGAGCGCGAGGTATCCGAAACCGATCTGCGCCCGCGACAGCCCCGGCTTCTTGTCGCCGAGCAGCTTCACGAGCTCGCCGCGGACCTGATCGGCGAGCTTGATATCGGTCGAGAGCTTGCCGCTATCCGCGAGCACGATCGCGCGCTCGATCACCGCCGACGGCTGATCCGACATCACGCCGAGCGCGCGATCGAGTGCGGGCATTGCCTCGCCCCAGTTCGTCGCTGCGGCATAGATCCGCGCGAGGCCGATCTGATAGAGCAGCCGCGATTCCTTGTCGACCGCTAGCTTACCGGCCTTCACGGCGGCCGTGAGGTCACCCGCGAGCAACGCCGCCTGCCCTGCCACGTAGTTCGCTTCGGCGCCGCTCGGTGCGTCGCGAACCGCATTGTTCGCCGCCATCCGCGCGGCCTTCGCATCGCTCTGCGCGAGCGCGAGATACGCCACCGCGATGTTCGCCTCGACGCTCGTCTTGTCGGCGAGCGCGTCGACCGTGATCTTCGCGTCGTCGAGGCCGTCGTCGAATTCGTAGGCGATCAGCGCGCGCGATCGTGCGAGCGCCGCCTGGTTCTCGCCGGTGCCGCTCGCCTGGACGATGCGCGAGAGCTCGTCGCGAGCCGAGGCCCAGCCCGAGTACGTATCGTTCTTCGCGAGCTCCATCGCATTGCTGCGTGCCGCCGCGATCTGCTTCTTCAACCGCAGCGCACGGATCTGGAAGCCCGCGAACACGCCGCCGCCGATCACGATGATACCGACGAAGATCCACAGCGTGACTTGTAGCTTCGAGCGCGATTTGCGGATGCCGGTCCGCTTGTGCATCGGAATCTCGTCGCTCGGCACTGCGTTCAACATCGCTTGCAGCGCAGGATCCATCGGCGCCTGCTGCTGCATGTACGCCAACTGTTGGTGCGCCATCGGCGGCTGCGGCTGCGCGCGCGCCGCGACTGCGGTCGGTTCGTTGGCTGCGACGAGCGAGCGCGCATCCGGCGCGGCAGCGCCCCAGTTCGGCGGCGTCGTCGAGCTCTGATGCGGCGGCCGGAACATGCCCTGACTCTGGCCCTGACCCTGGCCCGGACCCTGTGGCGGTACGACCGCGCTCGCGATCATCGTCTGACGTTGCGCGGGCGGAAGTTGGTTCGCCAGCGGGCCGGCACCACCGAGGCCCGGCGGGACCAGCGTGCGCGCGAACGCGGACTGCGGCGGCGCGATGTCATTCGGCCGCAGCGGCGCCATCGCGGCAACCGTCGGGAGGGCGGCGGCGAGGGACGGGCGAGGCGGCGGTGGCAGAGGCGGCGGTGGGGGCAACCCGGGGAGCGGAGCAAGGTCGTACGGCTGCGCAGCCATCTTCCGCAACGACGGACGTTCGGGCCCGATATCGATCGGCCCCGACGGCATTGCGACGGCGTTGCGCACGGCGGTGCCACCCGAGCGCCCTCCTTGCTTGGCTCCTTGCTTGGCCACCGGGCTGCTCTCGTTGACCTCGTGAATATCGCTGTCATCGTCGTCGACGACAAGATCCATCGTCGGTGTCTGCTTGTCGAGCGGCTCCAACGGTCGCGGACGTTGCGCGATGGCCTTCGGCACGCCCGCTGCTTTCGCAGCGGCGGACTTCAGCATCGGCTTGACCACGCCACGCGCACCCGCGCTCGCGACGTGCGACATCGCCGGCGGAGGCGCGGCGAGATCATCGAAATCGAGATCGCTATCGAGCTCGACCCCTTCGAGATCCGGATCGACTTCGACCGTGCCCGACTTGTCATCGACCGCGAGCACCACCGGCGGTGGGGTCGGATCGCGGGGCGTGGGGAGCGGTCCTTCGCCCGGACGTTGCGACGACGTTCGGCGGGGTGCGCCGGGAGATGACAGCGACGTGGGCTTCGTAAAATGCTCCGTCGAGGCGGGGTCCTCTGGCTCGTCGATTCCCAGATTGCCGTTGTGACGGCCGGGATAATGTTTCGTGTCGCCAGCGCCGACAAAGCCGACCGCCGGGTGCGCGGTGTTGGCGCGAGGCCGGATTCCGTTCTGGGCTTCGGACAGCAGTTGCTGCACACGCTCGTCGGAGGGCGACAAGTGCTGGGCGGTGTTGAGCGCTTCGATCGCCGCCGCGGTGTCGCCTTTCTTGAGCAGCGCCTCGGCCTTGAGCGCGTGCGCCGGCACGGCCGTGTGATCGAGCTCGAGCGCGACGCGCATCTCGGCGAGAACTTCGTCGTAGCGCTTGAGCGCCAGGAGCGCCGATCCGAGCACGACGCGGCCCTCGACCGTAGTCGGCCGGCCGAGCAATCCCAGCCGGCAGACCTTCACGGCCTCTTGATACTGCCCCGCGGCGACCAGAGCCTGGCCGCGGCTTACGAAGTCGCTTTGCGACACTGCCCGGGGAGAATATTACGCCATCCCGGGGGCCACCGCGAATGCCTAGTCCGCCTTCGCAGAGCCGTCAGAACGGTCCGCATCGGTCATCATGGGCTCTGGTAGCCCGGGCATTTCCGTGCCTTTGCTACGGCTCTCGTCTACGAGGAGCCACTCCCTGCCCTTCTTCTCCCAGGTCTGGACGGCGTGGGTCTCGTGCAGCGTGCCTTCGCGGTCGCTGTACCAGCTCATCTTGATGTGGACCTTGGCCTCCTTGGAGCCTTTCTGGTCCACGTTGACCACGTCGTACTCGGTGATCCTCAGATCCTTTGCGCGCTCGTCGTTCTCGTCGACGAACTTCGACCGCTCCTTCGCCGGGAGGTGGATCGCGGCGACCTCGAACCGGCCCCAGCGCACCCCTTCGTTGTAGGCACGCACCGTCTCGGCGAGCGTGTCGGAGGCCGGGGCGGCGCCACAGGCGCAGAGAACGATCAGGACGGCTAGCGCAGACTTCATGTGGCTTCTCCTCCGGGCGCGCGCTTCTTGCGCACGGCCTTGATGGCTTCGAGATCACGTGCCCCGAGCTCGCGGGTCACGACGAGCACGACGAGAAAGATCACGGCGACGATCGCCGCCTCGACGAGTGACATCAGCTTGCCGTGCAACGGCAGGAAGTGACCGACGACCATCGCGACCGCGGCCGCGACCAGGATCCGTGCGAGGCTGAGCAGCGGCAAGAACGCGCCGAGCTGCGTTCGCACCACGAACCCCGTGAGCACGGCACCGACGACCATCGCGGCTGCCGTCACCGCGGCGGCGACCTCGAGCACGTTGCCCGAGCTCATCGCCATCGGGATCGCGATGAAGTTACCGACCGCCGCGAGCACGAGCGTGATCGCGGCCGTCACGGTCGCGTGGCGGGTGAAGCCGGCGCCGTTGAGGATCGTGCCGGAGATCGCGAACACCGAGAATGCGATGTTGCCGAGCGCGAGGAACGTGAGCGCCCGGCCGCCGGTGATCGCGTACTCCGGCGCGTAGACGATGCCGAGCACGTTCGAAGGATTGGCCGCCATCGCGACCGCGATCGTCGAGGCAAAGATCAGCGAGTACCGCACGGTGACTTCGATGTAGCGGCGCGTGGTGTCCTTGTCGTCGGTGAACGTCGAGCGCGATACGAGCGGGAACACGACGAACGTCGCCGCGATGATCAGCTGGTACGGCAAGCGCGCGAGGTTCTGGACCGCGGCGTAGTAGCCGACCTGCACGTCGGCGAGCATGCTCGAGCTCGGATGGAAGCCCGTCGCCTTCGCGGCCCACGGTACGACCTGATCGAGCGCGGCGGCGTAGTCGAGGTGATGCGCCTCGTAGTACGAGGTCGTCAACCGCTTCAACAACCAGGTGTCGACGAACATCAGGGCATTGAACAGCGCGAGGTAGACCGCGAGCCGCAGGAAGAACGCGAGCATCGGCTTGACGGGCAGTCGATCCGCCTTCGCGACGCGGCCCGGCAGGCCGACCGAGACCGCAGCGATGATCAGGATCATCCCGACGGCGACGACCCAGCCGCCCATCACGCCGACGACGCCGAGCCCCATCATCGCCATGCCGATCAACCCGATCGTGCGGAGCGTGGCGAACGTGATGTCGAACGCAGCTTGCTTGTGGAACTGGTGCTGGCCGTTCGCGGTGCCGACGAACACCGTGTAGAACGCGTTACCGCCGAGGATGAGCCCGCCAAGGGCGACCGGCGCGACCTTCGACGCATCGAGGAAGATCCAGCCGATCACCGGCGCGGCGGCGACGTAGAGTACCATCAGCGGGAGGCCGAACCGCAGGTGCATGCGCATGCCCGCGTTCTGGACCAGCCGCACCTTGTCGGGCTGCTGCGCGGCGAACCGCGACACCGTCTGGATGGTGCCGGTGTTCAACACGTTGTTGACCGGCGACACCAGCGAGTTGACGAAGCTATAGCTGCCCCACTGGACCTGGCTCAGCACCGCCGGGAGGCGGAACACCACGATGAGCCCCGCGACCATGAAATAGAGCTTCGCGAATGCGATGTAGAGGACGCCGGCGCCGGCCGAGGTCCCAGTTGGCTTCGTCGGAGAATCTGCCACGCGGGTTCTCACGCGTAACACGCGGGGATCCACCCGGGCAACAAACCCACTGCTACGGGGCGGGCATCCGCCGCACACCAAATGCGACGAGGATCCAGGCGATCGTGATGAGCGAAAACCCGAGCACGGCGGGCGCCATGGACTCGGCAAAGCCGAGCAGCAGGAAGTCGAGCGGCTGCTTGTTGAATTCGGGGTTCGTGGCGACCGCCTTGGCCGTCGTGGCGAGGTCGGTGATCACCCCGGTGACCGCGGCAAACGCGACCGCCTTGCCGAGGGTGCGTACGAGGGACAGGCCGTGCGGGCTCGCACCCCGCGCGAACTTCGCGGCGGTCACGACCATCGGGATCCCCGCTGCGAGCACCACGAACATCATCCAGCCGCCAGCGACAAAGAGCTCGAGCATCGCGAGAGACAACGCGCGAGATCGGGCGGCGTGACAGAGAGAACATCGAAAAGTTGTCACGGTCGCGGAGGGCGTGCGTTGTAGCGGCGTGGAGCTGGCGTCCGAGCGCGACTGGGTCGCCGGCCTGCGCCGGGGCGAGGCCGCGCCGTTCGATGCGGTATTCGCCGCATATCGCCGCCGGATCTACGGCTACCTCGTGCGGATGACACGCCGGCGCGAGGTTGCCGAGGACCTCTTACAAGAGACGTTCTTGCGGCTCGCCCAGCACGCGAAGCGGCTCGAGCCCGACACCCGGCTCGGCGCGTGGCTGTTCACGGTCGCCCATCGCTTGGTCCAGAGCTGGGGTCGCGCACAGGCCGTCCGCACGCAGCTCGCGGGTGACTTGCCCGCGCAAGAGCCCGCCGGCACCGAGCGCTCGCCCCTCGAAGCACTCGCCGATTCGCAGACCCAGCTCGCGCTCGAGCGCGCATTCGCGGCGCTGCCGGCAGCGTATCGTGAGGTCGCCTTGCTCGTCGGCATCGAAGGGCTCCAACCGACCGAGGTCGCCGAGATCCTAGGCCTCCGTGCCGATGCTGTCCGCCAACGCCTTGCCCGCGCGCGTGCCCAGCTCGCCGAGCTGATGGGAGACTATCGATGACGCCGATGACGAGTGACGAAGAGGAGCTTGCGAAGCTCGCGCGCGGCCTCGCGACACCCGAGCTCGATTCCACGAGTTCGGCGCGCATCGCGGAGGTCGCCCGCCGGGATGTCGGCCACGGTCCACCGAAACGTCGCCTGATCGAAGCGATCGTGGTCGGCGGAATAGTTTCGGCCACCCTGGTCTGGGCCGTGTTCAAAGTCGTCGAGATGTTGCGATAAGCTACGCAGCTTCATGAGGTGGGCACTGGTGCTTGTCGCGATCGCTGCGCGGCTCGCGCACGCGAACTGCGAGTACAGCAGCAAGCAGATCCGTGCGGCGCGCGGTACGCCGACGATCGACGGCAGGGTCGACGACGAGGTCTGGAAGCACGCGTGCTGGATCACCGACTTCGAGCAGAAGTCCCCGGTCTACGGCGCGAAGCCGACGCACCCGCTGAGGGTCGCGGTCGCGATCGATCGCGACACGCTTTACATCGCGGCGCGGATGTTCTCGGCCGGGCCCGAGGATATCGACGACGCGCTGACCGAGCGCGATGTCACCGATCAAGCGGAGCGCTTCATCGTCTCGATCGATCCCACGCACACCAAGCGCCTCGCGTACTCGTTCGCGGTGACCGCACGCGGTGTGCGCGCCGATTGGATCCACACCGACGACACCGAGGGTGATCGCGACATGTCGTGGAATCCGGTGTGGATCGCGAAGACCGAGCTCTTGCCCGACGGCTGGTCCGCCGAGATGGCGATTCCGCTGTCCCAGGTGCGTTTGCCGCGCGAGCCCACCGAGAGCTGGGGCATCAACTTCAACTGGTATCTGCCGCGCCGCAACGAAGACGTGTTCTGGCGCGCGGTCCCGAAAGACCGCACCGCGTGGGCGAGTTACTTCGGCGAGCTCGTCGCGCTACCGCCGCTGCGACCCGGGTTGAACCTCGAGCTGCTGCCGTACATCTCGGCACGAGGTTCGATCGACGAAGCGCAGGTCGCGCCGCCGATGCACCGCGCGCGCGCCGGTTTCGAAGCAGGCCTCGACGCGAAGCTGCGGCCGCTTCCCGGCCTCACGATCAACGCGACGGTCAATCCCGACTTCGCACAAGTCGAAGCCGACCCGGCGTTCGTCAACCTCACCGCTTACGAGGTCCAGCTCGAGGAGAAGCGACCGTTCTTCGTCGAGAACAATTCGCAGTTTCACAACTACGAAGCGACCTACTTCTACAGCCGCCGGATCGGCGGGCTGCCCGCGCGGTTGCCGACCTACGACGCGATCGATCTACCGACCTCGGTCCGCATCCTGGGTGCCGCCGCGACAGGCGGCTACGTCGCACCCCGCACCTCGCTCGTCGCGGTCACCGCCGTGACCGACGAGACCAGCGCGAGCGCGATCGTCGCGGGTCGCCACAAAGATCTGATCGTCTCGCCGCTCACGTTCTGGAGTGCCGGGCGGATCGAGCAGCAGCTGAACGACACCTCGATCGCGGGCGTCACCGCGACCTTCGTCCAGCGCGCACTCGGGGGCTCGGGGCTCGAGCCCCTGCTCGATCACACGGCGTTCTCCACCGCCGCGAATGCACTCCTGCGCACCGCGGATAGCGAATGGGAATTCTTTCCGTGGCTCGGCATCTCCGGCGTGTTCGGCAGCGCCACGTCGATCACCGCGATCGAGGAGACCTCGGCGCACTACTTCCAGCGGCCCGATCAGACCTATCTCCACCTCGACACCACGGCACATCGCCTGATGGGCTGGAACGGCGGCGCGTACATCACGAAGCGCGAAGGGTTGTGGACCGGTGATGCGGGGGTCGGCATGGAATCGCCGGGCTGGGAGCTCAACGACCTCGGCGTGCTCCATCAGGCCGATGGCATCGAGCTCGAAGCGGAGTTCACGCGCAACCAGACGGTCCCGACCGAGCACTTCTATGCGTGGCACGTCGGCGGACACGTCGATCAACAATTCACGTTCGGCGGCCAGCAAAAGCCGGCGAACATCACCGCGAACATCGGCGCGACGCGACCGAGCTTCTGGTCCTCGGTGCTGCAAGTCGGTGGCACCACGCCTGGCGATCTCCCCGATCTCACCCGCGGCGGTCCGCTGATGCACGTCGGGTACTCGACCGAAGCGGTCTGGAATGTGAGCTCGCCGTCGGGTCGCACGAATCAGTTCAGCACCCACGTCCTGGTCGAACGCAGTCCCACGCTCGAGTCCGGAGTCGAGGCGCAGTTCACGCTCGCGAGGCGCGTGACCTCGGCGCTGCGTCTCGATGTCACGCCTAGCCTCGAGGTCCTCGAGACCAAGCGGCAGTACCTCGAGACCGTGACCACCGCCGCCGGTGGCGGCGACACGTACGGCGCGCGCTACCTGTTCGGCCATCTCCATCGCAAGGAGGCCGCGCTCCAACTGCGCGCGACGCTGTCGTTGTCTCCCGATCTCGTCATCACGCTCTACGCGCAGCCGTTCGTCTCGGTCGGCAAGTACGATCAGATCGGCGAGCTCACCCGCGCCGGTGGCAGCGACGTGCGCTGGTATGCGCAGACCTTCCACCAGCCCGCGCTACGCACGGTCCTCGATGGCTCCAGCGCGTTCGACATCGGCGAGCCGAACTACTCGGTTGCTTCGCTGCGATCGACCGCGGTGTTGCGCTGGGAGTTTCGTCCCGGCTCGACACTGTATGTCGCCTGGCAGCAAGATCGCGGCGGCGTGCCTGTCACCGTTGCCCAGCCGCTGCGCGGCACCGTCGGCGATGCGTTCACCCAGTCCGCGATCCACACGCTCGCGATCAAGCTCAGCTACTGGTTCGGCTGAGCTACTTCTTCGGCCGCGTCACCATCAGGTGCGCTTGCTTGTTCGCATCGACGTAGCCGAACCGGAATGGGATCGATCGCCTGCGCTGATCCTTCCACAGGTCGAGCATGTCCTGCTCGAACGGGTTGTCGCGCACGCTCTCGAGGAACGCGCCCTCGTAGGTGCCGAAGGTCTCCTGGACCATGCCCGCCTTCTTGGCGAACTTCGGCGGGATGCCCGTCGAGTCCGACAGCATCCACGCGAGATGATCGAGCAGGTAGTCGCGGATGCGCTTGAAGTCGCCGCGCCACAGGAGATAGCTCGCACCCTTCACGAGCACCGCGACCTGCCCCTTCTTCTCGAGGTGCATGACGAGCTGCGGATGGGTCTTGAGATAATCGTCGCCGAGGTTCCAACCGATGTGGCGATGCGTGCGCACCGCGGTCTCGCCGATCTTGCGGTATTGGATCTCGACGTTGCCGAACGCCGACGAGAAGTTCGGGTTCTGCCAATCGTGCTTGAGGCTCTTCGGCTTGTGCGCGAGGGCTTCTTTGTCGGCGCCGTCGATCTCGGCCTGGCTGAGGTAGTGGACCTCGCCCGCATCGTCGAGCGTGAAGTAACGCATCGCTACCGGCTCGTAGCCACCGGCAACGAGCCCGAGCAAGAACGAGCTGACCTGACCGGGCAGATCATTCTGTTGCTGGTTCGAGAGGTTCTCGCTCGTGTTCGAACCGACCGAGATCAAGCCGCCGATCTCGGCGCGTAGTGCGCCGAGGCTGTTGTCGAGCTCCTTCGGGGTGAGCTTGCCGATCCGGCGAGGATCGCCGGCGAGCTCGAGCGAGATGGTGGTGATGTCGGTCGCATCGGGAAACGCGACGAGCGCCGACAATAAATCTCCACCGCCGAACGGATAGACGACGGTCTTCGGGAGATCCTGCGGCTCGATCTTGCCGAAGAACGCAGCGCCCTTGACGAAGTAGAGCGCGCGGAACTTCTCCATGCGGTCCATCACGGACTTGCAGTGACGATCGACGATCTTCTGGACGGTCGCGTCGACCGGATCGCTGCCGCCACAGGCTGCGATCCGGTAGAGCCGCTTGGCATCGCCGATGAAATCCTCACCCTTGGCAGGCGCGTCGGCGTGGGCAACCTCCACGTGGACGAGCGACGTGGCGAGGACCAACGCGACAAGTACGAGCTTCATCGAACCTCTAAAACGCATGAGACCAGGCGGAAATTCATTCGGCAGCGATCGAACCTTCGTACATCTTGTCGAGCAGTGGCGCGTACTTCTTCTCGACGACCTTGCGCTTGACCTTGAGGCTCGGGGTCAACTCACCCTCCTCGACGGTGAGGTCGGCCGGCAGGATCGAGAACTGCTTCACGGTCTCGTACTTCGCGAGCGACTTGTTGACTTCGTCGAAGTACGGCTTGAGGAGCTCTTTGACCTCCGGGCCTTTGACGAGCTCGACGTAGCTCTTCGTGAGCCCCTTGTCGCGCGCCCACTTCATCAACGCTTCTTCGTCGAGCGTGACGAGCGCGGTGACGAAGTTGCGCTTGTCGCCATGAATGATCACTTGCGACAGATACGGGCATTTCGCCTTGAGCTTGCCCTCGATGTGCTGCGGCGCGATGTACTTACCGCCCGAGGTTTTGATCAGGTCTTTCTTGCGATCGGTGATCCGCAGGAAGCCCTTCGGATCGACTTCGCCGATATCGCCGGTGCGCAACCAACCGTCCTTGGTCAGCGTCTCGGCGGTTGCTTCCGGGAGGTTGTGATAGCCCTGCATCACGCCGGGGCTCTTGATCAGGATCTCGCCGTCCTCGGGTGCGAGCTTGTACTCGGTGCCCGGCATCGGCATGCCGACCGAACCGAACGAGTATTTGTTCGAGCGATTGACGAACGATGCCGCGCTGGTCTCGGTCAAGCCGTAGCCCTCGAGGATCAACACACCGCACGCGTGGAAGAACTCGGCGATCTCACCGGAGAGTGGTGCGGAGCCGGAGATGAAGTAGCGCACGCGGCCGCCGAACGTCTGCTTGATCTTGTCGAACACCAGGCGGTCGGCGAGCTTCAACTTGAGCGCGAGGAGTCCGCTCGGCTCCTTGCCCTGCTGGCGCAGCTTCGAGCCCTCTTTACCGACGGAGAGAGCCCACGCGAAGATCTTCTGCTTGATCGGGCTGCCCTGCTTGGATTTCTCGATGATCCGGTTGTAGACCTTTTCGAAGATCCGCGGCACTGCGGCCATCAGCGTCGGCCGCACGATCGCGAGGTTGTCGACGAGCTTCGGGATCCGACCATCGATCGCGGTGACCGAGCCCGACGAGATGTGTCCGGCCATGCAGACCTTGCCGAACGAGTGCGACATCGGCAGCCAGAGATACTGGACGTCGCTGTCGGACCACAGGCGGGTCTGCTCGATCGCATCGGCGACGTATGCCCAGCACGAGTGCAGCAACCGCACGCCCTTGGGCTTGCCGGTCGTTCCGGAGGTGTAGATCAGGGTCGCGAGGTGGTGCTCCTGGATGCCGTCGATCACGTCGTCGATCGCGCGCGCATCCCTGGCCAGGACCTCGGCGCCCTTCGCCTCGAGATCCGCGAGCGTGAGGACCCAGTCACCATCGTTTTTGTCGGGCGAACCATCGAGGAGGATCACCTTCTCGAGATCCGGCATCTCGGCCTTGTGCTCGCGCAGCTTGTCGATCTGCTTGCTGTCCTCGGCGAACGCGTAGCTGGTCTCCGAATCGTGCAAGATGTACGCGCACTCTTCGGCGGTGCTCGACGGATACACGGTCGTGGTCGCGCCACCCGCCGAGAGAATGCCCAGATCGATCAGCAGCCACTCGAGCCGCGTGTTCGACAGCAGGCCGACGCGGTCCTCGCGCTGGAGGCCGAGAGCCAGGAGACCCGCGGCGATCGCCTTGACGCGCTCGCCCGACTGCCGCCAGGTCATCGAGCGCCAGTCTTCACCCGCCGGGAACCGGAAGGCCTCGCGATCCGGAGTGTCGTGCACCCGCTTCGCGAACAGCTGTGCGATCGAGGTGGTCTTCTTGACGAACCGCTCGGGAGCGACTGACTCGGGCATCGCCAGGACTATGCCGCAATTCACAGGCGTTGGGATCGGCGCTAGGCTCCTGGCGAGGGCTCGTGTGGCGACCGCAACCGAATGGTTAGACAGCCTCGCCACCGCATGGCGAGCAGAGCGCAACGCGGCACGTGCGCGGATCGCGATCGAGCGCAGTGGCCGCCCCCTGGCCGAGCGAGTCACGCTCGGTATCGCGATCGCGCGGCTGCGGATCATCGACGAGAGCTCGGCGTACGGCGACCGCGTGCGCGTGCGCGTCGCGGTCCCCGACTCGACCGACCTCGACAACATCCGGCTCTCGCCCGGCGATCCGATCCGGTTCTGGGCCGAACACCCCGACGAGCCGGGCGCGGTGCGCGGCGTGTACGAGCGCCGCGAGGAGCAGAGCCTGTGGCTGATGCTCGATCGCGCGGTCGACGAGGTCGACCGCGTCTACAACCTCGATCCCGAGACGCCGGAGGTCACGTTCGACCGCGGCGATGCCGCGATCGAGCGCACGAAGGCCGCGATCGGCACCTCGGATCTGGCTCGGGTCCGCGAGGTCGCGGCGCTCGTTCGCCCACCCCGCCCGCTCGCCGCGGTGAGCTGGAAGCCGTTCGATACCGCACTCGACGAGTGCCAGCGAGCCGCCGTCGACACCGCGCTGCGGAGCGGCGACATCGCGCTGGTCTGGGGGCCACCCGGCACCGGCAAGACCCGCACGCTCGTCGAGATCGTGCGCCAGCGCGTCGCGCGCGGGGAGCGCGTGCTGTGTTGTGCACCGTCGAACACGGCGGTGGACAACCTCGGGATCCGGCTCGCCGAAGCCGGTCTCCGGGCAGTTCGCCTGGGTCACCCGGCGCGGGTCTCGCCGGCGCTGGTCGCGCTCACGATCGATGCGCAGGTCGAGGCCGATGGCGCGTTCGATCTCGCGCGCGAGTGGCGCGATCGGGCACGCGCGATCCGCAAGACCGCGATGGCGTCCCGAGGTGCCAAGCCAGCGCGCGGTAGCCGCACCGACGTCAACGCGGCGCGCGCAGTGGTGCGCAGCTCGTGGAGCGAAGCGCGCGCCCTCGATCGCGACGCGCATCGCGAGATCGCGAATGCCGAGCGCGCGATCGTCGAGCGCGCCGATGTCGTGCTCGCGACCTGCGTCGGCGCGACCCATCCGCTGGTCCGCGAGACGCTGTTCGATTGCGTCATACTCGACGAGGCGACGCAAGCGCCCGATCCACTGACCCTGGTCGCCTTGGGCCGCGCGAAGGTCGCCGTCCTCGCCGGCGATCCGCACCAGCTCGGCCCGGTCGTCGTCGGTGGACCGAGCGTCGAGGCGGTGCTCGCGACCACGATCTTCGAGCGGCTCGCCGCGGCGACCGAGACCGTGATGCTCACCCAGCAGCACCGGATGAACACCGAGATCATGACGTTCCCGTCGCGCTCGATGTACGAGGGCAAGCTCGTCGCGGCCCCCGAGGTCGCCGATCGCACGCTCGCGGATCTCGGCATCGCCGACGATCCGGCGCGCAGCGCACCGGTCTGGCTGATCGATACGGCGGGCAAGGATTGGCTCGAGGAGCGGACCGATTTCGAGCCCGGCGGGTCGAACCAGAACCTGCCCACGTTTCACGTCGACCCGAGCACGTTCAACTCCGGCAACGCGGAGCGCGTCGCGGCCGAAGCGCGGCGCTTGATCTCGCGCGGCATGGACGCGGGAGACATCGCGATCATCGCCGCGTACTCGGCGCAGGCCCGGCGGTTACGCGACCTGCTGCGCGACGAGCGCGCGGCCGGCCTCGAGGTCGGCACCGTCGACGGCTTTCAGGGTCGCGAGAAGGAAGCGGTGATCGTGGATCTCGTGCGCTCGAACGACTCGGGCGAGATCGGGTTTCTCTCGAACACCCGCCGCATGAATGTCGCCCTGACCCGTGCGAAGAGGTTCTTGCTCGTCGTCGCTGATTCCGCAACTCTCGGCAATCATCCGTACTACGCGCAGTTCCTCGCCTACATCGACGAGATCGAGGGTCACGGGAGCGCGTGGAGCGACGACGCCGAGCCCTTGCCTTAGCGCCGCGAACCTGCGATCTCTTCGACGTGCAGCGCTTTTCCAGCATCCGTGCCCTTGCCCTCTCTGTTGCCCTCTCTGTTGCCCTCCTTGTCGCAATCACGGTCGTTGGCTGCGAGCAGCCGAATGACCTCCCGGCTCGTCGCGCCGACACGGCCGCGATCGGTGCGTTCTACGAGCCCGTCGTCGTCGCGTTGACCACGCGCGGTGGGGCGATCGTCGAGCGCGGCGCCAAGCTCGGGATCGCGTACCCGGGCGGCGAAGCCGCGAACAGGGCGATCACGATGGCGGGCCAGCAGCTCGCCGAGCTGCGCAACCTCGTCTCGAAGGGTGCCGACGGCAAGTCCGAGCTCGAGAAGCAGGCCGACGCCGCCGCGAAGGCGGGCAACCTCGCCGAGCTCGCGAAGCTCAACGACGAAGCCTCCGAAAAACTCGAAGTCGGTACGCGGGTCATCACGAACGAGCTCAACATCGCCGACCACTGGCTCGGTTACGCCGAGGCTGCCAAGGCGGCCATGCCAAAGCCCCCTGTCCCGTCCGCAGATCCGATCGACCGCGACGACGCGCCCGCGCATCGGTAAGGATCGGCGCTATGATCCGGGAATGAGGATCCCGGCTCCCAAGGTGATCATCCGTAGTTGTCGCGACTACGATCCAGCGAAGATCCAGCGGATCATTCGCGAAGGCCTCGACGAGCTCGGCCTGACCCCTCACGGACGCACGCTGCTCAAGCCCAACCTCGTCGCGGCGGGCCCGCAGTTTCCGTACGCGTACACCCGGCCCGAGTTCGGCGAAGGCGTGCTGCGTGCGCTCCAGGATGCGGGTGGCTCGAACATCACCGAGCTCGCTGCAGGCGAACGCTGTGGCATCACGGTGCCGAGTCGCGTCGCGTTTCGCGAGTCCGGCTGGGAGGCGATGCTCGATCGCCTCAAGCTACCGCGCTACTACTTCGAAGAGACCCAGCAAAAAGAGATCGCGCTCACGCACCCGAACCGGTTGCGCGACTACGTCTTCACGCCCGAGCCGGTCGCTCGCGCCGACTTCTTCGTGAACTGTCCGAAGTTCAAGGCGCACCCGTGGACCACCGTGACGTTCTCGATGAAGAACTACATCGGCATTCAAGATGATCGGCATCGCTTGATCGATCACGATCACAAGCTCAACGAGAAGATCGCCGACCTCCAGCACATCATCCAACCGTCGTTCATCGCGATCGATGGCATCACCGCGGGCGAAGGCCGAATGCTGACGCCGACGCCGTTCGATCTCGGCCTCATCATCATGGGCAACAGCCAGGTCGCGTTCGATGCGGTGTGCTGCGCGATCATCAACGTCGATCCGTTGACCGTCGATCACATCCGGCTCGCAGCGGAGCACGGCTTCGGCACGACCGACCTCGCGCGCATCCAGATCACCGGCGACGTGACCCTCGAGGAAGCGAAGGTCCGAGCGAAGGGCTTCAAGGTCGGCCTGATCCGCGTCGAGAAGTACTTCGAGGGCACGAACATCTCGGCGTACGCCGGCCCGCCGCCCGAGCCCGAGCACGGCGACTACTGCTGGGGCGGCTGTCCCGGTGCGATCGAAGAAGCGATCGAGATCCTGCGCCAGTTCGACAAAGCGACCGACGAGAAGATGCCGCACATGCACGTGGTGTTCGGCGCATACGACGGGGTGATTCCGGCCAAGCCTGGCGAGAAGGTCGTGTTCATCGGCGACTGCGCGACCTGGCAGGGCGACATCAACGGCAAGCCCATCTCGATCCCGAACATCTACAAGGATCGCGCGACGCTCGATCCGCATACGGCGACGCAGACCGACATCTTCGTCAAGCTCGCGGGCGCGAAGAGCAAGATCGCCGGTGAGGTCGTCCGCCTCGAAGGCTGTCCCGTCTCCGTGGCCGAGCAAGTCCTCGCGCTCGTCGAGATCGGCAAGCTCAAGAACCCGTTCCTCGATCCGAAGAACATGATCCAGTTCGGACGTGGCTACTTCGGATGGAAAGGCCGCGTTGCGCTCAACCGCCTCGGTGGCAAGACCTATCAACAGAACGGTACCTTCACGGAGCGCGGTGAAGCCGCACCAGACCTCGAGGGAGGCAACACGTGATCGGTCCAGGCTGGTTACCAACCCGACCGCTGCGGATGAAGCAGCGCGTCCTCGCGTATACCCGCGTGCGTCGTCGTATCTCGAACAAGCCGCGCACGCCGGTCGCGCAGCTCACGTCGATCGACGCCCTCGATCTGTTGTTCCACTCGGGCGCCGTCGAGTTTCCGGTCGCGACGCTGCGCTCGCGCGATCCGAAGATCAAAGCGCGCGTCTTCGTGGGTGATCTGCGGCGCTGGCTGCTCTCGACGCTGACCTGGATCCGGCCGCGCACCGTGCCGTTCATGGTCGCGGCGCTCGGCCTCGTCGCGATCCTCGCGTCCGCCGACTATCTCCAACACGTGAAAGTTGCACCGATGCACTCCTCGCCAACGACGTCGCGATGACTGTCAAAGCTGTCCACCACCTCAACTGCGCGAGTATGTGTCCGATCGCCGGCTGGCTGATCGGCGCGAAGGGCTGGCACGGCCTGATGATCGCGCACTGCTTGCTCGTCGAGACCGAACGCGATGGTCTGGTGTTGATCGATACCGGCTTCGGCACGCGTGACATCGAGGGTAAGAGCGGCGTGCCGCACCCGTTCAAGCTACTGGTCAACCCGAAGCTCGATGCGGCCGAGACCGCGATCGCGCAGGTCGTCGCACGCGGCTTCAAACCCGAGGACGTGCGTCACATCGTGGTCACGCACCTCGATCTCGATCACGCGGGTGGCATCGCCGACTTTCCGAACGCGAAGGTTCATCTCCACGCGCTCGAGCACATCGCCGCGACCACCCGGCCGAGCCGCAAGGAGAAGCGCCGCTACCTGCCCGCTCAGATCGCGCACGGCCCGAAGTGGGAGGTCTACGCGGAGCAAGGCGATACGTGGCGCGGGCTCCCCGCGATCACGAAGTTGCGGGGCCTCGATGCCGATATCGGACTGGTCCCGATGCACGGCCACACCCGCGGTCACTCCGCGGTGATCGTGAAGGCGGGTGATCGCTGGAAGGTCCATGCCGGTGACGCGTACTTCCATCACCATACCGTCGACGGTAGTGGGAAGAAGGTCCCCGTCGGCCTGCGCACGTTCGAGAAGCTGATGCAGATCGATCCAGCGGCGCGGCGGGCTTCGGCGGCCGCCCTCGCGCAGCTCAACGCGAGCTACAAGGATCTCGATCTGTTCAGCGCGCACGATCCGCACGAGTTCAACGCGTTCGCCGCGACGTGATCGACCACGCACACCGCCTCGCGAATTGATCTAGGTCGGCCTAGGTCGGCCTAGGTCGGCCTAGGTCGACCTAGGTCGGATCGACGAGCGTCACGTAGGTGATCGTGCCGGCGACGGCGGGCACCATCGTCGCGCCGATGCCATTCGTCAGATCCTGGAAGCTCACGCCGACCGTCCCCGGCATGGCGTTCGGGAACACGATATCGATACCGAGGTTGGACTTGGACCATGCCGTGCCGCTCCATGCGACCGGCGTGTCGTGCGTGCCGGTCAGCGCGGCGACCGCCGGCGTGCCCTCGATGTGCACGAACACGATCGCCTTCTGCGGGTCGTAGGCGGTGGCGCCGAGCCCGGCGAAGAACGGCGTGATGCGATCCGCACCGATCATGCGATACGAGCTCGGCTTGCCGGTCGCGAGCACCGCATCACCGATGATCATGATGCCGGGCAACTGGTACAGCCCGATGCCGCTCGCGCATTGCGACATCGAGGTCGGCGGCACGACATCGATCTGGGTCGACACGCCCGCGCCGATCATCAGGTTGAACCGGCCATTCGGGTTCGTGGCGTCGGTGCGCGTCGCATCGCTATGCACCGTGAGCTTCGCGCCGAACACGCCGCAGAACGCGGTATCGCTGTCATCCCAGTCGACGACCTCGCCGGTATACGCAGTGTCAGCCCCAGCCGCATCGATCGCGGCATCGGTGGGCTTGCCGCCATCATCGCCGCAGCCCGTGACCACCGAGAACGCGACCGAGAACAACAACATCCGCACCATCCTCGAACGCTACCATCTGGAGTGCGTGCCCGCCCGCCCGCCCGAGGCCCGCTTAGCGTTTCGACGTCACCGTCGCCGAAGCCTGGGTCACATCCGGAAGGGTCAGCTCGGCGATCGCGTCCTGGAACTGGACCCGCGTCAGCATGATCTTCTCCTCGAAGTCGACGAGCTGGATCGTGGCCTTCTGCACGCGCTCGGAGATGTCCTTCATCTTGTCCTTCAGGTGGCTCATCAGATCGTTGCCAGTCTTGACCGCCTGGAGCGTGAAGATCTGGTTGTGAAGCTCGTCCATGCGCTCGCGGTATTCGTCGAGCCGGCGATGCACGCTGCTCTGCTCCTCCGATAGATCGACGAGCTGCTTGTGGATGGTCAGCACCTTCTCGAGCTGTGCCTTGAGCTCGGGCGTGCCGATCGCGGACTGGACGTAGATCTTCATCATGCCCATCGTGACGTCGGCGTTGAGATCGAGCGTGCGCTCCATCGGCGTCGCCTCGCTGATCTCGACATCCTTGGTCTCGCCCGCCTTGAGATCGACCTCGAACAGATGGGCATCGCCGATCCGCTCGAACGCGGGCGGCGCTTCGAGCAGCTTCCAGCCCTTGTTGACGGTGTGGCGGATGTAGACCTTAGCGACCTGCGGCAAGCGATTCGTGATCGTGAGCTTCTCGTGGCGAATATGCTGGACCTCGGCGGTCAGCACCCCGCGCCGCAGCGTGACCAGCCGCGACAGCTTGTTGTCCTCGGTCTCACCGCGCTCGATCACGATCTGGCGATCGAGCGCGTACGGGACGACCGCGGACGCCTTTGGCGGGATGGGCTCGGTCAGGCCCTCGCCGATGAACCGCTCGTTGCCATAGACGGTCACGGGACCGGTCTCGAGCGTCGAGTCGGTCGGGTTGCGGAACCGCACCGCGCGGAACGCGAAGTGCTCGTTACCGCGCTCGCTCTCGGCATCGTAGAGATAGACCACTTCACCATCCGTGTGCGCGCGTACCATCGAGACCATCGCCGAGGACCCCTTCGGCACGGTCATCGGCATCGGGTTCGCAAAGTGGCTCTCGCCGACCGGCTGTGCCGTGAGGTCGTCCTTGCCACCGAGCTTCGCGGTGCCGTTGTCCGCCGGCGATGGTGCCTGGGCGACGAGGCGAACGCGCTCGGCATTGCCGGCATCGACGTGCGTGACGATCTTGATCCGCGCGGGCGCGACGCCCGCATCGATCAGCTGATTGCGCACGATGTTCGCGCGGTCGTTCGCACGGCGCTGCGCGTCGTTCTTGTTCGCATCCGCGAAGCCCTCGATCACGATGGTCGTGTCGGAGTGCACGAGGCCCTGCGAGATCGACTTCATCTTCTGATCGCCGGTCGCGATGCGTTGATCGCGTTGCTCTTCCTTGCGGGGGGCCGCCTTGGGAGCGGGTGGTGGCGCGGCCTTCTTGCCAGAGTGCGGCGACCGGCCACCACCCGAGCTCTGCACCGAAGGCGCGGACGCGGCCACGCCTTCGGTGCGATCGAAGGCGCCGTCGTCGTCGTCGGAGTCCTTCATCGCGACCCGCGCCGACTTCGCATCTTCGGGATGACCTTCGGGCCGGCGGATCTCGTCGTCGCCGAGCTCGGCGAGCATCGGCTCGCCATTCGGATCGGGGGCCTTGGTGCCGCCGTACGGCGAGATACCCGTCGGTGGCGCGATGGCAAACTTCTCGTCGGTCTGCAGCGTCTCGCGCTGGACCTGACGCACGCTCCAAAGATCGTACTTGAACGAGAGCGCCGAGCTCGAGCCGACCCCGACCATCACCTTGTTCCAGTCTTCGCCGGAGGTGTTGTCGACGATCGCCCAGCCTTCGAGCATCACGTCCTTCTCCCCGACCGCGACGCGATAGCTCGGCTTCCACGACGGCGACTCGGTGACGTAGGTCAGGACGACCTCGGCCTTGCCGTTCTTGATCGCCTCGGGAGGTAGCTCGAGCCGCATCGTCAGGTTCGTCCCGTTGCCTTCCTGCGAGCGCGGGATCGAGACCGGCAGCGCCTTACCGCTGATCGCATCGATCACGGTGAGCGACTTCAAGAAGTCATCGACTCGATCACGCGGCACGCTCACGGTGAGCATGCCGTTCGTGACGATCGCGCGGCGCTCGTAGAACGCGACACCGTTGCGATAGACGACGACCCGCCCGAGCGCGACATCGGTGTTGACGAACGTCGCGTGTTTCGGAGCGCACGCGGCGCAGGCCGCGGCCATCAGCAAGCCAGCCAAGACTTTCTTCATAAGACCCCAACAAACGC
>JAYWCI010000351.1:0-8553 GCA_043780895.1 Kofleriaceae bacterium | reverse complement strand
AACCTGAGGCCAACCTGAGGCCAACCTGAGGCCAACCTGAGGCCAACCTGAGGCCAACCTGAGGCCAACCTGAGGCCAACCTGAGGCCTGTCCGAGACGAACCAGGCCAGCGTGCGGCCAGTCTGGGGGTCGGTGACGGGCACTTGACCGGTCCAGCTGTTACGATTGAAACGTGGAGGGTCTCGCCGAGCCGCGGCATCTGGCATCGGGCACGATGCTCGATGACAAGTATCGGATCGACGACCTGTTAGCGGTCGGTGGTATGGGTGCGGTCTACGTCGGCACGCACATCAAGCTGCGCAAGCGCGTCGCGATCAAGGTGCTCAATCCGGGGTTGTCGAACCCGCAAATGATCGAGCGCTTCCATCGCGAAGCGATCACGGCCTCGGCGATCGGCCACGAGGGCATCGCGCAGGTCACCGATATCGGCACGAGCAGCGAGGGCGAGCCGTTCCTCGTGATGGAGCTCCTCGAAGGCGAGTCGCTCGGCCGTCGCATGAAGGCCTCGGGCGCGCTGCCGATCGAGGTCGCATGCGAGCTCGCGTGCTCGATCCTGTCACCGCTCGGCGCCGCGCATCGCGCCGGCATCATCCACCGCGACCTCAAGCCCGACAACGTGTTCCTCGTCCGGCAGAGCCGCGGCGAGATGGTGAAGCTCCTCGATTTCGGCATCTCGCGCACGGAGGGCCTCGACGGCGAGTTCCGGCTCACCACGACGGGCCTCGTGCTCGGTACGCCGTATTACATGTCGCCCGAGCAGGCGCGCGGCGATGCGCAGATCACGCCGCAGACCGATCTCTACGCGCTCGGCGTGATGCTCTACGAGATGCTCGTCGGTACGGTCCCGATCACGGGCGAGAACTACAACCAGCTCATGTATCACGTGATGAGCGGGACGTTCGTGCCGCCTCGTCAGCTGCGCCCCGAAATTCCGATCGAGCTCGAAGCCTTGATCCACCAGGCGATGGCGCAGCGATCCGCCCAGCGGCCGCGCAGCGCCGAAGAGTTCGAGCAGCAGCTGCTACCGTTCTGTCGGCCGAACTTCCGCGAGCACACGATCGAGCGGACCTCCTCGCAGGGCTTCTCGCCGGTGCTCAGTCCCACGCCGAGCATTCATCCAACGCCGATGGCGTACAGCGCGCAGCGCAGCGGCTACGGCAGCGACCCGACCGTGCTCGCCGCGTCGACGCAGTCGAGCGCTCCGCCGAAGAGCAAGCGCGGCCTGGTGATCGGGCTCGTGGCGATGTTCGCGGTCGCGGGCGGCATCGCCGCATTTGTCGTCGCGACTGGCGGGTCACCGGTGGCTTCTACACCTGCGCCAGTCGTCGCGCGGCCCACTCCAACGCCTTCGCCCGTCGAAGTCACGCCCATGACACCGCCGACCGCGACCCCGACGCCACCGGTCAAGCGACCCGTGAATCCAGCGCAGCCCGTGACGAGCACCGTCCACGAGCCCGCGAATGGCGAAGCGGTCGAAGTCGTGGACCCGATGATCGTCCTCAAGTTCGAGATCACGCCGGCGAACGCGAATCCACTGATCTCGATCGACGGCAAGCCCGGCGCGCTCGAACAGAAGATGCCGATGGACGGGGTTCCGCACAGGATCCACGTCGTCGCCGATGGCTACAAGCCGTTCGACGATGTCCTGCACTTCACGATCGATCAGACCGAGCCCATCGCGCTCGAGAAGCTCCCGCCGAGGCCCGTGAAGGGCTCCCACGGCGACATCAAGAAGCCGGGATCCCGGATCGACCCGAATAGCCCTTACTGATGCTCCACAAGACCACGATCATCTCGCTCATCTCGATGGTTGCGTTGGCGGCCGGTAGCGCGACCGCCGCGCCCAAGAAGAAAGAGCCGAAGCCCCCGCCCGCCGCGACCGAGAAGACGCCCGAGCAGAAAGAAGCGGATCGCCACTTCAAGAGCGGCGTCGCCCTGTTCAACGAACAGAAGTTCGGCGAGGCGCTCGCAGAGTTCCAGCGCGCGTACGAGATCGCGCCCGCGACGATCGTGCTCTACAATATGGCGGGTTGCCACCGCGAGCTGTCGCACTACAGCCAAGCCGTGAAGCTCTACAAGCAATTCCTCGACGAGGGTGCGGACAAGCAACCCGCCGACCGGCTCGCCGCGGCCAGGAATGAGCTCGACGGCATCCTCGCGCGGATCGCGCGCATCACGGTCACGGCGCCGGATGGCGCGTCGCTCGATCTCGATGGCACCTCGCTCGGCACCATGCCGGTCGACATGCCGCTGATCGTCGCGCCCGGCGATCACAAGTTGACCGCGCATGTCGACGGCAAGCGCGATGGCCTCAAGACCGTGCATGTCGCCTCTGGCGACGAGGTCGACATCACGCTCAGGCTCAAGGAGCTGCCGAAGGCCGAGCCGCAAGAGCGCATCGTGATCAAGGAGACGGTCACGCCGAAGCAGTTCAGGGTGAGCGCGAGCTTCGGCACGAACCTCCAGCAAGCGGGCGCTACCGGCGTGCCGGATCTCGGGCTCGGCGTCGCGATCGGTTCGCGGCTCGAGCTCGCGGTCGATATCACGCTCGTCGCGTACGCGGTGATGCCGAGCGTCCGCGTGCGCTTGTTCGGCGATCGCGCATCGCTGCACCTCATCGGTGCGGTCCCGGTCTCGTTCAACGACGGGTCGATGAAAGAGACGTTCGTCGCGGGCGCGGGCGGGCTCGGGTTGCGGTTGCGCGCGACCCCATCGCTCGCGTTTCACATCGAGTCGTACGTGGCCTTCGCTACCAAGGATCACGGGACCACGTTCCCGGCGTTCGTCGGAGGGGAAGTATGGTTCTGAAGACACTCGTGCTCGTACTCCTGTGCGGAGGGCTGTGGGGCTGCAGCCAGTCGTTGTTCGATTCGCATGGCGGCGACGACGTTGGCAGCGGCTCGGGCAGTGGGAGCGGCAGCAACGTGCTGCCGTCGACCTGCGCGGCTCCGTGTCTCGGCGATGCCGGCAGTAACTTCGATGGCACCGCGATGGGATCGACGGGCAACTGGCGCTACGTCGAAGACCAACAGGATCACACGTGGGCGCCGATGACCGCCGGCATGCCGGCCACCGGCGCGGTGAGTGGCAACGCGATCACGCGTTGCGGCACGTCGACCGCGGGCGCGTGCGCTGCACTTCCGGGTGCACTCCTCGTGTCCTCGGCAGGTGGTTCGGGGCCTGTCACGGCGCTCGAATGGATCGCGCCGGCGAATCGCGTCGTCCAGCTCCAGTTCGGCGTTCGCTTGCCCGATGGAGCTGCGAGCCAGATCGTGCGCGTGTATCGCTCGAGCCGCGAAGATGCCCTGTTCAGCGCTACGGTGGATGCGGGCGTCACGATCAGCAGCATCTTCACGCTCGACGTGATCGCGGGCGATCGGCTCTACGTCACGTTCGATGGCCCCGCGACCACCGATGTGGGCGTGCAGCTGTTCGTCGTCGGTGATGCAGCCACGTTCCCCTCCACGTGTCAGCTCGCGATCTCGTTCGACGTGACCAGCACGATGGCGAGTGACGTCGTGAACCAGTGCGGCACGAACAGCGTCTACACGATGAAGCAGTACACGCCGAACGATCTGCCGGTCCCGCTCACGAGGATGGCCGGCCCGTTCGTCGAAGCCGGCATGGCGGCAAACATCCCGTACGGCGACTACTTCAATTCCGATGGCGCGGTGCTCGACCATGGCGGTGATTTTACCGTGCAGTTCTGGATGAACTGGCAGGGCCTCGTGGACAGCTTCGACCAGCCGTTTCCGTTCTCCGACATGGATGGCAACAGCGCCACGGGCGGCGGCATCGGCGCGGAGCTCTACGATGGCACGAGCACCACGCAGCTCGCCGCCGCGACGGTCGATCTGCCGCAGAGCAACTACGATCCGATCGTCAGCACGCCATACGCGTCGCTGAACAGCTGGCACTTCATCCGCTTGAGCTACACCAAGGCAACGTCGCAGATCATCGTCTGCGTCGATGGCGTGAAGAAGGTGTCCCAGGTCGTCAACCAGGTGTTGAAGACCACGATCGCACCGCAGCTGGGCAAGACGTTCAGCATCGGCACGCAGGGCGCATTCTACAAGGGTGGTCTCGACGAGGTTCGTGCAGTGACCCAAGCACTTCCGTGTAACTAGCGCTATCGTCGCCGGATGAAGATCGGTGTCGCTGTCGATCACGCGGGCTTCCCGCTCAAGGCGCGGGTGATCGAAGTCATCCAGGCGCTCGGTCACGAGGCCCTCGATCTCGGCACCAACTCGACCGCGCCCGTCGACTATCCCGACTACGCGCAAGCGCTCGGCGAAGCGGTGATCGCGGGCCGCTGCGATCGCGGCGTCTTACTGTGTGGCAGTGGCGTCGGCGCGTCGGTCGCCGCGTGCAAGCTGCGCGGGATTCGCGCCGCCGTGTGCCATGACACGTACTCCGCACATCAAGGCGTCGAGCACGACGACATGAACATCCTGGTGCTCGGCGCGCGGATCATCGGCCCCGAGCTCGTGCCCGAGCTGGTCGGCGCGTTCCTGCGCGCGACCTTCACGCACGAGGAGCGCCACGTGCGCCGCCTGGCGAAGATCGCTGCGCTCGAGGCCAGGTAAGCCGAGGCTGCCCACAAGCATGTGCGGAGCCAGGGCCTCAGAGATCTGAGGTTCGTGTAAGCGTATCGAGGTCTTAGCGAGCTACAGGGTCGGCACAGCCGTTGCTGTACTGGCCCCAGAGGGAATTGACCATGAAGACGACCGCCGCCGTTGCTCTCGTGTTCGCACTCGCTGCCTGTACCGGCTCCATCACCGGAGACGACGACGGGACGACCGGGACCGGGACGCCCGAGCAGGCGATCGCGAAGCAGAAGTGGCACGAGGACGCGTACCCGATCTTCAACACGGTGTGCATCGCGTGCCACGGCGGCAGCATGGTCGCGGCGCCGGCCTTCGTGAAGGCGACGGACGAATACACGATGCGGACCACGCTGCTCGCCTGGACGCCGGCGGTCGTCAACACCGATGCACCCCCGTCGAGCCGCGTGCTCAGCAAGGGTGCGCACGAAGGCACGCCCGCGCTCGATGCGACCCAGACCTCGAACCTCCTGACCTGGGTGCAAGCCGAGAAGGATGCGGCGAACCCGACCGGCATGACCGAGGTCACGATCACGACCGCGAAGATCACGCCGCTGATCTGTACCGGTGGTGTGGCGGGCGTCGATGCGACGTGCCCGATCAACCATCTCGATCTGGGCGACGTCGGTCTCACGGGTGCGACGATCGACTTCGTCGCGCAACAGCTCTCCGACAGCCTCTACCTGTCCGACATCTACGTGAAGGCATCGACGCAGGGTGCTTATCTCGAGCATCCGCTGTTCGTGTCGTGGCCCACCACCGGCAATCCAGTTCCGGACACACTCGATCGGTT
The DNA here is from genome assembly GCA_043780895.1 of Kofleriaceae bacterium. Classification (GTDB taxonomy): domain Bacteria; phylum Myxococcota_A; class Polyangia; order Haliangiales; family Haliangiaceae; genus JABFXX01. Next base: position 3,156 of record JAYWCI010000351.1, on the reverse strand, counting down.
CTTCGCGGTCAAGCTCAACCTCGCGGCCTCGACGACGACGCCGACGTGCCCGGGCCCGAGCTGCGATCACATCGGTGCAGGTGCCGCGGCGTTCATCGGCTTTCCCTCGGCCAATCGGCTCTCGATCACGTTCAAGGTCGCGGACCCGTATCACCCTGATGCCACCGCGCCGCCGCCGTCGTCGGGCTGTGGCACGAACGGCTTCGCCTCGTTCCTCGCGAAGGTCAAGCCGGTGCTCTCGCCGGTGTGCGTGAGCTGTCACGGCGGTGCGAACGCCGGCGCGAAGAACGCGATGGATCTGTCGGGCCTCGCCTCGACGACCGACAACAACACCTGTCTCCAGGTCCGCGCCCACGTGAACTTCCAGACCCAGGCATCGAGCGGCGTGCTGCTCGCGCCGACACCCGGTCAGGATGCAGCGCATCCGGCGGGCGGCAAGCTCAGCGCGACGACGACGCCCACGCTGGCCGCGTTCACCACGGCGGTGAACGCGTGGATCACCATCGAGACCGCCGGCAACTGACAAGCGCAAAGCGTAGGCTAGTCTCGAAGCAGCAGCTCGTCAGCTGCAAGTTCGACCTGGGTGCGACGCACGCTAAACAGGATCTCCCGGGGCGAGATCTGCGGGAGAAGAGTGATCTCGATCGTGCGGAGATCGTGGCTAACAAGGAGCGGTTAGTGCTGGGGAACGAGCTCGCGCCAGGAGGTGCCTTCGCGACCCATCATCTCGTCAGCCGCTGAAGGACCCTGCGTACCGTTCTCGTAGAAGTGAACGCCGGGCGTCGCTTCCCAGACCTGGAGTACCGGCTGGATCAGCTCCCACGCGCGATCGACCGAGTCGCGGCGATTGAACAGCGTCGCATCGCCGCGCATGCAATCGAGGAGGAGCCGCTCGTAGGCCTCGGCGATCGGGCGATTGAACGCATCGGCGTAGGTCATGTTCATCACGACATTGCCGACGTTGATGTTCTCGCCCGGGACCTTCGCGACGAACCGCAGCGAGATGCCTTCGTGCGGCTGGATCCGTAGCGAGAGCACCGCGGGCTGCAGCACGCTGCCTGCTGCTTCGTCCTTGAACAGCACGAGCGGGACGGCCTTGAAGTGAATGTTCACCTCGGTGAGCCGCTCCGCGAGCTTCTTGCCGGCGCGCAGATAGAACGGCACGCCTTGCCAGCGCCAGCTGTCGATCATGAACCGCATCGCGGCGTAGGTCGGGGTCTGCGAGTCGGGCGCGACGCCGTGCTCCTCGCGATAGCCGCGGTACTGGCCGCGCACGCACGAGTTCGCGACGTCGTTGAGCGACATGTTGCGGATCGAGCGCAGGAGCTGCGACTTCTCGTCGCGGACGTCGTCGGCGGAGAACGAAGCCGGCACCTCCATCGTCACGAGCGCCATGACCTGGAGTAGGTGGTTTTGAATGATGTCGCGGACGACCCCGGTCTGTTCGTAGAAGTTGCCGCGACCCTCGATGCCGATCGATTCGGCAGCTGTGATCTCGACGTGATCGACGTGGTTGCGATTCCAGATCGGCTCGAAGATCGAGTTGCCGAACCGGAGGACCAAGATGTTCTGAACGGTTTCTTTGCCGAGGTAGTGGTCGATGCGATAGATCTGCGACTCGTCGACGTACTTGCTGATCATCTCGTTGAGCGCGCGCGCGGAGGCGAGGTCGCGACCGAACGGCTTCTCGACGATGATCCGGCAGGCGGGAACGCCGGGCGCCTGGACCTTCTTCTCGAGCAGCTTGTGCTTCTCGAGCTTCTCCAGGATCAACGCGAACGCCGATGGTGGGGTCGAGAGATAGAAGATCCGGTTGCCCTTGGTCCCCTTGGTCTTCGCGGCCTCGAGCCGCTCCTTGAGCTTCTCGTAGACCGCGTCGTCGCCGAACTCACCACCGACATAGTCGATCGTGCTCGCGAACTTGTCCCACTGTGCGGGGTCGACCTTCTGGCGCGAGAACTCCGCGACCTTCGGTTTGATCTTGTCGGCAAACTCGGCGGCCGGCATCGGCGTGCGCGACACGCCGATGATCAAGGTCGGATCAGTAAGTGCGCCATCGACTTGGAGGTTGTAGAGCGCGGGTGCGAGCTTGCGACCTGCGAGGTCACCGGTGGCGCCGAAGATCACGATCGCGGCCGGCTCGGGTCGTTTGCGCTTCGTCGAAGCCGTGCCGAGAATCTCGCCGACGACCGACGAGCTAGGAGGTTTTCGCTTGGGTTGTTCCGCCATATGTCCTTACAAAAGTAGCGAGGCCTGATGCGCGGCACCGAGCAGCGCCGCGCGAGGTTCGAGAGCGACGCGCACCGAGAGGCCACGCATCCACGAGTGAAACCGACCCTTCGCGGTCAGTCGATCCATGAACGTCGAGGTTTCGAGCACGGGCAAGAGCTTCGGCGGGATGCCGCCACCGATCACGATGCCGCCGAGCGCGAGGCCGCGCAGCGCGTGATTGCCAGCTTCGCCCGCGAGGATCGCGGCAAACAGCTCGAGCGCGCGTACCGCACACGGATCGGTCTTCGCGAGCCCGGCCTTCGAGATCGCGGCATTGCGATCACCGACCAGCGGCTCGGCACCGTCGCTGCCTGCCTCCATTCGACAGAAGTCGTAAAGGTCGCCGATGCCGTTGCCCGAGAGCACGCGCTCGTTGCTGATGTGATCGCCATACCTGCCTCGCAAGAAGCGCAGGAGCTCGATCTCCTCGTCGGTGGTCGGCGCGAAGTCCGCGTGACCGCCCTCGGAGGGCAGGGCGTGATAGGCGCGTCCGTCGTGGAAGAGCAGCGCCTCGCCGAGCCCCGTGCCTGGTGCGATCACGGCGATCGTTCCGTGCTCGGGGCGCGCGCCTGCTTGCAGGGTTTTCCACGCGGACTCGGGCAGCACGAGCATGCCGAGCGCCGTCGCTTGCAGATCGTTGAGCAGCTTCACCTTCGCGTGGAGCTTCTTCTCGAGTGAGCTCTGCGCGATCGTCCACGGTAGGTTCGTGATCTTCGCCGTACCGTCGACGACTGGACCGGCAACACCGAAGCACGCCGCGCTGACCTCACCGGGCGCGAACTTCGTGATCACGTCTTCGAGCGACGCGAAGTCGCTACTCGCTTCGGTGGCTTCGCGCTGGATCCCGCCCTTGTCGTCGCAGAGTGCGAGCGTGGTCTTGGTTCC
>JAYWCI010000350.1:0-3477 GCA_043780895.1 Kofleriaceae bacterium | reverse complement strand
GCGAGCGCGCCCGCGAGCGATCGATCCAGCGCGGCACCTGGCTCGGCGAGGTTGTCGAGCGGGACGCCCGCGGCGACATCGCCACCCGGCACCAGATCGAGCGTGCGTGCGGGCGCGCTCGTGAGGTGGCTCTGGATCCACAGGCGGGGCGACTTCGCGGCCGCGAACGCGTGGACCCGGCGCAGCAGATCGATCCGACGCCCGGTCGCCACGAGGTCCGCGATCTTCGCGCCGCGCGTGAACGGATCGTCGAGCGCTTGCGCCTCGATCAACTGATCATCGGCGGTCGCTTCGGAAGCGGCATTGTCGTCGAGCACGTTCGCTTCGGCGAGCACGTCGCGGAGCCGGTCGTGCGCGCGTGCGAGCTCGGATTCGTGCTCGACTGCGAGGCCGATCACGAGCGCGCGCCCGCGCCGGCCACCGATCGTGACGATCCTTAGATCGAGCTTGTGCTGCTCGCCCCACTGATGGATCCGCCGCGTCGCGAGCTCGGCCATCAGGTCATCTTGATCACCCTGGGCGGGCACCACGAACGCGAGCACCGCGGTCGGCTTCGCGAGCCCGAACACCACGCGCCGCACGGCCTGGGTCGTCGGGACGATAGCGGTCACGCCGGCTTGCGCGACGATCGCTACGCGCGGCAACCCGCCGAACCGGGCCTCGAGCTGGGCCGGCAGCTCGGCCGGGGTCGGTCCGGTGACCACGAGCGTCGCGTTCGTGGGTGCGTAGTGGCTCGTGTAGAACGCGCACAGCTGCTCGGGCGTGATACTCGCGAGCTCCGGTTCGCCGAGCGCGTGGCCGTACGGATGGCCATCGCCCCACACCGCTCGCACGAACGAGGGCGGCACGCCGGTCAGCTGCTGCAGCGCGTGATCGCGTGCGACCGCGAGGAGCTCGGGCGTGAAGTCCGTGCACGTCGTGGCCAGCCGATGCGCGGCGAGGTCGAGCGCGTGGGGCAGATCGATCGCGGTGACCGCGATATTCGTGCGATCGAGATCGATCGAGACCGCGGTCGAGAGCTCGATGTCGCCCGGCACCGCGTGCAGCGCGAGCGCTTCTCCGGTCAGGAGCGCGATACCCGGCGTCGCGATCGGATCGTCGCTCGTGCCGACATCGAAGCGCAGATCGATCGACGAGATCCGGGCGCGCGGATCTCGGAGGACGGCGAGCTTTAGCCCGTTCTTCAGCCGCCACGATGCGACCTTGAACGGATCGCTCACCTCGGGCTGCGTCATGTGCAGCGTCGCGAACCGCTCGTCGACGTGACAGCCGACCAACAGCCCCAACGCGACGACCACCGCTGCGAGGCGCCGCACTACGGAACTGCGCCGCTGTTCGGATCGAAGCCGGACTTGCCCGTGATCGCGGTGATATCGACCGCCTCGAACTGATCGCCGGTGACCGCCTGCACGGTGGTGAACGTGTCGTCCTGCCAGTCCGCGCTCGGCTCGCCGCTGACGTACCAGTTGCTCCCGCCATCGGCGACGTACATGCCATAGGTCTTCATCGCCTGGAGGATCGCCTTGGCCTGGGTATTCGCCGAGCCCGGGATCGTGAAGCTCGCCTTGAGGCGGAACAACTGCCCCATCGGCGGATGCGCCGCGCTGTCGGTCGACTTGGTGCTGTGGCGTGCCGGCCACACGTAGCGCGGCGCGATCTTGCTGCTCGTCATCGTGAAGCGCAGCGCGTGCTTGATCGTCCCCGAGCTCGCCTCGCTCGCCTTCAAGAGCAGCGGCAGGATCGGGAAGCCCGCAGCGTCGGCCGAGGTCCAATCCGCGGTGCGCAGCTTGTTCGAGCGCAGATCCCACTCGGCGGAGCCGAAGATGTTCCACGTACCGTTCGTCTTGTACGAGTGATAAGCCTCCCACAGGAGGCAGCTGTCGGAATCGACGATCAACATGTGGTTGTCGCCATCGGGCTGCTGCGCCGGCGTCGTGTTGATGCCGCTCTCGACGAGCGGGGTCGCCGGAATCGGCAGCACCGGATCGTTCGTGCAGGGCGAGAGTACGGCGTGGCTCACGTTGCCGCAATCGCTCTCGCCGGCGGGATGCCAGTCGTAGGCGGCGGTGTCGACAGCGAGGTACTTCGCGGTCGGCCACTGGAACGCCTGCCCGTGCACCGCGTTGTAAGGGATGCCGAAGTACTCGCTGCTCGTCGGATCGACGGTCTGGCCGAGATCGAGGTGCAGGCGGCCCGAGCCGATCGTGGCGATGTAATCGGCTGAATGCGAATCGACCGGGAGCGCACCGATCTGGGTGTTGAAAATATGGTTCGCGGGGAACACGGGGCAGTCCCCGATGATCGGGCTGTTTCCGGCAGCGGGCGCATCCTGAAAGTTCAGCGCGTCTTGCGTCGCTTCATCGCTGCTGCCCCCGCACGCCGCCGCGAGCGAGGCCACCCACATCATCCAGGTCCGCATCGGCGGTCAGTATGCACAAAAAGTTGCCCCCATGGATCCATCACTTTCATATGGGCTCACCAGGGGGCATCGACAGCTATGGCACTCATCGAGTTCGACGACGTCAATCACGCAAAGATTCTTGTCATTGGTGTGGGCGGAGGCGGCGGCAACGCAGTCAACACCATGATCAGCGGCAACCTCGACGGCGTCGAGTTCGTGGTCGCCAACACCGACATGCAGGCTCTCGAAGCCAACATGGCGCCGCATAAAATCCAGCTCGGTAACGCTCTGACCAAGGGTCTCGGCGCGGGCGCGAATCCAGACATCGGTCGCCGCTCGGCCGAGGAGAGCATGCAGAGCATCGCCGACCTCATCAGCGGCGCTGACATGGTGTTCGTCACGGCCGGCATGGGCGGTGGCACCGGTACCGGTGCGGCGCCCGTGATCGCGCAGATCGCGCGAGACTGCGGTGCTCTCACCGTCGGTGTCGTCACGAAGCCGTTCGGCTTCGAGGGCAAGAAGCGCGGCAAGCAAGCCGTCGAGGGCATCGAGCGCCTCGGCGCTGCGGTCGACACGCTGATCGTGATCCCGAACAACCGCCTGCTCGCGCTCGTCGGCATGCAGACCTCGATGGTCGAAGCGTTCCGCAAGGCCGATTCGGTGTTGCTCAACGCGGTCCAGGGCATCAGCGATCTCATGACCGTGCCCGGCCTCATCAACGTCGACTTCGCCGACGTTCGCACCATCATGTCGAACATGGGCCGCGCGCTCATGGGCACCGGCATCGGCGAGGGCAAGCGCCGCGCGACCGAAGCCGCCGAGATGGCGATCAGCTCGCCCCTCCTCGAGGATGTCTCGATCGAGGGCGCGACCGGCATCCTCATCAACATCACGGGTGGTCCGGATCTCACGCTGCACGAGGTCAACGAGGCCTCGACGCTGATCCAGAACGCCGCCCACGAAGATGCGAACATCATCTTCGGCTCGGTGATCGATCCGAACCTCACGGACGAAGTCCGCATCACGGTGATCGCGACCGGCTTCGACCGCGCCGCGAAGACCCAGATGATCGTCGA
>JAYWCI010000349.1:0-2071 GCA_043780895.1 Kofleriaceae bacterium | reverse complement strand
CGGGCGAAGGCGAGCACGTGTTCGCGAAGATCGAGAAGCGCGGGCTAACCACGTCGATGGCGGTCGAACGGATCGCGAAGGCGCTGAATGTCAAAGACCGCGACATCGGCGTGGCCGGCATGAAGGATCGCCACGCGGTCACGCGGCAATGGATCTCGCTGCCGCCACCGACGCAGGTCGATGCGGTCAAGGCCCTCGTGCTCGAGGACATCACGATCCTGGAGGTCAGCAAGCACGGGAACAAGCTGCGCACCGGGCATGTCCGCTCGAACCAGTTCCGATTGCGCGTGCGCGGCGTCAAAGCAGATGCGGTGGATCGTGCGCGCGCGATCCTCGAACGGTTGGCGAAGCCGCCCGGCGCGCCGAACTGGTACGGCGAGCAGCGCTTCGGTCGCGATGGCGACAATGCGACGCGTGGGCGCGCGATCGTGATGGGCGAAGGGTTCCCCCGCGATCGCAAGCTCGCCCGCTTGCTCGTCTCGTCGCTGCAGTCCGAGCTGTTCAACCAGTGGCTGATCGCGCGCATGGCCGACGATTACTATACGACCGTGCTCGAGGGCGAGGTGTTGCACAAGATCGGCGGCGGCATGTTCACGACCGAAGATCCGGCGGTGGACGGCCCGCGCCTCACTGCGGGCGAGGTCGTGCTCACGGGCCCGATGTTCGGAACCACGATGCGGCAGCCCGCGGAACTTTCGGTCGCAGCCGCGCGCGAAGACGCGATCCTCGCAGCCGCCGGGCTCGAGCGAGGCGCGTTCGCGACCGTGCGCGCACTCGCCGAGGGCACGCGTCGCGATGCGACGATCACCGTCGGCGAACCGCACGTGATCGGGATCGACGATGGCATCGAGGTGACCTTCACGCTGCCCGGCGGCACGTACGCGACCGCCGTGATGCGTGAAGTAATGAAATGACGTAAGGTCGACCTCGATGGATCTGTCGGGCCATTTCGTCGCATTTGCACAGCTCGGCGCCGGCTGGGTGTTGTGGTTATTGATCGGGCTCTCGGTCGTCTCGATCGGCGTGATGATCGATCGCGCGCTGTGGTTTCGCCGCCGCGATACCGATACCGAGAAGTTCACGCGCGAGCTCAAGGGCGCCTTCGAGCGCGACGAGATCGAACGGATCGAGACCAAGTACAAAGACGATCCGGCGATCTCGGTGCAGGTCGCGATGGCCGGTCTCGCGGAGCGCGATCACGGGCCCGAAGCGGTCGCCGAGGCGATGCACGGCGAGCGAGCGCGGTGGCGCACGGCGGCCGATCGCAACCTGATCATCCTCGGTACGCTCGGCAACAACGTCCCGTTCGTCGGCTTGTTCGGCACCGTGCTCGGCGTGATCAACGCGTTCGAGCACCTGCGCGAGAAGACCGCGATGGCCGAGGACGTCACGCTCGACCTCATCGCCGAGGCACTCGCCGCGACCGCGTTCGGCCTGATGGTCGCGATTCCGGCGGTCGTCGCGTTCAACTACTTCTCGCGCAAGCTCCGCGTGCTGCTCGGCGGAGCCGATCAAGCCGCCCACACGGTGCTCTCGCTCGTGCACGGTCGCGATGCGAGCAAGCGCGAACCCGCCGTCGGCCAGACATCAAGCGAGCCCCGGTAATGGCGGGCGGCTCGAGCCTCTACAACAACGACGATGATTCGGGTGGCGGCATCACCGATATCAACATCACGCCGTTCGTCGACGTCGTGCTCGTGTTGCTCGTCGTGTTCATGGTCACCGCGAAGCTGATCGTCTCGCGCGGCGTCGTGGTCGAGAAGCCGAAGTCGGCGACCGGCGGCGAGGTCCAGAGCACGCTCCGGGTCTCGGTCACCGCGGACGGCAAGCTCTACGTCAACGGCGACCCGTTCACGGACGACACCGCCGCGATCGCGCGGATCAAAGCGATCGCCGCCTCGACAAGCAGTCCGAAGGCGATCATCGCGGGCGACCGCAAGGGCGCCTACGGTCCCGTGATGCACGCGCTCGATCTGGTCAAGCAGGCTGGCGATATCCCGATCGCGCTCGAAAACGAACGGCCGTGATCGAGTGCGTGTGCGGTAGCGGCTTCGCGGACGCGGAGTGCTGC
>JAYWCI010000348.1:0-10132 GCA_043780895.1 Kofleriaceae bacterium | reverse complement strand
GACGATTACCTCAAGGTGCTGCAGCACGCGAACCGCAAGCACGACGTGGTCGCCGCGTTGATCACCGATCCACGCGAGGCGCAGATGCCGCCCGCGGGCCTGGTCACGCTCGAGGATGCCGAGTCCGGCCGCACGCGGCTGGTCGATACGCGGTCCAAGGAGTTCCGCGATGACCTTGCCCAGCGCGCCAAGGCGCGCGAGGCCACGCTCGAGAACGATCTGCGCACGAGCGGGATGGATCTGGTCGTGCTCGATGCCTCGGGCTCGATGGTCGATCCGTTGCTCGCGTACTTCCGGCGCCGCGAGCGAAGGATGCGGCGATGAAGTGCTTCCTCATCTTGTTCGTCGTCGCGTGTGGATCGCATGCGACGGAACCCGGTCCGGATCCGATTCCGGACCCGCCAAAAGATGCGATCACCAAGCCGCTCGAGAGCGGCCCGGTCAAGGTCACCGAACGCGTGTGGCCGGCCAAGCCGAACCTCGGTGATCCGATCTACGTGCGGCTCGACATCGATGCGGCCGCGGGCACGTCGGTCAAGGTGCCGTATCAAGAAGCCGGTGAAGCACGGCTCGGCCGGTTCAAGGTCGAGGCAGTCTCGCCACCCGAGGACACGCGTAACCCCGACGGCACGCAGCACCAGCAGCAGGTCTACACGCTGTCCGCTTCGTCGAGCGGCAAGCATCGCATCCCGCCGCTGCGGCTCGAGCTCGTCGATGCGCGCGCCGATCACGCGGGCAGCGCGGCCGGCAAGACCCAGGAGATCCTGACCGAGGAGATTCCGCTCGAGGTCGCGCCGGTCAAGACCGAGGCGATCGGCGCGGAGCTCAAGAGTGGGCCGGGCAAGCTCGATCCGAATGTCGGCGGTCCGCCGTGGATGATGATCCTGCTCGGAGCGAGCGCGCTCGCGGTGCTCGGCGCCGGGGGCGTATTGCTGCTGCGGGCTCGCAAGGCGCGCGCGCAAGTCGCCGCGCGGCGCTCGGCCTACGACGAGGCGGTCGCGAAGCTCGGCGCGCTCGAGCAGCGTGGCGCACCCGACGCCGACGCCACCGACGCGTGGTTCGTCGAGCTATCCGCGATCGTGCGCGACTACCTCGAGCAGCGCTACGAGATCCGCGCGCCGGAGCTCACGACCGAGGAGTTCTTGCAGGTCGCCTCGCGCGATCCAAACCTCAAGACCGATCATCGCGCACTGCTATCGACATTCCTCGAGCTCGCCGACCGCGTGAAGTTCGCGGGCTACCGGCCCGATAGCGCGGAATCGGTCGCGAGCCTCGAGGTCGCGCGCACGTTCGTCGAGGACACGCGGCTCCGGGCTGCGGAAGGAGCTGCCGCGTGACGCTTCATCACGTCGAGATTCCGCACCCGTGGTTGTTACTCACCGCGCTCCTGGCCGTGCCCGCCTACTGGTGGTCGATGCGCAGCGCGGGCCGCGTCGTGTTCTCGTCGCTGCGCGCCCTGCCCGCTGCCGGCACCACGTGGCGCACCCAGCTCGCGTGGTTGCCCGATGCGATGTTCGCGCTCGCGATCGTCGCCTTCGCGATCGCGCTCGCCGGTCCGCGCAAGGGCGACAAGGCCTCGCGCGTGAAGAACGAAGGCATCGGCATCGTGATGGCCGTCGATGTCTCGGGCTCGATGCAAGCCCAGGATCTCGCGGGCAAGCTCCCCGTCCAGTGCAACTACGCGCCGAGTCAGGATCCGACCCGGCTCGGCGCGGTGAAGCGCGTGTTCGAGAAGTTCGTCGCGGGCCGCCCCGACGACGCGATCGGCCTGGTCGCCTTCGCGCACTACGCCGATACCCGTAGCCCAGTCACGCTCGACCACGCGAACCTCGCGGCCGCGGCGGAGCAGCTCGATTTCGCGCAAGGCGAGGACGATGGCACCGCGATCGGCGCGGGCCTCGAGCTCGCGACCCAGCGCGTGCTCGACTTCAAGACCACGAGCAAGATCGTCGTGTTGCTAACGGACGGTGATTCGAACGTCCACGACATCGACGAGGACACCGCGATCGACGACGCCGTGAAGTCGCACGTCAAGGTCTACACGATCGGCGCCGGTACGCGCGGCAACACGCCGATCTGCGTCGAGGGTACCCTGCGCCAGGCGCGCCTCGGCTTCGACGATGCGCTCCTCAAGAAGATCGCCGCGAAGACCGGCGGCCAGTTCTTCCGTGCCGAAGACGGAGCGAGCCTCGCGAAGATCTACAGCCAGATCGACAAGCTCGAGCGCACCAAGATCGAAGAAGATCGCTTCACCGAATACAACCAGTACTACATGTGGTTCGTCGCTGCCGCTCTCGCGCTGATCGTGCTCGCGAACGTGCTGCGAGGAACGCTCTTGCGGAGGTTGCCGTGATCTTCGACTGGGACTATCGCAACAAGGAGCTGATCCACTTGCTGTGGGTCGCGCTCGCGATCAGCGGCGGGCTCGCGTTCCTCGAGCTGCGCTCGCGCGATGCGCTCGCGAGCTTCCTGTCGCCGGTGATGCAGCGCCGGCTGACCGCGAAATCGAGCCTCGAGCGCACGATGCTCCGCCTCGTCCTGATTCTCGGCTGCCTTGGCTTCGGGATCGGCGCGTTGATGCGGCCACTCGCGACGAACGAGACCGAGAGCACGCCGGCGGGCGACAAGTCCGCCGACGTGATGTTCGTGCTCGATGTCTCGCGCTCGATGCTCGCCGAGGATGCGACGCCGAACCGGCTCGTCCGGGCGAAGTCCGAGATCTCGCAGCTCGTCGCCGGCCTCGAAGGCCACCGCGTCGGCCTCGTCGTGTTCGCGGGGCGCGCGGCGCCGGTGTGCCCGCTCACCCCCGACCATTCGTTCTTCAACACGGTGCTCAACAGCATCGATACGCGCAGCGCGGGTCGCGGCGGCACCAAGGTCGGCGATGCGATCAAGGTCGCACTGCGCGGCTTCCCGCCCGAGAAGGGCGCGAAGATGATCGTCCTCATCACCGATGGCGATGATCAGGATCCGTACACCGAAGATGCCGCGAAGCTCGCGGCCGCGGCGAACGTGAAGATCGTCGCGGTCGGGCTCGGCAGCGAGACCGGCAGCGAGATCGCGCTGACCGATCCGGTGACGGGTGCGAAGGCGCCGCTCATGCACGATGGCAAGCCGGTGATCTCGAAGCTCGACGGCGCGAAGCTCAAGATGGTCGCCCTCGCGACCGATGGCGCGTACATCCCGGCCGGGACGAGCGCGATCGATCTCGATGCGATCCTCAAGAGCCACGTCGAGCCGCTCGCGGCCGAAGCGGCGGCGAGCGCGACTCGCCAGGTCAAACCCGAGCGCTATCCGTGGATGGTGCTCGGCGCGCTGCTCTGCCTGCTCGCGTCGCTGTGGGTCGGCTCGGGCGCCGGTGATTCGCGGAGGTCCGCATGAAGCGCGTGTTGTTAGTCACTCTCTTGATCGCGTGCGCCCTGCCGGCGTGCGATCGCGGCGAGCACCGCGATGCGCGCGAGAAGTACAACGAAGGCGTCGACGCGATCGCGAACACCAAGTACGACGAAGCCGAGAAGGCGCTACTCGAGGCGCGCAGCAGCGGCGGGGTCGATGAAGAGCTGCGCTATCGCTCCGCGTACGACCTCGGCATGGCGTACTCCGCGCACGCCGATCAGATGAAGACCGGAAAGGACGCCGATCTATCGAAGGCGCTCGAGCTCGAGAACCAGGCCGTGACCTGGTTCGCCGATGCCGCGCACCAGCGGCCGAGCGATGCTGACGCGAAGGCCAACCTCGGCATCGCGCGCGCTCGTGCCCAGGCGCTGACCGACGAGCTCGCACGCGGCGAAGGCAAGCTCGAGGCGCGGCTCGATGCCTTGATCAAGGAACAGCGCAGCGTGCTCGATGAAGCGCGGGCCGCGTGGATCGCGATCAAGCAGAGCGGCGGCCGTGACCCGCTCGCCGAGCAAGCGCCCCTCACCAAGCTCGCCGATCAAGAGCGCAGCGTGGTCGCCGAGGCCGGCGTGATCAGCGACCTCGCTGCAGACGAGATCGACACGACCGGCAAGAAGCCCGCGGACAAGCGCGATCCGAAAGATGCGGCGCGCCTCGTCCAGCTCAAGAACCTCGACCTCTACATCCTCGATAGCCGCACCAAGGTCTCCGAAGCGCGGCGCAAGCTGCAAGACCTCGACGCCGAGCAAGGCGTCGCGAAGGCGGAGACCGCGCTCGCGACGCTCAAGCGTGCGCGCGAGCAGCTGCTCGATCCGATCAGCGTCCTCAAGGCGGTCGCGCAAGACGAACTCCAGCTCGTGCAAGAAACCCACGCGGTCGCGACGGTCGAAGCGCCCAAGCTCGACATGGGCGCGGGCTCGGCCGAGCAACCGAAACAGTTGATCCCGAGCTGGTTAGAACCGACGGCGCTCGCCGATCGCCAGAGTGGCTTTCGTGATCGCGTCGAGGAGATCCGCGCGCGGCTCGCGGCGACGGTCGACAGCGTCGACAAGCCCGCAGGCACGGGCTCGGCCGCCGAACCGCCGAAGCTGACCGCCGAGCAAGCCAAGCAGGTCGCACAACTGCGGCTCGCCCTACCGTTCGTGACCGCGGCCATCGCCGAGATGGATCACGCGCGCGATGCGCTCACCGCGAAGCGCCTCGAGGATGCGACGAAGGTCGAGCGCGATGCGCTGGTCGCGCTCGCAAAGGCGATCGAGTACTTCGCCGATCTCAAGCAGACCGTCGACCTCGCATTCGCGACCCAGCAACAGCTCGTGCAGCTGCTCGGCCCCGAGAGTGCGCAGCTGCCGGCCGCCGACCGCGCGCGCGAGACCTACGAGGGCCTCGCCTCGAACCGCTCGCGCATGGGCCGGATCAAGGAGCTGATCTCCGACGAGCAAGACAAGCTCGCGGCACAGGAGCAGCAGCTCGACGAGAAGGCCAAGCAGCCGGTCCAGCAAGGCAGCGGCGCCCCCAAGGCTCCAGATCCGAAACAGATCGAAGCCGCGAAGCAGCAACTCGAGCAGCAGAAGCAGCAGATGAACGCGGCCGAAGCACTGCGCGGCGATGCCGACAAGCTGCTCGCGACGCTCGAGACCGCGATCAAGACGAACAAGGATCCGCTGAGCCAAGCGAAGCTCACGCAGGCCAAGCTCGACGAGCTGCGCAAGCTGTTCTTCTCGGTGATCGAGCATCTCAAGGAGCTGCTGCGCGAGCAGAACGAGACCAAGGATCAGACCTCCCAAGCGAACACCGAGGACGATTTCACACGCGCGCCGAAGCTGCCGGGCCTCGCGACCAAAGAAGGCGAGCACACCGACATGTCCAAGGCGATCGCCGAGGCGCTCGCGAAGCAGGCCGATGCCGGAGCGAAGCAGCCGCAACAAGGCCAGGGCGACCCACAAGACCAGGCCAAGAAGTTCGCGGCGGCGGCGAACGAAGTCCGCGCGGCCACGACCGACATGACCGATGCGAAGGCCGGCCTCGACAAGGCGGTCTCGGCGAAGCAATCGGTTAGCCTCGAGGCCACCGTGAAGTCCGAGGGCAAAGCCGCCGACCACCTCGAGGCCGCGTTGAAGCTGTTGCAGCCCCCACCGCAGAAGAACGATCAGAAGCAGGACCCGCAGAAGCAGGATCCACAAGATCAGCAGAAGCAGGATAAGCAGCAGAAAGATCAGCAACAACAGCAGCAACAGAGCGGTGGCGCCGGTCAGCGCGCGCGCGATGAAGATGCGAAGCGCCAGCGTGCAAAGCACGGCGGCAGCAACGGTTCGGATGCCGCCAACCCTGCCGGTGGCGACGTGGATCAGGATTGGTGATGCGAGCTCTACTCACGCTCGGGTTCCTGCTCGGCCTGGGTGCGGTTGCCCACGCCGACACCGAAGCCCGCTGGCGCCTCGGCAGTGAAGGTCAGCCTCACAGCGGCGTGCCGTTCACGCTCGCGCTCGGTATCGCCGGCTTCGGTGATAGCCCGGTGCCCGAGCTCCCGAAAGTCGTGATCCCCGGTGCGACGGTGACGCCGATGGCCGCGAAGCCGAACGTGCGCCAGATGATGACCGAGGACGCGATGGGTCGCCAATCGATCACGAAGGAGGTGACGTGGTTCCTGCAGTACCGCGTCGAGGTCGCGAACCCGGGCAAGATCACCATCCCGGCGACGACCGTCGTGCAAGGCAAGCAGCGGGCGACTGCCGCTGCCGCCGAGGTCGACGTCCAGGCGGTGCCGACCACGGATCTGATGAAGCTCGAGCTCCAGCTTCCGAATCGTCCCGTCTACGTCGGCGAGACGATCGAAGCAACGCTCGTCCTGATGGTGCGCGCGCAGCCGAGCAACCCGGAGTTCTCGATCCCGATCGCGAGCCTCGATCAATTCACGGTGTCGTCACCGACGGTGACCGATCGGAGCAAGGCGCTCGAGATCGACGTCGGCGGCAAGCAGCTCAACCTGCCGTACGATCAAGATACGATCGAGACGAACGGCCAGAAGTGGTCGCGGTTCTCGCTCCACCTCTACATCGCGCCGCGCCAGTCGGGAAACGTTCAGGTCCCGGGCGTGTCGGTGACCGCGGGCCTGCCGTTCGGTCAGCCCGACGTGTTCGGTCGCTACGATCAACGCCTGTTTCGCGCGACCGATTCGGCAAGGACCCTCGTCGTCAAGCCGCTGCCCGAGACCGACAAGCCGGCGAGCTTCGCGGGTGCGGTTGGTAGCCAGTTCGCGATCGCGGTCGCGACCAGCCGCTCGGTCGTCCAGCTCGGCGAGCCCGTCGAGCTCGCGATCACGGTGAAGAGTGACCAGCACCTCGACAACCTCGCGCTCGCCAAGCTCGACGTCGAAGGCGAGCTGCCCAAGGACAAGTTCCAGGTTCCTGCCGATCCACCGACCGGCGAGCTCTCCACCGACGGCAAGACCAAGACGTTCAAGGTCGTCGCGCAGGTCACCGGTCCCGCGACGGAGATTCCAGCGCTCGCGTTCTCCTATTTCGATCCCGCGAAGAACGCGTATCAAACGATCAAGAGCGATCCGATCGCGCTGTCGGTCAAGGCCGGCTCGGTGATCGGGGCGAACGATGTCGTCGCGATGGCAACGAAGCCGAGCGGGCCGAGCCAGAAGCCAGGCGCGCAAGGCGAGACCGAGCTCACGCTCGTCGGTGCCGAGCTCGCGCTGTCGTCGCCTAGCGACGTCGATGGCAAGCCGCTCGGCGGTGGCTTGCTCGCCATCGTGCTCGCCGTGCTCTATCTCGGTTCGCTCGGCGCCTTCGCGCTGTTCACCTGGAAGAACCGCACGGCCGAACAGCGCGAAGAAGCCGCCGAAGTGAAGGCCGCGCGCAAGAAGGTCGAAGCCGAGCTCGCGCGTGTCGACAAGGCACCTGCGCGCGACACGGCAGGTCCGCTCGCTGCAGCCCTGCGCGGCCTGGCGCGGTCGCTCGAACGCACGGGTCCCGACGACGCCGTGCTCGCACGGCTCGAGACCGAGAGCTTCTCGCGGACCGCGAAGGACGAGCCGCTGACGACGGAGCTGCGCCAGCAAGTGCGCAGCCTCGTCGAAACGTGGACCAAGGAAGCGCGCCGCACGCCGAAAGGCAAATCGGCCGTTGCCATCACGATTCTGCTCGCCGCGCTCGCGGCACCGAGCATCGCGCACGCCGATGCGCAGAGCGAAGGCCGCGCTGCGTATCAGGATGCGCTCGGCGTCAGCGATGCATCCGCACGCAAGGCGGCGTTCACGCGCGCGGCGACCTCGCTCGCCGAGGCCGCGCAGCTCTCTCCCGGTCACCCCGAGCTGCTCGCTGATTGGGGCAATGCTGCGCTCGGTGCGGGCGATGTTGGCGGCGCCACCCTCGCCTATCGCCGCACCCTCGCGATCGATCCGAGCAACCCACGCGCGCGCCGCAACCTCGACTGGTTGCGAAGCCGCGAGAACGACAGCCTTCGCCCGAGTGCGGGCAGCGCAACCGATTCGCTGTTCTTCTTTCACGACTGGCCGCGTGGTCGTCGCCTCCTGGTCGGCGCCGTCGCGTTCGCGATCGCGGTCCTGTTGATCGTGCCGTGGTCGGGTCGCCGTCGCCGCGGGCTCGGGTTGCTCGCGATCATGCCCGCGATCGCGTGGCTCGTGCTCACGGTGTCGGTGGTGCTCGAGGATCGTCACACCGATGACGTCATCGTGATGGACTCGTGCGCGCTGCGCGCTGCCGATAGCGTCGGCGCGCCGGCTGCCCTCGTTCAACCGCTGCCACGCGGCACCGAGCTCACGGTGCTCGAGAAGCGCGCCGACTGGGCAAAGGTCCGCGTTGCCGCAGGCACCGTCGGGTGGGTTCCGACCGGCGCGGTCCAGCGCGTCGCACAATAGCGCCAGTAGCGTACATTCCGGCGAATGCTCCGCCTGCTCGTCGTCCTCGCGCTGTTCTCGGCGTGCCCTGCGCCGATGGCTCCGGTGGGTCCTGGAACCACCGGTCCGCAGACCGGCGAGCTCCCGGTCCAGCCCGGTGCGCCGCACATCACGTGGATCCGCGTCGACGCGCCGAGCGACGTGCCTGCGACGCCACCACGCGCGGGCACGTATCGCATCCATCTGATCGATGTCGGTACCGGCCTCTCGATCCTCGTCCAGGGCAGCGACTTCAACTTGCTCTACGACGCGGGCACGAACGACAAGTCCGAGAAGCCCGCGCGCGTGATCGCGTATCTCGAGCGTGCGATCGGCGCCTCGGGCGACGATCTGTGTGAAGGCGGCGGCCCGAGCGGCAGCGTCAAAACGATCGATGACGTCGTGCTCAGCCACCCGCACTTCGATCACGCGTCCGCGCTCGACCTCGTCGTGCATTGCTACACCGTCAAGGACATCTTCGATTCGGGGCGCGTGAACGATGCGGTGTTCTATCGCGCGTTCCTCGAAGCGGTCTCGAGATCACCCGCGATGTATCACACCGCCGCAGACGTGCCGAGCGATCACACGGTCGGCGTCAAGGGCACCGAGATCCAGATCCCGAACTGGCAACGGTTCAGCGAAGGCGATGCGGTCAGGCTCGGCGAATCGGCGAAGTTCACGATCCTCCACGCCGAGGCCAAGAAGCTGCCCGATCCGAACCAGAACTCGGTCGTGATCGCGGTCGAGCTCGGCGCGGCGCGCTTGCTGCTCGTCGGCGATGCCGAATCGGGCCCGCGTGAAGATCCATCCGCGAGCACCGGCGATGTCGAGGCGTTCTTGATCGAGAACCATCCGAAAGAGATCCGCGCCGATATCCTGCAAGTCGGTCATCACGGCTCGAAGACCTCGAGCCGGCACGCGTTCATCGAGGCCGTGCATCCGAGCCTCGCGCTGGTCTCGAGTGGCCCGAAGGTCTATGGCCACACCGTGCTGCCCGACCACGAGGTGATCGAAGAGCTCCACAAAGATGGTGCCACCGTGCTCCGCACCGACGAGCGCGATGGCGATTGTCCCGTCAAGGAGCGCATCGGTCCCGCGGATGGTCCCGGCGGCTGCGACTCCTATATCATCACGATCACGCCATGACTCGCCGGCTTTATCACGACGACGCGTTCGCGCAGAGCTTCACTGCCCACATCGCAGCGCTGACCACGTACAAGGATCGCGCAGCGATCGTCCTCGATCAAACCGCGTTCTATCCCGAGGCCGGTGGTCAGCTCGGTGATCACGGCACGCTCGCTGGGATCCTCGTGCTCGACACGCAGGAGACCGAGGACGGCACGATCATCCACGTCGTCGAGAGTGCAGGCGCGCTCCAGCCCGGCGCCGAGGTCACCGGCACCATCGAGTGGCGCCGCCGCCGCCAGCACATGGCGCAGCACACCGCGCAGCACCTGCTCTCGGGCGCGCTGCTCGATCGCGCGCAGGCCCCGACCGCTTCGGCGCGGCTCGGCGAGAGCGCCCTGACGATCGATGTCACGCGCGATCGCATTCCCGAGGTCGATCTCGCCGCTGCCGAGGATCTCGCGAACTCGATCATCGACGACGATCTCGCGATCCGCGCGTGGTTCCCCGATGCCGCCGAGCTCGCCACGCTGAAGCTTCGCCGCGATCCGAAGGTCGATGCCGACATTCGCGTCGTCGCGATCGGCGAGTTCGATCTGTCACCCTGCGGTGGCACGCACGCATCGCGCACCTCCCAGCTCGGCACGATCCGGATCACGAACACCGAGCGCTACAAGGGCATGACCCGGATCACGTTCGCCGCCG
>JAYWCI010000347.1:0-9773 GCA_043780895.1 Kofleriaceae bacterium | reverse complement strand
ACTATCGAGGTGGCTATCACCGCAGACCGGCGGAGCGCTGGTCGTCGAGTCGCTGGTGGTGCCAAAACCACTTGCATCGGTGCCTCCGGCTCCACCGGTTCCCCCCTTACCACCACACGCAACCACAGCAAGTGCAAACGCGAGCGAGGCGAACTGCTTCATCGAAGGACGACTTTACGGATCTTCATCGCGAGCGCTAGGTGGACACTCTCCGTCGGTATCACACACTGTCGTCGAAGCTCGCGCGCGATGTCGATCGGATCGTCGTCGGAAACTCGGGGAAAGTCCGACGGTGATGATCCCGAAAAAGCGGGCGCCTTGGCTACCCCGATCGTAACCCGCGAGCTGATGATTTCGATCTGATCGGGGTGATTCGTCGTCGAGATCTAGAGCCGCCCGAGCTCGGGAATGTGCTGCGGGCAGTTGCCATCCCACATCTCGATACTGAACACGATCACCTGCTCGGGCTTGGCGGCGTAGCCCTCCGGCATCAGCGCGCGGACGAGCTCGGCGTCGTCGGTCATGACCTTCGCGGTGCCCCAGAGC
The DNA here is from genome assembly GCA_043780895.1 of Kofleriaceae bacterium. Lineage (GTDB taxonomy): Bacteria > Myxococcota_A > Polyangia > Haliangiales > Haliangiaceae > JABFXX01. Next base: position 9,227 of record JAYWCI010000347.1, on the reverse strand, counting down.
TTCACGCGCTGCTTGCGCGCGTAGTCCATCACGAACAAGCACGCCTGCGCGTTCTCCGAGAGGTTGCCGGTCGAGATGTACTGCCGGTTGCCGGCGTAGTCGACCCACGCGAGCGTGTGCGCATCGAGCACGCGCAGAAAGCCGGGCGGGCCGCCGCGATGCTGGATGTACGGCTGACGATCGGCGCTCGCAGTCGCGAGATACGACGTGGTCTGCTCGCCGAGCCACGCGGCCAGCTCCGGTGTGATCGCGCTGGCAAAGCCACCTCGCGCCTCGAGCTTCGCGTAGCCCTTGCGCGATCCACGCGCGGTCTGGACGGCCTTGACGGCATCACTGAACGGGGTCATGCAGCCACCGTAAGCCCTACCGGAAATCGTGAGTAGATGGCGATTTCGCGAGGTATCCTCTCGGAAAATGAGAGTTATATGAATCAGCTCGAGGCGCTGCGCGCGTTCGTGACGGCGGTCGATGCGGGGAGCCTCTCGGCCGCCGCGCGCGTGCTCGCGCAACCCCTGCCGACGGTCAGCCGCAAGGTCGCGGATCTCGAGGCGCACCTCGCGACCACGCTGTTCGTGCGGACGAGCCGCCGCCTGGTCGTGACCGAGGCCGGGCAGGTCTACGCGATCGCCGCGCGCCGGATCCTCGAGGAGCTCGGCGAGGCCGATCGGATCGCGGCGGGCGAGCTCACCGTGCCGCGCGGCGAGCTCGTGATCGCGGCGCCGCTCGTGTTCGGGCGGCTCCACGTGTTGCCGATCGTGATCGAGCTGCTGCGCGCGTATCCCGAGATCCGAGCCCGGCTCGTCCTCTCCGATCGCGTCGCGAACCTCGGGGAGGATCACCTCGATGTCGCGATCCGGATCGGCGCGCTCGCCGACTCGAGTGCGATCGCGGTGCGCGTCGGCTCGGTGCGTCGGGTCACTTGTGCGAGCCCGGCATTTCTCGCCGCGCACGGCAAGCCGAAGCACCCGGCGGACCTCGCGACTGCCGACACGATCGACTTTGCCGAGGGCTCGAACCACGAGTGGCGGTTCGCGGACGAGACCGTCGCGATCCGGCCACGGCTCGTCGTCAACACCGCCGAAGTCGCGATCGATGCCGCGCGCGCAGGGCTCGGCATCGCGCGCGTGCTGTCGTATCAGATCCGCGAGGCGGAGCGCGCAAAGCAGTTGCAGCGCGTGCTCGTCGCGCACGAGCCGCCCGCGCTGCCCGTCAGCATCGTGCGAGCGAGCGCGATCGCGCCCGCGAAGGTGCGAGCCTTTACCGACCTCGCGGCAAAACGACTCAAGCCGATCCTGTTATAAGGCTCGCGATGAAGCTCCTGTTCTTCGCACTTCTCGCCGTCGCCACCGCGTGCGGTTCACCGCCTGCGGCCGAGCATCCTGCGACCGTGGCCGCGGTCTCGGACAAGCCGTTCAAGAACATGACGCTCGACGAGCAGGTCCAGTTCATGAAGCAGCGCGTGCTACCGGAGACCAAGAAGCTGTTCGTCGCGTTCGATCCGAAGTTCGAGACGATGACGTGCAAGACCTGTCACGGCGATGGCGCCGAGAACGGTTCTTGGGAGATGCCGAACCCCAAGATCAGGGAGCTGCCCGGGAGCGAGGAAGCGTTCATGGCGTGGGTCCAGAAGGAGCCCGCCGAGGGCAAGTGGGCTGGGTTCATGGCGACGCAGCTCGAGCCCGCGATGGGCAAGCTGCTCGGAGTCCAGGTCTTCGATCCGAAGACCAAGACGGGCGAGTTCTCGTGCGAGAACTGCCACGTGCTCGAGAAATCGGGCGAGGCGAAGTAGCGGGACTCGAGCTCGCTCGCTAGTCTTCGTCGTGGTCGTAGCGCGAGCGCAGATCGGGCAGCGCCGCCGAGATGGCGTCGCGGGCGGCATCGCGAAGGCGCGGCACGTCGGCGGCGGTCATGCCCGTGGTCGGAATCGGCGCGAGGATCTTCGCGCAGCCGTGCGCCTTGCCGAACCAGCGCGAGTGCTTCGGGCGCATCGCGCGCGTGCCCGCGATCGCGATCGGGAGGATCGGTACGCCCGCGCGGATCGCGAGATCGAACGCGCCGTCTTTGAACGGCAACAGCTCGCTCGTCGCCGAGCGCGTGCCTTCGGGGAACATCATCACCGAGATGCCGCTGTCGAGCGCGCGCTGGCACTCGGCGAGACACTCGCGAACGCTGTCGCCTTCGCCACGGCGCAGCGGGATGTCACCGCCGAGCGTGAGTGCCCACCCGCTGAACGGCTGCTTGAACAGCGATTCTTTCGCGACCCAGCGCATGTCCCACGGCAGGAAGGACAAGAGGAAGGGATCGGCCTGCGACTCGTGATTCGCGACGACGACGTACGCCTTGGTGTCGATGTCCGCCGGCTTGTCGCCTTCGATTTCCATCTTCCACAGCACCGAGAGCCGCGCCGCGGTGCGACCGATGCGGCGTAGCCATTGGCCCGGGACGCGTTGCGTTGGATCACCGCGATGGCGCAGCGACGAGACCGCCATGATCGGCAGGAACGTCGAGATCACGAGGCCGAAGTCGACATAGGCCCACAGGCCCAGGACGGGATTGGCCCGCTTCACGCGCCACGCTGGAGCACGAGCGAACCAAGCGAATATCCGGCGCCGAACGACGCCATCACGCCGATGCTGCCGGCGGGGAGGTCCTGGTTGTAGTGCGCGAACGCGATCAACGAGCCAGCGGAGGCCGTGTTGCCGTACTCGGCGAGGATCAACGGCGCTTCTTCGGCGGTCGCGGCGCGGCCGAGGATGCGCTTCGCGATCAGATCGTTCATGTTCTGGTTCGCCTGGTGCAGCCAGTAGCGCTGGACCTGATGCGCATCGATGCCGTGCGCGGCGATCGAATCGAGCACGAAGCGCTCGGCGAGCGGCACCACATCTTTGAACACCCGGCGACCCTGCTGATGGAACAGCTTGTCGGTGGTGTGCTCGGTGCCCGGCGCGCAGCGGTTCATGAAGCCGAAGTTGTTGCGGATGTTGTTCGACCACTTCGACAACATCTTCGTCGAGCGAATCTCCCACGAGCCGGGCTTCGCACGATCCGTCGGCTCGACGACCATCGCGACCGAGGCATCGCCGAGGATGAAGTGACCATCGCGCTCGCGCCAGTTGAGGTGCGGGCTGGTCAGCTCGGGAAGGATGACGAGGGCGCAGCGCGCCTGGCCGAGCGCGACCGCTTGCGACGCGAGCTGCAGCGCGGCAGTGCCGGTCGAGCAGCCGAGCGAGATATCGAGACCGTGGCCCTGCGCGCCAAGGGCGCCCTGGACCTCGATCGCGATCGCCGGATAGCTGCGCTGCAACATCGACGCGCCGAGCACGATGTAGTCGACATCTTCGGCGTGGCGGCCGGCGCTCTCGAGCGCGAGCTTTGCCGCATGGACCGCGTACTCTGCCTGCAGGCTGAGCTCGTCGGATGGACGCTCGGGGATGTTCGGGAACATCCGCTCGGGATCCAGTAGGCCGGTCTTGTCTTCGACGTAGCGGCGCTCGATGCCCGACGCCTTGACGATGAACTCCGGCGACGATTCCTTGAGCGCTTCGCGCGAGCCGGCGGTGATTTCATCCGCGTGCTTCGCGTTGTCGCGCCGGACGAACTCGTTGAAAGCCGTACACAGTTCGTGGTTGTCGAGCACGGTCGGCGGATGCCAAACCCCAGAACCGGAGATGGATGTATGGGTGGTTAGACGCGCCAAGTCGACAGCCTAAAAGAGTGGCGGTTTATGGAACACAACTTCCTCACCATAGATCGGTCATAGGACGTAAATTATTGTTTTTGCTAACAGTTGTGAGATCTGGAACGGTGAATTGAAACCGAAGGGTCACAGCTCGGGGGGGGTACCGGGCAATAGTTCGTGACATGTCCTTCCTCGATCGGTCGCGCATCGTCGCGCCGCAGGGCTGGAGCCGCTGGCTCGTACCGCCCGCCGCACTCTCGATTCACCTCGCGATCGGCCAGGTCTACGCGTGGAGCGTGTTCAAAGCGCCGCTGGAAAAAGACCTCGGCCTGAGCGGCTCCGAGAGCGCGCTGCCGTTCCAGCTCGGCATCGTGATGTTGGGGCTCTCGGCCGCGATCGTGGGGACGCGAGTCGAGAAGAACGGGCCGCGATGGGCGATGTTCACCTCGCTCGTGTGCTTCTGCACCGGCTTGCTCGTCGCGGCCCTTGGCGCGATGACCAAGCAGTACTGGTTGGTCGTGCTCGGCTACGGCGGCATCGGCGGCATCGGCCTCGGGATTGGCTACATCTCGCCGGTCTCGACCTTGATGAAGTGGTTCCCGGATCGACCTGGGCTCGCGACCGGCATCGCGATCATGGGCTTCGGCGGCGGCGCCTTGATCGCCTCACCGTGGTCGACGTCGATGCTCAAAGAATTCGGCGTGGTCTACGACGGTACGAAGGTGGTCGGCGTCGGGGCCAACGCGATCGCGGAGACGTTCCTCGTCCACGGCCTCGTCTACGCGGTGTTCATGGCGCTCGGCGTGCTGCTCATCCGCGTGCCGGCACACGACTGGAAGCCCGCCGGTTGGACACCTGCCACGCAGAAGACCCGTGCGTTGATCTCGACCGCGCAGGTCTCCGCGAAGAACGCGATCAAGACCCCGCAGTTCTGGTGCTTGTGGATCGTGCTCGTGTGCAACGTGACCGCAGGCATCGGCATCCTCGAGAAGGCGGCGCCGATGATCGGGGACTTCTTCGCCGGCACCTCGACCCCGGTCGCTGCGGTCGCGGCCGGCGGGTTCGTCGCGCTGCTCTCGCTCGCGAACATGCTCGGCCGCATCGGGTGGTCGTCGACCTCGGATCTCGTCGGGCGCAAGAACATCTATCGGCTGTACCTCGCCGGTGGCGCGCTGATGTACGTGACGCTGTCGCTGATGACGAACAGCTCGAAGCCGGTGTTCATCGCGTGCGCGATCGTGATCCTGTCGTTCTACGGCGCGGGCTTCGCGACGATTCCCGCCTACCTCCGCGATCTGTTCGGCACCTACGAGGTCGGCGCGATCCACGGTCGCTTGCTGACCGCGTGGTCGATCGCCGGTGTGCTCGGTCCGCTGATCCTCAATCGCGTCGCCGATCATCAGAAGGCCGCGGGCTTCAAGGGCCCCGACCTCTACACCACGTCGCTCCACGTCATGATCGGTTTGCTCGTGCTCGGCTTCATCGCGAACGAGCTCGTGCGCCCTGTCAACCCACGCTTCCACGAGGCTTCCAAATGAAACACACACCGCTGATGATCGTGTCCTGGGCGTGGGTCGGTGCGCCATTCGTGTACGGCGTGGTGCAGCTCGTGAAGAAGGTCGCGCTGCTGTTCGCATAGGAGTAGGCGCGCTCGCAAGCTCGCGCTAGGCCCGCGCCGTGCCCTCGTAGGTGAAGCTCAACGCTCTCACGCCCTCGGTGTAACCGGCGTGCAGGTCGTCGCTGCGAAAACCGGCTTCCGAGAGGAGCTTCGCGATATCGCGATCGAGGTGGCAGTTGCCGGCGAGCCGGCGCCACGCGGGCGTGATCCGATGCTGCCACGCCCGCGTGCGGACATCGTGCGCGAGCCCGTGCTCGACGAAGAACAGCTCGCCGCCCGGCTTCAATACGCGGCGCACCTCGGCGAGGACTGCGCTCGGATCCTCGACACTGCATAAGGAGTACGTGACGACCGCGGAATCGAACTGCGCCGGCGCGAATGGCAACTGTTCGGCGCTCCCCTGCACGAGCTCGACCGGCAACGCGCCGATCCGCGCACGCGCCTTGGCGAGCAGCGGCGCCGAAGGATCGATACCGGTGATCTTCGTGACGCGCTCGCGGTCGTAGAACGCGAGGTTCAAGCCCGAACCGATGCCGATCTCGAGCACGTTGCCGTGAGCGCGCGGGATCCAGCGCTCGCGTTCGACGAGGATGGTCGTACTGCGGCACGCCTTCTCGACGAGCAACGGCAGCACGCGATTTGCCCACAAACCCATCGCGTAGATCTTACGCCGCGTTCATGTGGACGTGGTCGAGCTCCTCGCGATATCGCGCGAAGCAGCGCGCGCCGGCCTCGAGCCGGAGCAGGGCGCCTTCGGCGATCAGCGGCGCGAGATCGGGATCGCTCGCGACGAGCGGGCCAAGGATCTTACGACTCCATGCGTGGTTGCTGGTCCGCTCGAAGTACGCGCGCGCCTTCGGTGCGAGGTGCAAGCGTTCGAGTCCCGCGAGCACGCAGGCCTCGCGCGCCGGTGCGAGCAGCGCGACGACGCCGAGTGCGCCGAGCGAGTGAAATGCATAGCGGCGATTCGCGGCGAGGGCGCACGTGAGGTTGCCAAGCGCCCGCGCCTCCCAGACGAGATCGTCGTGCAGCTTTCCGAGCTCGAGTGCTGCGGTGATCGGCGCGAGCGTCGGCCCGGTCATGCCGTCCCAGAAGCTGCGTGCGAGCTCGAGCTTCGCTTGCGAAGGCATGCGCACCTGCGTGAGCGCGACGAGGTCCTCGTAGCCGGCTTCGCCTCCGATCTCCTGGCGGAGGAACCAACGCATCTGGTGCAGCGTTGCTCGTTCGGCGAGCCACGTGAACAAGGGATCGTGCTGGCCGGGGCCATCGTGCTGGAGCTGTTCGAACCAGGCGAGGAATCGCGCGGCATCGCGCGGTGCGCGAAGGGCGTCGGGACCGATCCGCGCGCGTTCGCTCTCCACCCAGTCGATCTCCATCCCGCGGATCGCCATCTCCTCCTCGAGATCCTCGCGCCAATCGGCTTTCGGGCGGACCGGCGTGAGCCGCATCCGATTGAGGCGCGCGAGGTGGAGGTGGAGTCGTGCGCTCATACCTGTCGGAGTTGCAACATGAGGACCGCCGAACGCAGTGGTCGTCAGGCGCACGGTGCGCATCCGCGCTCGCTTACGTCTCGGTCAGGTCATGCGAAGCGATCGCGGAGCCAGCCCTTGATGCCGTGCTGGTGCGACGCGTGGATCCGGCGCGCGATCAGATAGATCACGATCAGGATGTTCATGACCAAGACGGCGGCCTTCATCGCCGACCGCTCGTGGATCAACTCGTAGACCTCGAGCGGAATGAAGGACGCCGTGATGATCAGCGTCAGCCACTCCGCCCATAGCTTGCCTTTGAGCAAGCCGATGCCTTCGACCGTGAACAGCGCCGCGTACAGGAACAAGCCGAATGCGATCGCTTCGACGCGATGCGGACCGTAGCTCGTGAGGCTCGCGATCGAGTGCGTGACCAGCTCGCGCCCGCTCCCGGCAGCGAGCTTCTTGAGCCAATCGCGCACCCCACTGTGAAGCGAGGCAAGGACGCTCACCGCGGCTGCTACGAGGATCAGGGCCTTCGCGAGCTTGAGAACGCCAATCAGCGTGATGAGCCTGTCGCGGCGCGGTCCTCCAGCTAGCTGGCTCACGTCCACACGAGTAGCACAGCAATAACCGTGCTCGATATTCGCAGTATCGTCCAGCCTCGAAATGAGCCCTCGTTTCGCGGTCATCGCGCCTGATCTCGCCCGTGGGGTGCGGGCGGCGATCGCGGTGGTCGTGCCGTTCTACCTCGCCGCGCAGCTGAATCAGCCGGCGCTCGCGTGGCTGGCACTCGGCGGCTGGCTCGGCGCGCTCGCCGATCCGACCGGGACGCGACGAGCGCGCGCGCTCGCGATGGCGGTGTTCGTGATCGCGAGCTCGGCCGTGATAGCGATCGCGGGGAGCCTGGCCCATCAGCCGATCGCGGCGGCGCTGTTCATCGCGGTGGTCGGCTTCACGAGCTCGTTCGCGCGCGCGATCAATGGACCCGCTGGCGTGATCGGCACGCTCGTGATGCTGATCGCCGCGATCGCCGGTGCCGGGACAGACTCGCCACTCGAAGCCGCGGGCTTGTTCGCAGGTGGTGCGGTGTGGGCGGTCGGCTTGTCTTCGATCGTGTGGCCGGGCTGGCCGCACTTGCCCCTGCGGATCGCGCTCGCGAAGGCGTACGGCGAGCTCCCGGCGTACTGCGACGCGCTCGCCGCGGCCGCGCAGGATCCGGCCGCGGATTGGAGTGCGGTCGATGCGATCCAGCGCTACGTCGAGCTCACGTTCGAGATCGTGCCGACCGATGCGGATCGCGCACCCCTCGCCGCGGCTCGGCGCGCGACCGGGATCGCGTTCGAGAACGCCGAGGTCTCGCTCGAGCGCATGCTCGCCGAGCCGAAGCCACTCCGGCGCGGCAATGCCGATGCCGCCGTCCTGCTCACCTACGGCCGCCGGCTCGCCGCGGCGCTCACCGCGCTCGACGAGGCTCGCCGCGACGAGCGCCCGGTGATGCCGGACTTCGTGAAGCACGATGTCACCGCGGCGCTCGCCCAGGCGCGCGCGCACATCACGGCGGGCACGACCATCGAACGCTCGACACAACCACCGGTCAGCGTACAAGCGCCGCTCGACAAGCTCGTCCATTACGCCGCACTCGTGCGCCAGATCGCGTACGCGTAACCGGCTCACGCTCGCCTCATTGGCGCGCGCCTCGATCGCGGAGTTGCTCCAGCTCGCGCGCGACGATGGTGATCTCGTGCCGGTCGCGCGAGTCGCGGGCCGCTTGCTCTCGAAAGACTATCTCGCGACGCAGCTCGGCCTGTTCGAGCGGCTGCATGCGGCCGATACGGTGCGGACGCTGAACGACATCGTCGCGCGGATGTTCCGGCCGATCAGCGTGGGCAAACCCGTGATCTCGTCGATCGTCGATGGGGTAGGCGATGTCAATCGCACGGCACCCGGCCTGGATCGCGTATCGCCTGAACGATCGCATCGTGCTCGCCGGTGGGATCGCGGCTCCGGACGCGGGGCTGTCTCGCTACGACCCGCAGGGCCCCGAGCGCTACGCCTCGGCGAGCCTCGCGGAATCGCTGTTCGTCACGATGGCGTTCGGCGGCTCGTATCGCGTGTCGAAGACCCTGCGCGTCGGTGCGACGGTGCAAAACGTGGTCTCGAAGATCGCGTCGCGCGTGACGCTCTCGGGCTGCCCGGCGCAGACGATCTGTGCGCCCGAAGATCCCGAGTTCGATGCCGATACGAAGCTGACCCAGCTCGCGCTGTTCGCACCGGCCGCCTCGGCAGGCGTGCAATGGGACGTGCTTCCGCTCGTCACGCTCGGCGCGATGGCGCAGACGCCGACGCGGATCACGAACCAATGCCGAAGCCGTGCGCGCGATCGTGCGCCGGTTCTCCGTGCCCGTGAAGCGCGGTCCACTAGCGGTACCCGCGGTGCGCTTGCTCGTGGGAGACCTCG
>JAYWCI010000346.1:0-31553 GCA_043780895.1 Kofleriaceae bacterium | reverse complement strand
CGGATCGCGGTGTTCACTGCGAGCACGCCACATCTCGCGCAAGCGACCGAGTACAAGGTCACTGTCAAACCGGGCATCAAGGCACTCGACGGTGCGGTGCTCGACACGGCGGTGATCGGTGCGTTCTCGACGCCGCCGGTCTCGATCTCGGCGACGTATCCGTACGGCATGCAGCGCCCCGAGGCGCCGATCGCGGTGCAGTTCGATCAAGCCATCACGGCGAGTGCGGTGCTGCCGTTCCTGCACGTGCGCACCGCCAAGGGTGTCGCCGTGCCGTTCGAGGAAGCGACGATCGCGCAGGCGCGCGCGGAGTGGGCGAAGAACCCGCGTGACGTGACCGAACACGGCGACCCCGACCAGCTCGGCGCGCGCTACGTGCTGCTCGCACCGCAGACCCGCTGGCCTGCCGGTCAGACGCTCACGGTCACGCTCGACAAGAACGCGCCGTCGCGCGAAGGCCCGCGGCTCTCGAAGCAGTCCTCGTCGCGCACGTTCGCGATCGCACCCACGTTCCGGTTGCGCGGCCTGCGTTGCAACGACGAGAAGCCACGGCTCGCGGCGACGTGTCCCGCGCAATCGGAGGCCACGGTGGAGTTCTCCTCCGAGCTCGATGCCAAGGCGTTCCGCGCCGAGATGGTGCAGGTCGCCGGCGAGACGCTCCACGACACCACCGCCTACAACACCACGGTGATGGTGGTGGTCCCGTCGCCCGAGTACAAGCGGTTCGAGGTCGACGTTCGCGACGACCTCCGCGATGCGTACGGGCAGGCGCTCGAGGGCACGCATCAGCTTGCGCTCGTGACCTCGCGGTTTGTCTACGACCCCGAGCTCCACGCGACCGCGGGGCTCTACGTCCTCGATCCGCGCTATCAGGTGCCGCAGTACGTGATCGAGTCGCAGGCACTCAAGAGCATGCGCGTCGAGCTCTACAAGGTGCAGCCGAGCGACTACTTCGCGTACCAGCAGTTCGAAGAGGGTAAGCGCAAGACCGCGCCGGGCAAGCGGATCAGCGCGACCGACTTTCCCGTCGGTGATCGCTATGCGGCGACCGAGCGCCTCGATCTGCGGCCCGCGCTCGAGGCGGGTGGCACGGGGCAGGTCGTGGTCGTGACTCGAGCGATGCTGTCGCCAACCCAGCAGCACCACGAGTGGGTGCCCGCGCAGACGAACGCGTGGATCCAGGTCACCAAGCTCGGCGTGATCACCCGCGTCGACGACGAACGCGTGCATGCGTGGGTCGATGACATCTCGCACGCGACGTTTCTGAACGCGCGCGCGAACGTGACCGCGAGCCTCGTGATCGAGAATCGTCCGGAGATCACGACGAGCGCGCAGACCGATGCGAAGGGTGAAGTCACGCTCGAGCTCCCCGCGGGGCCGACCGCACCGACGTTGCCGAACGTGATGCCGCCGCCGAACCTCGCGCTCGTCGTCGCGCGCGATGGCGCGGACTCGGTGTTCAGCGCGATCGATCGTAACCAGCGCAGCGAGCGCGTGCGCAATGCCGAGTGGTACGCGACCGACGATCGGTTCACGTACAAACCGGACGAGCCCGTCTACATGAAGGGCTGGGTGCGGTGGACGCACACCGGCGTGAACCCCGGCCTCGAGCTGCCGGGACCGGGCGACGAGCTCGCGTACACCGTCGTCGATGCGCGCCAGAACAAGATCGCCAGCGGCAAGACCACGTTCACCGATCAAGGTGGCTTCGATTTTCAGTTCGATCTGCCGAAGAACACCAACCTCGGCTACGCGACCGTGGAGATGAAGACGAAGGACCAGGCGTACTCGCACCGGATCTCGGTGCAAGAGTTCCGCACCCCCGCGTTCAGCGTGAGCTTGAATGACGACGTGCAAGCCTCGGGCACAGCGCCGCTGTTCCTCGGCGATGCGCTCGATATGAACGCCGAGGCGAAGTATTACGCGGGAGGTGGGCTCGGAGGTGCGGCGGTCACGTGGGATGCGACGCTCACGAACGCGAGCTACAAGCCGCCGGGCTGGGATCTCTACTCGTTCGAGCCGCTGACAGCGCGTCACGACCGGTGGGCCAACGCGTCCGTGCCACCGGTCGTCGCGACGACATCGACGACGCTGAGCGGTGGCTCGAATTCGCTCGCACGGTTCTCGCTCCACGCGTTACCGGCTGGTCAGCCCGCGGTGTTGACCGTCGATGCGACCGTGACCGACGTCGATCGTCAGACGATCCGCGCGAGCTCGCGCGCGATCCTCGTGCATCCCGCGAGCTTGTACGTCGGCCTGCGGCTGATGCCTGGCTCGTTCGACGAGCTGCAGGTCGTCGTCACCGATCTCGATGGCACGCTCGTGCCCGATGTCGCGGTCGACGTGAAGCTCGAAGCGACGCTGTACTCCGAAGCGCGGTTGGGCGAAGCGACGATTCGCGAGACGCAGCGCTGCGCGGTCAAGAGTGCGCGCGATCCGGTGCTCTGCGCGTACAAGCGGTCGAGCAACCTCGACTACTACTACCGCGCGTCGGCCGTGATCTACGACGCGCGTGGGCGCAAGAACACCGCGCAGTACTGGATGCCGTTCTACAAGCCGAGCGAGAGCAGCGAGCGGCTCTCGATCACCGCCGAGCGGCCGATGTACGCGGTGGGCGAGATCGCCAAGTTGATGATCCACTCGACCGAGGTGCCGGCGACCGCGATGGTCTCGGTGTCCCGCCAGGGCGTGATCTCGCAGCACCGGATCGAGCTCCGCACGCGAGACACGCCGTTCGAGCTCGTGATGGACGTGAGTTACCTCGAGAACGTCTACATCGAGGTCGATCGGATCGCGAAGCGCAAGACCGGCGACCATGTCAGCCCGGAGCCGCTGCCGGCCCACATGGAGGCCTCGATCAACCTCAAGATCGATCTCGATGCCTCGCGCCTGCAGGTCAAGGCGCGCCCGCAAAAGCCGATCGTCGGCCCGGGCGACAACGCGACCTTCGACGTCGAGATCGCGCGCGACAACAGACCGGTCGCGAATGCCGAGGTCGCGCTGATCGTCGTCGATGAAGCCGTGCTCGCACTCTCGGGCATGCATCACGCCGATCCGATGGCGCCGTTCTATCAGTCGGTCGAGGCAGGGACCACGCAGGTGAACACGTTCGATACGGTAGAGGATGACGACGCCAACCTGCTCGGCACGCCCGGCTTCACGCGGATCAACCTCGACGACAGCGGCCACTCGGGCGCGCTCGGGCACGGCTCGGGCAGCGGGTCGGGTTACGGGTTCGGCTCGGGCCACGGTGGGATGGCCGGGCAGGTCGCATCGACCACGGTCTCCGCACGCAAGGACTTCCGCGCGACCGCGCTGTTCGCGCCGCGCCTTCATACCGATGCGAAGGGTCACGCGACCGTGAGCGTGAAGATGCCGGAGAGCCTGACCCGGTTCCGGATCGTCGCGCTCGCGACGTCGAGTACGTACTTCTTCGGCAAGGGTGAAGGCTCGATCATCACGCAGCGCAAGGTCAACGCGCGCACCCAAGCACCGCGCTTCCTCGATCAAGGTGATCGGTTCTATGTCCCGGTCGTGGTCCAGAACCTCGACTCGACCGCGCGCACGATGACCGTCGCGGTGCGTGCCGCGAACCTCTCCGGTGGCGGGCTCGGCAAGCGCGTGGTCGTCCCCGCGGGGCAACGCGCCGAGGTGCGCTTTCCGTTCGCGACGATGGCGCGCGGCAAGGCTGTGATCCAGACGATCGTGACGTCGGGGGATTTCACCGACGCCTCGAACGTGATGGTACCGGTCTACGTGCCCGCGACGACGGAATCGTTCGCGACCTACGGCACGATCGATCAGACCTCGGCCTACGAACAGCTCAACGTCCCCGACGATATCTTCGCCGAGGTCGGTGGCGTCGAGACCGAGGTCGCCTCGACCCAGCTCCAGACCCTGACCGATGCGTACTGGTACCTGCGCGCGTATCCCTTCGAATGCGCGGAGCAGCGCTCGAGTCGCATGCTCGCGACCGTGGCGATGGGCAGCGTGCTCGAGGCGTTCGCGTTGCCCGGCCGACCGACCGCGCAGGAGCAGGCCGCGATCCAGGCCGCCGATGTCGCCAAGCTCGAGGCCGATCAGAATACCGACGGTGGCTGGGGCTACTGGAGCGATACCCAGAGCGATCCGTTCGTGACGATGCAGGTCGCCGCCGCCCTGCACGGGCTCCACGCCTCGGTGCAGGTACAGAAGCGCGCGGCGGGCTACATCACGAAGCTGCTCGGCCTGGTCAACGCGCGGCTCGCCAAGGCGCACCACCTCGATCCGGTCCAGTACGACGTGTCGCTCGCGGCGACCGCGTTGACCGCGTTGGTTGCCATCGGGCTCGACGAGAAGCCGGCCGCGCAGCGCCTCCATGCGCTCGCGAGCGCGCTCGAGGTGTACCCGGTCGATGCCAAGGCGCGGCTGCTCGCGATCGTCGCGCGCGCGCCCGCCGCGAAGGCGATGCGCACGAAGCTCGTCAGCGATCTGGTCTCGGTCACGCACGAGACCGCTGCGGGCGCGACCGTGACGACCTCCTACACCGAGGGCGAGCGCTTGCTACTCGTGTCGAGCAATCGCACGACCGCGCTCGCGATGGATGCGCTGATCCGCGAGGTCCCGGAGCAGCCGCTGATCATGAAGCTCGCGCGCGGCCTGCTCGCGGCGCGCGCGCACGGTCGCTGGCGCTCGACGCAGGAGAACCTCGCCGTGCTCCAGGCGATGCGCCGCTACTTCGACACGTACGAGAAGGACGTCCCGAACTACACGGGCAAGCTGTGGATCGGCGATGTCGCGTATGCCGAGCAGGCGTTCGCCGGCCGCACGAACGTGCGCGCGACTGCGAAGCTCGATTGGACCAAGCTCGTGCCGGGGTCCCAGCATACGATCGCCGTCGAGAAGACCGGCCCCGGTCGGATGTACTACCGGATCGGCATCACCTACGCGCCGAAGCAGATCGATCTGCCGGCGCTCGATGCGGGCTTCGTCGTGCGGCGCAGCTACGAAGCTGTCGACGATCCGAGGGATGTCGAGAGGACGCCGAGCGGCTACCGGATCAAGCTCGGTGCACGCGTGCGGGTCGTCGTCGAGGCGTCGAACACCACGCGGCGCGATAGCGTGGCGCTCGTCGATCCATTGCCCGCGGGCCTCGAGGCGGTGAACACTAACCTCGCCGTCGCGGAGCGCGCCGCCAAAGGTGTGATCAGCCGCGACTGGGTTCACCTCGAGACGCGCGCCGATCGCACCGAAGCCTTCGCGACCACGCTCGAGGAGGGCTCGCACGTGTTGTCGTACACGGCACGCGCCACGACGCCGGGTACGTTCAATGCGGCGCCGGCGAAGGCCGAAGAGATGTACAGCCCGGAGACGTTCGGTCGCTCGCAAGGAGCGATCGTGACGGTCTACTGACCTGCGCGCCTCGTCGCAGGTCTCGGCTTACCGGACTTCGACCCAGCCGGTGCGCTGCGACGGAATCGTCGCGAGCGGATCGGGCGCGCACGACAGCTTCTGATCGGCGTACGAGTACGCGTAGCGATGGTCTCCGATCGGCGTCAGCGTCTCGACACCGAGCCAGCGACAACCATCGGAGACCTCGGCGCGCATCTCGAAGTGCAGCGGCTTCAGATCGTGGACATCGATCGGAACCTCGATGTCGCCATCCATCCACTGCGACAGATAGAGCGCGTGCGGCTCCGAGTGCGTGTGGAGGATCAAGCGATGCTTCGCGTGATGCGCGGGCACCACTGCGAGCGCGCCCACGGCCAGCGCCGCGAACAGAGTGGACTTCAGGACCGGAACGGCAAGGGCCTGCATGTTCCTCTAGTGTGGCCCTCACCGTGAACGAAGACGAGGACATTGTGAAAAACCACCGTCTCCTACCGTTCACGATCGGACCAGGGTCCGCGGAGTTAGGTCGCGGTTCGGGAGTTGCTCCTGGGCCTGTCCATGCAGATCGCGGTTGTCGGCCTGATTTCAGCTCTCGGCCTCTCGGGATGTTCGATGTTCATGCACTCGATCGAGCGCCCAACCGCGACCGTACGCGATGTCTCGCTATCGTCGGTTGGCCTGCTCGGCTTGACCGGCCAGCTCCAGGTCGACGTGATGAACCCCAACTCGTTCAGCGTACCGCTCTCGGGGATCGATTGGCAGCTCTCGATCGGTGACGCGCGTGCGGTCAGCGGACAGGTCGACCTCCAGCAGCAGATTCCGGCGAAGGGAGTGTCGCCGATCACGACGTCGCTCTCGATCGGTTCGGCCGATGCATTGAGGGTCGCGGCGGCGCTCGGCGGCGGTGCGCATGCGTACAGCTTGGATGCGCACTTTCGTTTCTCTACAACCGTCGGGCCGCTCGATGTCGAGGTCACGAAGTCCGGCGAGCTCGCGATGTAAGCTGGGCCGATGCCGTGGACGAACACGCCGATCGAGAACGACGAGCTCTTTCGCGCGACGTTGCCACGTGATCCGCGGATCTCGTTGACGAAGATGTTCGGGTGTCTGGTCGCGCTCGTGCACGGACGGATGTATGCCGCGACGTTCAGCCGCTCGGTGTTCATCCGGCTCGCGCCCGCCGAGCTCGCGGAGGCGCTCCGCCTCGACGGTGCCGAGATGTTCGACCCCGGCAAGCGCGGTGGGATCCGCGAGATGGTGCTGTTTCCCGAGAGCATCATGGACGAGCCCGACGAGCTGCACGCTTGGTTGCAGCGCGGGCTCGCCTACTCGTTGACGTTGCCGCCGAAGCCGAAGCCGAAGCCGAAGCCGAAGCCGAAGCCGAAGCCGAAGCCGAAGCCGAAGCCGAAGCCGAAGCCGCGACGGTAGTGTGACTGGTAAGTCAGGCTAAGCTTTCGTGTGGCCAAGCGAGAGCGCACCGAACGCCGGATCGAAGAACGCGCGGCAAAGAAGCTCGTCCGTGATCGCGAGAAGCTCGCGGCGCTCGTCCCGGGCGGCTCCGAAGATCACCCGATCGAGGTCAGCTCGGCGGCCGTGATCGAGGTGAGGATCGGCTCGATGCCTTGCCCACAATGCGAGGGCGAGTACCGGGTCAACGACCACCGCTTCGAGCGCGCCGGCCACCGCGCGGTCGAGGTCGCGTGCCGGCTGTGCGGCACCAAGCGCACGCTCTGGTTCCGGATCGTCGTCGACGAACCGAACTAGTCTGTTCCTGGTTCCGCATCAACCCGGCGATTGCGCCGAGGCGTACGCGACCCCACCATAGGACGATGTCCGATTCGCCCATCCTCGCGACGGTGCCGCTGGGGTTCCAGTGGCCCACGCTCGATCCGTTCCTGTTCTGCGTTCACCACGACGACGCCTATCCCGCAGGCACTGCCGCGCTCGGCCCGGATGCCTCGCTCGAAGGCCGCGACATCGGCCAGGACTTCCAGCCCAAGGATGGCTGGCGCATGTATCACGGCGACGTGGTGCCCGGGTTTCCGCAGCATCCGCACCGCGGCTTCGAGACCGTCACGATCGTGCGGCGTGGCCTGATCGATCACTCCGATTCGCTCGGCGCGACCGCGCGGTTCGGCGGTGGCGACGTACAGTGGCTGACCGCGGGCAAGGGCATCTCGCACTGCGAGATGTTCCCACTCGTGTCGGCGAGCGAGCCGAACCCGCTCGAGCTATTCCAGATCTGGCTGAACCTGCCAGCGCGCGACAAGCTCGTCGAGCCGCACTTCACCATGCTGTGGGATCCGACGATCCCGCGGATCGAGGAGCCGGGCGTGCTCGTGCGCGTCGTCGCGGGCACCCTCGGTGGCGTCATGCCGCCATCGCCGCCGCCGAGCTCGTGGGCGTCGCGAGCGGAGGCCGATCTCGCGATCTGGACGATCAAGCTGCAGCCCGGTGCGAGCTGGACGTTGCCGCCGGCGAAGCCGGGCACGAATCGCATCTTGTATCTGTTCGTGGGCGCGGCGCAGATCGCCGATCAAGCGATCACGTCGGGCACGGGTGTCCAGGTCAAGCCCGAGGCCGCGATCGCGATCTTGGCGACGCTGGAGACCGAGATCCTCGTGCTCCAGGGCAAGCCGATCGGCGAGCCCGTCGCGCAACACGGCCCGTTCGTGATGAACACACGCGAGGAGATCCAGCAGGCGTTCGCCGACTACCAGCGCACCAAGTTCGGTGGCTGGCCGTGGCCGAGCGATGGTCCCGTTCATCCGCGCGAAGCCAAGCGCTTCGCGAAGCACGCGAACGGAAAGATCGAGAATCGGGACTAGTGAATGTTGAAGCCGCGCGGGAGCGAGATATTGATCTCGGGCTCGCCGGACTTCTGTTCGCCACCGTTCTGCGAGATCTTGAGCGGTACGAGGTTCTCGAGCACGTTGTCGTCGACGATCGAGCCGCGATCCGGAAGCGCCAGGCCCGCGCCGCCGAGCTGCGGCACGAACACGAGCGCGCGGCCCGCACCGTTGAAGCCGAGCTGCACGAACATGTCCGTCTCGAACTTCGCGCACTTCTTCTCGCAGCAGAAGAAGTCCTTCGTCACGCGATAGAAGCCCTCGGGCGGCAGCGGCTCGAGCGCCTTCGGATCGAAATCGGCAGGCACGGTCTGGCCGCGCTCGGAGAACTTGGCGCGGTTCTGCGCCCACGACTCCGGTGGATACAGGCCCGGGCCCGGATCACCGTGGTTGTGGAAGTAGACGAGGCGACCGGCTTCGATGCCGGCAACAGCGGTTTTGGTGCGATAGACACCACAGGGAGGCAGGGCGGCAGGTGGCATGAACTACTCCGATCGGTTCGGTCGTGAGCGTAGCTTCTTGCGGGTCGCTAGGTAGCGCGGAGATGCGGCAAGTCGCACGAGATGACGAGCCTGGGCCGCGCCGCCGGAATACGCAATCGCGACGCTGACATCGCCGCACGCCAGGAGCCCCGACCTGTCGGCGGCGCGCTCGCAGGCGGCGAGGTAGGCCGCCGTATCGAGCTCGGCGGGGTCGACGGTAGAGAGGCGCTCGGTCAGCCGGCGGCGCAACAGCAGCGGAATCGCCGAGCGCAGCCGTTCAGCTTCGGTGACGGCCGATCGATCCTGGTCGCTCGTGACCGGCCGACCGAACGCCTGGTAGATGCCGGTGACGAACCGCTTGAACTGCGCGGGCGAGGTGCCCGCTGCGAGGAGGCGCTTGGTGCGCGCGAGCTCGACCACGCGCCCGAGCCGGAACCGGAGCTCGGCGTCGATCGTCGGATCGGCATCGCTCTGCGACATCGCGCGCATGTTCGCGAGGCGTGGCCCGATCGCGATCACCGGCGGCGAGGCGAGGAGGAGCGACAGATCCTGACCTCGCTCGACGGAGTAGAGCAGGGTCTGCGGACCGCCGAGCATGTTCGCGAGCTGCGGGTACAACCCTGCCGTCGCGGAGTTACTCGCAGAGCCCACACGTCGCGCGCCCTTGAGATCCGCGCGCTCGAGCGCATGGCGGGCATCCGGACAGAACAAGGCGATCGCCTCGCCGACTAGCTCGAGCACCTCGCCGAGCGTGCCGTCGGCGTCGTCGTCGACGAGTGCGCGCCGCTCGGCGTCATCGAGCGCGATCGCGTAGGCCTGGTCCGACGCCATCGGCTTGCCGGCGCTAGCCGATAAGAAGCGCTCGTCACTGCCGGTCAAGGCAACGCCGAGCGCTCGTGCGAGCTCGAAGAACGCGCGCGCATCTTCGAGGTTGCCGCCGGTCGCGGCATCTCGCGCGTACTTGATCACGTCGTTCGGATCTTGTTCGGCTTCGACGAGCGCGAACAGCGACGACGCTTCGTTGCGCCCGGTGGTCGCCGCGAGCTCGACGATGCCGCGCCGCGCGGCGAAGGCGCCATCCGCATCGGGCGACGTCGCGACCGCGCGTTGATACGCGGCCAGCGCCGCGGCTTGGTTGGTCCGCGCGCGCTCGGCATCGCCGAGCCGGCGCCACAGATCGGCGCGACGAGGATCGCCGATGCCGCGATCGCCATGGCCGTCCCAGGTCGAGAGCGCCTTGCGCAGCCAGCGCGCGGCATTGTCGTGATCGCCTGCGGCGAGCGCGGCGCGCGATCCGGAGATCACGGCGTCGATATCGAGCGGGTAGCGCAACAGCAGGCTCGCCGCGAGGTCGCGCGCGCGGCGGAGCTCGCCACTCGCGGTGAATGCATCGATCGATTCTTCGAGCAGGGCTTTGCGGACCCCCGCATCGGTCTCGAGATCCGCGAGCCACGCGCAGGTCTCGCCACGCTCGCTGCCGGCGCCGCGCCGACGCTGCACCGCGAGCAGCTTGTGCAGCACCGTGACGTGCTCGGGCGTGATGATCGAGGCCACGGCAGCCCAGCAGCGCTCGGCGCGCGGCGGATCGCAGAGCACCTCCATCGCGAGATCGCCGAGCGCGTCGTACAACCGCAGGCGCTGCTGCGGCTCGATCGTTGCTTCGGCTTCGCGCTCGAGGTGCGTCGCCGCCGTGATCATGTCGCCCTTCTCCGTCGCGAGCTCGGCGAGCGCGTGCCACGCACGCGCACAGGTCGGATCGATCTTGACCGCGGCCTGGTAGTGGCGCGGCGCATTCGCGGGGCGCAGCGCACGGACCTCGGCGAGGCCCGCGTGGACCAGGCCGGCTGCCACGGCACCGGCGTACTGCGCGACCTCGACGTGTTCGGCGAGCGAGCCGAGATGGAGCGCCGCCTCGCGCCACAGTTTGCGCCCGTAACAACTCTCGCCGAGCGCGAGCGTGATATCGAGCGCGCGGCGATCGAGGCGATGCGCTTCGTGCAACAGCTGATGCGCTTCGTCGCGATCTTCGGTCAGCTCGCCGCAGCGCTTGAGCACCTGCGCGAGTTGCTCGGGGGCGGCGTGATCCGGCGCGGCATCGAGCGTGTCGCGCAGCACTCCGACCGCTTCGCCGGCGCGGTCCTGAGTCGACAAGAGGTTCGCGAGCGCGAGCGCGGCGGCCGGGCTGTAGGGCCGCGAGCCGAGGATCGTGCGGAGCCGGCGCGCGCCCGCGGGACCTTCCGCGAGCGCGCGCTCGACCACCATCGCGGTGCGGGCCTCCTCGAGCTCGCGGGTGAGCTCCTCGTACGGGCTGGTCAGCCGCGCGGCCTCCGGCAGGTCGTCGCTCACTTTTTCGAGCGCCGCGACGGCCGCGCGATGCTCGCCCGCAGCGCGTGCGCGGCGGGCACCCTCGATCGTCATCGCGAGGCGATGGCGTGGATCCGGTTGCGCCGCCGCATAGCGCAGCAGCGCCTCGGCATGGGCGCGCTGATCGTTCGCCCGCGCCGCCTGCGAAGCGAGCCGCTCGAGGCCGGGGAGATACTCCGGTGCCGCCGCCAGCAAGTCGCGCAGCACGATCGAGGCCTGGGCGCGATCGTTGAGCTCGTCGTCGAGGATCGCGACGAGCCGCATGCGCAGCGCCGCGACATCGTTCGTGGCCGCGCCACGGTCGACCGCCTCGTCGATGCGCGCCGCGATGATCTCCGCCGCTTCTCTGGGCTGCCCGCTGCGCGCGAGCACCTCGGCGTAATCGACGAGCCCGCTCACGTTATCCGGCGCGTGGCGCGAGGCCTGCGCGACGAGCATCGCCGCGGCCGCCGGATCCCCGGCGGCTTCGAGCGCGCGTGCCTGACCGCGCAGCATCACGGCCTTCTCGACGCCGTTCGCACGCGCCGCGATCTCACCGCGGATCTCGGCGAGCTCGCGCCAGCGCTGGAGCTTCGTCATCACCTCGTCGAGCGCCTTCCATGCATCGAGATCGGTGGGGCGGCGATCGACGATCGCGCGATACACCGCCGCCGCTTGATCGAGCCGTCCGTTGTCGCGATAGAGCTTGCCGGCGGCGCGCAGCGCGGCGCGCGCACGATCATCTTGCGCGAGCCCCGCGACGCGCTCGAACGCCTCGGCTGCCTTCTGCCACGCACCAGCGCGGCGATACAGCCACGCGAGCCGATCGTGATGCTCGACGTTCTCGGGCTCGAGCTCGACCACCGCCTCCATCGCCGAGATGGTCTCGATCGGCTGATCGAGGTTCTCGTGAACATCGGCGAGCTCCTCGAGAAAGGCGGCCTGGATGTGCGGACGGCGCGAGGCCGCGCGCGCTTCATCCTCGAGTAGCAGCGCGAGCTGCTCCCACGCGCCTTGCTCCGCGGCGAGCGCGCGCAGGTGACGCCGCGCATCTTGGTCCGTGGGCTCCGCGCGGATCTCCGCGATCGCCATGCGCAGGCGCTGGATCGGATCCATCGCCTTCTCGCTCGCGGCGCGGTCGAGCTTCTGCCACCTGCGCGTCCGGTGGGTCTCGTCCTCGGGCACTTCGCGGTTAGCTTATCAGCGGCCGATGCGCGCGAGGACCGCGAGGGCCGTAGACGACAGGCCATCTGGATGCAGCGCGGCTTCCAGCGGTCGAAGCGCTCGGGCCCGGTCGTACGCGCGCTGGCGGCCAGCCGCGGTCAGGTCGTGCCAGGCCGGGTGATAGCGCAGCTCGTCGGTCGACCGCGGTCGATACGCCCCGGCGGCCTCCTCGACGAGCAGATCTTCTTCATCTTTGTCGGGTGGCGTCACGTGCCGAGCTCCAGATCGACCGCGATGCCCGCACGCGCGAGGCACTCCGCGAGGAGCCTGCGCGCACGCGCGAAGTTCTGCAGGAACGTGTTGAGCCGCATGCCGACGCCCTCGGCGAGCTCGGTGTCGACGAGCGTCGCGGACACGAGCGCGAGGCTGCGGCCATCGCTCCTGACGAGCTCGGCGGCCG
The DNA here is from genome assembly GCA_043780895.1 of Kofleriaceae bacterium. GTDB lineage: Bacteria > Myxococcota_A > Polyangia > Haliangiales > Haliangiaceae > JABFXX01. The sequence goes on along the minus strand of JAYWCI010000346.1, from coordinate 18,885 downwards.
CGGACGCGCCTTCGGGGGTGGTGGGGCAAAGAGGCGACATGCGAGACATCGAAGGTAGCTGGGCAAGCATGGGTGGTGGACCTTTCAGACGACCAACGCAGGCGGGTCGATTCCGGTGACAAAGAATCTGCGCGCCTCCTAACTCCTGTCGATCATTGGCGTAATGTCCGCGCGATGTCATGGAGACGACTTCATCGCTGGCTCGCGATCGTGCTCGTGATCCCGCTGATCGTCTGGTCGCTCACCGGGCTCCTCTTCCATCTCAAGCCTGGCTGGTCGCGCGCCTACGACATGCTCGATGCCGAGCAGCCGGGGCCGCCACTCCACCTCGCCAAGCTCGCGACGGTGCTCGCCGAGCAGCCGATCACGCACGTCGAGATGTTCGATACCGCGATCGGACCGCTCGCGCGGATCACGACCGCGAAGGGCGACGAGCTCTATGACGTCGACACCGGCACGCGCCGCTCGCCGCTCGCGATCGATGCCGCGCGAGCCCTCGCGGTCGATGCGATCGCGCGCTCGCCGCACCACTCTGCGTACGGCGGGATCACAAACGTCTCCTCGACCGAGACCACCGTGAAGCTCGAGCTCGCCGAGGGGCCGGTCGTCGAGGTCGGCCGCAACGATGCGCGCCTGACGCAGCGCGGCCCCGACACCGACCGCATCGATTGGCTCTATCGCCTCCACTACGTGCAGTGGACCGGCAGTAAGCCCGTCGACAAGGTGCTCGCGCTCGTCGGCTTGCTGCTGATCTGGCTCGTGCTGATTCCAGGTGTCGTACTTTTCGTGCGTCGCAGATAGCCGAACAGAGGCCGAGCGGCCGATTCACGTCACGACGAAACCATGATCTCGAGCACGACAAGCTGGGGCTCCGCCACTTCATCGGTGGCGCGGATCCCAACCCCGGCGTGACCTGCACGCCGTAGACTCTGGAGCATGGAATCCGGAGAGCGTGCTTCGCCCACCATCAAGGTCGCGATCACCGGCGAGAACGACGAGAAGCAGGAAGACCGGTCTCCTTCGTTCGACACGCTCGTCGTCGGTCGCTATCGGCTCGGTCGCCGCATCGGTAAGGGCGGCATGGGTGAAGTGATGGCCGCGCGCGACGAGCAAGTCGGGCGCGATGTCGCGATCAAGCGGATGCGTGCTGCGAATCCGAGCGAGCGCGCGATCGCACGCTTCCTACGCGAAGCCTCGGTGCAAGGCCGGCTCGAGCATCCCGCGATCGTGCCGGTCCATCAGATCGGCCGCGACGACGACAACCTGCCGTTCTTCGTGATGAAGAAGGTCCAGGGCACCGCGCTCGCGGCGCTCGTGTCGTACCGCGACGAGGCGACCCGCCAGCGCCTGCTGCGCGCGTTCGTCGATGTCTGCCTCGCGGTCGAGTTCGCGCACGTGCGCGGCATCGTCCATCGCGATCTCAAGCCCGACAACGTCATGCTCGGCGATTTCGGCGAGGTCTACATCCTCGATTGGGGCGTCGCGAAGATCGTCGGCGAGCAGGAAGACTTCAGCGATGTCGATAGCGGCTCCGGCGAGCACGGCACCAAGGCCGGCACCGCGATCGGCACGCCGGGCTACATGGCGCCCGAACAAGTCCGCGGGCTCGTCGATATCGATGGCCGCGCCGATATCTACACGCTCGGTTGCTTGCTCTACGAGATCCTCGCCGGCGATGCGCTGCATCCCCGCGGCTTCCACGGCCTCGAGAGTGCGGTGCACGGGCTCGATGCACGGCCTTCGCAGCGCGGCCACGATGTCCCGCCCGAGCTCGATGCGCTGTGCGTCGCGGCGACCGCGAAGGATCGTGATCAGCGGATCGCGACCGCGCGCGAGCTCGGGGAATCGGTGCAACGCTATCTCGATGGCGATCGCGACGTCGCGCTTCGGCGTCAGCTCGCGCGCGATCACTTCGAGCGTGGTCGCGCGCACTTCGAGCGCGACGAACGCGCGCTCGCGATGCGCGAAGCGGCCGCGGCGCTCGCGCTCGATCCCTCGCTCGAGGGACCGGCCGAGCTCGTCGGTCGGTTGATGCTCGAGCCGCCGAAAGAAACGCCACCGGAGGTCGAGCAGCTGATCGCCGCGGATGACCAGCGCAGCATGCGCGTGGTGATCACCGCGGGACTCTGGGTCGTGATCGCGGCGCTGATCTTCTTGCCGCTCTTGTGGTGGATCTCGTCGGGCGACAAGACGCTGTTCGTGTTGCTCGCGGTGATGCTCGCCGCGGATGGCCTGCTCGGGTTGATCGTGCAGCGCGCGAAGCGGCCGCGCCCGGAGCTCGTCGTCGTCGCGAACACGGCCCTCGTCGTCGTGATCTCGCGGATGTTCAGCCCGGTCCTGATCGCTCCTGGTATCGCCGCCTCGATCGCGCTCGCGATGGTGCTGACGCCGCAGCGCTCCAGGCTCGGATCGGTGTGGGCGATCACCGTGCTGATGATCGGTGCAGTGCTCGTGCCGCTCGCGCTCGAAGAGCTCGGCGTGCTGTCCCCGACGATGTTCGTCACGTCACGCGGCCTGGCGTTCGAGACCGTCGCGTTCGGTGGCACGACGACGCCGGTGCTGATCGTCGCGACGGTGTACGTCGTTGCCCTGATCGTCGGCACCGCGCTCACAGGATCGTTGATGCGCGGCCAGCAGCAGCGCATGCATCGCCGGTTGCACATGCAAACGTGGCAGCTCCGCCAGCTCGTTCCGCGCTAAGCTTGCGCGCATGAGATCCGCATGGCTGGTGGTGCTCGCCGCGTGCGGCGGCGACGATGCGCACAGCAAGATCGTCGGTGTGATCGACGGATCACCGGTCCCCGATGCGCCGCCGCCGATCGCCGCAGGCTGCATCACCGACGTCACGCCCGGCGATCACACATTCACGTGCGGTGGGCTGCAAGTCGACGTGCGGATCCCCGCGGTCTGCGAAGCGCCCGGCTGCGGCCTGATCCTCGAGCTCCATGGCGATACCGGCAGCGGCTTGTTGATGGATGGCCATACGAACCTGCGCGCGCTCGGCGAGCAGCACGGCTACATCGTGCTCGCCCCGTCGGGACCGCCGTGGCCCGGTGGACCGGGTTCGACGTGGCGCGCCTCGAACGACGCGACGTTGATCGCCATGACGACGCAAGCTCGCGACGTGTTCCGCGTCGATCCGACCAAGATCCACGTCACCGGATTCTCGCGCGGCTCGTTCGTGACGTGGCGGCTACTCTGCGATCACGCCGATCTGTTTGCCTCGGCCGCACCGGGTGGCGGAGGCGACGGCACCAACTTCGGCGAGGAGACCTGCTTCTCGAACAATCGCACGCCCTCGCGAAACCTCCCGATCCTGTTCTTGATGGGGCAGAAGGACGCCTCCGTCGGCTACGACTCGCTCGTGAAGATCCGCGATGCCGCCGTGGCTACGTATCAGCTCGGTACCAAGGCGACGGTCGACTCTGACACCACCTATCACCACGACCGATGGTCTGGCAGCTCCGTGCCCACCGTGCCCACCACCGTGATCGAGACGTTCGATCACGGCTACAGCACCGTCTCCGATGGGCCTTTCGGCAGTGCGCAGGGTCACTGCATCCCGGGCAGCACGTCCGATCCATACGCCGCGCAGTACGCGATTCCGTGCAAGGGACCCAACTCGTTCGTCTGGGGCGAGGAGGTAATGCAGTTCTTTTTGGAGCACCCCAAGACGTGATCTGTGCAAAACTTCGAGCGTGGTTCGTCGCAGCGCGCTAGCTGTTTTGCTGTTCGCCGGGTGCACCGGTGACATCGACACCGGCATCTCGACCGAGGGCCTATCGCCCGCCGAGCAGGTCGCACAAGACGCGTGGGTCAAGCGAGCGTTGCCCGCGCTCAAGCTCGGCACCTGCGATACGTGCCACGCGGGTCAACGCCCGGACGCGCCGCCCTACTTGATGGGCGCCAACGACATCGATATCCGCAAGACGATCGTCGTGTTCACGCCGAGCGTCGTGAGCCTCGGTTCGCCCAAGACCAGCCCGATCATCCTGCGCGGCGCGCACACCGGTCCGGCGCTGTCGGCCTCGGGCATCTCGGATGTTCTGTACTGGATCCAGTACGAGCAACTCGCGAAGGGTCCGGGCACGCCGATCGAGACCGTACCGGCCGTGCCAGCTGCGTGCGTGAACGGACCGACCGATATGGCGGGCTGCCTGAAGACTACGATCGATCTCTCGGCGAATGGATCGCCGGGCAGCACGTTCACGTTCTTTGCCCAGCCTCTCGGCCCCGACCTGTACCTCCAAGCGATCACCGTGACCGCAGGCGCCTCGGGTCTGATCATGGTCCATCCGTACTTCAAGACCAAGCCGGCCGGCGCGACCGACGCGAAGGCCGATACGAACGATACGTTCTACAACGTCGCGCTCAGCCTCGCGGCCGGCGCGACCGCAACGCTCGGCATGTCGGGCAAGGCGACGATGACCGGGTTCAGCGGCGCCGATCCGCTGAGCATCCAGTTCGACGCTTTATCGACGAAGTAGCGGGTCCGTGGGACGATGCGTCCATGAGACCGCCCGCATGGCTCGTCGTGGTGCTCGTCGGCGCAGGCCTGGGCCTGTTGTTCGCCGGCATCTCGACGTACGACTTCGTCCAGCACCTCGATCGCCAGGTTCATAGCCTGCACTGCTCCTTCATCCCGGGCGTGACGCACGCCGCGGACGCGAGCTCGGGTTGCCAGATCGCGATGATGAGCCCGTACTCGTCGATCTTTCGCTCGCATGTATGGGGAGGCATCCCGATCGCGCTCGGTGCGATGTCGGTGTTCGCCTTCATCGCGTTCTACGCCGCGGATCTCGTCGTCACGCGCCGCAAGGATGATGCGAAGGCCACGCTGTTCCTGCTCGCCGCGACCGCGCTGCCGCTACTCACGTCGCTCGTGATGCTGACCATCTCGCTGACCAAGCTCGGCACCACGTGCAAGCTGTGCGTCGCCATCTACATCTCGAGCGCGATCGTGTTCACGGGCGCCCTGATGACCTGGCGTCGCGCGAAGGCGCTCGGCACCGCCGGGATGTCGCGCAGCGGCTCGCATCGCCTCGAGATCGGGGTCGCGGCCGAGCCCACGAGCACGGGCTATCTCGGCGCGATGGTCGGCCTCGGCCTCGCGTTCGTCGCGATTCCGCTCGTCCTCTATCTCGCGAAGGCCCCGGATAATTCGAAGTTCATCGGCACGTGCGAGGCGCTGCCCAAGCCCGACGACACCTACGGCGTGATGGTCAACGTCCAGCGCTCCAAGGGCGCGCCCGCGCTCGAGGTGCTCGATCCGTTGTGTCCCGCGTGCAAGGCGTTCGAGCAGCGGCTCGTTGCCTCGGGGCTCGCCGACAAGCTCGATCGCCGCGCCGTGATGTTCCCGCTCGATAACACGTGCAACTGGATGATCACCGAGACCACGCATCCCGGTGCGTGCACCGTGAGCGAGGCCGTGTTGTGCGCGGGTGACAAGGCCCCCGAGGTGATCGCGTGGGCGTTCGAGATGCAGGATCAGATTCGCGCCGATACCGCGAAGGATCCGGGCGCGGCCGCGCGCTACGTCAAGGCGAAGTTCCCCGAGCTCGCCGCGTGCGTCGGCTCGCCGGAGGCGCGCTCGAAGCTCAACAAGTCGCTGCGCTGGTCGGTCGCGAACAACATCCACGTCCTCACGCCGCAGCTGTTCGTCGATAACGTCAAGCTGTGCGACGAGGACGTCGACCTCGGCCTCGAGTTCGCACTCGGCATCATGCTCGATCGTCACGCGAAGGGAACGCTGCTGCCGCCGCCGAGCGCGCCTCCTGCGCCGGCGCACAAGCCCGAGCCCGAAGCGACGCCGGCCGCGAGGCCGCACAAGCCCGAGCCCGTCGAAGACAAAAAACTGACGGAAGACAAGCCCGTGGTCAAGCCAGCCGACGACAAGCCCGCCGAAGGCAAACCCGCCGAAGGCAACCCGGTCGAAGGCAAACCCGCCGAAGGCAAACCCGCCGAGAAGCCATCGGATCCCGCACCCGCCTCCGGCTCGGGAGGTGCGCCGTGATTGCGCTGCGCATCGCGATCGTCGTCGCGCTGTTGCTCGTGCCGGTCGTCGGCACGGCGACGTGGATCGGCTCCGCGAAGACGCGGCTCGCCGAATCGACTGCCGCACCCGCCGAGGGCACGGCGGTCGCAGCCGCGGCGGATGTCGGCTACTGCAGCCCGGAGCTCAAGAAGATCCTGCGCCGCGTGCTGATGAGCTGCGGCCTCGTCGGTGGCGGTGGGGCCCGCGGCTGCCAGCCGGTCCAGGCCAAGAACGTCGCGACGATGAGCGGCACCGACTTCAACGCGCTGTTCAAGCCGATGAAGGATCGCGGTGGCATCGTCGAGTTCGATAAAGACAAATCGGAGCTCGATCAGAGCGATCTATCGCTCGTCGATCAGGTGTTCGCCGATCAGCGCGGTGCGAGCTGGTTCTTCGTCGTGTCGCGGAGCTCGCCCGAAGGTTCGGTCGAGCACAATCGAGAGCTCTCGAAGGCGCGTGCCGAGGCGGTGATGACCCACCTCCGCTCGCAGTTCAAAGATCCCGACCTCGATAAAGAGGTCGGCATGCTGTGGCTCGGCGCAGAGTTCGCACAACTCGAAACCGATTTCTGCTCGTGGAAGCGAAGTGCGACCGGCACCTCCTGCACCTCGGAAGAGATCAACCGGAGCGCGTTTGTCACATGGATCGACTGCCAACTTTAATCCTCTCGGTGGCCCTACTCGCAGGCTGCGACAAGGGTGACGCCACACCTCCGGCCTCGCGCGCGGAAGGTGCGAAGGTCAGTGCGACGCAAAAGGCTTCGACCGAAGCGTTCTGTGATTTTCACAAGACCGATGACTCGGGGCCCGCACTCGTGTTGCCCGCGCTCGGCGAAGTGAAGGTCATCTCGAAGCCCGGCAGCTGGACCTGGCTGAACATCTGGGCGACCTGGTGCAAGCCCTGCGTCGAGGAGATGCCGCGTGTCGTAGCGTGGCGCGACAAGCTCGTGAAGGCCGGCAAGCCTCTCGAGCTCGCGTTCGTCTCCGTCGACGAAGACGACGCGACGGTCACGGCGTTCCAGAAAGAGCATCCCGGCTCGCCGCTCACCGCGCGGCTCGCCGATCCGAAGACCCAGAGCGATTGGTTCAAGCAGCTCGGGCTCGATGCCGCGCCTCCGATCCCGATCCACGTGTTCGTGAGCCCGACCGGTCACGTGCGTTGTGCGCGCGCCGGCAGCATTCGCGAGCAAGACTTTGCCGCGATCTCGCTGCTACTCGCGGAGTGATCGAGCCGTTCTCCTGGTGAGCTCGCACGCGCAAGCGGTTTGCGCGATCGATCCTACCTATCGGTAGCTTGGACTAGAGATCCGGCGGGGGTTTGCCGATGCCGAGCAAGGCGCGACCGGCCGTAGGCAGCACGCGATCGATGACCATCTTGTGCGTCATCACCATCTCGATGTCGCGCAGCGCGAGCTGTAACGGATGATTCGCACGCACCGCCGCGCTGCCGTTGATGTGAAAGCACCCGCGCACGACCTCGGCGCACGTCTCGGTCACGTGTGACGCAGCCAGGCGCAGCTCGCCTCGTGCCTTCGCATCGACCTCGCGCCCGTACACGCTCGTGCAGGTCGCGATCAGGTACGCACGAGCCGCGGCGAGCTTCGCGTAGAGCTCGGCGTACTTCGTGATCTGCGGCGACGGTGGGTCTTTTTCACTCCTCAACCGCGTCGCCGCGTGCCCGAGCGCGGCCTTCGCGATGCCGAGCGCGCAGGCGGCGATACCGGTCGCGAGCAGGCCGAACACCGGCACGCGGTAGAGCGCCGTCTCGGTCCACGGCGGTGTGAATAGCGAGCACGTGTGATCGGCGACGACGGCGACGTTCGTGATCTCGATGTCGTTCGAGCCCGTGCCCGCCAGGCCGAGCGTGTCCCAGTTATCGACGATGCGAACGCTCGCGCGCGGCACGAAGCACACGAGGTGTTTGCCCTCGAAGATCGCGCCGACTGCGAACCAATCGGCGTGGCGCGAGCCCGAGGCCCACGACCATCGACCGGTCAGCCTGCGCTCGCCATCGATCGTGCCGCCGGGCGCGAACACGCCCGCCATCAGCGGTGCCCCCGAACCCCAGAGCAGCGCTGCTGTCGTGCGCGGCAGGTACGCCGCGAGCATCGTCGAGGTCGAGGCGGTCATCGCGACCCAGCCCGTCGCGGCATCGCCTTCGGCGAGCGCTTCGAGCGTCGCGACGTACTCCGCAGGCTCGAGCTCGGCGCCCCCGAGCACGCTCGGCAGCAAGCAGCCGAGGAAGCCGCGCTCGCGCAACAGGCCGACGACAGCGGGTGCGAGCTGCTTCTTCTCATCGTGCTCGGCGCGATAGCCAGCGAGCTCCGCAACCAGCTCTCGCGCAGCGGCCGCGAGCATCTACTTCTTCAGCCCGAGCGCTGCCCCGACGCTCTTGATCTCGGCGAGCTCGTTCGGCGACAGGCGCCCATCCGCGGCCGCCGCATCGACGAGCAGCTCGACGACTTCGCGCTTCTCGTCGTCGCTCCACGCCTTCGATAACGCCTCGGCTTCATCCCAACCCTCGAGCTCGATCACGCTCTGCTTCTCGGTCTCGTCGAGGCCGAGCTTGGCGAAGATGTCGGCGAGGAATGCCTTCTCGTCGTCGGTCATGATGCCGTCGGCGACGAGGATCTTCGAGACCAGCAGCGCCTTGGCGACGTGGGGCTTCATGCGCGGGGTCTCCAGAAGGCGACGGTTGCCATCGGGATGAGTGGCCACAGCATCAGCGTCCAGATCGGCTGATGCAGCACGTTGACGAGCAGCAGCACCGCCATCACCGCGAGCATGCCGACGCGAAACTTCGCGTACTTCACCTTGTTCACCGGCGACAGGAACAAGATCACGATGTCGAACACGAGCAGCGCGAGATCGGTCTCGTTCGGGCGGATGTACGGCAGCGGGCTGACGATCGACAGCGTCGTCGTCACCAGGCCGAGCACCCAGTACGGGATGACAGCGATCGCGAGGCCGGTGCGCTGGAACCTGCCCCACAGCCGGGTCAACCACACGGGCGAGGTCAGCGCGAGGATCGCGAGCGCGAGCAAGACCCGGCCGCTCTTCGGCTCGGTCACCGTCGGGATGCCACGCGCGAGGCAGTCCGGATCGCGGTGCTCGGGATCGCGATAGCTCGCGACACACTCTTTGCGCACGTAGATCGGCTGCGGCTCGAGGCCCCACTTGGCGTGGACGGCCTCGCGCAGGAACTGCGGCAAGAACATGCGCTCCCAGTAGGTCGGCACACGATCGGTCGAGCGACCGAGCTCGATGTCGGTCGCGAGCAACTCGAGCCGGAAGCCCTGAAAGCCATCGCGCGACAGATCGCGGAAGGTCTCGTCGCCGGGCGAGTCCGTCATCTTCGCGAGCGCGTGATCGGTGACGTTGTCGATGATGTCGCGGATGCGGGTCGTGCAGTTGTCCCAGAAGTGATCGTACGCGTAGTACTTGTTCGGCTCGAGGATGTCGTGCTCGAGCTTGTCGATCACTTTTTGCTTCTGTGCTTCGTCGAGAGGCAGCTCCTGGACCCAGATCGTGCGATCGAAATAGAGGTAGACCTGCAGCATCTCCTCGGGGGAGGACTTGCCGACCCAGAAGCTGTGGTCGCCGCGGAAGAACCCCCACGCCATCGCGAGCGGATGGTGGAAGTCACCGATGCCGTAGTTGTAGCAATAGTCGCCGGGCTCCGAATGCCGGGCCGCGATCCGCATCCCTCTTTGGGTCACGCATAGCGCGATGTGACCGTGGCGCTCCCAGGGCAGGGCCCCGATGCCCATCGTGACGAGATCGATCTTGACTGCTTCGGCGGGGACGGGCTGGGTCTCGGGACCGGGCTGCGCCAACGCGGTCGTGGCCAGCCCGAGCCCCACGACAACCGTGATCACGAAGGAGCGCATGTGGGTTTTACGGGGCTTTCGTGATCAAGTTGTCGACGGCGTGGACCGGCGGCGAGCTGCCATTGATCAGGTGCTTGATCGCGCCCAGCACCAGGCGCTGGCTCTCGAGCAGGCTCTTGCCCGCGAACACGGGCGACACGACGGAGATACTGTAGTGACCGCCACTACCTGACGACTCGACGACGGCATCGGGGATCTTGGTCTTGATCGCCGAGGAGATGGCTTCGTTGACGTTGCCGACGAAGTCGGTTGGATGATCGCTCACAGCCCCGAACTTACCCCAAGCCGCGCTGCCAACCTGCTAGCTTTGGGGGGTGAAGACCATGGGCGTCGATTTGTGGGGCGGCCAGGTCCGTGGCGCCTCCGAAAATCGAGCCACCCTGATGCGCCCGGCTGCTGCCCCACGGATCGAGCGCGAGATTCGCTCGCTGTTCCACGGCGCGTATGCGCAGTTCGCCGCGGCCTGCCGCGCTGTCGACGAGCCGGGCATCGCCATGATCGCGGTCGACGAAGCGACCGGTCGCCCGGCGGGTTGTTGCACGCTGCGCGCACGCGTCGCGCGCCACGTCGCCGCGATGGTCGGTCGTCACGACCAGTGCGATCTGTTCTTGAACGGCAACGACGAGCTCGCGCTGCGTCATCTCGCGATCATCCTCGATCCGGTCAAGTGCTGGTCGAAGAACTCGAACGTCGTGAAGTATCGCGTGCTCGATCTCCGCACGTCGAACGGCTTCCGTGACGAGCAAGGTCGCCCGCTGCGCGGCCTCAAGGCAGAAGGTCCGGCGGTCTTGCGCGTCGGTGGCTACGCGCTGTTCGTGATGCCGCTCGGCGACGCCGCCGATTGGCCGGAGAACGGCAACGATGCGTGGGACATGATCCCACCGCGCGAATACTTCGACGAGCTCACGAGCACGCCCGAGGCTTCGATCAAGCTCCCGACGCAGCGCACGAGCGGTCTCGAGCGCTCGTTCGCCGGCGCGCGCACGCACGTCAGCGTGATCATGCGGACCGCGGGCCCACGCGATACTGGCGATAGCCTCGTGATGCCGGGTTCGGGCGTCGGCTCGCTCGAGCTCGTCGGCAAGTCGCATCGAGGCACACTCACGCTCGGTCATAGCGCGCTGCGCGACGGCGTGTTGATCGGTCGCTACGCGCGCTGTGACGGGGCGGGCTTGCTCGACGATCCGTCGCTATCGCGGGTCCACGCGCTCCTGCTCGATGTCGACGATGCGTTCCTCGTGATCGATACGGCGAGCCGCAACGGCACGCGCATCGCAGGTCAAGCCTCGACGCGCGTGATCGGGATTTCCGGCGACATGGAGCTCGGCCTCGGTTCCAGGACACGAGCGTTCTGGCGTTTCTGCTCCTGATCCAGCGATACTCCGGCGTTGTCTGCGATCACGCTCGCGGTGGTCCCGTCTACGCTGCCCGGTGATCGCCGAGCAGCGCTGGATGCGTTGTGCCTCGCGCGCTCGAAGCTTCTCGGTACCGAGGTCAACGGCCTGATCACGACCTCGTACGCGGACCTCGCCTCGGCGCTCGAGCGCGACCGCGTGCAGTACGCGTGGATGTCGCCGGCACTGCTGGTCCTCACGAGCGAGCGGACCATGCTGCAGCCGCTGCTCTCGGCGATCCGAGGCGACCGCAACGACTACTGCAGCGCGCTGTTCGTCCACGCATATGGCCCGAGCTCGCTGCGCTGCGTGGCAAGCGCGTCGCGTGGGTCGATCGAGCCTCGGCGGCGGGCTACCTCGTACCGCGCATCCACCTCGCGGCGCGCGGCATCGATCCGAGCACGCTGTTCAGCGAAGAAATGTTCATGGGCAGCCACGCCGACGTGGTGCGCACGGTGCTCTCGGGTCGCGCGGATGTCGGCGCCACGTACGCCGAGCAACCCGCGACCGACATGTCGATCCGGCGCGCTGGCTTCATCGATGTCGCGCCCGATCGCGCGGTCCGCGTGCTCGAGTGGACGCAGGCGATTCCGAACGACGTGATCGTCGGGCACGGGTTGATCGCGCGGACCGAGCATCGCGTGTTCGGCAACGCGCGGCTCACGCTGGCCGAGCGCGAGGATGGTCGGCGTCTGCTCTACAACACGTTCCACACCGATCGCTTCATCTCCACGCCGCGCCATGCGCTCAAGCCGCTGTCGTCGCTCGTCGAGCTCGCACGTGCGCACGGCCTCCTCAACCAGCTGTAGTAGGCCGTTCTGATCGAGCTGCACTGGGCGCTTAGCGGCGCGTCTTGGTCTTGGTCTGCGTGCGCGGGCGCATCGTGGAGTTGCGCTTGCGCAGCGGCGTCGAGAGCGGGCCCGTCGGTTCTTCGTCGTCGAGCTCGGCCGGCCACACGACGGGCGGCAGCGGAAAGGCGGGGCGGGCGAGTAGGTAGCCCTGACCGAAGTGTGCGCCGGCCGCGATCACGGCCTGTAGCTCCTCGACGGTCTCGATGCCTTCCGCGACGACCATCGCGTCGAGATCGCGGCACAACACGACGATCGCGCTGACGAGCTTGAACAGCCGCGTGCCGATCTTGAGGCCGGCGATCAAGCCGCGGTCGAGCTTCACGACGCGAGGATCGAGATCCGCGATGTACTTGAGGTTCGAGTAGCCGGCACCGAGATCATCGACCACGAGATGCACGCCGCGATCGCGGACCTCGGTGAGGATGCTCTGGCAGAGGTTGAAGTGCGACAGCGGAATGCTCTCGGTGATCTCGAGATAGAGCTCGTGCGTGTGCTGGAAGATCGGATCGTCAGGTTGCACGAGCCACTTCTCGTTGAGCTCGGCGGGGTGGACGTTGACGAACAGCTTGTGGTTCGGCACGTCCTCGATCGCGATCTCTCGCAGCATGCGACCGAGCTCGCCGGTGCACGAATGCTCGACGGCGGCCGCGAACAAGCTCAGCGGGCCATCGAAGTCGGGCGACTTCGAACGAGCGAGCGCCTCGTAGGCAAAGATCTCGTGCGTCCGCAGATTCACGACCGGCTGGTAGACGCAGCGAACCTCTCGATTATCGAGGACGCGGCGAATTGCCTGGTCGGTAAAGGGAGGACGAGTCGGACGCACTAACGAGGAGAATACAGGTGTTCCAGGACGTCCGGGCGAGGTCGGGCTAGACTTCTTGGTGTGGTGACGGTGGTGGTGTCCTCGTGATCGGAGAGCTGCTCGGCAGCGATCGCGTGGTCTCGAAGGTGGGCGCCGGTGGGAGGGGCATCGTGTATCTCGCGGAGCATCGACTGCTCGTTAGTCGCGCGGCGGTCAAGGTGCTCTCCCCTAACATCCCGAGCCCCAAGACCGTGCAACGCTTCTTCGACGAGGCGAGCGCGGCGATGCGGATCCGGTCAGCGAGGTTCACGCTGCACGCTTGCCGAGGCTGCGAGGCGGGGCCCATCATGCGCTTGAATCGGATCGCTCCAAGCGAGCATTGCGTTCGCTACTCTGCGCCGTCGTCGCCGTCCTCGCCGTCTTGGCGGTCGTCGAGCCGCGGCGAGCCGGTGTCGTCATCTTCGTCGGCATCCTTTACCGCTTCTTCGCCGCCGTGGATGCGCTCGGCGATCTCCTCGGATTCTTCGACCGGCGAGACGAGCTCACCTTCGTGATCGTGGAGCGCGAGTTTCGGAGTGCCCGACGGCTCGGCCATCTTCGGCATCGGCGCCGCTTCGTCTGCATCGCTCTCGAGCGAGGCATTGCCCCATGCATCACCGTGGGTCGGTACTTTCGGTGTTTTCGATTTCGGGGCCGCCTTGGCTTTCGCGGGCGCGTTGGTTTTGGGCGCGGGCGCGTTGGTTTTGGGCGCGGGCTTTTTCGGCGCGGGCTTCGCCTTCGGCGCGGGCTTCTTCGCCTTTGCTTTCGGTGCAGCCTTGGCCTGCGCCTTGGCTACGGGCTTCTTCGAGGACGTCTTTTTCTTCGAGCTCGCCATACCGCTCAATCGTAGCTCAAACCAAAACCCGCATTCGCTTCCGACCGAAACTTCCGATCGTGGCGTCGAATCTTCCAGGGATCTGCGTCCCGCACTGCGCGCAGGCGCCCAGTGGGGTCAGCTGAACCTCCAGGATCTCGTACCAATCGCGGGAAATCACCGCGCACCCGCAGCCCGGACACAGGGTCCGATCGCCCTCCGGGTCGTGCACGTTTCCCGTGTAGACATAACGGAGACCCTCCGCCATCGCGATCCGGCGGGCGCGCTGCAGCGTGGCGAGCGGGGTGGGCGAGAGGTCGCGCAGCTTGTAGTCCGGATGAAACGCACTGAAGTGGAGCGGGATATCTGGACCGAGCTCGCTCGCGATCCACTGCGCGAGCTCGTGGAGCTCGCGATCGCTGTCGTTGAGGGTCGGGATGAGGAGCGTCGTGATCTCGGTCCACACGGAGGTCTCGCGCACGAGGTAGCGCAGCGTGTCCTTCACCGGCTCGAGATGCGCCGAGGCTTGCTTCCAGTAGAACTCGTCCGTGAACGCCTTCAGATCGATGTTCGCCGCATCGATCTTCGCATAAAGCGCGGCGCGGGGCTCGGCATAGATGTAGCCCGCACTCACCGCGACGGTCGCGAGCCCTTCGGCGTGGACCGCATCGGCGACATCCATCGCGTACTCCGCGAAGATCGTCGGATCGTTGTACGTGAACGCGATGCTGCGGGCGCCCGATCGCTTCGCAGCACGCGCGATCGCTTCGGGCGTGGCCTCGTCGGTGAGGCGGTCCATCTCGCGCGCCTTCGAGATGTCCCAGTTCTGGCAGAACTTGCAGGCGAGGTTGCAGCCGGCGGTACCGAACGACAGCACGCTCGTTCCCGGATAGAAGTGATGGAGCGGCTTCTTCTCGATCGGATCGAGCGCGAAGCCCGAGGCCTTGCCGTACGCGGTGAGCTCGATGCGATCACCCGCGCGTTGGCGCACGAAACACATGCCGCGCTGACCGTCGGAGAGCTTGCAGTCGCGCGGACACAGGGTGCACTGCAGCTTGTCCCCGAGTGACCGCTCCCACGTCATGGCGCCGGGTCCTCGAACTTCGTCGCGGTGTAGCGCCAGATCTCGAGCTGGCTCGCATCGTAGTTGGTTGGTAGCTGTGCTTTGCGCTCGAGCTGGCGAAGAAATTCGGGCTTGTCCGGAAACGTCTCCCACATCACGGGCAAGAACGTGCCGCGCCGCCCGCGATAGACGAGCACGACACCGTCGGTGCCAGGGCGGATGTCGGCCCACGAGGCAACGCGCTCGAGCGGCGAGAGGATCGACAGCTCGACATCGAGCTCCTTGATCGCACCGAAGACGAGGGGCTCGCCGCGTGGATCGCGCGTCGCTGCCGCGACCGCATTGCCCGCGACGTCGAGGATGATCGGCCGAGCCGCTTCGAGTGTGCCGATACAGCCCTGGAGGTTGCCATCGCGCCAGCGCAGCGTGATGAACGTGGCGACTTTCTCGGCGGTCCAGGCACCTTGCGGAGGGCGCGCGACCGGTCCGCCAAACTCCTGCAGGATCCTCGCACGTGCGAACTTCGCGAGCTCGGGGCCGTGTTCGATCATGCCGTAGCCTCGTATGCAGCGAACGCGCCGTACCCGACGACGTCATCGCGCGAGCCTGCGGTGTCGCCGGAGCTGCGAAGATCGAGCACGTCGATCCGGAGGTTGCGGCGACGCGCGACCCAGGCGAGGCCGTTGATGCCGGTGCAGCCGCACGCCTCTTTACCTTCGAGCTCGGTATCGAGCGCGATGATCTTCGCGGCGGTGCGGCGATCGATCGCGTGAGCTTCGGCGTACGGATGAAAGTGCGAGAGATCCGAGCTGATCACGATCAACGTCTCGGGACCGCCCCACAGTTGATCGAGCACCTTGCCCACGAGCTGCGGTGAGGCGTGCGACGTCGCGATCGGGATGACCTTCGCGCGAGGTGCGAGCCGCTGGATGAACGGCAGCTCGACCTCGAGCGAATGCTCGCGCGCGTGCGCTGCGGGATGCGCGACGAGCTCGGGGATCGCGCGGATCGCATCGACGTCGACCTCGATCTCGCCCAGCGGAGTTCGGAGACGCGAGGCACCCGGCCACGTGAGCCCCTCGACATAGACCCGATGTGCCGGGCCCACGATCACGACGCGATCGAGGCGATCTGCCGCCGCCGCGACACGCGCGAATCCGGATGCGGCGATGGGACCCGAATAGATCAAGCCCGCGTGCGGCACGATGAGAGCCTTCGGATCTTCGCGATTCTCGACGGAAACTCCGGCCAGGAGCGCGTCCACCAAGGTGGTGAGCTCGGCCGCAGATCCTGGGTAGAAGGTGCCGGCCACCGCGGCCGGACGCACTGTCGAGGACATATGTCCACTCTACCCGCCTGTAACTATTTGACGATCCAAAGCGTTCTCAGGGAGTTGCCGTTGTCAGACGCTCGGGGCAAGTTAGGCCCCCTATGGAGAGCAACGAAACGACCACCAGCGAATCGGACGGCCACAGCGTTCCTCGCTTCACCGAGCTGCAGGCCCTCATCGCGAAGATGGCCCCCGACTTCGAGAAGTTCTACAAGGACGGCAACAAGGCAGCCGGCACGCGCGTGCGTAACGCGATGCAAGAGCTCAAGACCTTCGCGCAAGCTGTTCGCACGGAAGTGCAAGCGATCAAGAACGGCGGTGAAGGTGGTGGCGAGAAGGACGAGAAGGACGCTGACTAAAAAGCGTAGGACTTCGCGACACGTCGTTGCCGCCGCCTGCAGTTCCTAGGCGGTCGGCAGCAGCATAGCGGGTGCAATCGTTGTGAGTCCCGAAGGGGATATCGCGGCGCGGACCCGTTGGGTGCGGATCTTTTGCGACTCGATCGTGCCACTCCTGATCGCTGCGACCGGAGTCGGAGACGATCAAATTCAATGATGTCGCGTTTCACGGATCGGGCGCACTCGCCGTCATCGGTAGCTTTGCGTCGACAATCGCGATCGGCGGCGAGAGCGTGACCACCACGGCGACGATGACGAGCGACATGATGGTTGCCGTGATCGAACCTGACAGTACGACCCGGTGGTTGCGCGGCGCGGGTTCAACCGGGATTGGCTCTGGTGCCAACATCGGGTGGCTCGGCGACACGGTGATCGCGGGCGGATATTTTCTAGGTACGGTGATCTGGCCCCTGTGCGGCGGCCAGGATCCGTTGTTCGCCGACTTCACCGAGGCATGTTGGGCGGCGGTTGTCGACCGCCGCTATCTGCGTCACGTATCCCGCGAGTTCGCGTACCGCATCGGGAAACACTACAAGATCAGCCCCAGGGCCGGCACTACCGAGGATCTGTGGAAGTCGGGAGAGCTATCGAATGCGGTGCGCGGACCGCAGTTCGTCGCGATCCACCTGCTTGAGCTTCGCCGATCGAGCTGCTCGTTCCCGCCGACCAGCTACCCACCCTTCAACCGATCAAAACCCCTGTGCAGGGGTACTAGCCCTACCTTCGCGTCGACGTTCTCGGTCGCCGCCATCAAGCGACTTCAGAAGGGACTCGGCGGAGTCGCGCTGCGGAACCGGTTCAGGTCGGCAGCTCGACCCGGACGCGGTGCATCAGGTGGAGCAGTGGTGCGACCAGCTGACTCGGTAGCCCCTGCCCGGCGACCTCGGTCAGATCCACCGCGTAGATGATGTCGGCATCGCTCGCGCGTCCCAGGCCGCGAAGCAGCGGCGCACAGCGCAGCACGTTGGTCTGGAACTGCATGATCGCGTCGGCGATCCGCTCGGCCCGCTCGATCGCGGTCACGTTCGCCAGCATGCCGAGGTCCAGGGCCTTGAGCACCATCCGCGCCGCGACCTCCGCCGGTGGCCGCTGACCGGAGTACTGCGTGTACGCGACGAGCGCCGCGTCGATCATGATCGCGAGCTCCTGGTGGAGCTGCGCCTCGGAGCCGGTGGCGCGCGGTGACGGATTCGCGGCGTCCCAGCTCTGCCGGCACTCCGCGCTGCAGAACCGCGCCGATCGCCAGTACGTCGACTTGGCCTTCGCGACCTTCTTGTTGCAGTGGTCGCAGACGATCTTGGCATCCCAGAACATGTGGGGAAGCCTATCAGAGCCGGCGCGCGAGCCGGACCACGACCTCGACGTGCGACGTCTGTGGATCAGATCGATCGGCCACGCCTCGACCGCGCGATAGCGTTCGGCGAGCCGCGCAGCGTCACGCGCGAGGGTCGCCGCATCGACGCGCTTCACATCGTACGCCAGGTGACTACAACGCACCGGAGCGATGAACGTCCTTGGTGCGGTCGCAAGAATAGCTGACGGCACGCGGCCGTCGCCAGCGGGGCCACAGCGGCGACACGTCGCCGGCGTGCATCCACGACGCCTCGAACTCGTCCATGTCGCCGAGGTAGATCGAGCGCACGTGGCGCGGCTTCAGGGTTCCTAGCGTCGCGACGACCGAATCGAAGCGAACGTTGCTGTCGTCGACGCCATCGGCGGTGCCGATCACGATGTCGCGTACGAACGCGCCTGAGGGCTGCTGAAGTAGCGCGGCGAGCTGCTGGCCGGTGCCGCGATCTTGTCGTACGCGGTCTGCGCCGCGCGCGCATCGCTCCACGTCTTCCTGCTGGTCTCGGCCTCGCCACCGAGCGGACCGAACCGCGTCTCGACGCCGTTGCCCGACAGCGCGATTTCCCAGAGCTGACCGCTGTCGTGGTTCACGTAGCGTGGCACTGTCGCACTGTCATGCACTCGTTCAGCGACAACCACCTCGTCGTGATGGATCCGTTCGGGCTCACCCGGCTCACCCGCGTCACGCTGCCGAACAAGGTCAAGACCAACAAGAAGGTCAACGGCGAGTTCGTGGTCGCGAACGGCAAGTTGCTGATCGGTCATTCGAACGTGGGCAACCAAGGCTTCGCGATGACCGTGCCGGAGCTGAAGGTGATCAGCGTCGCCAAGGTGTGGTACAGCGCGTCGTGGGCGGTCACGCCGGCAGGGCTGCCGATCGAGTCGGAGTACGAGGGCGTGACGAAGTAACCAGCGTGGCCG
>JAYWCI010000345.1:0-5300 GCA_043780895.1 Kofleriaceae bacterium | reverse complement strand
TAGGCTGCCAGGCGAAGGCACTGCCACGACCGGCAGTACGACCCGCCGCGACCGCAACGTCCTTGACGCCCGCCCCTTCGAGATCGGCCACCGTTGCGTCGATGGTCGCGACGTTCTCGTTCATGACAACGATCGAGACGCGAACCGCGAGCCCGCGAGCGAGCGCACGCATGATCGCTGCGCGTGTTCGGCGCTGGCTCCCTGGCGTGCGGGTAATCGCGTCGTGCGCGCTCGGCTCGCTGGAGTAGTACGAGACAGCGAAACATGGCTTATATGGAGCGAGTCGATCGAGCATCCGATCGTCGAGCAACAGCGCGTTCGTGTAGACCTCGCGGGTCTGAAACTTCGACGCACGCTCCAGCAACGCGGGGAGAAACTTACAGAGCAGCGGGTCTCCGCCCGTAAACTGGATCCGACGGAAGCCAGCAGCGAACGCGTCGTCGATCACCTGCTCGCAGATGTCCTGTTCGAGCGCCGCTTCGACCTGCGGACTCGACTCCGCGTAGCAATGCACACACCTCTCGTTGCACGTGCCGACAAGCTCGAGAAACAACGTATCGAAACCGTCGAGTCGGAGCGCATCGAGTACCGTGAGCGGAACCCACCTATCGCCGCGCCAGCTAATCACAGATGCGGCGGCCTCATTGAATGTCGCGAGAGCCTCGAGCCGCGCCGAAACGCGACCACGCGCCACCTGGGCGATATCGTCTGCTAGCAAGCCATCAAAACTTGCCGACCATCCAGGAGCCTGAATTTCTGCTCGACCGCTGCCGAGCCTGACGAAGGCTCCGGGGCGCGGTACGAGAAAGCTCACGCCCCGCTCGGGTGACAGGTCTTCGAAGGAGTGCACGTAGCGGGAGCGCATGAACCAACCGCGCATCCTTCTAGGAGGGAGACCGCTCCAATGACTGCAGGTGGGATGTAGAGCGCATTACGTAAAAGGCGACGGCGAGTAGCGTCGAGCTTCTCGTCTTTGACCTTGGGATCGTTCTCGTCAGCCATTTCCGTCTCCGGCGCCAAATCTAGCAGAAAGGTGGGGCGCTTGTGATGTTATGTTGCCGCGAGTGCTCGGAATGTTCGCGCTAACTCGCGATCTCGCGAAAGAGCGTGATGTGACCGAGATCGTTACACCTCTCGAAGTGGTGCAACGCCACATGTTGGCTGCCATGGTCGGCCGAGCCGGCGTCGCGAGGTGTCGGGACGACCTCGTCCGTTCCACAGTTGCATGGGGGCGGTTGGCAATCATCGTGCCGCCGATTGTTGCAGCGTTGCGAGCGGCTGACGTTCGTGTGATCCCAATCAAAGGGGTTTCTTATGCATCCGGGCTGTACGGGGTACCGGCCGAGCGGCCGATGACCGACGTCGATGTGTTGGTCGAGTCTCACGCGGTAGCCAACGCTCGCCGGATTTTGTCCGAGCTCGGGTTTCGGCTCGATGAGGACCCCGCTGGTCACCACGCTTCAACCTGGGTTCGCGATGACCTCGTGATCGATTTGCATCATGACATCGTGGGTACAGGTCGTAGTCGAATCGATCTCGCGCAAGTGTGGCAACGAGCCGGCGCAGGATGGCCGGCAGGCGCCGAGCGACTTGAACCGCACGACGAGCTGGTTTTTCACTTGGTCCATATGGCTCGCAATCGCCTGTGCGGACCGCTCGTACATGTTGTCGATGCTTCGCGCCTTGCAGCACGTGTCGGATCCGTCGCGATCGCACTCGAGCGAGCGCGTGCATGGGGTGTCGGAACCGCCGTGACTGTCGCCTGGCACTTCGTTCAGCAGATCGTCGACGAACGGGCTCGCGGCTGGCTCACGCCGCGCACCGAAGATGTACTCGCGGTGCAACAGCCACCACTCCTTCGCAAGATTGTCTTCGATGTCGCTACCGCAGGATCCCCAAAGCCGTTCGCTGCGCGCACGTTGGGGTACGCGACCCGGCGGTTTGCTAGCTGGCGCGCTCGCTAAAAAAAGACGGAAACGTTGCGTGAAGAGCGGCTCCGAGTCGAAGTGCGACGGGCTCGCCGGTGCGATGCTCGACCTCTGTGGGCCTGGGCGTCCGCACAGCGCGGCACGCGCTCAACGCGTGGTGGACCGTACCCAGCATTCAGCATACCGTCGCCGGATGAGACGTGGATCTGGGCTCGGGCTGTTGGTGCTGGTCAGTTGTGGGCGGCTGGCTGCCGATCGCACGTCGAACGAGGCAAAAGATCTCAACGATGCAGGCGCAGGCGGCGATAGCGCGCGTAGCGATGCAGGCGACGACAGCGCCGTCCGCGATGCCGATGTGCAGGCGCTGACCACCGCGACCGTGTACCTGAACAACGGATCGGCCACCGGGCCTGCCGACCCGGCGCCAGGGATTCACGTCTACTTCCAGACCAGCGATTCGACCCTGCTCGCGGATGTCGTCACCGACTCGGCGGGGCGCGCGTCCGCGGTCCTCACGCCTGGCGGGTTCGTTTCTGTAGCGTTCGCCGGTACGGGCCAGACCAGTGGCCGCACTGGTTGCTGGACCTTCGCTGGTGTCACCCCAGGGCAGCCGCTGTACTTTGACAAGCGTGGTTGGGTAGGCTCCACCAGTAGCTCCGAGCTCCCCTCGACGCTGGACATCGCCCTCAGCGACTTGCCCCCGGCGCCTTTGGATTCGCACAACCAGCCGATCGCGTACTACCCGATCCACATCGACCCGTTCATCGCGGGAGCCGTGCCGCTGGAGATCGCCTGGCCTTCGCCCTACGCGATCACGAACACCGGCGCGACGACCACGTCGCAAGTTCCATCGACGGGTGTCGTAGGCGTCTTCACGACCTTCGGGATCAGTTTTGCCGGACCTTCGGCAACCACCTCGTATACGGCAACCAGCGCGTTGCTCGACTGGATGCCTGCGGCGGCGAGTACGACGACCTACTCGGTGGATGCACTCCCCGCCCTGCTTCATCCGCTCACCAGCAAACCGACGTATCGACCCGCGGACCACGCCGTGCACTGGACGGAGGGGCCTGACGGGGTAGCGCCGCAGTATGCCGCGGTCGTCCTACATCCGGGTCAAGCTACGAGCTGCTCGAACTGGATCGTCGTTGGACGTGTTGGAGGCACGACGCTCGAGCTACCGATCCTGGCGGGGGTGCTCCCCTCACGCAGCGATCTCGCAGGAAATGACTGGCAAAATGGCCCCGCGGTGGATCCGCTCGCCGTATTCTTCACGCTGGTCGCGCCCCCGGACGTCATGGCGCACAACTTCTTCCAGGCCTTCTGTTCCGGTTGGGAGCTGATGACCCGCGGAGGGCAGGGACGTGTCCTCGTGGAGATATTCTCCTGGGTCGGCGAGGACAGCATTTGTCAGGATCTTTATTGACACCCGTCGCGTCGTAGCCATCGCGCGACGCGCGAATGGTCCTAGTTAACTACGCGAACGCTTGGCGCATCCATAATTCGAGCACGTACCAGCGAAACACGTCGGTGTAGAACGCGCTCTCGTTGATGTTGCTGAGATAGCCGGCGAGTTGACTGCGAATCTTGCGGGTATCTAGATAGTCGGCGGAGCGCAGCTCGCCACCGAGCATGGCCTGCAGATGCGCGCGGCCTTGCTTGAGCCAGATCCCCTCGGGTGTCACGAAGCCGAGCTTGTCCTTGCGCCACTGGACCGAGGGCGGTAGCCGATCTGCCTGCGACTCGCGGAACACCCACTTCGTCCAGCCGTCGCGCATCAGTAACGAGAGCGGCAACGAGAAGATGTGCTCGGCGAGCCGGTAGTCGAGCAGTGGCATGCGCGACTCGATCGAAAAAGCCATCGAGTTACGGTCGGCGTACCGAAGCAAGCCCGGCAGGCTGAACTTGAAGACATCGTCGTAGAGCTTCGCGCCGAGATTTTGCATCGACGCTGCACGCTGCTCGATCCAGCCGATGCGGCGGCTTTCAAACCGCTCGCGAAGTTCTGGTCGCAGCACCTGTAGCGAGCGACCCTCGGGAGATCTCGACGAGAAGAGAGGCGAGAGCTTCGTTCGAATCGGTGTTGTGATCGAGGTCGGCAGGAGGCCGTACACAGCCCGGACCGCGAGATCCATCGCCGAACGTCCGCGTTGCGCCATCCGCATATTTGCTCGCAACGTGTGAGCGGCGGCCGAGAACTTACCGGCGCGAAGCAACGTCGCGAAGAAGACGCCCTGATATCCGGGATACCCAGCCATCAGCTCGTCGGCGCCCTGGCCATCCAGGGTCACCGTGACCCCCGACTCTCGAACGAGACGCATCACGTTGTACTGCGAGTACTGACTCGTGGAGTGGAACGGCTCGTCCATCTGCGCGACGAGCGCGGGCAGCTCGTCCCACAACCTCGTGCCGGACGGGAACACGCGATGTGTCGATGCTCCGGTCTTCGCGATCACGTCGTCGACAAATTTCCGCTCATCGATCCTCGGATCTTCGAAACACGCCGTGAACGTGCGTTGGCGGTCACCGACGAGCGCGGGATCGAGGTGGAGCTCGTCGAACATCAGTCGATTCGCGGTCACTACGATCGATGACGAGTCGAGACCACCGCTCAAGCACGTACCGATCGGAACGTCCGCGCGCAGGCGAATCCGTACGGCATCTTCGAACAATGCCTGAAACTTCTCGATCGCTTCGCGATCCTCGCGGGGTGAAGAGTCTCGCTCGGTTGGCGGAGTCAGATCCCAGAAGCGCTCGATGACCGGCTTCGACCCACGTTGATACGTGAGGCTGTGCGCGCCGGGAAGCGCGTAGATCCCCTCGAAGAACGTCTCATTTGTATGGTCGACGAGACGGAGCGACAGATAGTCGTAGATGATCGCAGCGTTCGGTTTGCGCGGGACGCGCGGATGCGCGAACAACGCCTTCGGCTCCGACGCAAAGGCGAACCAGTCATCGCCGAATGCGTAGTAGAGCGGCTTCACGCCGAAGCGGTCGCGCGCGCAGAACAACCGCTTCTCGTGCGTGTCCCAGATCGCGAAGGCCCACATCCCATTGAAGCGCGCGAGACAGCCGCGACCCCACTCGCGATATGCGGCGAGCAACACTTCGGTGTCGGAGTTACTCGAGAAGACGTGGCCGAGCGCGCGTAGCTCGGTGCGCAACTCGATGTAGTTGTAGATCTCGCCGTTGAAAACGATCCAGTAGCGTCCGTCGGCTGACGCCATCGGTTGCAGCCCCGCGTCGGAGAGATCGATGATCGAGAGGCGACGATGACCCAATGCGAGGTCGAAGTTTCGAGCAGGTCTCGAGCCGTCTCCTTGCCACGTCGAACTCGTCCGCGTGTCGATCAGTACGAACTTGCCGGCATCG
>JAYWCI010000344.1:0-35038 GCA_043780895.1 Kofleriaceae bacterium | reverse complement strand
GTTCACGAGCGAGATCGGGATCCTCAAGGGCAAGTTCAGCTACATGTCGCCCGAGCAGATCCGCGGCATGCCGCTCGACGCGCGCACCGACGTGTTCTCGGCCGGCATCATCCTTCACGAGATGCTCACCACCGAGAAGCTGTTCCGTGGCGACACCGAGTTCGCGTTGATGGAGAAGGTGCGCAAGGCCGAGGTGCCGCCGCCGTCGGGCTTCAATCGCCGCGTCACGCCGGAGCTCGATGCGATCGCGCAGAAGGCACTCGCGCGCGATGTCGCCGACCGCTATCAGACCGCGGCCCAGCTCGCCGCAGATCTAGATTCGCTGATCGCGGGCTATCGCTTCGATCCGAAGGAGCTGCGCCAGTTCATGCGTCAGCTGTTCCGCAAGGAGTACGCGAAGGAGCAGGAAGAGACCCAGGTGGCGCTCGAGGCCCAACCCGGCCCCGCGTTCGCGGTGCAGGCGCAGCGACGCTCGTCGGGGCAGCTCGACACGCCGACCGAGCCGCGCATGGAAGTCCTCGAGATCATCGAGGCATCCGAGGCCGAACCGCCGCCGAGTGACTCGTATTCCCAGCACCCGATACCTTCGGGCGACGACAAGCCGCGCGGTTTCTGGGGCTCGTTGTTCAAGCGAAAGAAGTAGTATCGCCCTATGGATCCGAACAAGACCCCTCGCCTGCTCGGTCACGCGCTGACCGTGATCGTCGGCGTGTGCTCGTTCGGTGCAGGCATCGCGGCCCTCGCCGCCGGCCTGACCGGGGTGCTCGGCGTGACGCTGTTGATCATCGGCGGCCTGTTGCCCGTGCTCGCGCACTTCTCGTGGCGGTACTCGCGCGCGGCGTGGTCGGTGATGATCTCGACGCTCGTCGTATTCGGCGCGGTGACCTTCTTCGGTGCTCCGAAAATCCGCGGCATCCTGCACGTACCCTTGCTGGTCGCGATGATCATTCCGGCGGTGTTGATCACCGGGGTCATCGCGCTCGCCATGATTCGCGGCGACTACCACGACCGAACACACACCTGACGGGTTCCGGATCGGGCGCCAGCGCACGGTCACAACATTGCTGTGCGCCAGATGCGGCCCCGAGACCGGGTGATATGGTCCGAGCATGAGCAGCGAGAGTTATCACGAGCCCATCGAGCTCCTCTCCGAGGACACGAAGAACATGCACCGTGCATTGGTCTCTTTGCGCGAAGAGCTGGAAGCCATCGATTGGTATCAGCAGCGCGCCGAGGCGTGCACCGATAGCGATCTCGCGGCGGTGCTCGTGCACAACAAGAACGAAGAGATCGAGCACGCGATCATGACGCTCGAGTGGATCCGTCGCCACAACCCGGTCGTCGGCGACAACTTGAAGACGTACTTGAATACGACCGGCCCGATCACCGAGGTCGAGAAGCAGGCGACGGCCGGTGGTGGCGGCGCCGCCGGCGCCGCCGGCGAGACGAAAGGCACCGAGTCTCCATCGCTCGGTATCGGAAGCTTGAAAGGAAAACCGTAATGGATTTGCTGAAGCGTGACCTAGCCCCGATCACCACCGACGCCTGGGAACAGATCGACGAAGAGGCGAAACGCGTTCTCGAGCTTCATCTCGCGGGGCGCAAGCTCGTCGATTTCGCGGGCCCGTTCGGCTGGAAGCTCGGCAGCGTCAACACCGGCCATCTCAAGCACCTCGAAAAGGGCACGATCGAAGGCGTTCGCTACGGCGTTCGCGAAGTGAAGCCGCTCGTCGAGCTGCGTTCGCCGATCGTGCTGCCGATCCTCGAACTCGATTACGCCGAGCGCGGCGCGAAGGACCTCGACCTCGATCCGGTGATCGAGACCGCCGAGCGCGTGGCTCACGCGGAGGATTCGGCGATCTGGCACGGCTTCAAGGATGGCCAGATCGAAGGCATTATCCCGTCCAGCCCGCACACGCCGATCGATGTCGCCTCGGTCTCGGACTGGCCGCGCGCGATCGAAGCCGCGAAGGAAGTGCTCCGGCTCGCCGGCGTCAACGGACCGTACGCACTTGCCGCGGGCATCGAAGCGTACGACGAGCTGATCGGCGCTGGCGTCGATGGCTATCCGCTGCGCAAGCGCATCGAAGAGAACATCATCGGCGGCGGCATCGTCTGGGCGCCGGCCTTGCGGGGCGGCGCCGTGCTCTTGACGACCCGCGGCGGTGACTTCGAGCTCACCGTGGGCGAGGACCTCTCGGTCGGGTACGCCGGCTCGGATCGCAAAGAGGTCGAGCTCTACATCACCGAGTCGTTCACGTTCCGCGTGCTCGAGGACAAAGCCGCGATCCTGTTGCGCCGTCCCGATTCGCAGACCGTCGCCACGAAGTCTCCCGAACGTAACAAGTAGCGTCAGCGTTCGCGTGCGGTCGGCTGTGCGAAGTCGACCTTCGTGTCGCGGTGATCGAAGTCAGGGTCATCGAACGATCGTACGCTGCGATCCTTTTTCGTTGCAGGCCTGCGCACGCTACCGCCACGCAAGCGGCGCAACGCGATGGATCCGAGAGTTGGACTGGATGTAGCTCGCACGTCTTGCCTCGCTGTTGAAAAAGTCAAAGCGCGCCGGCCTTTTCCGCCCCAAGAGCACCACCAACAAGGTGGAAGGCCGGTCGCACGCTGAGTCACTAGAGCAGCATGCGTGCCACGCGTAAGTGATTGACTCGCTGAGCTGATCACCGAGAAGCGCGTAACCCATCAGAGGCAACTCGTCGCTGCTGGTTGGCGGCTCCTCGAGTAGCTACTCGACATCGGTCAAATTCGTGAATGGGCGCCGAAGCCGACTGCGGCCCGGAGATCAAGCCGGGCCGCAGTCAGAAATCAGATCGCTGCTGACCGTCATCACGGGCACCACCACCAAGGCGGCGGTCAGCAGCTGGGTTGGCCAAGAGCACGCTGCGTGCCACGCGCAACTCGTGGACAGCGCACGAACCACGTCGTCATTCGTGCCTACCGATGGCCGCAGAGTGCTACGTGGCGAAGACAGCGCGGGTGCCGGAGGCGATCAGCGAGTCGGCAAGCTCCGGCGTGATCGACGCTGGATCACCGCCGAGCCCGGCTTCGGCATCGCGCACGACGGCGAGGAAAATCTGAGCGAGTTTCGCGAACGTCGTCGCGGGCGCGGCCTTCTCACCCATCGCCGCCGCGATCTGCAGCGCATTGGCGGCGAAGCCCGCATCGCTGTCGGCGAACGGCACGACGAGCGTCGCGAGCTTGTCGAACCAGACCCGCCGCATCGCTGGTGAGATCTGCGCGAGCGCCTGAGGCTCGAGGATGAAGAAGTCGGGAGGCTCGGCGCCGCGGGTCAAGAGCTCGAGCGCGGCCGGCGTGCCAACCTCGGCGAGCAGGTAGCGGCGCGCCAAAAAGTAGATCCACATCAGCAACTTGAAGTTCGCGTAGTGCGCGCCGAACCGCAGGACTTCGTCGCGCGACCGCGCGAGCTCACCCGTGCCCGGCGCGGTCTCCAGATAGACCTCGAAGAACCGCGACAGCATCTTGTCGGAGCCGGCGCAGACCTCGTGAGCGCCGATCAGCGTGCCGGACTCCTCGGCGAGCTGCGTGATTACCGCGGCGGTGAACACCGGCTCGGTCCACGCGCCGGAGAGCTCGCGCATCAGGAACTGCTGCGCCCAGATGCCGACGCCGAGCGTCGCCTTCGAGAGCGCGGCCGCGTACCCGGGGAGCGGTTCGTCGCGGAGGATGAACCACCAGGGCAGCGCCGAGCCGAGCTGACTGATCCGCCACAGGTCCATCAAGTCGGGCGTCTCGGCTGCACCGCGCCGCGCGGTGACGTAGGCCGAGCGCAGCACGGCGAGGGCATCGGTGACCTCGTCCCAGTGCGTCGACGCCTGGCGAAGTGCCGAGACGTTCATCGGCTTGGCGTGAAATTGCCGCGACCCGCTGTACGGGCACTTGCGATACTCGATGTCGCCGGAATGAAGAAACTCGCTCGGCGTGCGGCTCTCGCGCAGAGGGCGATTGTCGGCGTCGCGGTGGAACCGCTCGGTGACCATGCGAACGATGCGTGGGATCACGGAATCTCCAGGATCTTGTGAAGTTGCAGGGACAACCGCCAGCGCGGTCGCGCTTGGACGAGCGCGATCGTGCGCGCGAGGCTCGCGGGATAGTCCGCGGTCATGCACGGCTGCGCGAAGTAATGCTCACTCGGATAGCGCGCTTCGTAGCCAGCGAGCGTCGCTTCGTCGACGGTGTCGTCGACGACGACCTTGAGCTCGGAGACCGGTTGGCCGACCAGCGCGAGCGAGCCGGTATGAAACTGCGGCTTCGGCGAGACCGTCAACCAGGAGACCGGCGCGGCCGGCACGTGAGTGCCGTTCGACTCCATGTGCGTGCGAAAGCCGGCCGCGCGCAGCGCCTCGGCGAGCGGCGCATCCCACTGCAGCGTGGGCTCGCCGCCGGTGACCACGACCATGCGCGCCTGGTGAACATCGAGCTCGAGGAGGCGCGCGACGATGTCGGCGACGTCGAGCTTCACAGCGCCCTCCGCGGCGAAATCGGTATCGCACCACGTGCATGCGAGGTTGCAGGCCGCGAACCGCAAGAACACGCACGGTCGCCCGGCGTGAGCGCCCTCGCCTTGTAACGTGGGGCCAAACATCTCTTTGACGAGGTACCGCGGCATCGTCTCGACGCTGATGCTATAGCGCAGGCGTGTGGCCGCGCGTAGCGATCCTCGTGTTGGTTGCGAGCTGCGGCAAGAAAGACGCGCCCGTCCCGGCAGCCGCGCCGCCGCCATCTGTGATCGCCAAACCTGCAGGTGCACCCGCCGTGGTGGGCGAGCACTGGATCTGCGAGGCGCTGCCGTTCGCGGCCTCGACGCCCGTTCCCGAGGCGAGTGGCGCCGCCTGGATGACGATCGATGGGAAGCGCCGTCTCGTGGTCGCGAGCGATAGCGGCAATCATGGCGCGTACGGCCTGATCGATCCCGAGACCGGCGCCACCGTCGAGCAGGGCACGTTGCCACTGAACCACAGCACCGACGATCTCGAGGGCCTCACGACGCGCGGCGAGCACCTGATCGGCATCACGTCGCCCGGCTGGATCCTGGAGTGGAAGCGGAGCAAGACCGGCTTCGAGCTCGTCGATGGTCCCTACCCGCTCGGCCCGGTCGACCTGCCGCCGAATGCCGTGCATGGCGGCATCGGCGATCGGCCGCCCGCGGGCAGCGGCATGGTCTGCGATGGCACGCGCACCAACTGCGGCCGCAACTACGAGGGCATCTGCCTCGCCGACGGTGTCGGCTTTGCGGCCTCGAAGGCCGACGGTCACGTGTACGCGCTGACCGGCTCCCACGAGGGCCACGATCTCGCCGTGAGCCACGATCGATCGATCGAGGTCGCCGCGCCCGGCCATCTCGCCGATTGCGCGTACGACGCGAGCGGTGCGCTCTACGTCGCAAACAACCTGTTCGGGCTCTCCACGGTGTCGCGCATCGATAACTGGCGCGATCCGCAGCGCGCCACGATCACCCCGATCGGGTCGCTCGGTGGCGGATTTCCCGAGGGCCTCGCGGTAGATGGCGATGTGTTCTACCGGTTCTCGGACACCGGTGGCGCCCCTAGCCTGATGGGGAAATTTCGCTGCACGCGTTCGGCCCGCTAGACTACGCGGGTGCAGTGCCCGTACTGCGGCGGCGATTCGAGCGTGACCGAGACCCGTGTCACCGCGGACGGGTTGCGGCGTCGTCGCGTGTGCACGGTGTGCAAGCGCCGATTCACGACCTACGAGAAGGTCGGCGCGCCCGGACTCAAGGTCCAAAAGCGCGACGGCAGCGTCGAACCGTTCGATGGCGAGAAGCTGTTCCATTCGTTGCAACGCGTAGCTGCCCACCGCCCGCTGGTACGCGATGAAGATCTGCGTCGGGTCGCACGCGATATCGAAGCGACGCTCGTCGACAGCGGTCGCAAATCGATCGCGTGGAGCGAGATCGTGGCCGCAGCGCTCGAGCGGCTCGGCAACATCGATCCGATCGCTGCGCAGCGGCTCGCTGCGAACTACATCGACGAGTCTGGCGCGGTGCGCCTCGGAGATGCAGCACCCGCTGCGAATCCCGCGCAGCTTGGCTTGCCGCTCACCGACGAGTAACTTCTATTCGGCGCCGCTCGGCGCTGCTGCTTGTCGAGGCTGGGACGCGCCGGCTTGCTAGCCGCCGCCCATCATGCCGCTGAACATGCTCGTGAGCCCGCCCATGCCGCCGGCACCGCCGCCGCCCATCATGCCTCCGAGCATGCTCGGCAGCTGGCCCATCAAGCCTTGCAGCGCGCCTTGGCCCGCGCCCTTCGCGCCGCCGGACTGGCCGCCTTTCGCCGCGCTCTGCATGACGCTTTGGAGCATGCCTTGCCAGTTGAAGCCGCCATCGGCGCCGCCGATGACGTGCTGGAGCTCGTCGCTGTTGATCTCTTCCATGATCTTCTCCTGACTACTTGCCCTGCTGCTTGGCCTGCATCATCTGCTGCATCATCTGCGACATGCCCTGCTGGCTCTCCTGGCCCGCTCGAGCGAGCCCTGCACCGACTTGCTGCACGGTCTGCGCGAGCTGCGCGATCGACTGCAAGAGTGCGGGGTCTGCGGGCTTCTGTGGTAGCTGGGTCGTGCGCCCGCCGACGACGGTCTCGAGCGCGGGGGTCTCGACGGTCTCGAAGGATTCGCCAGTCATGGCGACTCCTTACACGTTGACTTTGACGAACGTGCCCGCGGGCGGAGGCGGAGCCGCGGCCGCAGCCGATGCGCTGCCACCACCGCCCTGGCCCATCATCATCATCATCATCGGCATCATCATCGAGCTCGACGACGAGCTGTTCTGGTTGTTCGCGGCGAGGCTTTTGATGGAGTCACCGATCTGCGAGACCATCATCTGGAGCTGGCTGTTCGAGTCCGTCGAGCTGCCACCGCTCGCGGTGCGCGTGACGCCGCCGCTGACGAAGTGGAGGTCGTTGCGGGCGATCGAAATGAACGGGGTCTTGGGCATCTTGGTCATGGTCGGTTCCTGGTTGGGGTGAGCTGGGCTGGCGAAGAAGAGCTAGAGGTGGAAATAGAGCGCAGCGGCGCAGCACCACGCGAGCGTGGCGACTGCACAGACCACGTAGCGCGAGCGCGTCCTCGGGATCTGGCGCACGAACACCGTGCGATCCTCGTGGGCGCCGGCCGAACGAATCTCGCTGCGCATCGCGGCGAAGCGCGCCGCGACGGTGAAGTTCTTCGAGCCGCGTGCCAGGGCAGCGGCACGACGCTTCGCGAGATTTCCACGCAACACCACATCCGTCCTCGTGACGAGCTGTTCGGCGTTGATGGATTCGAAGTCGTACATGTCGAGTCTTAGTGCAGTCGGCGTGCCGCTGGATCTTCGAGCCGATGTCATCGAAACCATACGTATGCAGAAAGATCAGGTTGCTCTCTTTGGTAGGCGATCGAAGCGATCGTGAAATTCGCCGGCAAATCGGGTGCCAGCAGACGAAGATCCGGAACTAGAAACGGCGCCACCGGAGCGCCGTTTTTTCTCGAGAGCCCGCGGTCGGGCGTGTGCTACCAGCCTTTGCAACCGCAGCCGCCGCCGCCACCGCTGCCGTTGCCGCTCGCCGAGACCGAGACGTACGTCGGCTGACCGGAGGAGCCCGCGTAGCCGCCGCTCGAGCTGCCGCCGCCGCCGCCACCCATCATCATCATCATCATCATCATTTGCATCATCGAGTCGCTGCCCCCGCTGTTGTTCGAGGCGAGGTCTTTGATCGAGTTTCCGATCTCGGTGATCATCGACATCAGCGCGTCGCTCGAGCCCGAGGATGCGCCACCGCCCGAAGCGACACGTGCGGTGCCGCCGGCGACGGAGTTGAGGTCTGCAGAGTCGATGGAGGTAAACGGATCATTCTGGTTCGACATGGCGCTGTGGGTCCCTTGGTGGTGGTGGGTAACGGTGCTTGTCGACTACTAGAGCAGGCAACGTGCCAGCGCCCACGGCGACGAGCTCGACGTGATCATCGAGAGATACAGAGTGAGGCCCTGAGTGATCAGTCCGCAGATCGTCTCTCGCGATAGACAGCCGGGGGGCGAGCGCCGAAACACCGAAAAACGAAACGAGCCGACCCCCAGGGCCGGCTCGTTTCGTCGTCGGAGAGCGTAGGAGCGTTAGAACTGGACACCGAGCTGCGCGCTCGCACCGATGCTGCTGTCCGTGATGTTCGAGATGCCGTAGCCGTAGGACAGGTCTCCCGATTCTTCGAAGTCCATCGAGACGCGGCGGTAGTCGAGCTCGCCGCGTAGGAACAGCATGTCGGAGACCGGAATCTGGAAGTGCGCATCGAGCATCAGGCCCGACGCCGAGCCCGCGCCGTACCAGTGCTCGTCGCTGACATCGCCGACGCTGGTGACGTACATGTACTTCGCGCCGATACCTGCGCGCGTCCGGTCGGTCACCTTGAGGTCGATGGCGCCGCCGATGCCCACGTAGTTGTACGAGGCATCCGGGATGTCGATGCCCTGCGAGAACGCGATCGAGTTGTTCTCGTTGCCGAGCGTGAACGAGCCGGTCAGCGCGACGAGGTCGGTCGGATAGCGGTAATGAACGCCGCCTTCCCACGAGGTGTAGTCGTATTCGTAGTCGCCGCTGGTGTTCGCTACACTGTTGTCGGCGGTGACGAGCGAGCCGACCGATTTCTTGATGTTCAGCGAGAAGCCGATACCCGAGGGGTCGCTGCTGAGCTTCTCCGTCGGCATCGGGAACACCGAGATGCCGATCTGGATCCCGGAGACACCCTGCGCCGGATACGACGGCGGCGCGTTGCCCGTCGCATCTGCGTCCTGCGTGAACGACATGCCGCGCGATGCGACGAAGCCGCCACCCGTGATCAGGAACTTCGGCGCGGGCTTCATGATCCGCGGTGCCGGTGCCTCGGAGATGATGTCCTGGGTCCTGATCTCGGGCATCAGCACGTTGGTCAGCGGCGTCGCATCCGAGGTCGCGACCTGCTTGAGCGAGGGCTTCGCGTCGCTATCACGACGGATATCGCCGAGATCGTCGCTGGAATCCTTGCTGCTCTTCTTGTCGTCGCGCTCGTCGCGCTCGTCGCGCTCGTCCGGGTGGTCGTCGCGCTCGCTGCGGCGCGAGCTCTTGCGGTCGTCGTCGCGACGCTCGTCCCGGCCCGATCGGCTGTCACGGCTGTCACGGCTGTCACGCGTGTCGCGGTCGTCGTGGCTCGGGCGGTCGTCACGGTCGCGGCGCATCTTGAGCTTTGACTTCTTGCGCGGTCGCTCGTCCCTATCGTCATCGCTGTCATCGCTGTCGTCGTGGCGCTTCGTGAAGTCGTGTGAGCCCAGGCGCGGCCGGGTATCGAGGATCGGCAGGTTGACGCCAGCGCTCGACGAGGTCGCATCGCCATCGATCCAGTCGAGCACCTCGTTGAGCTGCGTCGCGAGATCGTGCTGCGATTCGGTCGAGAGCCCCTTGTCGCCGATCTTGACCGACACGCTATCGATCTCGTTGCCCGTCGCGGCGTCCCGGATCTGCACGGTCAGCGTGTGATGGCGGCCTTCCGTGTTGATCCAACCTTCGATCACGGCGTCGACGCCGGACGACTTGGAGGCTTGTTGCCACTGCGCTGGACCACGGCCTTGCGCTTGCGCGCGAGCGCTCTCCCATTTCTTCGTCGGCACCAGGTCGTACTGATCGCCGAGCAGCGCGAGGACGTTGCTCCGGCCGGTATCGGCGAGCGTGCGAGGCAGCCCGTCGAAGTCGATGATGACGACCTTGCGAGGTTTGGCTTCCGCGACGGTAGTGGTGGCCGTGGCAAACGCCGCGACCGCGAAAATAACAGAGTGGAGGTTGCGCATGGTGCTGATGCTCCTGCCTTGGTCGTAGATGCGTCGTCGTCGTGGGTACGTTGGTTAGTTGCCGCTGTAGTTGTAACAACCGCTCGCGTAGCACCAGCTGTGCGCTCCGCTGTTGCAGCTGTTCCCGCTGTTCCCGCTGTTGATCTGCGCGGTGTCGGAGTGCGCGACACAGCAGCCGATTTCCCGCGCCTGACAGACGGGCAGGTTCTTGTTGTTCTTGATCGTGATCGAATTCGGATAGAGCACCGAGTGCGTGTTGAGCACCTGACCCGCGTAGGCCCAGTTGCCGAGGTTCGTCAGCGCGGCGTTGTTCGAGATCATCATCGCGCCGGAGATCACGAGGGCGCCGGTCGTATCGTGGCCGGTGGTCTGTGCCTTCGTGATCGAGGGCATGGAGGTCAAGCTCTTGTTCGAATCGATCAAGAGGTCGCCCTGAATGTTCGCGGCGTTGATCGTGCCCATCGAGGTCAGCGCATCGTTGTTCGTGATGGTGACCGAGCCGACCGACTGCAGCTGCGTGAACGACAGCGTCGTCATCCGCGTGTTGTAAGTGATCTCGAGGCCGCCCTCGAGGCGCGCCGCCGAATCGAGCGTGACCGCCGCGAGCTCGACGTTGTTCGAGATGTTGGTGAGGCCGGCGACGCACATCGCCTTGCCGACGCCGCCGAGGTCGGTCAGCGCCTGGTTCCCGTTGACCGTGATCGCGGCCATGTAGGTCAAGCACGACGCATCGTTCGGCAGCGCGACGTTCGCGAGCGACGTGAGCACCGTGTTGTTCTCGATCTCGAGCGTGCGGGTGACCGCGAGCGGCGCGACCGTATCGATCACCGTCACCATGGTGCTGGTCAGCACGAGGTCATCGACCTGGCGGATGTCGCCGAGCAGGGCCTTGAGGCTGGTCGTCGAGCCCGAGACCGACAGCTTGCCTTTGAGGTTCCAGCAACTGGTCGGCACCTTGTCAGCCATCGTCATGCTCGTGCCCGACACCGTGACGTCCATCGTCTTGATCACGGGGTTGTCACACGCCGCGGTGGTGTCGCTGCCGCCAGCGTCTGGTGCCGTCCACTTGTTGCCGCCGCCGAAGTTCCCCATGCAGCCTGCGAGCAGTGCCGCGAACGATCCGATTGCGAGGGTGGTGGTCTTCATGACTGTCTCCTAGAGCAGACGCTGTGCCAGTGGTGTTTTCGTGTGCGTCCCGCGAGTTACGTCGTTGTCGCCTGTGGGTGGGGTCTTCAGATCGTCACCCTGGGGAAGCGATCGCCTGGGGCCCAGCTACCGATGCGCGTGCGGCTTCACATCGACGCCGTACTGATCGAGCAAGGTGCCACTCAAGTACTGCAGCTGGATCACGGCGATGTGGTAGTCGGCGATCGCGCGAGCGAGGTTGAGCCGCGCGGTGATCAGCGAGTCCTGGCGCTGCATCACGTTGTAGTTCGTGGTGCGGCCGGCGATGAACAGCTCCTTCTCGGAGCGCACGTTGGTATCGGAGACCACCTCGGCCTTGCGAGACAGCTCGACCCGCCGGCGCGACGCCGAGACCTGCTTCACGGCGAGCACCGTCTGGGTCTCGATCTGGCGCGAGGTGTCCTCGAGATCGATGGAGAGCCGCTTCTTCTTGGCCTGCGCGGCATCGCGCCCCTTGCGCGCGGCGCCCGAGACTTCCCATTGCACGGAGAGGCCGAGGCTGAGCTGATACCCATCGCCCTTGCCGATGCCACCGACGGAATCACCCGCGGTGTCACCGATGCCGAGGATGGCGCCGGTCGCGGTGAGGTCGACCTGCGGCTTCATCGCGTTGGCCGCGACGTCGATGTCGACATCCGCTTCGCGCTGCTGGACGACGAGTGTCGCGAGCTTGCGGTTCGTGGTCTTGGCGCGCTGCAGCACCTCGGTGATGTCGAACTCGTCGTCGCCGATGTCGTAGGCCTCGGCCGGCTTCAACACGGTCTCGCGCTTCTGGAGATCGAGGCCGGCCTTGCGGCGGAGCTCCATCGACTTGGACTCGACGTCGATTTGCGACTTCTCGAACGCCGCCTCGCGCTCGTAGAGGTCCGACTTCACCTGGTCGATCGCCGTCGACGACACCGTGCCGGCGCGCGCCTGGTCGTGCGTGATCTTCATCTGCTTCTTGGCGAGGTCGATCGCCTGGAACCGGATGTCGAGCTCGCGGTTCGAGTAGGCGAGCTCCCAGTAGTCCGTGAGCGCCTCTTTCAACGTGTCTTCTGCCGCGAGCTGGACCTTGACGGTCGCTTCGGTCGCCACGAGGTCCGCCTTCTTCTCGTTCGCGACGGCGATATCGCCGAGGCCGCGGGCGAGCGGTTGCTTGATCTGGAGCTGGACGTGCGACGTGATCTGGTACGCGTCCTCCGACGGCGGCACCGAGCCCGAGCCCGAGCCCACGCCGGTGGTGGTGGTCGCGTTCGAAGACGTCAGGCCCTGGAGCGTGCTGTAGACGTTGTATTCGGTGTGCTGGTGCTGGATGCCGGTCTCGAGCTGGATCGAGCCACCCGTCGGCAGGTTGCGCCCGAGACCGAGCGTGCCCGACAGCGTGTCCTGCTCGACCACCGAGTAGGGCGGTGCCTCGACGTGGTCGGCGATGCCGTTCTGGTTGAAGCTCGCGTTGGCGCTCACCACCCACGCCTGGTTCTTGCGCTCCGCTTCGGCGGTCAGCTTCGCGATCGTTCGATCGGTGCGAGCGCGCGCGAGGTCGGGCGACAGATTGATGATCGCGGTGACGACCTCGTTGATCTGGATCGGAAGCGCGTTCTTCGCTTCGGGACCACCCACGTCAGCATCGTCATCGTCCGCAGACGGCTGCGCGTTGGCAGTCGTGACAGCGGCAAACAAGACTGCGCTGAAAATGATCCGACTCTGCATGGGGAGGGGCTAGAGCACTAGCCATGCCCATCCCTAAGTCACCGAGTCCTCTCGGAGACACCTCTTCGAACACTCCGGGACTCGTATCCCTCGGTATGCGGATCGCGCTCCTCACCCCCGGCCTCGGCCGGGATTCCCAACTCCGATCAGGAGGTTACGAAGCCGCCGATCGTGGTCCTGGGTTTGCTTTTATGTCCGTTCTCGATGCGCTACGAACACTCCAACGCCGAAGCGTCGACCGTGCGCCGCAACTGGGGCGTGGCACCAGAAGCGCCGACTCATCTACCGATCGAGAAGACACTCGATCGAGATGACGACGAGCCTCCGACCCACCCCGCCCGCGCGACCGGCTCGCAACCGCGTCCCCTACCCGCACCACCGGTGATCGAGGCCAAGCCCGTTACGCCTGCGCCTGTTGTCGTCGAAGAGACATCGAAGTCCAAGTCGGTCTCGAAGTCGCAACCGGCGGGCATGCCGGCGAATCCGAACATCGCGCCAGCGTTCATGGAGTTCGCGGGCGGCGCCGCGTTCGATCCGAACCAGATCCCGATGCCGCCCGAGCTCGCGACCGCCGTGTTCGGTTGGGTGCGTCGGCTCGCGCTGCAGGCCGACCTCGCCGCCGCGGATCGGCTGCTCCGCGATGCCGTCGCCGAGCTCACGAGCTCGCTGTCGGTCGTCATCATCTATGCCGGCCCGGACGGCTTCTACTCGCTCGGCCCCGACGGAGAGATGCCGAAGGACACCCAGCCGCTGCTCGCCGTCGGCAAGGCGCGCCGCGCGCTCGTCGGGCCGCACAGTGGCCTCATCCCGATCGCGACGGCGACCGAGACCCTCGCGGTGATCCAGCTCGCGCGTAACGCGCGCCAGCCGGTGTTCGCCACGCCCGACCACATCACGATGGCCGCCATCGCGCGCGAGAGCGCCTCGGTCCTCCATCACCTCGTCGTGCAACATCTCCAGGGCCGCCAGGAGCACGCCGCCGATCAGAAGTCGCTGTATCGCCCCGAGGCGCTCGAGTACCACCGCAAGAAGGGCAGCGAGGGCGTCGTCGCCGAGCTGTCGCCGCGCTGGATCAAGCGCGCCTATCCGATCCTCGGCATCTCGATGCTGATCGCGCTCCTGTTCGGTATCTTCCTGCGCGTCCCGACCTACACCACGGGCTTCGGCGTCATCCACTACGCGGGCACGCCGGTGACGGTGCAGGCGACCGGCAACATCGAATCGATCTACGTCCAGCCGGGCGACTACGTGCACGTCGGCGACCCGGTCGCGAAGCTCGCTTCGACGAAGGAAGACGCCGACTGGCAGCAGGTCAACTCGGAGTCCGAGAACGCGTTGCAGACCTATTTGTTCGACGATCAGGACGACCAGGCGCGCAAATCGGTCAAGACGACCTCGGCCGCCCTCACCCATGCCGTCAGCATGCAAGATCTCAAGATCGTTCGATCTTCGGCCGAGGGCCGGGTCTCGGATATTCACGCCGGCGTCGGCAAGGCGATGCAGATGGGCGAGATGATGATGACGATCATCAAGCCGAACACCCGCCCCGAGGTCTGGGCGTACATGCCGGCGACCGATCGGCCGCGCATCAAATCGGATATGCCGCTGCAGGTCGCGGTCGTTGGCTTCAACAAGAAGCCCGCGAAGCTCAAGATCCAATCGATCAGCAACGATGCGGTCGGTGCGACCGAGATTCGCCGCGAGGTCGGCCAGGATCTCGCCGATACGCTCAAGCTCGCGCAGGACGCGAACTACATCCTCGTCAAAGGCGAATTCGAGGGCGACACGATCAAGGTCGGCAAGAAGGAGTTCACGCTCCACCACGGCATGTCGACGAAGGTCGAGATCAAGATCGAGTCCAAGCCGTTCCTCGTCACGATCTTCCCGCTGTTCGAGAAGTATCTCGACTGATCGCCGCGCTGCTCGCGACGACAGGCGCCCCGACCCGGGCGCCTGTTGTCGTTTCGGGCGCGTGTCGGTCGGGGTCGGGCGCGGTTCGTAACCCGCGGTATGCGGACTCGAATCGCCACCCCCGGTAGCCGAATCGATCTCCAAGTGTCTCCAACGGGTTACGTCGGATCCAGTGCTGGCTCAGCGGTTGCTCTAGTAGCGTTCGGTGAGCGAGAACCCAACGGAAACCAAATCGATCGCGGAGCGCTACCCGGCGCTCAAGCGGATCGGATTCTCCTCCAAGAAGCGCAGCGTGCCGTTCACGCAGCAGCTCGAGTGGACCGATTGCGGCGCCGCCTCGCTCGCGATGGTCATGCAGTTCCACGGCAAAGAGGTCAAGCTCGCCGAGGTTCGCGACGCCATGGGCATCGGTCGCGATGGCGTCAGCGCCAAGGCGATCCTCGACACCGCCGAGAAGTACGGCCTCGCGGGCCGCGGCATCAAGGTCTCGGTCGAGCAGGTCAAGCTTCTCAAGCAAGCGACCATCCTCCACTGGGAGTTCAACCACTTCGTCGTCTTCGACAAGGTCGTCAAGGACGGGGTGCGGATCGTCGACCCGGCGACCGGCCCGCGCGACGTGCCGATGACGCAGTTCGCGAAGCAGTTCACCGGCGTCGCGATCGAGCTGATGACGACCGCGCGCTTCACGAAGCAGAAGTTCGAGAAGGGTCGCCTCAAGCGCTACGTTGACGAGCTGATGTCGGAGAAGGGCCTGTTCACGAAGATCGTCGTGATCTCGTTGTTCCTCCGCCTCATCGCGCTCGCGCTGCCGCTCGTCACCGGCATGATCCTCGACCAGGTCATCCCGCGCAGCGACTACAGCTTGCTCTACGTCTGCCTCGCGACGATCGCCGGCATGACGATCTTCAACATCATCTCCGAGGTCGTGCGCTCGTTCGTGCTGCTGCATCTCCGCATCGCGCTCGACACGCGGATGACGCTCGGCTTCCTCGACCACATGGTGTCGCTGCCGTACTCGTTCTTCCAGCGCCGGTCGACAGGTGACCTGATGATGCGCGTCGACTCGAACGGCACCGTCCGCGAGATCGTGACGTCGAAGTCGATGTCGGCTGTGCTCGACGGTGTGTTCGTCCTCCTCTATGCGGGCGTGATCTTCTATGTCAACCCGATGCTCGGCGTGGTCACCATCGTGATGTCCGGCGTCGAGGCGCTCGTGTTCCTCTGCGCTCGCCCGACGTTCCAGCGCTTGCTCGCGGCCGATCTCGACAAGCAAGCGAAGGCGCACTCGTACATGGTCCAGCTGCTCGGCGGCATCGAGACGCTCAAGTGCGCCGGAGCCGAGCGCCTCGGCCTCGAGAAGTGGTCGAATCTCTACACCGACGAAGTCAACGTCAAGATGCAGCGTGCTCGCGCCTCGGCGTACGTCGACTCGATTCGCGGCGCGGTCGCTTCGCTGGGACCCATGCTGATCCTCACGATCGGCGCGACCTCGGTGATGAGCGGCAAGATGTCTGTCGGCATGATGCTCGCCATGAACTCGCTCGCGACGAGCTTGTTCGGCCCGCTGTCGGCGCTCGTGTCGAGCGGCCTCGAGCTCCAGCTCGTCAAGGGTCACATGGACCGCATCGACGACGTGCTCCAGACGCCGGTCGAGCAGGATCGCGACAAGGCCGCGAACCCGCCGCGGCTCCGCGGTCACGTCACGGTGAAGAACCTCTCGTTCAAGTACGGCGAGCAAGCGCCGCTGGTCGTCCAGAATGTCTCGCTCGAGATTCCGCCCGGTGCTTCGGTCGCGCTCGTCGGTCCTTCGGGCTCGGGCAAGTCGACGCTCCTGAACCTTCTCTCGGGACTCCACAAGCCGGCGAGCGGCGAGATCCTCTACGACTCCAAGTCGCTCCACGAGATGGATCTCCGCAGCGTGCGTCAGCAGATCGGCATCGTCCCGCAGCACCCGTTCATCTTCGGCGGCACGATGCGCGAGAACATCGCGCTCGCCTCGCCGGGTGCGACGCTCGATCGCATCCAGCACTCGGCGCGGGTCGCGTGCCTGCACGAAGACATCGCCGAGATGCCGATGAACTACGACACCGTGATCTCGGATGGTGGTGGTTCGCTCTCGGGTGGCCAGCGCCAGCGCGTCGCGATCGCTCGTGCCGTGCTTCGCAACCCGACCCTGATGCTGCTCGACGAAGCGACCTCGGCGCTCGACAACTCGACCGAGAAGAAGGTCATCGCCGGCCTCGAGACGCTGCGCTGCACGCGGATCACCGTCGCGCACCGCCTGTCGACCGTTCGCAACTGCGACCTCATCGTCGTGATGGAAAAGGGTCGCGTCGTCGAACAAGGCAACCACGATCAACTCGTCGCGTCAGGTGGCCTCTACAGCCAGCTCCTCGCGGCTTCGCAGTCCACCACCCCGAACGCCCCGGAGATTCCTTATGAAGCTGCCCATGCTTTGCGCTCTGCTGCTAGCAGCATGCGCTCCGCACGAAACGCACCAGAGCGCGGTTGATTTCATTCCAGCCAGGCGCGAAGCGGTGGCGCTGCCCGCGGCAAGGCCGCTCGACCTGGTCGCTGTCGTGACCTCCCGAACCTCTCGCGTGATCACCGCTGCGGCGGACGGTTCTGTTCAATCCCTCTCTCATCACAACGACGAATACGTCCACATGGGTGATCCGATCGCACAACTCGATATCTCGGAGCTCCGCTCGAAAGAGCTCGAGCTCGAGGGCCAGCTCGTGAATGCGCAAGGTCAGGCCGCACGTGCCGGTGCGATGTACGCGCAAGCGGCACGCAAGGCGCGCTCGGAGGCACGGCTCGCTCGCCTCGGCGCATCGTCCCCCGAAGCCGTCCACGCAGCGCAGTCCGATGCGAGCGCGGCAGCCGGTGAAGGCGCGGGCGCGGGTGGTTCGATCCAATCGGTGAAGATGCAGATCGCCGAGCAGAAGCGCCTGATCGAAGCCGCGAACATCAAGGCACCGATGGACGGCACGATCGCGGTCGTCAAGGTGCATGTCGGTGAAGTCGCTCGCAAGGGCACGATCATCGCGCGCGTGTTCGACCCGATGGATCCGATCGTCAAATTCGTCATCCCGCGCGCGAAGCGCGACCTCGTCAAGACCGGCGATGTGGTGCAGATGCGCGTCGGTGACCACCAGGTTGGCGCGACCGTCACGACCATCACGGACGACCACGACCCCGCGATCGATTTTCTCGTTGCAACCGCCGAGCTCGAAAAGGCGCCCGCCCGCCCTGTCGACATTCGTGTCGGCGTCACCGGCTACGTTCGCATTGCAGACAAAGGAGCCATCCGATGAGCGTGCTACGATCAACTGAACTCGTGGAAGGTCAAGATCTCGAGACCCCGACCTGGGTCACTTCCTTTCAAGGCCTGCCGCGTACGGTCAATGTTCGTCGCTGCCGACTCGAAGTCGTCGCTGGCGCGGACAAGGGCAAAGTGATCGAGCTCGCCCTGCCGACGATCCAGATCGGCCGCCTCGGCGCCGACCTCAACCTCAGCGATGGCAAGGTGTCGAGCCTCCATTGCGAGCTGCGTATGACGCCAGAAGGCTATCGCCTCCGTGATCTCGGCTCGACGAACGGCACGTACGTCAAAGGCGTGCGCGTCGTCGATGGCTTCATCCAGCCGGGCTCGGTCATCCAGATCGGCAAGAGCGCCGTGTCGTTCGATCCGATGGACGACGCGGTCGCGATGCCGCTGTGGAACGAAGCTCGTCTCCACAACCTGATCGGCGGCAGCGCCGTGATGCGTCACCTGTTCGAGCTCGTCAACCGGTTCGCGCAGTCGGATGCGACCGTGCTGATCCAGGGCGAGACCGGCGCGGGCAAAGAGCTCGTCGCCGATGCGATCCACCAATCGTCGCCGCGCCGCGACGAACCGTTCGTCGTGCTCGATTGCTCGGCGATCCCCGAGCAGTTGTTCGAAGCGCAGCTGTTCGGCAACGAGATCGGCGCGTTCACCGGCGCGGTCAAGTCGACGGCCGGCGTGTTCGAGCTGGCCCACGGTGGGACGCTGTTCCTCGACGAGATCGGCGAGCTGCCGCTCGATGTCCAGGCCAAGCTGCTGCGCGCGGTCGAGACCCGCAAGGTCCGCCGCCTCGGTGGCACCAAGATGTTCGCGGCCGATGTCCGCATCGTCGCGGCGACGAACCGCGACCTCGCGGCCGAAGTGAATCGCGGCAACTTCCGGTCGGATCTCTACTACCGCCTCGCGGTCGCGAAGCTCCAACTTCCCGCGCTGCGCGAGCGCCGCGATGATCTGCCACTGCTCGTCGAGCACTTCCTGCGTCAGCTGTCGGTGTCGTCGGGCAACCCGGATCCGCGCCTGCCGGAAGACTTTATCGCGCGCGCGAATCGCCACACCTGGCCGGGCAATGTCCGCGAGCTCCGCAACGCGATCGAGCGCGCCGTGCTCCTGCCGAACCATCCCTCGGCGTTCGAGGCTCCACTAAAAAAAGAAGGCGAAGGCTTCGCGCAGATCGATATCGAGGTCCCATTCAAGGTCGCCAAGCAGAAGCTAGTCGACGAGTTCGATCGTCGCTACTTGAAGGAGCTACTCGAGGCGCATGACGGCAACATCTCGGCCGCTGCTCGCGCCGCCGGGATCGAGCGCATGTCGATCTACAAGATGATCCGCCGGCTCGGTCTCGACAAAGACGCCGAGGGTGGTCGCGCGCCGACCACGGACGGAGACGAAGGCGACAGCGACTCGGACTACTAGTCCTACGCGAGGCGGTGGTCGTGTCGTGCAAGCGTCGAGGTGCTCGGCAGCTGTGCCGCCGGGCTTTGCTGCCGAGGAACGTGCGCGTCGCCGGATCGACGGCTGCTTCAGGACACCGCACCGTGACGAGCTGGACGAACCGGCGCGCGCGCGACGACACCGCCGATCTCGGGCCACAGCACGCGGCGCTTCTCGCCGGTCTCGTGATCGGCGACGATGCCGGCCTCACCGAGGTGGCGCGGATCGTCGCGCAGCGGAGCAGGCCTGCGAGCGGAAGCGCTGGCTTCGGCCCGAGGTCGATCTTGCTCATCGATCCGACGGTGACACGTCGACGATCGCGCCCGCGTCGATCGCCGCCGTGCGTCGCGTGTGCGGCACGGTCTGCAAGGGTGGAGGAAAGCTCGTCCACAACCACACGCCGCACGCGATGACCAGG
The DNA here is from genome assembly GCA_043780895.1 of Kofleriaceae bacterium. GTDB lineage: Bacteria > Myxococcota_A > Polyangia > Haliangiales > Haliangiaceae > JABFXX01. The sequence goes on along the minus strand of JAYWCI010000344.1, from coordinate 15,233 downwards.
ACCGCGAAGCCGACGATCGCGAGCTTCTTCTTCATGATCAGAACGCGTGCGATTGGCCACCGTCGACGACGATGCAAGCGCCCGCGATCCAGCTCGCCTTCGGGGACGCGACGAACACGACCGCATCGGCGACTTCTTCAACCGTGCCGAACCGGCCGAACGGTAGCTCTCGCTCGACCATCGCCGCGGTGCCCGCCGGATCGGAGGTCTGCCGGCGCTCCCAGCCCCCGCCCGGAAATAGGATCGAGCCCGGCGCGACGCTGTTGACCCGGATGCCGAGCTTCGCGTGATCGTGATTGAGCGCCTTCGCGAGCGCGATGACCGCGGCCTTCGCGACGTTGTAGCCAGGTGCGCCGCCCCCTTCGCGACCCCAGATCGAAGAGATCATCGTGATCGAGCCACGGGTCTTCGCGAGGTGCGGCACCGCACGCTGCGCGACGCGCGCCGCGGTCCACAAGTTCAGGTCGAGTGACTTCGCGAGATCGTCGTCGTCCATCTGCGCCGCGTCGCGTGCGAAGGACTTACCGACATTCGCGATCACGACATCGAGCTGACCGAACACCGCGACCGCTTGATCGATCGCGGCTTGCGCACCTTCCGCGGTGGCGACATCCGCGACGATCTTGACGTCGAAGGGATCGAGCCCTTCGGCGTTCCGTGCGACGGCCGCGACGCGACCGCCTTCGCGCTGGAGTGCGAGCGCGATCGCGCGCCCGATCCCGCGGCTCGCACCCGCAACCAGACACGCCTTGCCCTCGAGGCCGAGGTTCACGGCAGCTCCCAGTTGTTGCCCCAGAGCGCGGCCGCACCGTCGATTCGCAGCGTCGCTCCGGTGATGAACGCGGCGGCAGGAGATGCGAGGAACACGATCGAGGCGGCGACTTCTTCGACCGTGCCCGCGCGCTTGAGCGGCGTCGCCGCGATGCTTCGCTCGACCAGCTGCGGCGGATATTGCATCGTGCCCGACGAGATGATGATGCCGGGTGCGACCGCGTTGACGAGGATGCCGAACTGCGACCATTCCACCGCGAGCGTCATCGTCATGTTCTCGACGCCGGCCCTTGCCGCACCGGTGTGCACCATGCCGGGAAAGCCGCGATAGATATTCGCGATCACGTTGATGATCCGACCGCCGCCTTCTTTGATCATCCACTGGTTCGCGACTTCGCGCGCGACATGAAACGTGCCGACCAGGTTGTTCTTGATGACCGCGAGAAACCCGTTCGGCGAGATGTGCTGCGCGGGCGCAGGGAACTGGCCGCCCGCGTTGTTCACCGCGATATCGATCCGGCCGTAGCGAGCGATGATCTCCTTGACCATCGCTTCGACCTGGGTCGGCTCGCGGATATCGCACGCGATCGCGAAGGCGTTCGGCCCGAGCTCGGCGATCGCGGCATCGAGCTTGGTCTGGGTCCGGCCGCAGATCGCGACCTTGGCGCCGAGCCGCACGAATTCGAGCGCGGTCGCGAGCCCAATTCCGGACCCGCCGCCGGTCACTAACGCGACCTGATTCTCGAAGATCCCTGGCGCGAAGATGCGCTGGCTGGCAGCGGTTGGAGGCGGCTTGGGCATCGCTCGCGAACGTAGCGCATTTCGCTGCACAACTCCGCGTAGGGACTCAGTTCCCCAGGGGGTGAGGACAGTCCCAGGGTGCCGACTGCACACCGCGGTGTCCATTTGCACGTCGGTACGTTCGCGGGCTCGAAAGTCGGGAAACAGCCCGCAGATCGTTCCTTTAGCGGTCGGCACGACCGGTGCAGTTGGTCCCATCGTGGCCGTTGCGAGCACTACGGAGGTTCACCTCCTCCAGCGCGATTCTTCCGGCGGCAAGCGTCAGGGCCGCTATGTCCTGGGCGAGCTACTCGGACGTGGTGGCATGGCCGAGGTGTTTGCCGGCCAATCGATGGGCTCGCACGGCTTCCAGAAGCCGGTCGCCATCAAGCGCCTGCTTCCGGAGCTCGCGAACGACAAGGTGTTCGTCGAGCGCCTGATCGGTGAAGCGAAGCTGCTCGTCGGCATGCAGCACGGCAACATCGTGAGCGTCATCGATCTCGCGCGCGATGGAGACGATGTCTTCCTCGTCATGGAGTTCATGGACGGCCCGTCCGTGCGCCAGCTCCTCAAGGCACGCGGCACGCGTGGTCTGCCGATGGGCGTCGCGACGTACATCGTCCAGAACGCGGCGACCGGTCTCGAGTTCGCGCACAACCGGCCAGGTGGCGCGGTGATCCACGCCGATATCTCGCCGTCGAACATCTTGCTCACGACCTCCGGCGAAGTGCGCGTCGCCGATTTCGGCATCGCGCGTCGCGAAGGTGGCGCGGGTGCCGGCGTCGTCGAAGGCAAGTGGGCGTACATGGCGCCGGAGCAAGCGCGTGGCGAAGCCCTCACACCGCGCTCGGACGTGTTCGCCCTCGGCGTGGTGCTCTACGAGCTGATCTGTGGCCAGCATCCGCTCGGTCGTCAGGTCACCGCCGACGAGCGCGAGCTCTCGACGCTGAAGGTCATCCCGCCGCGCGTCGTCAATCCGAAGATTCCGGTCGGTATCGAAGCGATCTGCATGAAGGCGCTGTCGCACGATAGCAAGGATCGCTACCCGAGCATGCAGAGCATGATCGACGCGATCAGCGAAGAGCGCTTCGCGAACGGTTGGCGCGAAGGCGCGAACGACCTCGCGACCGTGATCAAAGAGATCACTCCTGGTGCCGCGAACGCGATCAGCAGGGGGCCCAAGACCCAGCACACCGGTCGTCCCGTCACGATCGTGACGCGCTCGCTGATCGTCGACTCCGATCGTCGCCGCGCTGGCTCGCAGCCGCGCGCTGCTTCGCCGCACGTGATCGTCAACCAAGCGTACAACCAGCCGTACCAGCCGTACCAAGCGACCAGCGAAGCGTATAGCGACGCCGCCGCGCCGATGAAGATCCTCGACTCGGGGGCGCAGACGCTGTTCATCGAGCAAGGCTCGAAATCGAAATCGAAACCCGGCTCGGTGCGCGCCGTGACGGCGCCACCGATCGCCGCGAGCATGCCGACCCGTCCCGACAGCACGCCGGCTCCGCAGACGGTTGGCCGGCAACTCGATCGCGAAGCCCTTCGGGAAGGGGGCGCGACGCCGGTCCCGAACGCGATACCGCAACCGGTCTACGCCTTCGACGCGTCGATGTTACCCGCGCCCGAGCTCGCCTCGATCCACGGTGCCTCGCATACCGGCGGTGCGACCGCGTTCGCCGTGGAGCGAGCTAGCAATCGCTGGACGTACGGTATCCTCGCGGTCGCCGCGCTGATCGGGGTCGTCGCCGCTATCGCGATCCAGCTCCCGCCGAGCAAGGTCGACGAGCCCGTGATCGTGCAGTCGCCGATCGTCGTCGAATCTCGCCCGATGGTCGCCGTCACGCCGCTGCCGATTCCGGCGCCCGCTCGAATCGTCGCGGCCCCCACGCCCGTCGCCCTCACGTCCGTCGCTCCCACGCCCGTCGCCCTCACGCCCGTCGGTCCCACGCCCGTCGCTCCCACGCCCGTCGCTCCCACGCCGGCGGCCGTGACGGTTGCAGCGGCGACGCCGGATGTCGCGACGACGCCGTCCCTCGAATCCAAGCTCGCGGCTCGCCGTGCCGCCACGCCGGCACCGAAGCCCAAGCAAGTCGCGGCGAGGCCGGTCCACAAAGGCGAGGCGTATCTCGTTGTCGATTCGCGCTCGTCGGACTACCTGACGATCACGATCAACGGGGTCTCGAAGGACACGCCGGGCGCGAAGTTTACCGTCCCCGCGGGTCCGTACACCGTCACCGTGCGCGACGACAGCTATCGCTTCACCTGCAAGGTCAACCTCGGCGACGGCAAGATGGTCCGGCTGCGCGCGTCGATGGCGGACCGCAGCTGCGAGTAGCTGTAACGGGCCGTCGCACCGAACGTCCAAGCTCGGTGACTGGTTCCAGCTCTCGCTCAACACGCTCGGCTCGCTCGGGCGGGGTGCTCGCAGGCTTCATCATCGCGTGCCTCGGCGGAGGCGTGCTCGCGGGTCTCGCGACGAGCAACTCGGTGCAGACCTGGTATCCGCAGCTCGCCAAGCCGAGCTGGACGCCGCCGGGCTGGCTGTTCGCGCCGGTCTGGACCGCGCTCTACATCATGATGGCGGGCGCAGCCTGGCGCGTTTGGCGACGGATCGGCTGGGGTTGGCCACACGCCCTGTTCGCGATCCAGCTCGCGCTCAATATCGCTTGGTCGTTCTCGTTCTTCGCCGCGCGAAATCCCGGCGTCGGTATGATCAACATCGCGGCGCTGTGGTGCGCGATCGTCACCACGTTGATCGTGTTCGTGCGGATCGACCGGATCGCGGGCGCGTTGCTCGTGCCATATCTGCTTTGGGTGAGCTTCGCCGCGGCACTCAACGCTGCGATCGTCGCGGCGAACTAAGAAACGTTGCATGATGATCGCGGCCGGGTTGATCGCGCGGACCGCGCTGGTCATCCGGCGCGGTCCGATCAGCCGGACGGGCTGACGTTCGCGATCGACGCGACGGGGGTGACCGTCACGTACGACGGCAAGACCGAGCTGATCCCGCTGCGCACGTAACTACCTCGGCATCTGGCCGACGTACGTCGACGCGGGGCGGATGAGCTTGCCGGTGCGGCGCTGCTCGAGCACGTGCGCGGACCAGCCCGCGATCCGGCCGACCGCGAATGTCGGGGAGAATTGCTCGCGCGGAAGGCCGACCGCATCGAGCAGCACCGCGGTGTAGAACTCGACGTTCGCGGCGAGCGGACGATCGGGCTTGCGCTCGCGCAGGATCTTCGCCGCCGCCGTCTCGACCGCATGCGCGAGCGCGAGGCGCGGCGTGTTCAGCGGTTTGACCGCGTGCTCGAGGACCGCCGCGCGAGGATCGCGCACGCGATAGATCCGGTGCCCCATGCCCATGATCCGGTTGCCGGCCGCGAGCTCGTTCAGGAGCCACGCCTCGGCGTTTGCCGGCGTGCCGATCGCATCGAGCATGTCGAGCACCGGTCCCGGTGCACCACCGTGGAGTGGCCCCTTGAGCGCGCCCACCGCACCGACCACCGACGAGATCAGATCGCTCGCGGTCGAGGCGATGACGCGTGCGGTGAACGTCGAAGCATTCATTCCGTGATCGCTCACCGTGACGAGATACGCGCCGAGCGCCTTGGCTGCAGCCGGATCCGGCAGGGTCCCGGTCGTCATCCGCAGGTAGTCGGTCGCGTGATCGAGCTCCGGCGAGGGCGCGATCGGTGCGAGCCCTCGATGCGTGCGGTTCCACGCAGCCACGAATACCGGCGCCGCACCGATCGCGGTGACCGCATCGGCTGTGTCGTCGCCGGTCGCCCAGATGTGCGCGAGTGCGGCGCGCAGCGAGTCCATCCCATCGGTCGCGGCGAGCGCATCGCCGAGGCGCGGCAGCAGCTCCCACGCGCGGGCGCGAGCGTCGCCCAGCGCGGGTGACGCGATCGGTTCACCTCGACCTTGCGCGAGCATCATGTGTGCGACCTGTTCGAACGGGGTACTCGCCGCGAGCTGCTCCACGTCGGAGCCGATGACCACGAGCTGTCCGCGCTCGCCATCGACGTGCGAGATCCGCGTGTCCGCGGCGTTGACGCCTTCGAGTCCGTAGCCTTTGGCTTTGTCTGCGCTCATGGATCGTGTGTAAGGTGAAGCTTATGGTTGATCAACGTAGATTCGACAATCAACCAAAGGACTTCCTCGATGCGAAGGCCGCCGCGAAGTTGCTCGGCATCGAGATCCGGACGCTCTACGCGTACGCGAGCCGCGGGCTGGTGCGCAGCGTGCGTGGCGGCCGCGGCTTGAAGCGACACTACGCGCGTGATGACCTCGAGCGGCTGCGAGCGCGCAGCGCTGCACGTGCAGGCCACGGTGCGGTCGCCGCAGGGGCGTTGCGCTGGGGAGAGCCGGTGCTCGATTCGGCGATCACGCAGATCACGCGGCGCGGTCCTGCGTATCGCGGTCGCCTCGCGATCGAGCTCGTCACGACGCCGTTCGAGAATGTCGCCGAGCTGTTGTGGTCGGGGTATCTGCCCGAGGAGCGACTCGCGTGGCCGCGCCCCGCCGTGTCGCTGGCGCAGCTCGGCAAGCTCGTGCCAACCACCGCGGGGCCGCTCGAGGTGATGTCCCTGCTCGTGCCGCTCGCCGGCATCACCGATCAACAACGCAGCGATAGCCGCCCCGATGCGATCGTCGCGCGCTGCCGCTTGCTCGTGCCGCTGCTCGCTGCCGCGCTTGGGTGGAGTGCAGGCGCGGCCCGCGTCACGCGTGCCCTCGCGGCACCGTCGATCGCGGAGATTTGCGTGCGGGCACTCGGCCTCTCCGACGACGCCGTGCCTGCGATCACGACGGTGCTCGTGCTGTTCGCCGATCACGAGCTCAATGCTTCGAGCTTCGCCGCGCGCGTGGCCGCCTCGACGGAGGCCGATCCGTATGCCTGCTTCTCCGCCGCGCTGGCGACGATCTCCGGACCGCGCCATGGCTCGGCCGCCGAGACCCTCGCGCGGTTCGCCGATTCGATCGGCTCGCCCGAGCGCGCCGCGAAGGTCGTCCGCGAGATGAGGAACCGCGGCGAAGTGATTCCCGGCTTCGGGCACGTGCTGTATCCCGAAGGCGATCCACGCACGGCGCCCGTGCTCGCACTCGCGCGCGGCAGCTCCAACAAACGCGCGCGCACGATCATCGCGATCGCCGATGCGGTCGCCGATGCGGTCGCCGATCAGCGTCATGTCCCGGCGCCGCTGTATCCGAGCGCCGATGTCGGCCTCGCCGCACTGGTCGCTGCATTCGGACTTGCACCGGCGGCAGGCAGCGGCTTGTTCGCTGTCGCGCGCAGTGCAGGATGGCTCGCCCACGTGCTCGAGCAGCGCGCCGCCGGGTACCTGCTCCGGCCGCGGGCTCGTTACACGGGGCTGCCGGTTACGCCTTGACGCCGTTGGGAGACGCCGGGTCGTATTCGGCCTTGGAGACATTCAGGCCACGGAGCACGAGAGTGAGCACCGTTCCGGGCGAGCCAACGTAGGCTTTCGGCAAGAACAAAAAGTAGTTCTTCACGCCGTCGTTTTCGGAGGGGGCCGCGCCGTGCTTGTCGGCGCCGGGGCTGCCCGTCAACAAGCGCATCTTGGTGCCCGGCTCGAGGACAAATCCCGGGTCGATGACGCCGAGCAGCGACTTCTTGTTCGAGCCGCGTTTACCGACTGTCATCCCGCAGCCGCGGGTCGAGAAGGCGGTCTTGCCCGCGTTCTCGATGATGACCCATTCGGTGTTCAGGGCCTCGGTCGACTCTGCTGCCTTGATCTCAACGAACCGGATCGCACTCATCGGGCGCGGAGCATACACGCCCAGTCCGCCGTTGCAATCGCAGCCAATCCATCGATAATGCTCGGCGATGGGCAAAGAGGTGATCCGGGTCGTCGCCGCCGTCATCGATCATGAAGGCCGGTACCTGATCACCCAGCGCAACTCGAACGCCGTCCTGCCCGGCCTCTGGGAGTTTCCGGGTGGTCGCGTCGAGCCCGACGAAGCCGAAGATGCGGCACTCGCCCGCGAAGTGAAGATCCGCATCGGGGTCGATGTCGTCGTCGGCACCAAGCTCGGCGAGCATCTGCACGAGTACACGAACTATCAAGTCCAGCTCACGATGTACTCGTGCCAGCTGCCGGAGGGAGCGCACCCCTACCCGGCCGCCGTCGCGGATCTTCGCTGGGTCACGTCGCGCGATTTCCTCGATTACGATTTCCCGCCGGCTGACGAAAAGACGATGTCGAAGCTGCTCGGGCTCGTTCGAAATTGATCATCAGAAGTCTGGCGCTCACCACCGAGCTCGCCTTGGCTGCCACGCGCGGCCACGCGATCGATCGGGGTGACTATCTCGTGGTCGAGACACCCGACGATCCGGGCTACGCCTACGGCAATCTGCTCGTGCTCCCCGCCGCACCTCAGGTCGGTGAGGTCGCGTACTGGACGCGCAAGTTCGAAGCGGAGCTCGGCAAGCCTTCGATCCGTCACGTCACGTTCTGGTGGGATGGCACGACGGGCGAGCTCGGTGCCGAGAGCGAGCTCACCGCGGCGGGTTTCACGCTCGAGCTCACGATGGTGATGACCGCCACGCAGATCACCGCCTCGGCGCCGTCGCTGCCGATCCGCGAGCTGCAACCTGCCGAGCTCGAGCTCACGCACGATCTCGCGTGGGCGATCGGCGATCGTCACGACGAGAACTATCGCGAGTTCTTGCTGCGTCGCGCGCACTGGCAGCAAGCGCTCGTCGAGCGCGGGCTCGCGAAGTTTTTCGGCGCGTTCGATGGCAGCGAGCTCGTCGCGAGCCTCGGCCTCGTGCCGATGAACCACCTCGCGCGCTATCAAGATGTCCAGACCTCGCCGAGCTATCGCAAGCGCGGCCTCGCCGGAGCGTTGCTCGCCACGGCAGCGGCCGCGCTCCCATCGGAGCGCTACGTGATCATGGCCGCGCCCGGTGGCGATGCCGAGCGCGTGTATCGCCGCGTCGGGTTCGCGCTCGCCGAGCGCACCGCTTCGGCGTGTCGCTATCCGCTCGCGCCGCAGACCGGCCCGGTGCGGATGATCACCGAGAGCTAGCCGTGTTCGAGCCGCGCGATGAGCTCGACGAGCTCCGCTCGGCGACGCACGCCAGTCTTCGCGAACACGGTGAGCAGCTGCGCTGCGGTGCTCGAAGAGGCACTCGAACGTCAACACTTGTCGAGCGTAGCGCGGTGCGCTACTCGGTCAGCCGCGCACCGCCCACCTGGACGACGGTCGGGCTTAGCGGATGATCTTCGCGATGATCATCGTGAGCAACAGCGCGCCCACGACGGCCGCGACGAACAGCAACGCGAGCTGAACCGGCGTGAGCGCCTTCGCCGGCGCCGCGGCCGCAGCTTCCCAATCCATGCTGTTGTTCGGGTACTGATCACCGACGGGCGACATCAGATTCGCGGCTTGCTGCGAGCGAAAATCCGCGGAGCTCGGCCGCGCGACGGTCGGCGGTGCCATGCCGGCATGCACGGCGTTCGCGCTTCCGGGTCCCGAGCTCGGCGCGATATCCACCGACAGCGGCCGGCCACCACCCGCCATCACCGGATACGGCGAATCGGTCGGTGCGTGTGCACGCGGCCCGTCGTGACGTGGCTTGACCTCGTCGATCTGGATCGACGCGTGCGTGCTGCTCTCTTTGCCGATCACCGGCACGTCCGCGATCTTGGTCTCGCGACCGGACGCGATCGTCGCGGCGATCACCGGATCGAGCGGACGTGCAGCGGCGGTCGGGGCCATCTCCGGCTGTGCCTGATGGCCCATCGTCGCCTTGTACGCGGCGGCCTGGCTCGGCGGCGGCGTCTTGGACCTGGGCGCCATCTTGGATGGCGGTGGCGTGTTGCCGTGCTCTTCGTCAGCGACGACCGTCGGCATCCGCGCCGCATCCGGGAAGCGCCCGGATTTGGCTACCGACGTCGGCGCCGGCTTGGCATTCGCCATCCCGCTCAACACCGGCGGGATCGCGCTCTTCACCGGCGGTGCCGGCAGCGGTGCGGGCCCGTTCGTGACCGAGCCCTTCGGTACCGGATGCTTGTTCGCGGCGGCCTGCGCCTCGAGCTCCTTGAGTCTCTCGAGGGGGTTCGCTTCGATCCGGGTGCGCTCGGGCGCTGCGTCGCCGTCTTCCTCGTTGCCGAGCTCGTCGCTGTCGAGCCGCTCGACGAGCGCATCGAGCGAGGCCTCGCTGCCGCGCACCTGTTCGATGTCGTTGGTCGAGAGGCTGAGCTCCTGCTCTTCTTCGTCCTCGTCGCCCGCCGACTTCTGCTTCGCGAACGGCACGGTCTCGTGCGGCTTCGCATCGAGATCGCCGACACCCGCGCTGAGCGAGATGTCGCGACCGGTGATCAGCTCGCGCATGCGCTCGCCGTGCTCTTCGATCTCTTGCTGGAAGTGCTCCTCGAACCAGCGCCCGATCTCGCCGGGGCCCGAGCCCTTGCCGCGATGATGGAGGTAGCCTTGCAGCGCGTCGCCGAACGCCTCGGCCGTCGGGTAGCGGAGGTCCTTATCCTTCGCGACCGCCTTCATCACGATCGCGTCGATCGCCGGTTCGAGCTCGACGTTGTTCTGCGACGGCGGCGGCACCGCGCAATCGATCACCGCTTGATAGGTCTCGTACGGCGAGTTGCGCTTGAACAAGCGCCGACCGGTGAGCATCTCGTGCACGATCACGCCGAGCGCGAACACGTCGGTGCGGCGATCGACGTTCGTCGCGATGCACTGCTCGGGCGACATGTACGCGAACTTGCCTTTGATCGTGCCGGCCTTGGTCTTGGTCTCGCGATACTCGGCGCGCGCGATGCCGAAGTCGACGACCTTCACCACGCCCTCGAACCCGACGACGAGGTTCTGCGGCGAGATATCGCGATGCACCATGTTCATCGGCTTGCCGCCCTGCTGGCGCTCGTGCGCGTAGTGCAGCCCGGCCGCCGCTTGCGCGGCAATGTTGAGGACCAGCGGCACCGGCAGCCTGCCGCCGGAGACGCGCTCCTGGGCGCGCCGCACCATCATCGCGAGCGACAGGCCCGCGAGGAACTCCATCACCATGTAGTAGCGATCTTCGTGCTCGCCGAGCTCGAAGGTCTGGACGATGTTCGAGTGATCGAGCATCGCAGCCATACGAGCCTCGTCGAGGAACATCTTCACGAACTCGGGGTCGTCGGCGAGATGATCGTGGAGGCATTTGACCACCACGTACTTCTCGAACCCGTTCGTGCCGTCGATACGCGCGAGATAGATTTCGGCCGTGCCGCCCAAGGCGAGCAGCGCCAAAATCTCGTACTTGCCGAGTCGCTTTCCGAGCAGCGACCCAGCCCCCGCCGGGATACCGGACATCGGCTAAATTGTACCGCGAACTGAGCCGTTGGCGCCCAAGGGAGGCCTACAGCTCCATGATCTCTTTTTCTTTGGCCTTCGCGATGTCCTCGACCGACGCGATGTACTTGTCGGTCAGGTCCTGGATGTTTTTCTCGCCCTTCTTGCGCTCGTCCTCGGAGATTTGCTTCTCCTTCTCGGCGTCCTTGATCATGTCCATCGCGTCGCGGCGGCTGGACCGGATGGCGACACGCGCCTCCTCGGTCTGCTTACCTACCGTCTTGGCGAGGTCACGGCGGCGCTCCTGGGTGAGGGGCGGAATCGGCAACCGGACCAGCTCGCCGTCGGCCACCGGGTTGATGCCGAGGTCGCTGGCGCGAATCGCCTTGTCGATGATCGCGATCATCGGCTTCTCCCACGGCTTGACCGTGATGAGGCGGGCGTCGACGACCTGGACGGTCGCGACCTGATTCACGGGCGTCGGCGTGCCGTAGTAGTCGACCTTGATGCCATCGAGCATCGCGGCGTTGGCGCGGCCGGTGCGGATCTTCTGCAGATCGCGCTTGAACGACTCGATCGCCTTCTTCATGCCGTTATCGGTGTCAGTGGTGATGTCGTTGATCATGATTTCCTCAGCTCGCGAAGCGAGTCGAATCGGTGTCTTTCACGACGACGGTGCCGACCGGATCGCCGCACACGACGCGCTCGATGTTGCCACGGTTCGTCATGTTGAAAACGATGATGCGCATCTCGTTGTCACGGCACAGCGCGAACGCGGTCGAGTCCATGACTTCGAGATCCTGACGCAGCGCATCGGTGAACGTCACCGTCTCGTAGCGCTTGGCGTCGGGGAATTTCTTCGGATCCTTGTCGTAGATGCCGTCGACCTTGGTCGCCTTGAGCAGCACGTCGGCGCCGATCTCCATCGCGCGCAGCGCGGCTGCGGTGTCGGTCGTGAAGAACGGGTTGCCGGTGCCGGCACCGAAGATCACGACGCGCCCCTTCTCGAGGTGGCGAATCGCCCGACGACGAATATACGGCTCGGCGAGCTGCGACATCGGGATCGCCGACTGCACGCGCGTGACCACGCCGCGGCGCTCGATCGCCTCTTGCAGCGTGACCGCGTTCATCACGGTCGCGAGCATGCCGACATAGTCGCCGGTCGCGCGATCCATGCCTTTGGCGCTCACGCCGCGGAAGATATTTCCGCCACCTACAACCACCGCCACCTGGATGCCCAGGTTCGCGGCATCGGCGATCTCGGTCGCCACGCTCAACAGCACATCCGGGTTGATCCCGTAGGACTGCGTGCCCATCAGCGCCTCACCAGAAATCTTCAGGAGGATGCGCTTGTACGCGGGCTTGCGTGACTCGGCCATGGCGCGGGCAGACTAGCACACGCATCGGCGGCCCTGCCGACCGCTAGTACGACTTAGCCCAGACGACGCGACCCGCACTCGGCTTGCCCGTGAACGGGCACGTGCCGGCTTCGCCACGATCGAGCGGGATGCACCGCACGGTGACCTTGAGGTCGTTCTTGATCTGCTCTTCGACCGCGACCTCACCGCTGTAGTGAGTCATCGCGAAGCCGCCGTGGATCGGCGTCGGCTCGTTCTCCTTCGCCTTCTTCGGATCGGCGAAGAACGCGTAGAACTCGTCCTTCGTATCGATCACCTTGGTGTGCTGATCGCGGAACGCCTTCGCCTTCGCGAACAGGTTGTCCTGGATCTCTTGCAGCGTCGCCGCGATCGTCGTCAGGAGATCCGCGCGCGTGACCGTGGTCTTCTCTTTCGGCGTCTTGTCGCGACGGCCCATGAACACGGAGTCCTTGTCCATGTCGCGCGGCCCGACCTCGAGGATCACGGGCACGCCCTTCTTGACCCAACCCCAGCGCCGCTCGCCGCCGTTCGCATCGCGAATGTCGAGCTCGACGCGAATCCGCTCGTCGTTGTAGCGCTGCTGGCGCAGCTCGGTCGCGAGCGCCTTGCAGTACTCGACCACGCGTGGCCGATCTTCGGGCTTTTGCGCGATCGCGATGATCACGATCTGCTGCGGCGCGAGCCGCGGCGGGCACACCATGCCGTCGTCGTCGGCGTGGACCATGATCATGCCGCCGATCAGCCGCGTCGACACGCCCCACGACGTGGTCCAGGCGTGCGCGACCGCGTTGTTCTGATCGGTGAACTGGATGCCCGAGGCCTTCGCGAAGTTCTGACCGAGGAAGTGCGAGGTGCCGGCTTGCAGCGCCTTGCGATCCTGCATCATCGCTTCGATGCAGAAGGTCTGCACCGCACCGGGGAACCGCTCCGCCGCGGTCTTCTCACCCTGGATCACGGGCATCGCCATGTACTCCTCGGCGAACGTCGCGTAGACGCGCAGCATCTTCATCGTCTCTTCGACGGCTTCTTCCGAGGTCGCGTGCGCGGTGTGGCCCTCTTGCCAGAGGAACTCGGCGGTGCGCAGGAACAAGCGCGGTCGCATCTCCCAGCGCACGACGTTCGCCCACTGGTTGATGAGCAACGGCAGGTCGCGATAGCTCTTCACCCACTTCGCGAACGAAGCGCCGATGATCGTCTCCGAGGTCGGACGAACCACGAGCGGCTCCTCGAGCTTGCCGGTCGGAACGAGCTTGCCGTCACGAAGCTCGAGGCGATGGTGCGTGACGACCGCGCACTCCTTCGCGAAGCCCTCGACGTGCGCCGCTTCCTTCTCGAGGAACGACACCGGGATGAACAGCGGGAAGTACGCGTTCTGGTGGCCGGTCTCTTTGAACATGACATCGAGCGCGCGCTGGATGCCTTCCCACAACCCGTAGCCCCACGGCTTGATCACCATGCAGCCGCGAACATCGCTGTTCTCGGCGAGGTCGGCGGCCTTGATGACCTCCTGGTACCAATCCTGGTAGTTCGCCTCGCGCGTCGGCGTGATCGCGGTCTGCGGCTTCTGATTCTGCTGCTGGGGCTTACCGTTGCTCATCGCCGGCCGTAGATACCACTACCGGGAGGTCAGTGACACTCTCCGTCGGAGCCGAGCGCGCAACAGTCAGCGGCGCAGGAGGTATGGGTCTCGCCCTGCTCGCAGAAGCCGTTGCCGCAGACCGGGGCACACGCGCTGCCGACCAGCTCGCAGCAATCGGCGGCGCACGAGGCGTGGTCTTCGCCGATCTCGCAGAAGCCATTGCCGCAGACGGGATGGCCAAAGCCGCTTCCGAGCCCGGAGCCGACACCCGAGCCCGAGCCGATACCCGAGCCCGAGCCGACACCCGAGCCCGAGCCGACACCCGAGCCCGAACCGACACCCGAGCCCGAACCGACACCCGAGCCCACACCCGAGCCGGATCCGACACCCGAACCGGATCCGAATCCAGACCCATTGCCACTGCCGCTTCCAACGCCGACGCCACTTCCGACACTGCAGCCCGCGCAGCCGAGCTCGGTCAACGGTGCGAGCGTCGGCAAGCTCGCCGAACGCGCGGTGCACGTGAACGGATCGGCGCACTCCCAGCAGCCGCCGCGAATGCTCGCGGGAAACCCACCGGCGCAGCTCGGGCGCGCGAGCAAGCAGCGCAGCGGCGAGCCGTCATCGCAAGCGTGCGGCGTGCCGAGTCGCGTGCAGCCTTGCTCGGTCGAACAACTCCAGCAGCCGGCGTGAACCGCGACCGTCGATCCAGGTGGGCACCACGGAGGATCTTGCGAGCACGTGACGGGACCGCCGTCGTCGCACGCGCCTGCCTCGGCGTGCCAGCGCGAAGATGGCGTCACGTTCGTCCCGTTCGGCGCATCTCTGGCAACGGCTGCGGCGAACGCTGTATCGGGGTGGCCCTCTCGCGCGTTGCTCGCAAGCCAGCCGAGCCCCACGCTGTCGTAGATCTCCGAGGTCGCGGTCGAGAGCGCGACGCTCGACGACGCAGCCGAGGGCGCGGCGACGCGTTCGACGATCCGATCGTGTTGCGTAGCGACCGCGACCGGCCGGTCGATCAACCGCGTGATGATCGAAGGCGAGCGAGCGAGCAGTAGCGCAACGGCGCTCGCGGTGATCACACCGAGCACCGCGGTGATCCGTCGCCGCGTCCGACCGAGACCGGCGCCGAGCGCGCGGACGAGCTCGACCATCGAGGGAAAGCGATCGAGTGCACGAGCGCTGCGACCTCGCGCGATCACGCGCTGCGCCCAACCCGGTGCGACAGCACCGAGCGCCTCTTCGAGCGCGGTGCAGAACGCGTATTGATCCGCGCGTGCATCGGCGGGCTCGCCGCGATGTTGCTCGGGTGCCATGTAGCGTGGCGTGCCGCCGATCGCGCCTCGGCCGATCATCGCGGCGACGCCGAAGTCGGTCACCACCGGGCGACCACCACGCTCGACCAG
>JAYWCI010000343.1:0-4706 GCA_043780895.1 Kofleriaceae bacterium | reverse complement strand
TCGGCGCCGGCGATGGCCCGATGGCCACGCTCGGCCCCGCGAAGGCCGCGCACAACCTTCGCGACATGCACCGGTGGGCCGAAATCTTCGGCGTGCCGTTCCAGATGCCTGCCGCCCACCCGATGCGGACCGTGCGCGCGCTACGCGTGTTGCTCGGCCTGCCCCACGGGCTGTGGCCGCAGGCCATTCCCGCGATCTATGCGGCGTACTGGGCGCGCGCCGAGGACATCACGCGCGACGAGGTGCTCGCCGCCGCACTGCAAGGCATCGCGAGCGAGGCCGAGCTCGCGGCCGCCTTTGCGGGCGCCGACACCGACGCGGTCAAGACCGAGCTCGCGCAGCGCACCGACGAAGCGATCGCGCTCGGCATCTTCGGCGCTCCGGGCTGGGTGATCCGCCGCGCCGACCATCCGCCGCTCCTGATCTGGGGCCAGGACCGCATGCCGTGGGTCGAAGCTGCGCTCGCCGGCTGGGACCTCGAGCGCACGCCGCCGGGTGGCGCGCGGCCCTTCGGTCGCGACGCCACACCGTTCACCTCGCCGTATGCGCTCGAGGTCTACTTCGATGTCGCGAGCCCGTACACGTACTACGCGCTCACGCAGCTCGCGGCACTCGCGCGCGTCACCGGCACCACGCCGATCATGCGACCGATCCTCCTCGGAGGGTTGTTCCGGGACATCGGCCAGGCCGACGTCCCGCTGTTCGCGTTCTCGGCGCCCAAGCAGCGCTATATCGCCTCGGAGATGAGGCTGTGGCGCGCCTGGTTCGGCGTGCCGTTCGAGATGGCGAAGAAGTTTCCGCAGCGCTCGATCAGTGCACAGCGGTTGCTCCACGTCGCCGCTGCAGAGGAGCGGCTACCACTCGGCCTCGCGATCGCCCGCGCGATGTGGGCGGAGCAACGCGACATCGAGGATCTCTCGACGCTGCGCGCGATCCTCGAGGAGACCGGCCTGCCGACGAGCTACCTCGATCGGATCGCCGAGCCCGCGATCAAGGCCGCGCTGATCGCCGAGGGGGCAACCGCGAAGGAGCGCGGCGTGTTCGGCGTGCCGACCTTCGTGATCGGCGATCGACACCTCGTGTGGGGCGTCGATCGGATCGATCTCGTCACGCGCTTTGCCGCAGGCTGGCAGTCGTGATTCCTGCGACGGTCGCGCATGCATCGCGGCGATCGCGCAGCTGCGCGCAGGAACAGAAGAACTCGAGCGCCGCGAGCTGTTCGCGGTCGGCGCCGTCCTGTTGTTCGCGAGTGACCTGGCAGCCGCGCGCGATAAGTCTGTCGCGAAAGAAGTTCTTGATCGCGCGTGGGGCCGGTCTACTAACTGACTAAACGGCGCAGCTACCGATCGCTTGGTCGATGTAGGCCGCCACTCAGCGCTGTTCTACCAAGCGAGCGAGCTATTTCTTCTTCGTGCCGCGCTTGCTGCGACGCGCTTTGTTCCGCGCGAGGCCGCGCTTGTGCCAGCCGGCTTTCTTCGCCTTCATCTTGCGATCCTTCAGACGGCGCTTCTGCTTGAACTTCGGGCGGTTCTTGAGAGCTGACTTGCTACGGCGACCCATGGTGGCGGCTCTATACACCGGGTTAGGGGCCTGTAACCAGTACCCCTGGCCGTCGTATACCCGTGGACGGTCAAGTGGCCGATCTTAGGGACCTCATGCAGCGGTACCAAGCAGGTAACGCGGACGCGTTTCGGCAGCTCTACGCTCTCGTAGCGCCGAAGATGCTCGGTTATCTGGGGAAACTGACCAAGAGCCGAGCCGCCGCCGATGACCTCCTACAGCACACCTTTCTCAAGATCCACCGCGCCCGAGGGGCGTACGTGGCAGGTGCGGACCCGCTCCCCTGGTTCTATTCGATCGCGCATCGCACGTTCCTCGACGAGGCCCGCAAGAACCAGCGCACCATCGTCCGGACGGCCGGAGACGAGGTCCCCGAGGTGCCGGCCGGGATCACGGGCGAATCAGCCGATCGCAGCGACGAGCCCCGGTCCGACCCCGCGCTCGTACGTGCCGCGCTCGACGCGCTCGGCGCCCTGCCCCCGCAACAGCGGGAGGCGGTCGTCTTGACCAAGCTCGAGGGCAAATCCGTCGCCGAGGCCGCCACGATCGCGGGCACCACCGTCGGAGCGATGAAGGTGCGCGCGCATCGCGGCTACGAGGCGCTCCGCAAGCTCCTGACGGGCGCCAAGAAGGAGAGTGCGGCATGAGCGCCGAGCAGTCCCTCGAGGCGCTCACGGCGATGCCAGACCCGGCAGCGCCCCCGATCAGCGCGCTGCTCGAGGCCGAGCTCGGTTCGCTCGCGCCCGTCGCGACACGCCGGCCCCTCCGGCATTTCGGGATGTTCGTCGTCGGGTCGCTGGTCTACGCCGGCCTGCTGCTCGGCGTTCTCTCACTGCGCGCCGATCTCGGCGAATTGTCGCGGTTGTGGCTGATGGCCGCCGGCTCGGCCTGGTTCCTCGGTTTCGGGCTCGCGACCTACTTCGCGCTCGTGCCGAAAGCCGGTGCGATGACGCCCCGCTGGCGGGCCGCGATCGTCACCACCGCGATTACCTCCGTCGCGTTTGTCGTGCTCGGGCTCGGCGTCCATCCCGACGGTGCGCACAGCCTGCACTACGGCATGCCGCACCTCCGGCGCGGTCATGGCTGCTTGTGGATCGGCCTCGCGACCTCGCTCGTGCCGGTCGTGCTCGGCGCGATCTTTCTGCGCGGTGCGGTGCCGGTGTTCTCGCGCTGGGTCGCGGCGGCGATCGGCGCGGCGGGCGGTTGTCTCGGCGGCCTGTTGCTCCACATGCATTGCCCGATCGCGGATGGCCCGCACATCGGCATCATCCACGGCGGTGTCGTGATCGTCGCGGCGGGCTTAGCGGCGCTGCTCGTGCCGCGCGCGATCGATCGTCCGTACCGCAGCTAGTGTTACGCTCGCAGGCTGTGACGACCGGTCTCGTTCTGTCATGCGAGCACGCCTCGTGGAGGCTGCCCCTCGATGTCGACCTCGGCGTCACCACCGAGGTGCTGCAATCGCAGGCCGGGTGGGATCACGGCGCGTACGCCATCATCGCGAAGGTCTCGGAGCACACCGGCATCGCCGTGCACACCGGCTCGTTCACGCGGATGTTCGTCGATCTCAACCGTGGGCCCGATCATCCGGATGTCTGCCCGGCGGTCTGCTACGGCGCGCCCGTGGCGGGCAATGCGCACCTTTCACCCGGTGATCGCGCGGCGCGGCTCGAGGCCTTTCACGTGCCGTACTGGAATGCGGTCCGGCGTGACGTTGCCGCACGCCTCGTTACACATGGCGAGGTGCTGCACTTCTCGTCGCACACGTTCGATCCGGCGCTCGATCCGGCGAATCGCACGTTCGAGGTCGGAGTGCTCTACGATCCGGCGCATCCGTTCGAGGCGCAGCTCGCCGAGCGCTTGATGTTCCAGCTGCGGAGTGCCGGCGTCGACGTGCGCGCGAATCAGCCGTACACCGGGGTCGGTGCCGCGATCTGCACGGCGCTCCGGATCGAGCACGCGGGTAACAGCTACGCGGGGATTCAACTCGAGACTTCGCATCGCGTCACGCACGCACCGGGCGGCTGCGAGCGAATCGCCGACGCCGTGATCCCGTTCCTCGAATCGCTGTAAGCTGCGAGCTGCATGGCCAGCCCCGACAACTCGGTGCCGCCGCGTCCCTCGAACGTCCCCGCCGACGCACGCTGGGATCCGAAGGAGCCAGGCTTCGAGTGGGTGTATGGCGAGCTCGATGCCGACAACCATCGTCACGGCGCCTTTCGCAGCTGGACCCGCGAGGGCGTCCTGCACGGCAGATCGCACTACGACCACGGCCGCGTCCACGGCAAGAACATCAACTTCCATCCCGACGGCACGATCGCCTCGGAGGCCGATTGGGTCAGCGGCGTGATCATGGACAGCGTGTTTCACAGGAGCGCGCAGCCGACGACCGAGCCGTTCGCGCAGGCGCATCCGAACGTGTGGTCGGTGCGCTACTACACGCGCGACGGCAAGACCAACTACACGATCCGGTACTTCGCGCGCGATGCGACCGAGTGCGGGCCGGACGGTCAGCCGCTGCCGCCTCGCCCTGCCTCGGTGAGCCTCGACGCGCGGTGGTTTCCGGATATCGAGCGCTGGGTCGATGGCGAGATCGCGCGCGGCACGAACATCCAGATCGGCCGGTGGCGATGGTGGACGAGGGAGGGTGTACTCCGTCACGAGGAGCTACGCGATGGCGCGGGCGAGGCGCGCGCCATCGCGAAGTTTCGCGGCGATGGCAGCGTCGAGAAGCGCACGTCGAAAGACGATCAGGGTGGCGAGCAACGCGAGCTGTTCGGCGAGACCGGCAAGCTCTCGCTCCGCATGCGCACCGATGCGCAGCAGCGCCAGACGTACACCGGCGTGTGGCTGCCCGATGGCGCGCTCGTCGAGGAGACGACCCGGGTCTACGCCGCCGATGCGTTGCAGAGCGTCGTCGAAAAGGCCCAGGGCGGCGTGCGAAGGTTCGAGGCCAAGCGCGAAGGCCCAGCGCTCGCGTGCGTGTTGTATCAGGCCGACGGCAAGGCGCTCGCCGCGACCGGCTTGATCGCGGGCACGCTGCTCGGAACGTGGCGGATCTTCGACGAGCGCGGCACGCTGCGCCGCGAAGTCGATACCACCACGATGGCGATCAGCCACGACGTGACCGGGCGTGGCCTCGCCGCCGC
>JAYWCI010000342.1:0-11273 GCA_043780895.1 Kofleriaceae bacterium | reverse complement strand
AAAGGTAGCACGCGTGTCATACTCGCGGCGTGGGCGCCATTCTCGTCGTCGACGACGAACAGTCGATGCGCGACTTTTTGGCGATCTACCTGCGCCGCAACGGGCATCAGGTCAAGGTCGCCGCGGACGGAAGCAAGGCGCTCGAGCTGTTGCGCGAGACCGCGTTCGATCTCGTGGTCACCGACCTGCGCATGCCGGGCGACCTCGATGGCATCGGCATCTTGAAGGCAGTCAAGGCGCTGCCGTTGGTCGCGGGCCTGACGCCCGAAGTGATCGTGATGACCGCGTACGCCTCTGCCGACACCGCCTTGTCGGCGATGAAGCAGGGCGCGTACGACTACCTGACCAAGCCGTTCAAGCTCGACGAGATCGAGGTCGTGATCAACCGCGCGCTCGAGAAGCGCACGCTGGTCGCCGAGAATCTCACGTTGCGCGAGCGCGTCGCGGGCAAGGCGCGCCTCGGGCAGATGGTCGGCAAGAGCCGGGCGATGGAGCAGCTGTTCGAGCTGATCTCGAAGATCCATTCGACGAAGAGCTCGGTCCTGATCACCGGTGAGAGCGGCACGGGTAAGGAGCTCGTCGCACGCGCCTTGCACACCGAGGGCACGCGCGGCACGCATCCATTCGTCGCGGTCAACTGCGGCGCGATTCCCGAGCAGCTGATGGAGTCCGAGCTGTTCGGGCACAAGCGCGGCTCGTTCACGGGTGCGGTCGCCGACAAGCGCGGCCTGTTCCAGGAAGCCGATGGCGGCACCCTGTTCCTCGACGAGATCGGCGAGCTCTCGCTCGGCCTGCAAGTGAAGCTCTTGCGCGCGCTGCAGGAGCGCAAGGTCAAGCCGGTCGGCGAGACCGAGGAGCTCGAGGTCGATGTCCGCGTGATCGCCGCGACCAATCGCGATCTCGAAGCGGACATCGCGAGCGGCGCGTTTCGATCGGATCTGTACTATCGGCTCAACGTGATCGAGGTCCGGATCCCGCCGCTGCGCCATCGTCGCGAGGACATCCCGCTGCTCGCGGAGAACTTCTTGCGCCGGTTCACGCGAGAGCAACGCCGCGTCGCCACGCTCACGCCCGACGCGATGCGCAAGCTCGAGACGTTCGACTTCCCGGGCAACGTGCGCGAGCTCGAGAACGTGATCGAGCGCGCGGTCGCGCTGACCTCGGGCCCGAAGATCGATGCGGCAGACCTTCCAGATCCGCGCCCGACCAAGGTCTCGGCCGCGGTCGCGACGGAGTTTCCACCCGATGGTATCGATCTCGATCAGCTGCTCGGCGAGTTCGAACGGTCGTGGGTGCTGCGCGCGCTCGAACTCACCGGCGGCGTTCGCAAGCGCGCGGCGATCCTGCTCGGCATCTCGTTTCGCTCGCTGCGCTACCGGCTCCAGAAGCTCGGGATCGAGAAGCGTGACGACGCCGACGAAGAAGGCGACGCGTGAGGGCCGGCCTCCTGGTCACGGTCGCCGCGGTCGCCGCGATCGGTGGCGCGCGGTTCGCGCGCGAAGCAGCCGGTGAGCGCGCCGACGTTGCCGCCGAGCCGTACGCGCCGTCACCGACGAGCGCACCGCTCGTCACGCTCGGGTTTCGCGAGGTGGCTGCCGATCTCCTGTGGATCCGGCTGACCGGCTATTTCGGCGGCCCCGATTCGACCTCGAATGGCGTCGCCTCGCTCGTCGAGGCGATCGTCGCGCTCGATCCGACGTATCACCGCCCGTACGAGTACGGTGCACGCGCGATCACGATCGCGCTCTCCGGCGTCGATCAGACCAGCTACCTGCGTGCCCTGAAGGTGCTCGAGCGCGGCATCGCGGAGTTCCCGGCTGACTGGAAGCTGCCGTACCTCGCGGGCCAGATCTACACGCAGGATCTCGTCACTGACGATCCGAAACTGCGTCGTGAATGGGACGAGCGCGGCACGCTGCTCACCGAATCGGCGATCCGCAAGCCGGGTGCGCCCCAGCAAGCCGCGACGTGGGTCGCGTTCATGCGAACCAAGCTCGGTCAGCGCGATCGCGCGCTCAAAGATCTCCGCGAGTTGCTGCTCGTCACGCGCGACGATCGTGCCCGCAAGAACATGATCGAGAAGCTCGCGACCCTCGAAGGCAGCGATTCGAGCGAGATCGCCGCGGAGGTGTTCGAGCAGCGCAAGCTGTTCGATTCGAAGTGGCGCCACGATCGTCCAGCGATCACGCCGTCGATGTACATCCTGCTCGGGCCGAGGATCGTCCCTGGCTTCGACATGACGGAGATCGCGACCGGTGGTCGTGACCTCGTCACGGTGCCGCCGCCCGAAAAACTCGAGCCTCTCGAGTGAGCGGCGCCCGACCCTCCAAGCGGCTCTTGGGCGTCGCGCTCGCGCTGTATGGCTGCTTCTGGGCGACCGCGATCGCGGCGGAATGGTTTCAAGACAAGCCGTTCAACTACCTGCCGCGCCCGCTGTGGGTCACCGACCTCGCGGTGAGCGCCACCCGCTGGCTGCCGCCGAGCGAGTCGCTGCTGACCGCCGCTGCGCTCGTGTTCTTGCTACCCGCGATCCTCGCCGCCGCGGTGTACTTCGCGCGCCGCGACGATCGAGATCCGCTCGATCGGTTCTTCCTGCGGCCCGATGCGGAGCGCGCGGTCGTCGTCATCGCGGTCGCGATCGCGGTCGCGGCCTCGTGTTTTGTCACGTTCGCGCTCGTGCACGGCGCCGCGATCCTCGATGACGAACGCGCGTACCTGTTCCAGGCGAGCTTGTTCGCCCACGGTCATGTCGGCTTGCCCACGCCACCGCTCGCACTCGACAACGCGCTGATCTTGCGCGTCCCGATGTGGACGAGTGGCTATCCACCCGGCCAGAGCTTGGTGCTCGCACCGGCGACGCTGATCCATGCCGAGCACTTCGTGCCGCCACTGTTCGCCGGTGTGCTCGTCGTCGCCGTGTGGTCCTTCGCGCGCGACATGTTCGGGCCGCGCCACGGCGCGCTCGCCGCGTTGCTGGTCGCGCTCTCGCCGTTCGTATGGGCGATCCACGGCACGGTGCTGTCGTTCGGGACCTCGGTCCCATGTCTCGCGGTGTTCCTCGCCGCGACCGCGCGTGCCGAGAGCTCCGGTCGCGCACGCTGGATGTTGCTCGCGGGCGCCGCGATCGGGCTCGCGTTCATCACGCGCCCTTACGAGGCCGTCGCGTTCTCCGCACCGGTCGCGATCCGGTTGCTCTGGCAGATTCGCAAGCACCCCGCGCGCCTCGGTGCGTGCTTGCTCGGCTTTCTGGCACTCGCCTGGTTGTTGCTCGCGCACGACACGCTCGTCACCGGTCATCTGCTCGAGATGCCGTACACGCTGCCGGGCATGCCGCGGTTCTTCCTCGGCTTCACGCAGAGCATGCCGAACACCGAGCTCGTGCATTCGCCGATGCAGGCGATCGGCGTGCTCGTCGGTGTGATCCAGCGCCTCGATCTATGGGCGCTCGCGTGGCCGGGCAGTCTCGTCCTCGTCGTCGTCGGCGCACTGCGCCGCCATGCGATGCGCGGCGACGTCATCCTCCGATCGTCGCTCGTCAGCTTCATCTTGTTCTACGTGCTGGTCCCGTATCCCGGCACGTGGGACGTCGGGCCGACTTACTACTACGCGCTATTCCCGCTGCTCGTCCCACTCGCGACGCGCGGCGTCTCGGCGCTGCGCGCTTGGTGCGCGACGCTCGACCCCACACGGGTCGCACGGCGTTCGGTCAGCTGGGGCGTGCTCGGCGGCATGGTCGTGTGCGTGACCGCGATCGGGCCGATGCACCTGAGCGAGATCAGTGCGCTCGCGACGGAGATCCAGGCGCCATGGGAGATGATCGAGCAGGCCGATATCGGCGCCGCGATCGTGATCGTTCCTCCTGGGCCGAAGCGTAAAGCTCCGGGCTGGGCGTTCGGCTATCCGTTCACGCTTACGAGTGCGCGGGGCGAGACCGTGCAGCTGATCTCGCCGCACAACCAGGCCGAGCTCGACGAGGCGATCGCGTACCTCGGCAGAAAGCCGGTCTACGAGCTCGAGATCGATGCCGAGTACTTCGCGCAGACGAGAATGCGCCGGTTCACGCTAGTGCCGGTTGGCGGGCACTAGCGCGTCCAGCCCATCTTCGTGGTCCAGTCCGCGATCAACCCGTCGATCTCGGCCGGCGGCTTCGACGCGCCGAGCACCCGGCGCGCGATCGCAGGCTCGCCCGCACGGAACGCGAGCTCGGCGAAGCCGGTCGCGAACTTCGGCGCGTTCGTGATCTCGGCTTCGTACGGTGCGAGGAGATCGAACGCGCGTCCCCACAACTCGAGCTTCGCGAGCTCGGTGGCGTGCGCTTGGAGCGCGGCCGGGCCCTGCAGTTCTTGCGCTTGGTCGAAGAGTTGCTGGGCTTGCTCGATCGTCGAGCGAGCGGCCGTCACGACATCACTCGGGTGGCTCTCGTCGAGGATCGCCAGGGCGTCGGTATAGCGACCCGCGCGCGCGAGCACGATCGCGTAGTTCGCGACGAGCGATCCGCAACCGAGACATCCCTCGAGCGCCGCGGCGGCGAGCCCGATCGCCTCGGTGTCGTGACCGAGCCGGCTCTGCAGGTCCGAGCGAATCGCGAGGAACTCGGGCCGCGACTTCGCCATCTCGCGATCGTCGTGTAGGCGCGACAGATCGAGCCCGAGCTCGACGCCGAGCACGTCGAGCTTCGCCGGTTTCTCCGCGACGAGGTCGGCGAAGAACTGATCGATCGCTGAGAGGTCCCTGACATCGTGATCTGCCGTGAGGTGCGAGACCGTGTTGCCGACCTGGCGGGCGAGGAGCAGGTGCTCCTTCACCTCGACGTCGTAGTCGTGCGTGCGCTGGAGGATCGCGAGCGCCGCGTAGAACCGATGCTCCTCCATGTAGTGCGCGAACGTCGCGTTGCGCGCCTCGATGCTATCGGGATGGAGCGCGAGCTCGCGTGCCCAGAAGCTATCCTCGTCGAGGTAGTTCGCCGAGCGCCGTGCCGAGACCACGCCCAGCGCGAGCACCGCGACCACCACCGCCAGGTAGATCCGGCGGCCGAACCGCGCCTCGAGCCCGGTGAGTACGCTCGCGAGCACGAGGGCGAGCCCGATCAGCGGCAGGTACAGGAAGCGCTCGGAGATCAGCGTGCGCATGCCGGTGTAGACGACGTTCGAGGTCGGCAACACGGTGACGAAATAGAGCAGCACGCCGACCGCGATGATCGGCTTGCGCTGCCGTGCCCACCACGCGAGCGCGAGGAGCGCGAGCGTCGAGACCGCGCCGATCGCGATGTACGGCGACGAGTGCAGGATGTGCTTGTGGACGGCGTGGACCAGGCCTTCCTGGATCGATAGATCATGCGGCGCGAACGTGAGTGTGAGGTAACGGCCGAACGTCTCGAGCACGGCGAGCGCGTGTTCGCCGAACGGCACGTGGCCACCACCATCGGAGGCGCCGATCGGCATCACCAGCGTGCGAATCACGAGGTAGGCAAGCGCTATCACCGCTTGCGGAACCGCTGCCTTGATCGCTGCTACCAGCACCGGACGATCGAGCGCGGGGCGGCCCATCGCGACCCACGCCTCGACCGCCGCGAAGCAGGGCAGTACGATCGCCTGCTCCTTGCTGAGATAGGCGAGCACCGTGCCGAGCGCTTCGAGCAGGATGCCGCCGTGACGGCCCGAGAGCCGGCGCGCGATGCCCGTCGCCGCGACGAGGACGGCGAGCAAGCACACGATGTCGGTACGGCCTGCGATCCACGCGACGCTCTCGGCCTTCGTCGGATGAATGACGAACAGCGCCGCCGCCGCGAAGGCGGGCAGGAGCGTGCCCGACCAGCGACGAAGCGCGAAGAAGGCGAGCACGCTCGTCGCGGCTTGCAGCACGAGGTTCGTGATGTGAAAGACGAGCGGCGAGCCGCCCCCGATCTGCCAATCGAGCGCGTAGCTCGCGCTGACCGCAGGTCGCCAGTAGAGGATGCGCGAGCCGTAGCGCACCACCTCCTCGCCGACATTCCAGAAGTCGGTGACGAACCAGCGTGGCCACTCGTGCCACGAGTGGACGTACGGGTTGTTCGCGATCAGCGGCCGGTCGTCATAGATCCAGCCACCGGTGATCGCGGGGACGAACGCCACGATGCCGATCAGGGCGATCAGGCCGGCAAGCAAGGCGTAGATGAGCGTGCGACGACGATCCAGGCGCGCGATGCTACTCCAGCCGAAAACAAAAAAGCGCCCGGGTGGGCGCTTCACTGTCGCGTAACGCGGAAGTGGTGGAGTCGTAGACTAGTAGACGCCAGCCGCGGGCGGCACGATGATGACCGAAGGGTTACCCGCGGTGGTCGTGGTGCCAGCAAGCGTGAAGGTCGCCTTGACCGTATCGCAGTCAGCATCGCCGACCGCGTACGAGGTGAACACGGTGCCGCCGGCCGCGCCGATGAACTGGTAGTTGTAGATGTTCGGCTCGTCGACCGAGAACTCGAGGTGCGACCAGCCAGCGCCGTCGCTGAACACGGCCGGGGTCGGGGTGCACTTGTTGTTGACCTGGGCCGTACCGCCCGACTGGCCGCAACACGTACCGGTGGTCGCCGGGAGGAGAGCGCCGGCCTCGACCGGGTACGTTCCGATTTCGCCCTTCACGCGCTTCGCGGCCTTGCCGATCTTATTGAGGTTCAAGGATGCCTCGGTCGTCTTGCCGCGCTTCATATACTCGAGGAAGGCGGGGATGGCGACAGCGGCAAGGATGCCGATAATCGCGACGACGATCATGAGCTCGATCAGGGTGAATCCGCGAAGGGTCTTCTTCTTCATCTTGTCTTCTTCCTCTTGGGCGTTACGCAAATTGCAGAAACTCGAGTCGGCCAATGCCGCTCGAAATCAACAGGCTCAGTAGATTCTGGCTGCGGGAGGCACGATCGAGACGGCCGCATTGCCCAGCGATGTCGTGCTTCCGATCAAGGTGAACGTGGCCATCACGGTGTCGCAATCGGTGTCGCCGACGGCATACGCGGTGAACTGCGTGCCGCTCGCGAACCCGAGGAATTTGTAACTATACGAGCTCGGCTCGTCGACCGAAAATTCCAGGTGCGTCCATGCGGCGCCATCGCTGAAGGCGGAGGGAGTCGGCGAGCACTTGTTGTTGACCGCGCTCGTCCCGCCCGATTGGCCACAGCACGAGCCGGTGCTCGACGGCAGCATCGCGCCTTGCTCGGACGGATAGGTCCCGATCTCACCCTTCACGCGTTTTGTCGCCTTTCCAATCTTGTTGAGGTTCAGCGACGCTTCGGTGGTTCGGCTTCGCTTCATGTATTCGAGGAATGCGGGAATCGCGACGGCCGCGAGGATTCCGATGATCGCCACCACGATCATCAGCTCGATTAGCGTGAAGCCCCTGGGCTTGGTGGGCATTCGTGTGTGAGGGCTTTTGCAGCGTCCGTGCCACGAGCTAACTACAAACAGTTCCGAGCACATGTTCTCGCACTGGTTTCGGATGTGCCATTCTTTGGCGATCGAGTGACAATTCACGGCACCGGAACTGTAAGGCGGATTGCGTACGAGCATGGGGTAGCGCTGGGGGCGCTCGTGCTCGCGACTTACATCTGGCTCGCGCCCACGCACATCGTGGATGGCGACAACGCGGAGCTCTCCACCCTCGGTGCGCTCGGAGGTGTCCCTCATCCGACGGGCTATCCGCTCTACATGATCTGGTTGCGGCTGATGCAGTGGTTGCCGGGATCGACCCCGGCACACACCGCCGCACTCGCGACCGCGGTGCTCGGCGCCGCTTCGATCGTCGCGCTCCATGCAGCGTGCCGCGCGTGGGGGGCACGCCCTCTCCCTGCCACGATCGCCTGCGCGATCCTCGCGGCCTCGCCGGTGATCGTCGAGATGAGCACCGAGGCGGAGGTGTTCGCGCTCAACAACTTGATGGCGGCGCTGATCCTCTGGCTCAGCGCCGCGAACGGTCCGTGCAAGGGGCTCGCGCGCGCGGGTGTGCTCGGCCTGGTCGCCGGGCTCGGGCTCTGCGATCACGTGACGTGCGTGTTGCTCGCGCCGGTCGGCATCGTCGGCGTGATCCGCGGCGGGCGCGAAGCACGGCGTATGGTGCCTTCCCTCGCGCTGGCGTCGGTCGGCCTCGTGCTCGGCCTCGTGCCCTACACGTACCTGCTCGTCACCGCCGAGAACGCACGCTCGTGGGGCCGCCATCTCGACGGTCTCCACGCGCTGATGTTTCACATCCTGCGCTACGACTACGGTGGCCCCGGCGCGTTCGCGCCGAACCATCCGCCGCTGCCGATGCTCGACAACCTCGGCGAGCTCGCGCGGTCGCTCGGCCGCTGGTGGTTGTGGGCGCCCGCCATCCTCGGGTTGGTCACGATCGTGCGGCGCAGCGCGCGCCGTGACACGAGGTGGGCGTGGCTCGCGCTCGCGGGCTCGTTCCTGCTCGCAGGTCCCTTGCTCGTGCTCAAGTTCAATGTCGAGCTCGAAGGACCTGGCTTGTTCGTGGTCCATCGCTTTCATCTGTTGCCCGCGGTGATCCTCGCGGTGCCGGTCGCGATCGGCCTCGATGACATCGGCCACTGGGTAGCCGCGCGGTTTCCCGGGTTCGCGCAGCGCTTCACGTCCCGTCCTCAGCTCGGTCAGGTGCTCGCCCTCGCGGGGTTCGTCGCGCTGCTCGCGAGCTCGCTCTCGTACGTCCAGGCGGTGCACTCGCCGGCCGTCGAGCTGAA
This sequence comes from Kofleriaceae bacterium, assembly GCA_043780895.1. GTDB lineage: Bacteria > Myxococcota_A > Polyangia > Haliangiales > Haliangiaceae > JABFXX01. The sequence goes on along the minus strand of JAYWCI010000342.1, from coordinate 2,569 downwards.
TGCGCGCAACCTGCTGCGCTCGCTGCCGCAAGACGCGGTCGTGATCGTCGCCGAAGATGATCTCGATTTTGCGACCTCGTACCTCGAGCTCGCGCGTGGCGAGCGACCGGATGTCACCGTCGTGATGTGGTACGCGATCGCGCGCCCGGCGACCCGCGAGCGAATCGAGCAGCGGCTCGGCATCAAGATTCCGGTCGTCGGCACGGACATCTTCGTCGCGCACTTCGCCGAGGTCGTCCTCGCGACGAAGCGACCGCTGTTCGTCGACGGCTTCCAGAAGCACGTGCTCGAGGCGTTCCCGACCTATCCGTTCGGGATCTTGTTCAGGGTCTTGCCGAAGGGCAGTGCGCGACCCAGTATCCACGACGTGTTCGTGCTCAACCGAGACCTCTACGCGCACTTCGACCTCGGCTATCCGCTACCTCCACCCGGGCTTGGCTGGCCCGCGCACGTACACGAACGCCTCGCTCACCCGTGGCAGATCATCCACGACGCGCTGATCTCGAGTGGCGATGCCGACGACGCGGCCTTCGCGCTCGAGATGGGCCGCGCCCTGATGCCTCAGTGAAGGTGGAGGCGAAGCCGGTCCCAGCCCGCGAGCCTCGCGGTGACCCCGGGATCCGGGGTGAGGTACCACATCAACAGCTCGCGCTCGTCATCGACCGGTGCGGCGACCACGTCGACGACGCCAGCCGGCGGTGACGTCCAGCCGCCGAGTACGGCATCGAGCCAGTGCGAGACATTCGGCATCTCGCTCTGGCGCGCCAAGGCGCCGCGCTCGACGAGCATCGGCGAGCCGATCACGAACGTGACGTGCTGCTCGACGAGGTACGCGTACGTCGCGTAGCGCTGATGTCCGGGCCGCGGATAGTCCGACGGTGCGTGCGTCCCGTTGCGCGCGACCCACGCATCGTTGAGGCCGAGCTGATCGACGGTCATGAGGTCGGCGTTGTACGGAATCGCGCCGGCGCCGTTACACGCGAGTGTGACGTGGGTGCTCGTGAAGCGCTCGTGGATCGACGCGCCGAGCTTCGTCCAATCGTTGTCGGAGACCTTGTGATAGAAGTTGCCGAGCGTCGCGATCGAATCGTACGAGTGGTCCTCGACGCCCTCGAACGTGAGCGCGTGACGGAGCGAGAATACGGCGAGTGCAGCGACGAGTGCCGTGGCTCGCACCGACACGCGCGGTAGCCGAGCATCCCCTGCACCGGAAGGCGCCCGGGTCGTCACGAATTCACCGAACGCGATCGCGAGCGCCGGCATCATCGGGACGAAGAACCGAAACTCCATGAAGTCGCCGCCGACGAGGATCACGTACGCGACGTGGGCCGCGCAGATCGCGAGAGGGAGCGCCGAGACCAAGCGACGGCGCAGGACTGCGAGCACGGCGATGCCGAGCAGCACGGGCCACAAAAGATAGGCGCGCAAGAATTCGAGCGTGAACCACGCACCATGGAGGGCGCTGCCGGTGCCGGCCTTGACGTAGTACGTGTTCGGCAGGAGCTCGCCGTAGAACCAAAGCTTCCACGCGAACCACCCAGCGACGAGCACGAGCGCGGGTACGATCGCGGCAGCCCACAGCCGGATCGAGACGCGCTCGCGGACCAGGCGATGCGCGGTGACCGCGCCGAGCACCGCGATCACGGGCGCGCTATCGAGCCGGGTCCATAGCGCGAACGCCGCGACCAGGGACAGCCGCAGCAACGCCGCGGCGGTCGGCGGCGCGCGACGCAGCCGTTCGACCGCGAACCACGCCGCTGCGAGCAGCGCGGTCTGTAGCATCGACTCGAGCCCGCTCGTCCCGAACGCGAGGAACGTGAAGTTGGTCGCGAGGATCGCTGCGGCAACGAGCCCGGTCGCTGTGCTCGTGCGGAGTGCCGCGATCCGATAGGTGGTGATGATCGTCGCGATCAGCGCGGCGAGGCTCGCGCCCCAGGCCCAGACCAACGGATCGCGACCGAGCGCGAGGCCGAGCGCCGACCACAGCGCCCACAGAAAGTTCGTGTAGCCCTCGATGTGCGTGCCGAACCAGGTCAGGCCGTTGCCGCGCACGAGCTCGCGCGCGTAGACATACGTGATGTACGAGTCGTCGGTGCCGAACCGCAGCAACCAGGCGATCACGAGCGCGACCCCCGCGATCGCGCACGCGATCAGGATGCCGCGCTTGGCGGTCACGACTTGCGACAGATCGCCACGAGAAAGCCGCCGTGATCCCGCGCGACCGGCGCATCGGCGAGCTTGTGCTCGGCCCAGCGCACGGCGGCGCCGACGAGAGGCACGCGCAGGACCGCGGCGACCGGCGTGATCACGCGGATGCCGCGCGTCGCGATCCACTCGAGACCGGCGGGCAGGTAGCTGCGAATCGCGGTCGCGTCGTCATAGCGGGTGTAGACGTGCTCGTCGTGGGTCTTGGCCGAGACCGCGGTGGGCGGCTTGAGCGCCTTGACCAGCCGGCGGATCGAGCGCGCGTTGTAGAACTCCGCGATCACGTAGCCACCCGGCTTGACCACGCGCGCCATCTCGCGCATCGCGCCTGCGATGTCGGGGATGTGGGCGAGCACCTTGAACG
>JAYWCI010000341.1:0-5246 GCA_043780895.1 Kofleriaceae bacterium | reverse complement strand
GCGCGCGGCCCATCGGCGACTTGCGGCGACACTTCGACGCCGCGATTGATCGGGCCGGGGTGCATCACGATCGCATCCGGCTTCGCGTACGCGAGCGTGCGCTCCGAGAGGCCGAACGTGCGCGACAGCTCGCGCGTGTTCGGGAACCGCGGCGCCTCGCCCGCGAACCGCTCGTGCTGGACGCGCAGCATCATCACGACATCGGCGCCCTCGAGGCCATCTTCGAGGCGCGGGCAGATCGTGACGCGCTCGCGCGTGACGTCGCCACCGATCAGCTCGATGCCGCGCGGGATCAGCGTCCACGGCGCGACGACGCGGATCCGCGCCCCGAGCTTCGCGAGGCACAGGATGTTCGAGCGCGCGACGCGCGAGTGCGAGATATCGCCGACGATCGCGACCTCGAGGCCCTCGATCGGCCCCTTGTGGCGACGGATCGTGGCGGCATCGAGCAGCGCCTGCGTGGGGTGCTCGTGCTGGCCATCGCCGGCATTGATGATCGCGCAGCGCGCGGTCCGCGCGAGCAGCGCGGCGGCACCGCCGTACGCGTGGCGCACGACCACGCAATCGGGATGCATCGCCTCGAGGTTGCGCCCGGTATCGAGCAGGCTCTCGCCCTTCGACGTCGAGGACGCCGAGGCCGAGATGTTGATCGCCTCGGCCGAGAGGCGCTTGGCCGCGAGCTCGAACGAGGTTCGGGTTCGAGTCGAGTTCTCGAACATCACGATCATCACGGTGCGACCGCGCAGGGAGGTCAGCTTCTTGATCGGCTCGTCGGCGAGCGCCCAGTAGCGGTCACCGTGATCGAGGATCTTTACGATCTCGGTGGCATCGAGATCCGCGATGCTGACGAGGTGGCGGGGGCCGGTCGGCACGCCTCTCGTATACCACTGGTGTTACGCTCTCGGCGTGTCCGCAGAGCGCGTGAACCGTATCGGCCAGATCATCGGCGAGCGGTTCCGGGTCGACGAGATGATCGGCCGCGGGGCGAGCGCCGAGGTCTACCGCGCGCTCGACTTCGAGACGCAGGCCTACGTCGCGCTGAAGATCATGCGGTTTACCCATGTGGGTGACGCGGTCTCGCTCGCCCGGTTCGAGCGCGAGGGCGCGGTCCAGGCCAAGCTCCGCCACCGCAACATCGCCGCCCTCCTCGATTCCGGGATCACCGACAAGCACGAGCCCTATCTCGCCGTGGAGCTCCTTCGCGGCAAGACCCTGCGCGGCGTGGTCAAGGCCGAGGGCCAGCTCTCGGCCCGCCGCGCCGCGAGCTACGGCTGGCAAGCGCTCAACGGGCTCGCCGCGGTCCATGCCGCGGGCGTCCTGCACCGCGATCTCAAGCCCGCGAACATCATGCTCGAGCCCTCCGAGGGTCCGATCGATCGCGTCGTGCTGATCGATTTCGGCTTCGCGACGTTCGAGGGCAGCGCGAAGCTCACGCTGCAAGGCACGGTCGTCGGCAGCCTCACGTACATCGCGCCGGAGCGCCTGCGCGGTGAAGAAGCCGGCCCGCGCGCGGATCTCTACGCGATGGGCACGATCATCTTCGAGATGCTGACCGGCCGGCCGCCATTCGTCGCGGTGGATGATTTCGATCTGATCGATCTCCACATCAATGTCGAGCCGCCGAAGTTACGCGAGATCGATCCGAGCCTGCCGCAGGCGATCGAAGAGGTGCTCGATCGCGCGCTGCTGAAGGATCCTGCGGAGCGCTTCGGCGATGCGGCCGCGATGGCGACCGCGCTCGAGCTCGCCGCGACGAAGCTGAGTTAGTGACCCGGGCCGGTCGTGCTGTGAATGTATAGCTCGATCGACGTTGACCTCGGTTTCGTTACGGGCGCGCATCGGGTTCGCCAGCGTCGGCCGGGCACGGGTGCACGTGCACCACGAACTGGCCCTCGGCTTCGTTGAACCGTGACGGCGCGGAATCGGGTTGAGGCACGTAGCACGGGGGCGCGTCGCTCAGCGCCGACTTAAACCCTGACTGCGCGCCATGCTCAGTTAGCGCGTCCGGCCGCCGGTCGCGATGGCCGCAGCCTACTAACAGCCGAACCACCCGGTTCTGCGAAGGTAGGGCTAGAATAGCGGTGCTCGGCTGTCTCGCGCGAAGGTCACTTCTTCGGATCCACGAGATGATCGCTGCATGTCGCGATTGCAGCGATGCTGCGCTCACCGCGGTAGAGCCTATCGACGCGGACATAAAATCGATTTCCGTCGAGTGTAAAGAAGCGCAGCCCATCTGAGATGGCGTGGCCACATGACCTGCCGCCTGCGCCCTCGACGATCGCTCCGGAGGCGTGCAGGCCGATGACAACCGATGGCTGTGCTTCATCCTCGACACGACGTATGGAGCCGCTGCGCGCCGACTCGAAGCCGCTCTTCACGCAACGTTCCCGTCGTGGTTATCCTAGGCGTGGAATGAAAGCCTTCCTCCCGCGTATTGCTCGATGCTTTGCGGGACATGGCGGGTAGGTCGTCGTTTACTTTGTCCGGTCCAGCACGGCAATCACCGTGGCCGGGGTAACGGCTGGGGCTGCTGCTCGCGCTTCTTGCCGCTTTGTCGTGCGTGCATTCAGCTCCGCCAAGCTCGACAACTGCAACTGTGCAGCGGCGCGCTCTGCCAAACGGCATGCACTACGTATTGATCCACGACGCGAACGCGATGATCGTCTGTCGCGCGACGGCTTCGAGCTCATGGACGCAGGCGTCTCCCTCGGATCCAACGCCATGCTCGCCGGCAGCGAGCTCGTCGTCCAGCTCGAATACGAGACCGTCACGATCGCGCCGACTACACCACCGCCGCCGGTTCGTTACCGCCCGACCTTGCACGTCCAGCTCCTCTCCGGCCAGCTCGGCACTCTCGATCGCGGCGCGCAGCTCGTTGCGCTCGGCGGCCTTCCCGAGGAAGCGTTCGCGATCGCTTCCGCGGAGGATCTAACGGTACGCAGCGACATCGTCGCACCAGGACCGCGCGGTATCGCCGAGCTCGCCCTCCTCGCCGCCCATCCCGAGGAGATCGGCCGCGTCATCGTCGTCCCGACCCACGAGCTCGTCGCATGCCCCAGACCAACGCCGCCTATCGCTTCGTCTCGTGGCTCCATCGTGGAGCCGCCGCCCAGATCAGCGTCGCCGACAATGATCCGGGCGCGGCACGCGCGTCGTTGCCCGTGTCGATCGAGTTCAACAACGGTGCGCAGGTCGCGACGACGACGCTCGATCTTGTCGGCCCGGGCGATATCGTCGCGTTCGATCCGCGCGCGATCGCGCGCGTATGGCCGCCGGCCGGCACGCTCGACGCAGAAGCCAACTACTTTCCACTCGTCGAGGTCGCGCAGCCCGACCTGCCTTGGCGCTACACGCCGCGCAAGAGCGACGCGCAAGGGCGGCTCCGCCCGTGGTGCGCGCTGATCGTCCTCACCGATGCCGAGACGCACTACCAAAGTCCACCTCCCGATCGTGCGCTCGGATCGATCGCGATCGCCGCCGGCACTGCGATGCCGAACATCGCGCAGGCGTGGGGGTGGGCGCATGTCCAGGTCAGCGGCGACGACGGCACGCCGATCGAGAGCGTGATCACCACCGCGCCCGAGCGCTGCGTCGCGCGCGTGCGCTGACCGTCCATCGCGAGCGCCCGTTCGGGGGCGGCTTCCCGATTAGCGCGACGACGGCGAACTACAAGGCTTGGCTTGGCCTTACCCCAGCACGAATGCTTCGTGTGAAGTTCGGCCGGATCATCGGCTTCCTGTCGCGCTACCATCGGTCTCGGAAATGCCTCACGGGACACGCCTTGACATCGAGGAGACCGAGCTGCGCGCGGCGATTCACGCGAGCCCGGACGACGACGACCCGCGCTTGGTGTATGCGGATTGGCTGCTCGAGCGCGACGATGCGCGAGGAGGGCTCATCCAGATCCAATGCACGCGCGGCACGATGGTCGGTGCGCGCGGTCCCCTTCCGCGCAATCACGCGGCAGGCTCGCGAACACGCTCCAAGCCCGGCGATGTGGTCGCACTCGAGCGCCTCGCGGAGCGCGAGCAGAGGCTGCTGCGCGCGCACCAGAAGACCTGGATCGCACTCGTTCGCGCCCACGTGAACAGCTGGTTCTGGCACCGCGGGTTCGTGAGTTGCGTCGACGCGAACCTTGAAAAGTTCATTTCCTTCGCCACGAAGATCTTCGAGTTCACGCCCCTGGTCTCGTTCTATGCGATCCGCGGCACCAACCTCGAGGTGCTGTCGTTGGAGAAACAGAAACTCACCAAGCAAGAGGTCACCGAGCTGACGTCGCGTGGGCTGAGCTGACGTGAGGCCCGAGCTGACATCGTTCCCGCCTGGCGGTATTGCCGTGGTCATCGGCGCCTCTGGTGGGATCGGCGCGGCGCTCGTCGATGCGCTGACCGAGTGCTCGAGTTTCGCGGCGATCATCGGCCTGTCGCGGCCGATCCTCGACCTGCGCGACGAGGCCACGATCGCGGCGAGCGCGGCGCACCTCGCCACGCTGGGCACGCCGCGCCTGATCGTCGCTGCAACCGGGGTGCTCCACGCAGGCGCGCTACAACCGGAGAAGAGCTGGCAGCACCTCGACGCGAGCCTGCTCGCGGAGGCCTTCGCGATCAATGCGATCGGACCGGCCTTGCTGATGAAGCACTACTTGCCGCTCCTGCCCGTCGAGGGCAAGGCGGTGTTCGCGACGCTGTCGGCTCGAGTTGGCAGCATCGGCGACAATCGGCTGGGCGGCTGGTACGGATACCGGGCCTCGAAAGCGGCGTTGAATCAGCTCGTGCGGACGGCCGCGATCGAGCTGCATCGACGACATCGTCAAGCGATCTGCGTCGCCCTGCATCCGGGAACGGTCGAGACCCGGCTGTCCTCGAAGTTCGGAAAGTCTGGACTCGATGTCCAGACTCCGGCGGTTGCAGCCGATCGGCTCCTGCGGGTGATCGACGGGCTTCGCGCGGTCGATAACGGTAATTTCTTCGACCACCACGGCCTGAGCATTCCCTGGTGAGAGGGAACGCACTGCTGTCGCGGGATCGAGCTAACTAACCCTTCGGCAGGATCACGGTGTCGATCACGTGGATCACCCCGTTCGTGCAGGCGACGTCGGCAGCGACGACCTTCGCGCCGTTGACCGTGACGCCCGAGGTGCCGTCGACGTGAAGCGCCTCACCTTGAACCGACGTCGGCGACAGCTTCTTGCCCGCAACGTCGGCGGCCATCACCTTGCCGGGCAGCACGTGAAGCTTGAGGATCGC
>JAYWCI010000340.1:0-10179 GCA_043780895.1 Kofleriaceae bacterium | reverse complement strand
GTGCATGGCGTGCCGCCGCGCGTACGAGCCAGGACTACGGAGCTGTCCGCACGATGGCAACGAGCTCGTGCCGTTCCCCGTCTACAACGCCACGCGCCCGCGGCGCGCAAAGAACTACACCGAGCCGGCGGGCGTGGTCGCCCGGATCTGCCCGGTGTGCGCCACGAAGTACGATCTCAACGCGCGCTTCTGCGGGCACGATGCCGGCGAGCTCGTCGTGATCAACTAGATCGTTTCGCAGAACTCGATGCGACGCGGGACCTTGTACGGAGCAAGGTTGCGCGCGCAGTGGTCGATGATCTCTTCGGCGCCGCACTTCGTCTTCATCACGACGCGCGCCACGACCATCGCACCCGCCATCGGATCGGTGATCACGGTCGCCTGCGCGGCCTTGATCTTCGGGAAGGACTCGAGGCAGCCCTCGACCTCGCCGAGCGCGACGCGCTTGCCATCGACCTTCACCACGTCGTCTTCGCGACCGGTGATCACGAGGCGGCCGTTCTTGTCCATCTTGCCGAGGTCGCCGGTGCGCAACCAGCCACCCTTGTCGGTCGCACCGATCGCGGGCATGCCGGACGCGCGGGTCGTGATCGGCGGGCTCTCGGCATCGAACGGGCCGATCGATTTCGGCGACAGCGTCTTCGACTTGACGCAAATGATGCCTTCTTTGGCGGGCTTGCCATCGGCACCGACGATCTTCACTTCGACGCCACCGAGCGGCTTACCGACTGTGGTCGGATATTTACCGGTGTCGTCGAGCGCGACGGCGCCGGCCTCGGTCGAGTGGTAGCAAGACTGGATCTTGACGCCGTACTCCGCGAGGAACGAATCGGCGACTGCTTGATCGAGGCGAGAACCGGCCGCGAGATAGCGCGGATCTTTGAGCTCGACCTTCTTCGCGGTCGGCAGCTTCGCGAGCTCGGCGTACAGCGCGGGCGTGCCCGGGAGGATGTCGATATCGTGCTCGCGCATCAGCTTGCCGATCCGGCGAGCCGAGACTTCTTCCTCGAGGAACATCGTGGCGCCGAGCTTGAGCGTCGGCATGAAGCCGAGGTCCCAACCGTAGGCGTGGAACAGCGGCACCGCGACGAGGACCTTGGTCTTGTCGGTCATGGCGAGCGCGGTCACGACGTGATCGACCGAGGCGAGCGTGTTCTTGTCGGTGCGCAAGACGCCCTTCGGATCACCGAGCGAATCGGCGGTGAAGAGGACCGCGATCGGATCGACGCCGTGCTTGGGCGGTTCGCGCTTGTAGACGGCGCAGGTGAGCAGCGTGCCCTGGAGGCGGCGGCGCACTTCCGCGGCATCGGCGTTCGGGGGCGGCAGCGGCGGATCCCCGGCCTTGGGGGGCGTCGTCGGGCGCTGGACGCGCGAGCGGGGCAGCGTGCTCGGCGGCACCGGCGCGCTCGTGCCGTTCGCGCTGATCGAGCCTTCGCTGCCACGCGGTCGCGTGACGAGCGCGCGCAGCGGTGCGGCCGCGAGGATCAGCTCGAGCTCGCGACCCCCGGTGGTCGGATCGATCGGAACGATCGCGGCATCGAGCTTCGAGAGCGCGAGCGCGAGGATCACGAAATCAGGGACGTTGCCGAGCATCAGCCCGACCCAGGCACCCTTCTTGATGCCCATGCTGTTGAACTCCTGCGCGCGGCGATCCACACGATGGAGCAAGCCGCGCCACGACAAGTAATTGTCGCGGTAAACGACAGCCTTGTTGTTGCCTTGAGCCTTCGCGGCCTTCTTCAACCAATCGTAGAGGAGTGTCATGCGTGGAGCACAGGTCGGACCCGGGCCGGGCGCACCATACCCCATCGCCCTCGAATGCTCAACGCGGGGTTCCCCCGATAGATTTTAGGCTTGCCCGCAGGCTGCTTGATTTGACCCCCGATTCGGGGCACGAAGGCGGCAGATGAGCACGGCGCCCCGCCCCCAGACCGACGACGCCGAGCCTGACCAGGGCCCGGGCGATACCGACGGCTGGGCGCTCCTCGACGCGCTACGGCGCAAGCTCGACGACCAGGGCACCCAGACCCGCAAGACCTCGGCGCAGGTCCAGCAGCTCGCGGACTCGATCGCGGGGCTGGTCGACCAGCAGCGCAAGCGGGCCAAGTGGCTCGACGTGAACTCGTTCGTCGCCTATCTCATGTTCACGCTGCTCTGCTGCGGCGCGTTCTACTTCGTCTATCAGAGCCGCGTGCGCGAGGTCGTGAGCGCGCGCGATCGTGCCGCCACCGATCGCGACGCGGCGGTCCGGCGCGCGGACGAAGCGAACGCGAAGCTCTCGGCGCGCGATGCCGCGGATGGCAAGGCGTGGGACGCCTGGCAGCAACTCGAAGCCGGCAAGCGCGACGATGCCATGAAGCGGATCAACGAGCTCAAGGCCGCGCCGCTGTCGCGGTTCGAGCACGAGGTCCTCGCGGCGCGCGCGAAGCAAGCCGAGATGATGCAGGTCGATGCCGCGCTCAAGGCTGCCGCGAATCTGGCCAAGGCCGGCAAGTTCGGCGAGGTCGTCGTGACCCTCGAGGGCGCGCTGAACCTCTCGGGTGCGGCACCGCGGGCCGGCGAGATTCACTATCAGATCGGCATGGCGCAGCTCCACGCGAACGATGTCGACAAAGCGGTGACGCATCTCGAGGCCGCCGTCGGCTCGGATACCAGCGATGAAGATGCGAGGTTCCAGCTCGCGTCGGCGCTCGATCGCGTCGGCCAGTGGGGCAAGGCCCGCGGCGAGTACGACAAGTTCGCGACTTCGCATCCGCAAAATCCGTCCGCCGTGTTCGCGATGCGACGCAGCGCGACGCTCGCGCGGATGCCCGTACTCGCGCCGTGGGTCGCCGCCCAGCAGGCCAAGGCGCCGATCGGCGCTCAACCAGCAACGGGTCCGGCAACGCCGAAGCCTGCGATTCCGACGCCTGCGGTCGTGCCGCCAGGCGTCTCGCCTGCGATCGCGAAGCCCGCAGCACCGCAGCCGGCAGCTGTGGATCCCGCGACACCCTAGATGACGGCGCTGCTCGCGCCACCCGCCGCGCCGTTTCGTGGTGAAGCGCTCGCGGTCTCGGACGAAATAGCCGCGCGGCTCACCCACTCGTGGCGCGCCGACCCGCGGTGCCCGCGCTTTCCCGAGCTCGCGTATCTCCGGCTCGCGCACGTCACGTTCGAGGGTGGTGTCGCGACGGGAGAGCTCGTCGTCGCGGCCGCGATCGCTGAGCGTGCGATCGAGCTCTTTCGTCGGCTCTACGCGCTCGGCTTTCCGATCCGCCAGATGAAGCTCGTCGATGCGTACGAAGCCGACGACGATCGCTCGATGAGCGCGGACAACACCTCGGCGTTCAACTTTCGTGTCGTCGCCGGCACGACCATCCTGTCGCAACACGCGCGCGGCCTCGCGATCGATATCAATCCTGTCGAGAATCCGTGGCGCAAGCCCGATCGGATCGCGCCCCCCGAGGGTGCGGCGTTCGCGGATCGTCGCGTGATCCGGCCCGGCATGTTCGTGCGGCCGGGCCCGGTCATCGCGGCGATCGACGAGCTCGGGTGGGAGTGGGGCGGGGACTGGCAGCACGCGTTCGACGACCACCACCTCGTGTGGTCGCGCCCGCTCTAAGGCAGCATCTTCACCCGCGACCAGTCGTAGCCGTTCGGTCCCTTCGCCAGCCACACGCTGACGGCGCGCCCGATGATCGCGTCCTTCGGGACCGAGCCCCAGACTCGCGAGTCGCTCGAGTTCGCGCGGTTGTCGCCCATCACGAAGTACGCGTCGGCCGGAACGACATAGTGGAGTTGCTGCGCGCAAGCACCGGGTTGCGTCGGTTGCGTCGCGACGATCGTCCCCGCCAGCGTTGATGTCTTGGTCTCCGAGAAGTCACTCGCGTTGCCGCAGTTCGGCGGCACGTTGATGCCGAGGCTCGGAAAGTCGCGCGCGTCGTCTTGCCCGGTCGTCAGGTGCGCGATGCGGTCGGGCGCGCCATACACGCTGTACGTGTGACCGGCGAGCTCTTCGCGAAACTCCGAACATTCGCGATCGAACCACCGGCCGCCGACTGCTTCGTAGTCGTGATAGCTGCACGGGCCGGGCACGAGCGTCGCCGGTATGGCCTTGCCGTTGACGTAGACGACGGCACAGCGCACCTCCACCGTGTCGCCGCCGACCGCGACGATCCGCTTGGTGTATTCGCGCTGCGTGTCGCACGGATAGTGAAAGAACACGATGTCGCCCGGACCGACGCTGCCGCGGTTCGTCGCGAAGACGCGATCGCCGACATTCATGGCTGGCACCATCGAGCTCGTCGGCACGCTGAACCCCTGCAGGATGAATACGCGAATCACCACGATCGCGACGATCGCGAACACGGGCAAGCCCAGCGGCAGCGGCGCGATCCACGCGGCCTTCCTGCTCCCGCCGAGCGACCAGCCACCGTGAAACGCACCGACGACGCGCGCGACGAACGACGCGTAGAAGCACCATGGCGACACTGCCACCGCCAGGCCGTGCAGCAGCGGCACCGCGACCGCCCAGCACATCGCCCATCGGTTACGGCCGGCGACCGCCTGTCCGAACCCTGGAAACATTAACCCGCCGAGCAACACGACGAGCACCAACATCTTCACAACTCCACCACGCCACCTCGCGACACACAACACGCGGTGTTACCGTTGGGCGCATGCCTCAGGTCGTCGAGTTCCCGCCGATTGGAAACGACCAACGCGGTGCGCTCGCGGCGCTCGTCCGCGTGGCGAAGGAGACGCCCCCGAAGGGCGAATCCTTCAAAGAGCTCCGCAGCCGCCTGCGCTCCGCGAAGCTCTGGAACCGCGAACAGCCCATCCCGATCCTGCGCTTCCTCGGCGTCAGCGGCTCCGCGATCACGCCTTCGTCCTTCATGGTCGCGCTCGCTGCCGCTGCAAGCGACGAGGATCAAGCGACCGCCGTCCTCGATCGCGTCTGGTATCTCAACCCGGTCCTCGCCAAGACGATCGTCGACCTCATCTCGCAGCGCGCGTACCACAAAGACGAAATCTACAAACACCTCAACTCGGCCGCGTACGACTACAAGCTGCTCTCTCGCCCCGCGCTCGAGGTCTGGATCCAGATCGCGCTCGCCTGCGGCCTTCTTCGCCCGCTCGGCGTCGCGGTCGCCTCCGGCCCGCGGTTCGAGCGCTACTCCACGCTCGCCGCCGCGCTCGATCTCGAGGACTACGTCTCCGAAGACAAGCCCGAACCCGATCCGATCGTCCCGATCGTGCTCGATGACGATGCCACCGCGGCCGCCCCCACCGAAGTCGTCGCGGGCGACACCTCGATCCCTGTCGCCGCCGGTGCGGCACCCTCCGGATCACCGCTCCCCGCGCCGCTGCGTCACCTCGACCCCGAAGGCGTGCCCACGCCGCGCAATCGCGAGCGCCCGGTGCCAACCTCTCGCTTCGCGTCCGGCTTCGCCGACGACGTCCTCGCCGAGACCACCGCCCGCATCGGCGCGTGGTGGTCCGAGCTAAACCTCGACCCCGCCACCTACCAACCCTCCGACTTCGGCCTCGATGCCGAACAGTGGGTCGAAGGCGCCGACGAAGTCCTCTATCGCATCGCGGTCGCTGCCGCGCTCGCGTTCCGCCTCGATCGCGATCGCGCTGGAGTCATCGCCTCCTACACCGCCCTCGACAAGGCGAACGTCCTCGCCGACCTCTACCAGGGCACGGTCCCCGAAACCCTGCCATCGCAAGTCGATGCGCGCGCCCTCATGCTCGCGTCGCTCGCCGCTCGTCGCTGCGCCGAGGTCCCCGAACTCGCCGCGAGCCTCGATGGTCGCGCCTCTGCTGCCGACGTCTTCGCCTCACTCGACGCCGCCCTCGGTCGCGGCCTCTTCAAGACCGAGCTGTTCTGGATCCTCGACATGCTCGCGCGCCTCGGCGTGATCCGCTACGACGATCTCGCCGACTTCACGGTCACGCCTCACCGGATCGTGCGCGACACGCTGTTCCGGCTCGGCTTCGTCGAGACGCCATACGCGACCGATGCGACCGCCTTGATCGACGCCGCCCGCGCGGCGCGCAAGGCCGTTCCCACCGATCCGTCGGACGAGATCCTCACGCTGTTCGCACTCGCCGCGGGCTGCGCATACGACTGCACGCATCGCAAGAGCTGCGACTTTCCGTGCCGCGAACGCCTGGAGTAGTTACGGCGCTTCGTACGCGCCGATATCGGGCGGCGTGCCGGCGGGATTGGGTCGCTGATTGCCATCATGATCGACAGTTGTCGTGGACGCCGGATTCCCGGCGCCTCTTGCGGGGCTACCAGCAGCCAGATGGAAGTCGCCGTTGGCTTCATCGATGAAGAATGTCGAGCTGCTGCCAACGATGTCCCCGGTCCCGGGCGACGAGCCAGTCTGTGTTGTGTCGAAGAGCGAGAAGCTCGTCGCGCATCCAGGTGCGCCGTTGGGTCCGAACGCAAAGATGTTGTTCGAGACGTCAAGCGTACCGATGCAGGTGAGACCGTTACCTCCCAGGCTGAGCGACGACGTGTCGACCCATGTATTGAAGCGTACGTAGCTTCCGGGAGCCGTCGATCCCACCTGCGCGGAGTCTTGATAATTGTACGTCGTCGCGAAGACGTTGTTCTCGATCGTGACGGTGCCGCCTTGAACGGACAGCGAGCCCGCCTGAGCCTGGAACGAGTTGCCGCTCAGATGTAACTCGCAGGCGCTCGTGAGAACGGTGACTTCCTTGAACGTCGACGACGTCGCGCTAACGACGCCACCACCGGAACACCCAAGACCGTTTCCGTTTCCGTTTCTGGTTGCCGTGACCTTCACGCGGTCAAGGGTGACAACGCCGCCTGTCACGACGATCGCTCCGTCCGTACTCGCGGTGACTTCACCAAAGGTCACACGCGAGACGTGTAGGACGCCACCTGTTTCGACCTTGATTGCCGACGCTGCGTTGTCGCCGACCGTGAGAAGTCCCGAGAGCGACAACGATGCACTGTTGCCGACGTCGAAGACGGTGCCAGCCCGCGAGAGATGAGTGGTGCCGGTGTCGACGTAGAGCGTTTTTGCCACGAGAGAATTGGTGGTCGCGCCGAAGTCGACGGTGGTTCCATCGACACGGATCACGTTCCTCGCGATGCTGGTCTTGCTCAGTGCGAAGCCGAACGTCGCGCACCGGGCGTCCTTGGTACATGTGCCGACATCAGCTCCCGTCGGCGCGACCCAGACGATCGCTGCGTCCTCAGCGCACACGTGCTCGTTGTCTAGGCACACACCGCTCGGACATTCGGAGTCTTCATCACAGCCCCGGCACGTGTGCGTCGAACCATCGCAAACGGGAGTATTCCCATTGCACTGTGCGTCCGTCAGACAGGCATCGCAAACGCCGTCCGTCGCGCAATATGGACGATCGCTCAAACACTGATCATCAACGGAGCACTTGGCCACGCAGAGCTGGTTCTCGCAGACCGGCTGATCTGGCGACCTGCAGTCGGCAGAGGTCGAACATTGGGCGGCCACGCACGTACCAGTCCCGTCGCAGGTCTTTCCTTGAATGCATCCCGTGACACCACCAATGCCCAGCGTGTCGCACTGTTGTTGCGACGAGCAGCACGAGTCCGGGTTGTGTTTCGTGCAGCCAAACGCGCTGAACGCCATCATCAAAACAATGCTTCGCATGCTCACGCTATCGGCCCTCCACCTTCTCGGTTGCGTCTATTGCGCTTCGTCGGCGCCGACGTCGCGGCCGGCGCCCTTGGGTCGCGCGTCGCCGTCGAAGTCGTGATCGAGGGTCGCGGTAACCGCCGCGTCGATCGCGCTGCTTCCAGAGGCGAGGTGATAGTCGTACGGCTGTGCATCTGGGGACTTGAAGTGAAACGCCGAAATATCCGAGCCCATCATCGCGATATTTCCGCCGTAGATACATCCATTCGGGTTAGCCGAACCGCAATCGACAGGCGCTGAGCCGTTCCTCGCGACGAGATTGTTGCTGATGCCGACCGTGTGAGCCCCGAATGTTGCCTGATAGGCAGCGATTCCGTAGATGGTGTTGTCGACCGTCGTGCAGAACTCGATCGCGCTGCCTGCGCTGTCACTGTTGTATTCGATACCATCGTGGGCATTGTGGAACGCGAAGACGTTCGAGGCTTTTAGTACTGCACCGTCGAAATCCAAGCCGTCATATCCGTTGTTCGAAAATTCGCTGCGGTCAACCGTTGCGTTGCTCTGACAAAAGACGCCGTCACTGACGTTCGAGCGAAATCTGCTACGCCGCACAGTGATCGGGCAGGCGCGCGATTGCATGCCGTTGCCCGAGTTCGAGTAAAGCGACACATCATCCAGGTCGATCGTCGTCCCCGAAGTCGAGTTCGGGCACAGGATGCCATCACCGTCGTGGGCGCCAGCCGTGGTGTCGGTGGCTCCGGAGATTTGCAGGTGTGCGAAGTGAACGTCCACGTTCCCTTGTACCGTGAAGATCGGACCTTTTGCGGTCGCCGTAATGATCGGAGAGCCGCGCCCGATGAAGTAGCGACTTGCGATCAGGGAGTACGTCGCGTTCCCCTGGTAGGTGCCTGCATCGATCACGATGTAAGCGCGGTTGATTGAAAGCGCCAACGTGAGATTGTTGCAGGGGCTCACGTAAGAGCAGTCGCCACCACTCGCACCCGCCTTCGAGACATATTCGATCAGCGATTGGTCGACGCATGTTCCATCTGGGCCACAGGCACCGGATGCACATTCGTCGTGCTCCTTGCAGCCACGGCACGACCCAGAGTCGCAGATCGGTGCTGTCCCGCTGCAGTCGGTTGCGACGTCTGCGCGACACTCGACGCATGCGCCCCCCACGCAGTGAACATCGACCGCGCTTTGCGAAGCGCCCGGACATTCGATGTCTTGCGAGCATGTGCCCGCACACAAACCCGTTCCCGAGAAGCAGTACGGCGCCTCGGCAGTGCATTCGCTCGACGCAGAGCACGTCTCCGCGATGCATTGGTGACTGAGGCACGCGATCCCGTTGCTGCACATCTGGACGCTCGGAATTCCTGCGGAGCTGCAGTCTGCGGCGTCCGTACAGCAGACGTTCGGGTTGGTCTTGGTGCATCCCACGACGCCGATGGCAAAAATAAGAACGATTGTTCGCATGGTCACGCTATCGGCCCTCCGCCGCTCCGGTTGCTCATCCTATGAATAGCCCTATAGAAAGTTTCTACGCAACCGCCAAGCAGTGTGACCGATATCGCCGTCATGCGAGATCCAACCGGTCACATGCCCTGGCGCGGAATGTTCCTTTTGCTCGTCTCGAGCATGACGCTCGCGTTCTTTGCGGCCGACTTCACCGCGCCGGCACTTCACGATCCAGCCATGCCGGTCTTGTCGGTGGTAAGCCTAGCGGCGGCGTTTACGACGGTACTTCTCGCGGTCCTCTTCCTCGCGGCGATGTACTTCTCGAAGTATGACGAAGTCGTCCCGCTGATCATGCTTTGCCTCGTCGCGATGCTGTGCACCGCTTGCACGCTCGTGACCCTCGCCGAGCAAATTGGGATGAACAAACACGCATGGGAGAGCCACCGCCATCCGACGTTACTGCTCGTCACGGCGCTCGGGTGTACGGCGATCGCGATCCATCTCGCGATCCGCTTCGACGAACGCAGTCGACGGCTCGCAACCCTCTTCGAGTTTCGAGATCGCCTCGCCTGGGCGCGCGAACAGGATCGTGTACGACGATTCGTCCCATCCGAGACCCCTCTGATGTACCGAGCGCCACGTCAATAGATGTAGACTGACGACGCGCAACCCGGGCGGGCTGTGGTCGATAGGTAGTACCCGTTCACGGGGTGGAGTCCGGATCTCTCCGCACGCGCGGTGGGGATCGACTCCGGACGATCGGCATGATCTAACGATTGGGTGAGTTCGACCGACGTGCGCCAGGGTTCATTACGGATCTCTCCAAGTGATGGAGATTCCTCGACGAAGACCCGATGTTTCGAGACCGATCAACTTGGGATCGCGCGGGCGAGGGTCGCCGCAAGTGCTCGATCGCGCGGTCGATGCCTCGTCGAGAAGGGTCGAATAGCCCAACTCTCTTGCGAGCAACGTAATGAACCCTGGTGCGCATCGACCGCCTGGAGCGCCAGGTCGAGATGCTGCTCGCGCGAGTCGAAGCGCTGGAGACGGAGAACGCATCGCTCCGTGCCGAGAACGCCGA